>NZ_JBIRPZ010000010.1:0-451743 GCF_044332925.1 Streptomyces sp. NPDC021212
CGGTTCGTCGCCCGCGAGGTCTACCGGCATCTACCCCACCCTCACATCACCGCTGACCAGTTCAAGCAAGCCGCTTGACGATCTATAGGAGCTTCACCCACTCAGGCAATAGGAACGGTGCACGACGTGGGTCTGCTCCGCGTACAGATCGGGCAGTTCGTTCCAACGGCCCTCCGCGACGCCGTTCACGAGCGCGAGGAAAACCTCTTGCGGGCTGGGGGCTTGGGTCATGGCACTCTCCTGTGGTCCACGCCGACGTGCGGTGGTCCCGAAGTGTCGGCAGACGGGCGGCGGGCGGCCGCAACGCTCCGACGCGCGGACCAACCGCGAGCGGATCCTGAGCGTTGCCGAAGAGGTCTTCGGGCAGGGTGGCCGGTCCGCGTCCACCGAGGAGGTGGCCCGCCTGGCGGGCGTCGGCATCGCCACTGTCTTTCGGCACTTCCCCACCAAGGCGGCACTCTTGGAGGCCGTTCTCGTGCAGCGGTTCGATCGCCTGCGGGAGCAGGCGGAGGTTGCTTCACGCCACGGACCCGGGGGCGGCGTTCTTCGGCTTCTTCCGCCATCTCGTCACCGACGCGTCCGGCAAGATCGCCATCGGTGAGGCCCTGCGCGAGGCCGGTGGTGACGGCGGCGGCGACGCCGCCCGGGCATCGGACGGCATGCGCCGAGCCGTCGGCGCTCTGCTGCGGCAGGCCCAACGCGCCGGCGCCGTCCGGGACGATGTCGAACTGCCGGAGGTATACGCCCTACTCGTGGCCACGTCACGGGCCTCCGCGCACACCCGCCTCGCGGAGGAGGTACGGGACCGGATGCTCGCCATCGTCTTCGACGGCCTCGCGCCCGGTGGGGCGGGTCAGGACAGCCACTGGTCGTAGCCCAGCTTGACCACCAGCGAGACGACGACCAGCACCAGCACCCCGCGCACGAAGCCGCTCCCCCGCTTCAGGGCCATGCGCGCACCCACCATGCCGCCCGCCAGGTTGAAACAGGCCAGGAGGGCGGCCAGGCCCCACAGCACCGTGCCCTGGGAGCCGAAGGTCACCAGCGCGCCCAGGTTCGTGCAGACGTTGACGACCTTCGCGGTGGCCGAGGAGGTGACCAGGTCCATGCCGAGCGTCGCGGCCAGTGCGATGACCAGGAAGGTGCCGGTGCCCGGGCCGATCAGGCCGTCGTAGAAGCCGATGCCGAGGCCCACGCCCAGCACCGCGGCGAGGACGCGGTGGCGGGAGAGTGGGCCGGTCAGGGCGGGGGCGGTGCCGAAGGCGGGGCGGAGCAGGACGAACGCGAGGACCGCCAGCAGGACGACCATGATGAGGGGGCGCAGGACGGCGCCGTCGATGCCGGAGGCGAGGGAGGCACCGGCGAGGGAGCCGATCGCGGCCGCGATGCCGATGCGTACGGCGATCCGGACGTCCACCGGGGTCTTGCGGGTGTACGTGACGGCGGCGCCCGTCGTACCCCAGATGGCGATCGCCTTGTTGGTGCCGAGGACGAACGCGGGCGGGAAGCCCGGCAGCCCGACCAGCAGGGCGGGGAGCAGCAGCAGTCCCCCGCCTCCCACCACGGCGTCGATCCAGCCGGCCGCCCCGGCGGCCAGACAGAGCAGGAGCAACGTCATCAGGGGTATGTCAGGCATGGTCAGGAGCTTATGGGCCGGGTGTGCCGGGCTCGGTGGGAGGTCCGGCTGAGATGGTCCGGGTGGGGCCGCGTTTACCGCATGTTTGACCCGCTGTGAAGGCGTGATCCGTCACGGGTGAGAGTTTGGCAACTACCAGACGCAACTGATCAGTTGATGAGTAGTATCTGCCCGGTTCGTGGCCGTGTCCCGGATGGAGGTGTCAAAGGTGCTGTCGGGGACGGTGGCCGTCATCGTGGCCTTGTCCATCATGGTGGTGCTGGTGTTGCTCCTGGCGCTGCTGTGGGTCTCCAGACTGCGCAGAGCCCTCGCCAGGGCGCGGGCGGCGACGGAGCGGGAACGGGCCATCGCCGATCAGGAACGCGCGACCGCCGAGCGGGAGCGGGCGCGCGCCGCCGAGCGCGCCGAGGAGATCACCCGGCTGGCTGCCGTACGGGCGGAGCTGGACGAGGCGGCCCGCCGGGAGCGGATGCTGCGCGACTCCGTACAGGCGGCGTTCGAGTCCGTGGCCCGGAACATGCACGCCATGTCGACCGTCCAGCAGCAGGTGCTCGACGGCCTGGAGCAGCATGTGGCCGACGCGCGGCTGATGGCCGAGGTGATGAAGGCCGACCACGCCGCCGCCCAGATGACCCGCAAGGCGCAGACACTGCTGGTGATGTGCGGGATCTGGCCCGCGCGGCGGGAGACCCGGCCGGTGACGCTCTTCGACTGCGTGCGCGGCGCCCAGTCGCGGATCGTGGAGTTCGGGCGGGTGGACGTGCACGGCGGGCAGACGCTGTACGCGGTGGCGCCGGCCGTCGAAGGGCTGATGCACGCGGTCGCCGAGCTGCTGGAGAACGCGACGGTGTTCTCCCCGTCCCGCACCCAGGTGGCCGTCTCCGTCCGGGAGGTGGCGGCGGGCGCGGTCATCGAGATCGACGACGCGGGGCTCGGGATGCCGCCGGACGTCCTCGAACAGGCCACCGGACAGCTGCGCGAGGGGCTGGATCTGGCCCAGTTGGGAGCGGTCCCACGGCTGGGGCTCGCCTGTGTGGGGCGCTGGTCGCGGGAGCTGGGCTTCGGCGTCGAGCTGTCGACCGCCTCGGCGTACGGCGGGACCCGGGTCGTGGTCTTCGTACCGCACCGCCTGCTGACCGAACCGCTGGACAGCGCCCCGGAGGAGGACGCCGAGCCCGTGGTCATCGAACCGGCGCCGGTGACCCCGGCCCCGGCCGGGAACACCCCCGCCCCGGCGGTCGGCGGCCTTCCGCAGCGCCGCAACCGGCGCCGTACGACCCCGCGTACGGCCGCGCCACGTACGTCCACCCCGGGACCCGACGCACCCCGCGACGACCCCGGTGACACCGCAGCGGACGCCGACCCGTGGACCCCCGAAGCCGCCCGAGCCTCCATCGCGAGCGTGGTGTCCGGCATCCGCCGCGGCCGGGCCGAGGCCGAGGCGGCGGAGGCTGCGGAGGACGGGGACGGGGACCCTGACCGGGTGCGCGTTCCTCATCACGACCGGGACCGGGACCGAGAAGATCACGAGGACCGAGAAGGAGGCCGGTAGTGGCCGGAACCATATCCAGGCTGCCCGACGTTGGATGGATGCTGCGTCCTTTGACCCAGATTCCGGGGGTACGGCATGCCGTCGTCGTCTCGGAGGACGGTCTGCGCATGGGGCACGGCTCCGCCGAGGGACTGACGGGAGAGGTCCCCGAACTGGGCCTCGCCGAGGCCGAGTCGCTGGCCGCGGCCTGCGCGGCGCTGACGGTGACCGGCCAGTCCACGGTGTCGCTGCTGTTCGGCGAGGAGGCGGGGGTGAGACAGCTGATGATCGAGTCGGACGGCGGTTTCGTGCTGTTCACCTCGGCCGGTCAGGGCGCCTCGCTGGGGGTGGCCACCGGCACGGAGGCGGATGTCGGCCTGGTGGCCCAGCAGATGCAAGTGCTGGTGGCGAGAATCGGCGCCCATCTGAGCAGCAGGCCGCGGGAGCAGACCAGCGCGCCATGATCGAGCCCGGGGAGGAACGGACCACGGCCGCGGTGCGCCCATACGTGATCACACGGGGGCGCGCGGGTTCCTCACGGGATGCCCTGTCGCTGGAGACGCTGGTGAGGGCCTCCGGAAGCGCTCTGCCCCCGCCCCTCCAGCCCGAGTACCGGCGGATCGTCCGCCGCTGTCAGGGGCTGCTGTCGGTGGCGGAGGTCGCCGCTCACCTCGGCCAGCCACCGGCCGTGGTGCAGGTGCTGCTCGCCGATCTCATCGACTGGGGGCACATCGTGGCGCGCCCGCCCATCCGGGTGGCCGAGCGCGCCGATATGGACTTGCTGAGGAAGGTGCTCGATGGGCTTGAAAGCAAGCTCTGAGATCTCGATGCCCGACACAGGCCGCACAAACGGCGTGGACGGCGCGAACGGCGTGGACGACGACATGGATGACACCCACGGCATGAACGGCACGGACACCACGGACGACCTGGACGACGCGACGGTCATGTACGTGCAGCCCAGCGTGTCCGGCGCGGCGAAGATCCTGGTCGTCGGGCCGATGGGGGTCGGCAAGACCACGCTGATCGGCACGGTCTCGGAGATCAAGCCGCTGTCCACCGAGGCGACCATGAGCCGGGCGGGCGCCCGGCTGGACACGCCGGTGCGTCCGTCGAAGACCACCACCACCGTGGCGCTGGACTTCGGGCGGATCACGCTGGGCGGCGAGTTGGTCCTGTACCTCTTCGGCACCCCCGGCCAGCAGCGTTTCCTCCCCGCGTGGAAGGACCTGGCGCGCGGCGCCCTGGGCGCGCTCGCGCTGGTCGACACCCGCGACCTGGAGGCGTCCTTCGACGCCATCGGCCACCTCGAGGACCTGGACGTTCCGTTCTCGGTGGCCGTCAACTCCTTCCCGGACAGCGTGCTGCACAGCGAGGAGGATCTGCGTTCGGCGCTCGATCTGCTCCCGCACACCCCGCTGGTCATCTGTGACGCCCGCGAGCACCACTCGTCCGTCAAGGCGCTGATCTCGCTGGTGAGCCATCTCATCGAGACCGCAACGGAGGCGACATGACGGCGGGGGGTGCCGCGACGAAGCGGCGGGTGCCGCTGCACGGGGCGGCGCTGGACGGGCCGCTGACCGAGAGTTACGAGCGGATGCGCCGCGACCACGGCAATGTGGTGCCGGTCGAGATCGCGCCCGGGATCGAGGCGTGGCTGGTCATCGGCCACCGTGAGCTGCTCCATCTCACCCGCGACGAGCAGTACTTCTCGCACGATCCGCGCCGCTGGACGCCGCTGCGCGACGGCCGGGTGCCGGCCGATTCGCCGCTGATGCCGCTGGTGGGCTGGCGGCCCGCGCTGCTGTTCGCGGACGGCACGCAGCACCGCCGGATGCGTTCGGCGGTGGCCGACGCGCTGAGCCGGGTGAACGGGCACGAGCTGATCCGTACGGTGCGGGCCACCGCGGAGCGGCTGGTCGCCGGGTTCGCCGATCACCACCGGGCCGATCTGGTGGCGCAGTACGCGCGCGTCCTGCCGCTCCAGGTGGTCACCGAGCTACTGGGTCTTGACGAGGAGCGCGGGCTGCAACTGGTCGAGACGCTCACCACGATCGTCGCCCCGACCGTGGCCGCCACCGGCGCCAACAAGCGGATGGGCCGCATCCTGCTGGAACTGATCGCCTGGAAGAAGCAGCGGCCGGGCGCGGACCTCACCTCCTGGCTGCTGGAGCACCCGGTCGGGCTGAGCGACGAGGAAGTGCTGCACAACCTGGTGGTCATCATCGTCGCGGGCAACAACACCACCGTGAACTGGATCGCCTCCACCACGCAGATCCTGCTCACCGATCCCGCGTTCCGCTCCTCCCTGGCCCGCGGCCATCTCACCGTGGACGACGCGCTCGATCTGGTCCTGTGGCGCCAGCCGCCGACCCAGAACTTCCCCGGCCGCTACGCCACCCGCGATCTGCGCCTGGCCGGCCAGGACATTCGTACGGGGGACATGCTGATCCTCGGTCTTGCCGGGGCGAACGCCGATCCGGAGGTGCTGCCGGAGGACGGCCGGCCGGTGGTCGGCAACCGCTCGCACCTCGCGTTCGGCGCGGGCCCGCACACCTGCCCGGCGCAGGATCCGGCCCGGCTGATCACTCGTACCGCCGTGGACACGCTCCGCCACCGGCTGCCCGATCTGGAGATCGCGGTGCCGGAGGAGCAGCTTCCGTGGATCACCTCGCCCTGGTCCAAGGGGCTGGCCGGGCTGCCCGTGCGGTTCTCCGCGCCGCAGCTCGCCGCCGACGCCCCGGCTTCGCCGCCATCCCACCGGCCCGACTCGCCTCCAGGAGACCGCAGATGACCGACGGCCGCTGCCCCGTACCGCACGACGCACATCGGCTGGAACCCGACGACCAGCACGCGGTCAACGCCCGGTTACGCGCACGCGGGGCCGCGGTCCCGGTCCTGCTGCCCGGTGACGTAGCGGCGTACGCCGTCACCCGGCACGAGGAGCTGAAGGGCTTCCTCACCCACCCCGACGTGGCCAAGAACGCCTGCCACTTCGCCGCCCTGCACAGCGGCGGGATCCCGGCCGGCTGGCCGATGCTGACCTTCGCCACCGTGCGGGGCATGACCACCGCCGACGGCGACGACCACAAGCGGCTGCGGTCGCTGGTGACCCGCGCGTTCACCCCGCGCCGGATGGAGGCGCTGCGCCCGGTCGTCCACGAGCTGACCGGCTCGCTGCTGGACCGGCTGGCCGAGGCCGCCGCCGCGGACACCGGCGGGGTGGCCGACCTGCGCCGCCACTTCGCGCTGCCGCTGCCGATGAGCGTGATCTCCCGGCTCCTGGGCGTCGACGAGGCGTACCAGGACCGGCTGCACGAGCTGTCCAACGAGATCGTCTCCACCGCCACCGCCCCCGAGCGGGTCCCGGAGGCCAACCGCGAGATGGTGGCGATTCTCGGCCAGGTGGCCGCGGCCCGGATGAAGGATCCCGGGGACGACCTGACCAGTGCGCTGATCGCGACGCGAGCGGAGGACGGGGACCGGCTCAGCGAGGAGGAGCTGATCGGCACCCTGATGCTGACGATCATCGCCGGGCACGAGACCACGCTCAACCTGATCACCAACGCCGTGCGGGCCCTGTGCAACCACCGCGACCAGCTGGAGCTGGTCCGCTCCGGGGCCGCGACCTGGGACGATGTGGTCGAGGAGACGCTGCGGTACGACAGCCCGGTGAGCTACTTCCCGTTCCGCTACCCCACCAGGGACCTCCCCGTCGGCGACGCGGTGATCCCCCGGGGCGCGCCCGTGCTCGTCTCGTACACGTCCGCCGGGCGCGACGAGCGGGCGTACGGACCGGACGCGGACCGCTTCGTCGTGACCCGGGCGGCGCGCCATCTGTCCTTCGGCCACGGCGCGCACTTCTGCCTGGGCGCCCCGCTGGCCCGGATGGAGGCCGTGATCGCGCTGGAAGCGCTCTTCACCCGCTTCCCCGGCCTGGACCTGGCCGTCCCGGACGATCAGCTGGTGCCGCACCGCAGCTTCGTCGGCAACAGCCCGCAGAAGCTGCCCATCACGCTCGGGTAGGGGGCTCACAGCGACAGTTACGGCGCGCTGAGGGCAGCGTTGCGTCCGGGAAACGACGGTGATGCGGTCGGGAAACAGCGCTCCCGCACGCTTCCTGGCATGACGAAGAGCGCACCGAAGACCGAGACCGCCCCCACGATCGTGCTCGTCGGGCACGGCATGGTCGGCCAGCGCTTCCTGGAGGCCCTGGCCGACCGGGGTGTGACCACCCGCGCCCGGGTCGTGGTGCTGTGCGAGGAGCCCCGGCCCGCATACGACCGCGTGCAGCTGACGTCGTACTTCTCCGGCCGGACCCCGGACGATCTGTGCATGGTCGAGGACGGCTTCATGGAGCGGCACGGCATCGAGCTGCACCTGGGCGACCCGGCCGAGACCATCGACCGGGAGGCGCGCACGGTCACCGCGCGCTCCGGGCTCACCGTCACGTACGACACGCTCGTGCTGGCCACCGGCTCGTACCCGTTCGTGCCGCCGGTGCCCGGCAAGGACAGCGAGGGCTGCTTCGTCTACCGCACGGTCGAGGACCTGCTCGCGATCGAGGAGTACGCCAAGGACCGGGCGACCGGCACCGTGGTCGGCGGCGGGCTGCTCGGCTTGGAGGCGGCGGGCGCGCTGAAGGGGCTCGGGCTGACCACGCACATCGTGGAGTTCAACGCGCGGCTGATGGCGCTCCAGGTGGACGACGGCGGCGGCGCCGCGCTGCGCCGCACCGTCGAGGACATGGGGCTGATCGTGCACACGGGCGTCGGCGGCAAGGAGATCACCGCCGATTCCAATGGCGCGGTGACCGCCATGGCGCTCTCGGACGGCTCGTCCATCGACACCGACCTGGTGATCTTCTCCGCCGGGGTGCGCCCCCGCGATCAGCTCGCCCGGGACTGCGGCCTGGACGTCGGCGAGCGCGGCGGCATCGCGGTCGACGAGCGGTGCCGCACCAGCGATCCGGCGGTGTACGCGATCGGCGAATGCGCGCTGACCGCCGACGGGCGGGTGTACGGGCTGGTCGCGCCCGGGTACGAGATGGCGCAGACCGTCGCCGCCGAGCTGGCCGCGGACAGCGGCGAGGGCTTCACCGGCGCCGACACCTCCACCAAGCTCAAGCTGCTCGGCGTGGACGTGGCGTCCTTCGGCGACGCCCACGGCACCGCCGACGGCTGTCTCGACGTCGTCTACTCCGACTCCCGCGCGGGCGTCTACAAGAAGCTGGTGATCGGCGCGGGCGGCGAACTGCTCGGCGGCGTGCTGGTCGGCGACGCCGACTCGTACGGCATGCTGCGGCCGCTGACCGGATCCGTGCCGCCCGTCGCGCCCGAGCAGCTGGTGCTGCCCGCGGGCCTTGGCGCGCCCGCCGCGCTCGGGCCGTCGGCGCTGCCCGACGAGGCGGTCATCTGCAGCTGCCATAACGTCACCAAGGGCTCGATCCGTTCGGCGGTCACCGAGCACGAGTGCGCCACCGTGCCCGAGGTGAAGAAGTGCACCAAGGCGGGCACCGGCTGCGGCAGCTGCGTCAAGACGCTCACCACGCTCGTGAACGACGAGCTGGAGGCGAGCGGGATCAGCGTCGACAAGGGGCTGTGCGGCTGCTTCGCGTACACCCGCGCCGAGCTGTACGAGATCGTCCGCACCCTGCGCATCACCACCTACGCGCAGCTGCTGGAGGGCCACGGCCGCGAGGAGGCGCGCAGCGGCGACGGCTGCGAGGTGTGCAAGCCGGCCGTCGGCTCGATCATCGCCTCGCTCGCCCCGACGCTGGGCGCCAGCGGCTACGTCCTGGACGGCGAACAGGCCGCCCTCCAGGACACCAACGACCACTTCCTGGCCAACCTCCAGCGCAACGGGTCGTATTCGATCGTGCCCCGCATCCCCGGCGGTGAGATCACCCCCGAGAAGCTGATCGTGATCGGCGAGATCGCCCGGGACTTCGGCCTCTACACGAAGATCACCGGCGGCCAGCGGATCGACCTGTTCGGCGCCCGGGTGGACCAGCTCCCGGTGATCTGGGCCAAGCTGGTGGACGCCGGGTTCGAGTCCGGGCACGCGTACGGCAAGGCGCTGCGCACCGTGAAGTCCTGCGTGGGCCAGACCTGGTGCCGCTACGGCGTCCAGGACTCGGTGCGCATGGCCATCGACCTGGAGCTGCGCTACCGGGGCCTGCGCTCCCCGCACAAGCTGAAGTCGGCCGTCTCCGGCTGCGCCCGCGAATGCGCCGAGGCGCGCGGCAAGGACTTCGGCATCATCGCCACGGCAGCCGGCTGGAACCTGTACGTCGGCGGCAACGGCGGCGCCGAGCCGCGCCACGCCGATCTGCTCGCCCAGGACCTGAACGACGAGGAGCTGATCCGGCTCATCGACCGCTTCCTGATGTTCTACATCCGCACCGCGGACCGGCTGGAGCGCACCTCGGCCTGGCTGGAGCGGATCGAGGGCGGTCTGGACCACGTACGGGACGTCGTGGTCCACGACTCGCTGGGGCTGTGCGCCGAGCTGGAGGCGCTGATGGCCGACCACGTGGCGGGCTACCGCGACGAATGGGCCGAGACCATCAACGACCCGGAGCGGCTGGGGCGGTTCGTCTCCTTCGTCAACGCGCCCGAGGCGCCCGACCCGACGGTCGCCTTCGTCCCCGAGCGCGACCAGGTCAAGCCGGACCTGACGCTGCTGTCCGGCCCCACCATCCCCGTCCGTACCGAACGCACTCTCGAAGGGACCTCGAGCCGATGACCATGGCGCCCGAGCGGATCGGCCTCCGCGTGGAACTCCTCCTCGACCAGCGGTGGTTCGCGGTCTGCGACCTCACCGACCTCATCCCCGGCCGCGGAGTGGCCGCCCTGCTGCCGGACGGCACACAGGTGGCGGTCTTCCTGGACCGGGCGGGCCGCCCGTACGCGATCGACAACCGCGACCCGTTCACCGGCGCGTACGTCCTCTCCCGCGGGCTGCTGGGCTCGGCGGACGGCCGGCCGTTCGTGGCCTCGCCGCTGCTCAAGCAGCGTTTCGACCTGGAGACGGGGCGGTGCCTGGACGATGAGACGGTCACCGTCCAGGCGTACGCCACGCGTACGGAGCTGCCCGCCGAGCTGCTCAGCCCGTCGCGCACGTAGTTCCGTTGAGGGTGAACGCGGTGGGCGCGGCGTTGGCGCCCGACCAGGTGCCGTTGAAGCCGAACGACACCGAGCCGCCGGCCCCGATCGTGGCGTTGTACGGGGCGTTCGAGGCCGTCACCTGGGCGCCGGACTGGGTGACGGTGGCGTTCCAGGCGGAGGTCACCCGCTGACCGGAGGGATAGGTCCAGGCCACCTGCCAGCCGTTGACCGGGCTCGATCCGGTGTTCCTGACGGTGACGTTCGCGGTGAAGCCGGTGTTCCACTGGCTGGTGACGGCGTAGCCGACCGTGCAGCCGGTGGCGGGCCCGGGACCCGGATCGCCGCCGTCGCCGGTCCAGCCGAGGGATTCGGCGATGCCGTAGTAGGCGGGTTTCGGACGGTAGCCCTCGTCGTACGGAGTGGCGGCGCCCTGGCCCTCGAAGACGTCCGGGATCCAGGAGTCGGAGTCGGTGAAGCCCCAGACGGTGACGCCCTGGCAGCGGGAGACGGCCACGCAGGCGTCGATGACCGCCCGGTAGTCGGCCTTCTGCTGGGCCAGCTTGGCGTCGGTGGCCGGGAGCGTCATCCGGATGTCGAGTTCGGTGACGGCCACATCGACGCCGAGGTCGGCGAAGCGCTGGAGGTTGGCCCGCATCGTGGACGGCACCTGGCCGAGGATGAGATGGCCCTGGAAGCCGACGCCGTCGATCGGCACTCCCTGTGCCTTCAGCGACTTGACCAGGTTGTACATCCCGTCGCTCTTCGCGCCGGTCCCGTCGGTGTTGTAGTCGTTGAGGTACAGCTTGGCGTCCGGGTCGGCGGCGCGGGCGGCGCGCAGCGCGTCCGCGATGTACGACTGGCCGAGCTTGGTGTACCAGAGGGACTGGCGGAAGGTGCCGTCCTCGTTGAACGGCTCGTTGACCACGTCCCAGTGCGTGATCTTTCCCTTGTAGCGGCCGACCTCGGTGGTGATGTGGTCGGTCATGAGGGTGCGCAGCTGGTCGGCGGTCCAGGAGCCGCCCGTCAGCCAGCCCGGCAGCTGGCTGTGCCAGACCAGGGTGTGGCCGCGTACCCGCATGTCGTGCGCCTCGGCGAAGTCGACGACCGCGTCCGCGCCGGACCAGTTGTAGCTCCCGCGACTCGGCTCGACGGACTCCCACTTCATCTCGTTGCCGGGCGTGATGGAGTTGAACTGGGAGCCCGCGATGTCGCCGTAGGTGCCGTTCAGTTTGGACGCGGTGACGGCGGTGCCCACGTACTTCCCCTTGGCCTGAGCGAGGTCGCGCAGGACGGGGCCGACGGCGTCCGCCGCGCCGGACGGGGCGGCGAGGCCGATCAGGAGGGCGCCGGCGGCGGCCAGGCCCAGGGCGGCCCTGCGCATGCCGCGCGGCTTCCCGCTGTGGTGGAGTCTCATGGCCCTGTCCCTTCCTAGGATCCGGCGAGTCCGTCGCGGAAGGCGTTGTAGGCGGGCTTGGGCTGGTAGTTGGTGTCGTACAGGTTGGCCGCCCCCTGGCCGGGGAAGGTGCCCGGCACCCAGGAGTCCCGGTCGCCGAAGCCCCACACCGTGATGCCGACGCAGCGGGCGACCGCCAGACAGTTCCGGGCCACCGTCCTGTAGTCGTTCGCCTGCTGCTGGAGCTTGGTGGCGTCCGCGGGGGTGGTCATCCGGATGTCCAGCTCACTGAGCACGACGTCCACGCCGAGGTCGGCGAAGCGCTGGAGGTTGGCCTTCATCGTCGACGGGACCTGGCCCACGATGAGATGGCTCTGGAAGCCGACGCCGTCGATGGGCACGCCCTGCGACTTCAGCGACTTGACCAGGTTGTAGAGGCCGTCGCTCTTGGCGTTCGTGCCCTCGGTGTTGTAGTCGTTGATGAACAGCTTGGCGCTCGGGTCGGCGGCGCGGGCGGCCCGGAAGGCGTCGGCGATGTACGACTGGCCGAGCTGGTTGTAGAACTTGGACCCGCGGAGGGTGCCGTTCTCGTTGAACGCCTCGTTGACCACGTCCCAGCGCTGGACCTTGCCCTTGTAGCGGGCGACCTGGGTGGTGACGTGGTTGGTCATGAGGGTGCGCAGCTCGGTGTTGGAGAACGAGCCGTTCTCCAGCCAGCCTGGCATCTGGCTGTGCCAGACCAGGGTGTGGCCGTACACCTTCTGGCTGTTGGCCTGCGCGAACGAGACGAGGCGGTCGGCGGGGGCCCAGTTGAACTGGCCGCGGTTCGGCTCGACCGAGCCCCACTTCATGGCGTTCTCGGCGGTGACGCTGGAGAACTCGCTCTTGGCGATGTTCGCGTAGGTGCCGTCGCCGAGCCGGCCGTCGTTGACGGCGGTGCCGACGAAGCGACCGGTGCGGTTCGCCACTTCGCGCAGCGTGGGGTTGGCGGCGTGGGCCGCCTGGGTCGGGGCCGCGAGGCCGAAGGCGAGCGTCGCGGAAGCCAACGCTGCGGCGCCGCAGGCTCTGCGTAAGCTCAGGAGCTGGCGCTGGAGCTTCATGGGAGTGTCCCTCTCTCTTCTCTTCACGTCTGATCCGGTTTTCCGGAAGACTTCTGCAAGGTTCCGAGGGTGCGACCGGAAAGTTAGAGGCGGGCGTGACGCCCGTCAACGGAGGAGGCGGAAATGGCTACGGAGAGCGCGGGCCCCGACGGCGGCACCAAGCCGAAGGTGACGATCACCGCCATCGCCCAGGAGGCGGGGGTGTCCGTGCCCACGGTCTCGCGGGTCGTCAACGGACGGTCGGACGTCTCCCCCGAGACCCGGGCCCGGGTCGAGGACCTGCTACGCCTCCACGGCTACCGCCGCCGCCAGACCGCCCCCGGCGACCGCGCCGCCCTCGTGGACCTGGTCTTCAACGACCTCGACAGCCCCTGGGCCGTGGAGATCATCCGCGGTGTGGAGGAGGTCGCGCACCGGGACGGGGTCGGTACGGTCGTCTCCGCCATCCACGGGCGGGCGGGCTCGGCCCGGCAGTGGATGAAGAACCTGCGCGCCCGCGCCTCGGACGGGGTGATCCTGGTGACGTCCGTCCTGGAGCCGGTGGTCCACGCCGAGTTGCGGCGGCTGAACGTCCCCATCGTGGTCGTCGACCCGGCGGGCTCCCCCGCCCTCGACGCCCCGACCATCGGCGCGACCAACTGGGCGGGCGGCATGGCCGCCACCGAACACCTGCTGGGCCTCGGTCACCGCAGGATCGGCCTCATCGCGGGCCCGCCCCGGCTGCTGTGCAGCCGGGCGCGGCTGGACGGACACCGGGCGGCCCTGGAGGCGGCGGGTGTTCCGTTCGATCAAGCTCTCGTCGCACAGGGGGACTTCTACCACGAGTCCGGTTTCCACGGCTGCGACCAGCTCATGGCCGCCCCCACCCCGCCGACCGCCGTCTTCGCCTCCAGCGACCAGATGGCGCTGGGCGCCATCGAGGCCCTGCGGAGGCGGGGGCTGCGGGTGCCGGAGGATGTGAGCGTGGTCGGCTTCGACGACCTCCCCGAGGTCCGCTGGTCGGCCCCGCCCCTGACGACGGTGCGTCAGCCGCTGGCCGACATGGGCAAACTGGCGGCCCGCACTGTGCTGCGGCAGGCCCGCGGCGAGGAGATCGACTCGCCCCGCGTGGAGCTGGCGACCCAGCTGATGATCCGAGCCAGCACCGCGCCCCCGGCCGCAGGCTGATTCCCCACCCCGCCCCTTCCCGCAGCACCGGATATGCGGCTCCGCCGCGGGAGTTCGGGGGCGCGGCCCCCATGGCGGGGCCCCAGTTCGGGAAGGGGCGAGGTGGGGCAAAGAGACCGGCCGTGGTCGGAGGTATTGACACCGCATCAGGCCCCCCATACGGTCCACGCAATCGCTTCCGAGAATTATCGGGCTACTTCCGGAAGGCACGTGATGCGCATACCTCGGTCAAGGTCATCCCTCCGTGCGACGGGCCTCGCGGCGGCAGCCGCGCTGGTGCTGGGGGGAACGCTCAGCGGCTGCGGAAGCAGTGGGCCCGGAGGGTCGGGCGACGGGGAGATCAGCGTCTGGGTCTACCAGGACCCCTCGACCAAGGTGCAGCGCCAGGTCGTCGACCGGTTCAACAAGACCTCGAAGATCAAGGTCAAGCTCACCCAGGTGCCGGGCGACGGCTACTCGGACAAGCTGCGCACCTCCATGGGCACGCCCAACGCCCCCGACGTGTTCTTCAACTGGGGCGGCGGCAGCATCAGCGAGTTCGTCAAGAAGGACATGCTGCTCGACCTCGGGCCCGCGATGAAGAAGGACCCGTCGCTGCGGAAGGGGTTCATCCCCTCGATCCTCGACGCGGGCGGCATCGACGGAAAGCACTACGGCATCCCGATGCGCGGAATGCAGCCGGTGATCCTCTTCTACAACAAGAACGTTTTCAAGCAGGCCGGCGCCCAGCCACCCACGTCGTGGAACGACATCATCAAGCTCATCGGCACCTTCAAGGCCAAGGGCGTCACCCCGTTCGTCGTGGCCGGTACGGACCCGTGGACCGAGCTGATGTGGGTGGAGTACCTGGTGGACCGCTACGGCGGCGCCGGGGTCTTCAAGAAGATCCAGAGCGAGGGCAAGGACGCCTGGGGCGACCCGGCGGTCCTGAAGGCGGCGCGGACCATCAAGGACCTGGTGGACCGCGGTGCGTTCGGCAAGAACTACAAGTCGGTCAACTACACCGCCGACGGCGCGTCCACGTACTTCGCCAAGGGCAAGGCCGCGATGCATCTGATGGGCAGCTGGGAGTACGCCAACCAGAAGACCAATCAGCCCGCGTTCGCCAAGTCGGGCCTCGGCTGGACCACCTTCCCGGCCGTCCCCGGCGGCACCGGCGACCCCAAGAACGTGGTCGGCAACCCGACCAACTACTGGTCGATCAGCGGAAAGCTGAAGGGCAAGAAGCAGCAGGCGGCGATCGACTTCGTGAAGTTCGCGGCCAAACGGGACTACGCGAAGGCGCTGATCGCCAACGGCGACGTCCCCACCACCTCCGACGCGTCCTCGCTGCTGAACGGGCACGAGAACCCGACGTTCGCGAAGTTCCAGTACGACATGGTGCGTGACGCCCCGGACTTCACGCTCTCCTGGGACCAGGCGCTGCCCGCCAAGTACACGCCGCCGCTGCACACCAACGTCCAGAAACTGTTCAACGGCCAGCTCAGCCCGACGGCGTTCGTCGACGCCATGAAGGGCATGTGATGGCCCACGCCACAACACCAAGACGCGTCGGGCGGCCGAGCGCCGCCTGGGCCCTCCCCGGCGCCCTGTTCTTCGTGTTCTTCGCCGTCGCCCCCATGATCCTCGTCGGCGCGCTGGCCTTCACCGACTGGGACGGCATCGGCACCCCGCAGTGGACCGGCCTCAGCAACTGGACCCGGC
This sequence comes from Streptomyces sp. NPDC021212, assembly GCF_044332925.1. NCBI lineage: Bacteria > Bacillati > Actinomycetota > Actinomycetes > Kitasatosporales > Streptomycetaceae > Streptomyces > Streptomyces sp. NPDC021212. The sequence continues at coordinate 15,641 of NZ_JBIRPZ010000010.1, forward strand.
TGTGGGACGACCCCGACACCCACCAGGCCATCCGGCTGAGCCTCGTCCTCACCGTACTGACCTGGCTGGTCCAGACCCCGCTGGCGCTGCTGCTCGGGGTCTGGGCGGCCGGGCGGCAGCGCAACCGGGCCGTGCTGTCGGCGATCTTCTTCCTGCCGCTGCTGGGGTCGTCCGTCGCGCTCGCGCTGGTCTGGAAGTCGCTGCTGGACCCGAACTTCGGCCTGATCGCCGACATCGGCCCGGCCCTCGGGTTCGCGGACGGCGACCTGCTGGGCAGCTCCACGGGCGCGTTCGGGGCGGTCCTCTTCGTCACCGCGTGGCAGTTCATCCCGCTGCACACGCTGATCTACCAGGGCGGAGCCCGGGCCGTCCCGCGCTCGCTCTACGACGCGGCGGCGATCGACGGCGCCGGCACCGTACGCCAGTTCTTCTCGATCACCCTCCCGCAGCTGCGGAACACCATCGTCACCTCGTCGGTGATCATGGTGGTGGGCGCGCTGACCTTCTTCGACACCGTGCTGATCCTCACCAAGGGCGGCCCCGGCACCGACACCACGATCATGCCGTACCTGATGTACAAGAACGGCTTCCAGGCGTTCGACCTCGGCTACGCGAGCGCCGTCGCGACCATCCTGGTGGTCGTCGCCACCACCGTCTCCCTGCTGCTCGTACGGATCACCGGCTTCACCGCGATGCGCAGCAGCCGGGAGGGAATGTGACCGACGTGCTGAACGGCCGCCCCCGAGACGGCGTCCATACGCCGAAAAGGACCCCGGTGGCGTCACGCCCCCGCCGGCGCCGCCGGGGCCCGTCCCGCCGCAACTATCCGGCCGGGCTCGGCTCGCTCATCTGGCTGGCCATCGTCGGGCTGCCGCTGTACGTGCTGGTCGCGGCCACCTTCCAGACCCGTAACGGCTACATCGACGACGGCCCGCTGGCCCTGCCCGACCACCCCACCCTCGCCAACTACCGCCGGGTGCTGGACTCCGGCTTCCTGCACTACCTCCTCAACACCGCGCTGGTCACGGTCGTCTGCGCGGCGCTCGTGATCGTGCTGTCGGTGACCGTCGGCTACAGCATCGTCCGCACCCGCAGCCGCACCTCTCGCCGGATCTTCCAGATCTTCCTGCTCGGGCTCGCGATCCCCTCCCAAGCGGTGATCATCCCGATCTATCTGGTCATCACCAAGCTGCATCTGTACGACACCCTGCTGGCGGTCATCCTGCCGACGGCCGCGTTCTCCCTCCCCGTCAGCGTGCTCATCCTGGTCGGCACGATGCGCGACATCGACGAGGAGATGTACGAGTCGATGGCGCTGGACGGCGCGAGCCCGACCCGGGTGCTGCTCCAGCTCGTCGTACCGCTGTCCCGGTCCGGGATCTCCACGGTCGGGGTGATGTCCGCGCTGCACGCCTGGAACGGGTTCCTCTTCCCGCTGATCCTCACCCAGTCCAAGAGCAACCGGCTGCTCACACTGGGCCTGTACGACTACGTCGGCGAGTTCCGGGTGGACACCCCGGCGCTGCTCACGGCGGTCGTGCTGTCCATCGTCCCGATCTTCCTCGTGTATCTCTTCGCGCGGCGCCAGCTGATCAACGGTCTGATGGGCATGGGCGGCAAGTAAGCCGCCCATGCCCGTGCACCGCCCACCACAAGGAGCTTCATGCCTCACTCCTGGCAGGACACCTCTCTCCCCGCCGAGGCCCGCGCGGACGAACTGCTCGCCCTCATGACGCTGGAGGAGAAGCTCGCCCAGCTGTACAGCGTGTGGCCGGGCTCGGAGACCGAGGAGGGCGAGGACGTCGCCCCGCTCCAGCACGAGGTGGCGGAGGCCGTGGACCTCGACGGTCTCCTCCCCCACGGCCTCGGCCAGCTGACCCGCCCCTTCGGTACCGCCCCCGTCGACCCCGCCGAGGGCGCCGCCACGCTCGCCCGCACCCAGGCCCGCATCACCGCGGCGAACCGCTTCGGGATCCCGGCGCTCGTCCACGAGGAGTGTCTGACCGGCTTCACCGCCTGGCGCGCCACCGTCTTCCCCACCCCGCTCGCCTGGGGCGCCTCCTTCGACCCGCCGCTGGTGGAGCGCGCCGCCGGGCAGATCGGCGGCTCGATGCGGTCGGTCGGCATCCACCAGGGGCTCTCGCCCGTGCTGGACGTGGTGCGGGACGCGCGCTGGGGGCGTACGGAGGAGTCGATCGGCGAGGACCCGTACCTGGTCGCGACCGTCGGCACCGCGTACGTCCGGGGCCTCGAATCCGCCGGGATCGTCGCCACGCTCAAGCACTTCGCGGGCTACTCGGCCTCGCGGGGCGCCCGTAACCACGCGCCGGCCTCGATCGGCCCGCGCGAGCTGGCGGAGGTGATCCTGCCGCCGTTCGAGATGGCGCTGCGGGACGGCGGCGCCCGCTCGGTGATGCACTCCTACAACGACGTCGACGGCGTCCCCTCCGCCGCCAATCCCTGGCTGCTGACCGAACTGCTGCGGGAGCGCTGGGGCTTCACCGGCACCGTCGTCGCCGACTACTTCGGCGTCTCCTTCCTGGAGCTGGCCCACCGTGTCGCCGACTCCCCCGGGCGCGCCGCCGCCCTCGCCCTCGCGGCGGGCGTGGACGTCGAACTCCCGGCCGTGCGCTGCTACGGCACCCCGCTGCGGGACGCCGTACGGGCCGGGGAGGTGCCGGAGCGGCTGGTCGACCGGGCCGTTCGCCGGGTGCTCACCCAGAAGTGTGAACTGGGGCTGCTGGACCCGGACTGGTCGCCGGAGCCGACGGCGCTCACGACGCCACCGGTCGACCTCGATCCGCCCGCGATGCGGGCCGTCGCGCGGCAGCTGGCCGAGGAGTCCGTGGTGCTGCTCGCCAACGACGGGGACGTGCTGCCGCTGGCGCCCGCCGCCCGCATCGCCGTCGTCGGACCGCTCGCCGACGACCCCGCCGCCATGCTCGGCTGCTACACCTTCCCCCGCCACGTCGGCATCGAACACCCCGATATGCCCATGGGTGTCGAGGTGCCGACGCTGCTCGCCGCGCTGCGCGCCGAGCTGCCCGACGCCCGGATCAGCCACGCCGAGGGATGCGCCGCGCCCGGCCCGGCGCCCGCCGCCCCGGCCGGGTCCGGTTCGGCGGGGGCGGCGGCGCTCACCGCCGAGAGCCGGCTGGCGCAGGCCGCCCGGATGGCGGCCGACGCCGAGGTGTGCGTGGCCGTGCTCGGCGACCGCTCCGGGCTCTTCGGCCGCGGCACCTCGGGCGAGGGATGCGACGCCGCCGACCTCGAACTCCCCGGCGAACAGGGCGCGTTGCTCGACACCCTGCTGGCCACCGGTACGCCCGTGGTGCTGGTGCTGCTCACCGGCCGCCCGTACGCCCTCGGCCGCTGGTCGGGGCTGCTGGCCGGCGCCGTGCAGGCGTTCTTCCCCGGCGAGGAGGGCGGCCCGGCGGTGGCCGGGGTGCTGGGCGGGCGGGTCAGCCCGTCCGGGCGGCTGCCGGTGAGCGTGCCGTACGCGCCCGGCGGCCAGCCCTGGACGTATCTGCAACCGCCACTCGGTCACCTCAGCGGGGCGAGCACCGTCGACCCGACCCCGCTGTTCGCCTTCGGCCACGGGCTGACGTACACCACGTTCGTCTGGGAGCACCCGGTGGCCGACGCCGCCGAAGTGGCGACGGACGGCGAGACGACGGTACGGCTGACCGTGCGCAACACCGGCGACCGGGCCGGGACCGAGGTCGTGCAGCTGTATCTGCACGACCCGGTGGCCCGCACCGCCCGCCCCGTGGCGCGGCTGGTCAGCTACACCCGGGTCCCGCTGGAACCGGGCCAGTCGGCCGAAGTGCACTTCACCTTCCACGCCGACCTCGCCGCGTACCCGGTGGACCAGGACGGCACCCGGATCGTGGAACCGGGCGCGCTGGAGCTGCGGTTGGCGTCCTCCAGCGCCGAGGCCGACGTACGCCACACCGTCCCGCTGACGCTGACCGGCCCCGAGCGCCGGGTGGACCACCGGCGGCGGCTGGTGTGCGAGGCGCGCGTGAAGTAGGGCCCCTGTGGAGGCGGAGAAGGGTTTCAGCGCGGGCCCTCCCCCGCCTCCACGCGCGCCCAGCCTTCCGCGAACAGCTCGGGCAGGGTGCGGGTGGGCAGCGGAAGCATGTCCTCCACACGTCCGCCGTAGCGCAGCCGCAGACCGAGGAGATCCGCCTTCCACACCTCGATCGGCTGGTAGAACTTCTTCGGCGCGGGCGCCCAGCCGCCGGGCAGGAAGACCTGGCGTCCGGCCCGGTCCCGCTTGTCCTCGACCACCAGCCCGCGGGCGACGAGCGCGGCGGCGGCCTCCTGGTGCCGGGCGGCCGTCCAGCCGTTCCAGGTGCGGATGCCGCGGTCGGTCGGCCGGGGCAGGACCAGGAGCTGGAGATAGAGGACCGCCGGGTCCTCATCGAGGCCCAGCTTCCCGGCCACCGACGCCACCACACCGGGGGCCGAGGCCGCCGGGTCCGTCTCGTACCGCCCGGCGGGCAGCGCCGCGGAGGCGATCCGGTCGACGATGCGGGCGCAGACCGGGCCGCGCAGCCACTCCACGGTCTCCAGCTCGCGGCGGCCGACCCCGGGCGCGGACGCCGCCGACAGCCGCTTGGAGCGCTCGTCGTCCCCGTAGAGCGCGGGGCGGAAGAACAGCCGGGTGTTGTCCCGGTCCCCCCAGCGGTTGATCAGGCCCTCGGCCCCCACGGTGAGCCCGTCGTCCACCGTGACCCCCGGTCCGCTCGATGCGGCGGAGCGCCCCGGGCCCCCAGTGGCCCGTGCCGCCTTCCGCCAGGCACCCGAACCGGACGCGCGGGGCGTCGTCGCCACGGCCGGTGGGGCGCCCACGGCATCCTCCCCGGCGTGGGCGCATCTGGCGTGGCTCCTGTGGGAGCTTCCCTTCGTCCAGGCGTTCAGGGAGTACGGGCGCGAGGGCGGCCCGACGCTGTGCGGGGTGGAGGTGCCGTCGCGTCGGTGGGCGGATGTGCTGGCGGAGCATCGCGGGGAGCGGTGGCGGGTGCGGGTGGCGCTGGAGGGCCGTACGGAACCGATCGAGTTCCCGGGCATGGTGATCGGTGAGCTGTTCGGCGAGGGGCGGCACCGGACGCTGGCGGTGGAGGGCGCGTCACGTCTGCTGGACCCGGGAATCTGAGGCCCCGCACGTGGTGTCGCACCTTCGCGGCCGCGCGCTTAGGCTGTCGCTCCGAGCGAGGGCTACCGGCGCGTAGCGCAGTGCGCCTCAGACCGCGAAGGAGCGCGCGATGAAGGGCTGGAACGCGAGCGACATCCCCGACCAGACCGGCCGCACCGCCGTGGTGACCGGCGCCAACAGCGGCCTCGGCCTGGCCACCGCCCGTGAACTGGCCCGCCGCGGCGCCCACGTGGTGCTGGCGTGCCGGGACGCGGGGCGCGGCAAGGACGCCGAGGAGCGCATCCGCACCGAGGTGCCCGGCGCGGACCTACGCCTCGCGTCGCTGGACCTGGCGGATCTGAGGTCCGTACGGGCCTTCGCGGCCGAGTACCCGGGCGACCGGCTCGATCTGCTCATCAACAACGCGGGCGTGATGGCCCTCCCGTACCGCAGGACCGCCGACGGCTTCGAGATGCAGTTCGGCGTCAACCACCTCGGCCACTTCGCGCTCACCGGGCTGCTGCTGCCGAAGCTGCTGGCGGCCGGGGCGGGGGCCCGGGTGGTCACCGTGTCCAGCTTCATGCACCTGCTGGGCACGGTCGATCCGGCCGACCTCTCCATGCAGCGCAACTACCGGCGTTGGGCCGCCTACGCCCGTTCCAAGAGCGCCAATCTCCTCTTCACCCACGAACTGGCCCACCGCCTGCGCACCGCGAACGTCCCGCTGGTGGCGGCCGCCGCCCACCCCGGCTACGCCTCCACCAACCTCCAGACGGCGGCGGCGAAGATGGAGGGCCACCGGGCGAAGGAGCGGTTCATGGACATCGGCAACCGCTTCTTCGCCCAGCCTCCGGAGCGCGGCGCCCTCCCCACCCTCTACGCGGCCACCGCCCCCGGCGTCCGGCAGGACGACTACTTCGGCCCACCCCTCCAGGGCCTCCTGCCCGGCGCCCCCACCCGCGCGGCCCGCGCCAAGTGGACCCTCAGCGACAAGGCGGCCCGCCAGCTGTGGACGGCCTCGGAACATCTCACGGGCGTCCGGTACCCGGCCCTGGCCTGACCCGCAGGCGCATCGGGTAATGTGGCCGTCACCCGTACGCACCAAGGAGGTGAGACCCATCAACGCCAGTTCAGGCTGGGTGCTCTCGCCTCAGGGTCGCGCATACGCGGGATAGCCGACCGTCGGGAGCGTCCTCGGGGATTCCGAAAGGCTTCCAGGCTTCCATGTCGGCTTCACCTTCACCTTCGTCGTCGTCCTCACTCGTCGGCTTTTCCGCCGTCGTCACCCGGCTCCGCGCCGCCGGGTGTGTGTTCGCCGAGGACGAGGCGCGACTGATCCTCGACACCGCTCGTACCGCCGCCGAGACCGGCGCCATGGTCGACCGGCGCGCGGCCGGGCTTCCGCTGGAGCACGTGCTGGGCTGGGCGGAGTTCCGGGGGCTGCGGATATCCGTGGACGCCGGGGTCTTCGTACCGCGGCGGCGCACCGAGTTCCTGGTCGAGCGGGCGGCCGCGCTGGCGCGGCCCGGGGCGGTGGTGGTCGACCTGTGCTGCGGGTCGGGCGCGTTGGGGGCCGCGCTGGTGGCGGCGCTGGGCGGCCGGGCCGAGTGGTACGCGGCCGACATCGACCCGGCCGCGGTGCGCTGCGCCCGCCGCAACGTGGAGCCCGGGGGCGGCACGGTGTACGAGGGCGATCTGTACGAGCCGCTGCCCGCCGCGCTGCGCGGCCGGGTCGATGTGCTGCTGGCCAACGTGCCGTACGTACCCACCGGGGAGGTCGGGCTGCTGCCGCCGGAGGCGCGCGTCCATGAGGCGCGGGTGGCACTGGACGGTGGCGCGGACGGCCTCGACGTGCTGCGCCGGGTGACCGCCGGGGCGCCGGGGTGGCTGGCGCCGGGCGGCAGCCTGCTGTTCGAGACGAGCGAAGGGCAGGCGTCCCGCGCGCTCGACATCGTCGCCGCTGACGGGCTCGTTCCGCGGGTGGCGGTGTGCGAGGAGCGGGAGGCGACGGTGGTGATCGGGGCCCTCGGCGGTTGACCGTACCGCGGTCCGGTGACGGTCTCAGACCTCCAGTTCGGCCTCGATCCTTCTCAGCTGGTGGCGGACCATCGCGAGGTTGGCGCGGCCGGAGTCCAGGACGAGGTGGCGTCCATCGCGCATGAAGCGGACCAACTTGCCGATCGGCGACCACTCGCCGCTCCGGTCAGATGGTGCGGGAGTGGCCGATGCGCCGGTCCAGCGCGCGGCGGGCGCCGTCGAGGGCGGTGGCGGTGGCCTGCCGGGCGGACGCGGCGTCCGGGTGGCCGAGCGCGTCGGCGATCTCGTCCCAGGTGCGGCCCGAGGCGAGCAGCGCGTGGACGGCGGCGCCGAGCGCGGAATCGGTGGCCCGGCGGGCCTCCCCGATCCGGCTCAGGGTGGCGAGCAGATCGGGGGCGGTGTGGGCGGCGTCGGTGTGGTGGCCGACGAGGCCGAGCGACTGGTCCGCGGTCACCCACCAGTCGCCGGGGGTGGGGGGTTCTGAAGTCACGGTCACCTGGCCATCGTAACGCCGTGGACCGGTGAATGGGTCAATTGGTCCGCACAGTGGACCTGCCGGAAGGCGGGCGAGAGTCGTCGAGGGTTACGCCTCGATGCGCTCCACCTTGTCGATGAGCAGCGCATACGCCACCAGCCCGACGGCGACGACGATGCCGATGTAGCCGAGCGCCCAGGCGAAGGAGCCGGTCGCGTCGACGATGAAGCCGATGACGAGCGGGGTGAGCACGCCGCCGGCGTTGGCCATGAAGTTGAAGACCCCGCCGCCGGTGCCGGTGAGCCGCCGGGGCACGGCGTCCGCGAACAGCGCCCAGCTGTTCTGCATCAGCCCCTGGGCGAAGAACGCGATCGACATGAAGGTGATCACGAGGGGGGCGGAGTCGGTGAAGTTCGCACAGACGATGATCGAGGCGAGTACGAAGCCGATCATCACCGGAAGCTTGCGGGCGACCGTACGGGACCGGCCGTTGTTCAGCATCCGGTCCGACCAGGCGCCGCCCGCCAGCGTGCCGACCAGCGCCGCGAGATAGGGCGCGGAGGCCCAGAACCCGGCCTTGATGATGCTCATCCCCTTCTCCTCCACCAGATAGCTGGGGAACCAGGTGAGGAAGAAGAAGAGGACGGAGGCGCTGGCGAACTGGCCGATGTACATGCCCCACAGCCGCTTGTTGGTGAACAGCACCCGCAGATCGGCCCGCAGATGCGAGAGTTCCGCCTCGGCGGCCTTCTCCGCCGCGTCCGCCGGCTCCCGCTCGTCGGCCTGCTGGATGTGGGCCAGTTCCCGGGTGCTCACCTTCGGGCTCTGCTCGGGGCGGTCGTAGACCCGGCGGAACCAGACGACGGAGAAGAGCAGCCCGATCGCCCCGGTGACCAGGAACACCGAGCGCCAGCCGAAGTGCACGGTGAGCAGCGACAGTACGGGCGCGGCGATCGCGAGCCCGATGTACTCGCCGGAGGTGTACGTGGCGGTGGCCCGGCCGCGCTCGTTGCCCGGGAACCAGTTGACCACCAGGCGGTTGTTGGACGGGAACGCCGGTGCCTCGAAGGCGCCGAGCGCGACCCGTATCCCGACGAGCGAGCCGAAGCCGCGCGAGAGGACCACGGCGGCGGTCGCGAGCGACCAGCCGATCAGGGCGTATCCGAAGGCCAGCTTGGCGCCGACTTTGTCGATGAGCCGGCCGGTGGGGATCTGGAGCAGCAGATAGGCCCAGCCGAAGGAGGAGAGCAGGATGCCCTGCTGGGTGGCGGTGAGGTGGAGGTCGTCCTTGATGTGCGGGAGGGCGACCGAAAGGTTCGTACGGTCCAGGTAGTTGATCGCGGTGATGATGAAGAGCGAGGTGAGCAGCCCGTAGCGGGCCCGGCTGACGGCCGGGCGGGCGGAGTCGGGAACGAGGGGCGGGGGCGCGGCGGGGGCGGGCCTGCCGGTGGAAGGCGTGCCGGTGGTGCTCATGGTGAGACTCCTTCGTCTCCGGGGAGAGGCGCGGGGAGGGGGGACGGGAGCATGGGGGAGGGAAAGGCGGCGCGGCGGGGCTCAGTCCGCGGGGGTGAGCGAGATCCAGGTCTTGCCGGCGCGCTCGCGGGCCCCGGCGAACGCCTCCTGCGCGCTCGCCAGCGGGAAGCACGCCTCGATGGAGGCGCCGGGCCGTACCGCGTCCGAGGCGATGTCGGCCAGCGCGGCGGTGAAGTCGCCGGGATGGTCGTAGATGAGCGAGCCGCGCAGGGTGAGCTGGGCGCGGACGAGCTGGTTCAGGGTGAGCGGCAGCGGCTCCGACCCGAGCCCGACCAGGACGAACGTGGCGCCCGGCACCGTGCGCTCCAGCGCGGCGCGCAGTGCGGCGTCGACACCGGACGACTCGAAGACGTACCCGAACCCGCCCTCGCCGTCGGCCGCCGCGCGTGCACCCAGCGCCACGGCGCGCGCCAGCCGGAGCGGATGGGGTTCGACGACGGCCGGGCGCACGCCGATGGCCAGCAGCGCCTGGCAGAGCAGCAGCCCCTGGGCGCCCGCGCCGACCACCAGGGTCTTGTCGTCGGCGGTGACGCCCCCGCGGCGTACGGCGGTACGGGCCACGGTGTACGGCTCGGCGCACGCCAGGTCCTCGGCGCGGGCGGAGGACGGGACGGGGTGGACGAAGGGGGCGGGGACGGCGACGCGTTCGGCGAGGAGGCCGGGTGCGTTCATGCCGACGATGGTGCGCTTGGCGCAGGCGGAGGTGAGCCCGCGGGCGCAGTCGGGGCACTGGAGACAGGCGTAGTTGGGCTCGATGACGACGCGTGTCCCGGGGGCGGGTGCCGCGGTGGCCTGGGCGCCGACGGCGACGATCCGGCCGAAGCCTTCGTGGCCGACCACCCAGGGGAAGGTGGGGATCTGGCGAGTGCCGTCGAAGACGGCCAGGTCGGAACCGCAGATCCCCAGGCCGTCGACCTGGACGAGGACATCGTGGGGGCCGCATACGGGTTCCGGCCAGTCATCGGCGATCCGGAGGCGGCGGGGTGCGGTGAGAACGGCTGCTTTCACCGTGACTCCTGACGTTGGTCCGCTGGATGGACCCTGAGGTCCGGATGACGGTGACGATAGGACGCATGCTGAGCATCGACAAGAGGTTGCGGGCGAGTATCCGCGACGTAACGTGGCCCGCGGCCCCCGGGGACCGCCCTGACGTGCCAGAACGTCCCGGCCTCCGCCGAGGCCGCTGGTCCGCGCAGCGGACCTGGGCCCATACTGGGGCCGTCGGCGGACCGACCGGCGGACCGGTACGAGGAGTGGCGGCATGGGCAAGGGCGCGGAGCCTGACGCGGAGTCCGGCGGCGGCGACAGCGGCGGGGGCGGCAACGGCGGCATGCGGACGGTCCAGCGGGCCATCGACATCCTCGGCCTCTTCAGCGAGCACCGGCCCGCCCTGTCCATCCGCGAGATCGTCGAGGCCAGCGGGCTGCCGAAGACGACCGTCCTGCGCATCCTGCAGACCCTGCGCCTCAACGGGCTGCTCTGGCACGACGAACACGGCCGCTACACCGCCGGGCCCACCTTCCTGCGCTGGGTCCGCATGGCGGACCAGGGCTGGCGCCTGCCCGCCCCCGCCCGGCGGGCCCTGCGCGAGCTGGCCGCCGAGCACCGGGAGACGGTGCACCTGTACGTACGGCGCGATGTGCACCGCGTCTGCGTCGCCCAGGAGGAGGGGCCACAGGCGCTGCGCCACATCGTGCAGGTCGGCGACGAGCTGCCGCTGTGGGCGGGCGGCCCCTCCAAGGTCCTGCTCCTCGGCGCCGACGATGCCCTCCTGGACCGGATCGCCGGCCGCTCCCCGAACGGCCCGGGCCACGCCGGGACGCTGCGCCGCTGGGCGGCGGAAACGGCCCGCCAGGGGTACGCGGTGAGCCACGGCGAGCACGAGGAGGGCCTGTCCTCAGTGGCCGTGCCCGTCCGCGGGCGGGGCGGCGAGGTGGTCGCGGCCCTCTCGTTCGGCGGCCCGTCGGCGCGCTTCACGCCGGAGCGGCTGCCGAGGTTCGTGGCCTCGCTGTCCGGCGCGGCCCGTACGGTGGCGGGCGGCCTGGGCGCGCTTCCGACGGAGGGGTGACCAGGGGCTATACCCCGGCGCGGCGTACGGCTACCCGCGGAGACTACGACCGCAGCTCCTCCGCCGCGTCCGCCACCCGCCCGATCAGCCGCAGCAGCAGCTCCCGCTCGCCCTCGTCCAGCGGCGCCAGGAACACCCGGTTCATCCGCGCCGTCCGCGTCACCAGCTTCCGGTGCAGCCGCACGCCCTCATCCGTCAGCTTGAGGACGTTGCGGCGCCCGTCGCGCGGGTCTCGGACCCGCTCCAGGAGCCCGCGCCGGCCGAGCCGGGCGACCACGTCGGCGATCGTGGAGCGGTCCAGGTGGACGTGTTCGCTCAGGGTGCGCTGGTCGATGTCCGGCTTCTCGATCAGCGTGTTGAGCACCGCGAACTGCGGCGAGGTCGTCTCCTCGGAGACCATCGCGCCCCACAGCAGCGAGTGCGCCTGCTGGAGGCGGCGGGCCAGATGCCCGGGGTGAGTGGTGAGATCGACCGCACCCATGCCCTGGCCTCCCCTGTTCCGGAGCGTTTGGTTCGTGTACTGAACGATTCTGCCCTGTGGAAGCACCAGTGTCGAGCGGCGGACATTCGCCCTAGACTCCCTTGACGAGCGCACCGAGCGATGGGAACGTTCGGAAACGGCAAGAAAATAGTCAGCACACTGAGCATTCCCGAAACGGTGTATGACGTGTGCGATCACCGCGGAGTGACGATGGCCGACATCCGAAGCCTGCACGACGCCGTGGCGGACCTCGTCCACGACGGGGACACCGTGGCGATGGAGGGTTTCACCCACCTGATCCCGTACGCCGCCGCGCACGAGGTCATCCGCCAGGGCATCACCGACCTCACCCTCGTCCGCATGACCCCCGACGTCGTCTACGACCAGCTCATCGGCGCCGGACTCGTCCGCAAGCTGGTCTTCTCCTGGGGCGGAAACCCCGGCGTCGGCTCACTGCACCGCTTCCGCGACGCCGTCGAGAACGGCTGGCCCCGGCCCCTGGAGCTGGACGAGCACAGTCACGCGGGCATGGCCAACCGCTATGTGGCGGGGGCGTCCAAGCTGCCGTTCGCCGTGCTGCGCGGCTACCGCGGCAGCGACATCCCGGCCCGTACGGACACCATCTCCACCGTCACCTGCCCCTTCACCGGGGAGGAACTGGCCGCCGTCGCCGCGCTCAACCCGGACGTCACCGTGATCCACGCCCAGCAGGCCGACCGCGCGGGCAACGTCCAGCTGTGGGGCCTGACCGGGGTGCAGAAGGAGGCCGCGCTCGCCGCGACGCGGGTGCTGGTCACGGTCGAGGAGATCGTCGAGGAGCTGGAGCCGCGGCCGGGCGGGATCGTCCTGCCGACCTGGGTGATCGACGCCGTCTCGGTCGTCCCCGGCGGCGCGCACCCCTCGTACGCCACCGGGTACTCGGTGCGCGACAACGCCTTCTACCAGGCATGGGACCCGATCGCCCGGGACCGCGAGACGTTCACGCAGTGGATCGAGGAGAACGTGCGTACCGAAAAGGCTGGCGCCCGATGACCGAAACCCCCACCGAGGACTTCACCCGCGACGAGCTGATGGAGGTCAACGCCGCCCGCGCCCTCGCCGGCGCCAAGACCTGCTTCGTCGGCATCGGCCTCCCCAGCACCGCCGCCAACCTCGCCCGCGCCACCGTCAACCCCGGGCTGGTCCTCATCTACGAGTCCGGCACCATCGGCTCCAAGCCGACCCGCCTCCCGCTGTCCATCGGCGACGGCGAACTCGCGGAAACCGCCGACTCCGTCGTCCCGGTGCCGGAGATGTTCAACTACTGGCTCCAGGGCGGCCGGATCGACGTCGGCTTCCTCGGCGCCGCCCAGGTCGACCGCTACGCCAACATCAACACCACCGTCGTGGACCGCGGCCCGGACAAGCCCGAGGGCCGGCTGCCCGGCGCGGGCGGCGCCCCCGAGATCGCCTCCAACTGCGGCCGGGTGCTGATGGTGCTGCGCCACTCCCCCCGCAACTTCGTGCGGCGACTCGACTTCGTGACCACCATGGGCCACGGCAGCGGCCCCGGCGACCGCACGAAGCTCGGGATGCCCGGCGCGGGCCCCGTCGCCGTCATCACCGACCTCGGCATCCTGCGCCCCGACCCGGCCACCGCCGAACTGGCACTGACCGAGCTGCACCCGGGCGTCACCGTGGAGCGGGTGCGGGAGGCCACCGGCTGGGAGCTGACCGTCGCCGACACTGTGGGCACCACCGAGCCGCCCACCCCCCAGGAGCTGGCCGCACTGCGTGCGCTCAAGGCCGCCGGGAAGGACAATGAATGACCTCCTTGCGTGACGTCTACATCGTGGACGCCGTCCGCACGCCCATCGGCAAATACGGCGGCGCGCTCGCGGGCGTGCGCCCCGACGACCTCGCCGCCCATGTCGTCCGCGGCCTCCTCGCCCGTACGCCCGCGCTCGACCCGGCCCGTATCGACGACGTCTACCTCGGCAACGCCAACGGCGCGGGCGAGGACAACCGCGACGTCGCCCGCATGGCCGTCCTGCTCGCCGGGCTGCCGGTCACCGTGCCCGGCGCGACCGTCAACCGGCTGTGCGCCTCTGGTCTTGAGGCCGTGCTCCAGGCGGCCCGCGCCATCGCCGTCGGCGACGCGCACATCGCGCTCGCGGGCGGCGTGGAGTCCATGTCGCGCGCCCCCTGGGTGCTGCAAAAGCCGGAGCGCGCCTTTCCGGCCGGGCATCAGCAGATGTACTCCACCACCCTCGGCTGGCGCATGACCAACCCCGACATGCCGCCCGAGTGGACCGTCGCCCTCGGCGAGGGCGCCGAGCTGATCGCCGACAAGCACGGCATCACCCGCGAGGCACAGGACGCGTTCGCGCTCGCCAGCCACGAGAAGGCGGCGCGGGCGTGGAAGGACGGCGCGTACGAGGGCGAGGTGCTGCCCTACCCGGACACCGAACTGCTCCGCGACGAAACCATCCGCGACACCACCTCGATGGAGTCGCTGGCCAAGCTGAAGCCCGCCTTCCGGCCCAAGGACACCGGCACGGTCACCGCGGGCAACTCCTCCCCGCTCAACGACGGCGCCGCGGCCCTCCTCCTCGTCGACGACGAGGGCCTTGCGGCCACCGGACGCGAGCCCCTGGCCCGGATCGGTGCCTCCGCCGTCACCGGCATCGCACCGCAGTACTTCGGCCTCGGCCCGGTCGAGGCCGTACAGCGCGCGCTGGCCAAGGCGGGCCGTGGCTTCGCCGATCTGACCACCCTGGAGCTGAACGAGGCATTCGCCGCCCAGGCGCTCGGCTGCCTCGCCGAATGGTCCGCCCAGGACGACGGCCTCGACCCGGACATCGTCAACCCGCGCGGCGGCGCCATCGCCATCGGCCACCCGCTCGGCGCCTCCGGCGCCCGCCTCGCCGGAGCCGTCGCCCACCAGCTCACCGCGGCGGGCTCGGGCACCGGCGTGGCCTCCCTGTGCATCGGCGTCGGGCAGGGCCTCGCCCTCGTCCTCGAAAGGTAAGGCGCACCCCCATGGCACTCACCCAGGCCGACATCGACCGCGAACTCGCCGACAGCCGCGCCGCGTACGACAAGGCGCGGGCCGACGGCGCCCCCGCCGCCGACCACCCCGCGCGCGACTTCCGTCCGTACCGCAGCAGCATGCTGCGCCACCCGAAGCAGCCGCTGGTCGCGGTGGAGGGCGACCCCGAGACCGTCGAACTGCACACGCCGGTCTTCGGCCACACCGACATCACCGACATCGACAACGACCTCACCATCCAGCACCAGGGCGAACCCCTCGGCGAGCGCATCACCGTCTCCGGCCGGCTGCTGGACAGCCACGGACGGCCGGTGCGCGGCCAGCTCATCGAGCTGTGGCAGGCCAACGCGGCCGGTCGCTACGCCCATCTGCGCGACCAGCACCCGGCGCCCCTCGACCCCAACTTCACCGGCGTCGGGCGCACCCTGACCGGCGACGACGGCTCGTACCGCTTCACCACCATCAAGCCCGGCGCCTATCCGTGGCGCAACCACGAGAACGCGTGGCGCCCCGCCCACCTCCACTTCTCCCTCTTCGGCTCGGCCTTCACCCAGCGACTCATCACCCAGATGTACTTCCCCGGCGACCCGCTCTTCGCCTACGACCCGATCCTCCAGTCCGTGACGGACGAATCGGCGCGGCAGCGGCTCGTGGCGACCTACGACCACGCGCTGTCCCAGCCGGAGTGGTCGCTGGGCTACCGCTGGGACATCGTGCTGGACGGCCCTTCGGCCACCTGGATCGAGGAAGGCCGCTGATGACCCCGCTCTCCCCCACCCCGTCCCACACCGTCGGCCCCTTCTACGGCTACGCGCTTCCCTTCCCCGGCGGCGGCGACCTCGCCCCCGCGGGCCACCCCGACGCCATCACCGTGCACGGCCGGGTCCTCGACGGCGCGGGCGCACCCGTCCCGGACGCCCTGATCGAGCTGTGGCAGGCGGGCCCGGACGGCTCGCTGTCCGGCGCGCCCGGATCGATGCGCCGCGACCCGGTGACCGGCGGCTTCGCGGGGCGCAACGGCGTCGACTTCACCGGCTTCGGGCGCATCGCCACCGACGCCGACGGCCACTGGACGGCCCGTACGCTCCGTCCGGGCGCCCCCGCCGCCCCGTACATCAGCGTGTGCGTCCACGCCCGCGGGCTGCTGCACCACCTCTACACGCGCCTGTACTTCCCCGAGGACGTGCAGCGGGGCGCCGCCGACCAGCTCCTCGCCGCGCTGGATCCGGCCCGCCGGGAGACCCTGGTGGCGACGGCGGAACCCCAGCCGGGGACGTACCGCTTCGACATCCGGCTACAGGGTGAGGGAGAGACGGTTTTCCTTGAGTTCAGGTGACCCCATGGGCCCGATGCGTTCCGGCGCCGCGCGCGGGCCCGATGACCCGGGCGGTCCGGGTGCCGTCGGCGGCCACGCGGCACCGGACCGGGCCGCCCACGCGCGCGGGGAGCCGGATGACGTCGGACTGCTGGCCCCCGCCCGCGCCGGGTCGGCGGTCGAGGACGCCACCGGCGATACGGCGTTCCTCCAGGCCATGCTCGACGCCGAGGCCGCCCTCGCCCGGGCGCTGGCCCCGGCCGACGCGGCGGCGGTCGTGGCGGGCGCGGCCCGCGCCGGGCTGTACGACGTGCGCGACCTCGCCCGGCGGGCCCGCTCCGGCGGCAACCCCGTCATCCCGCTCGTCGCCGACCTCACCGCGGCGGTGGCCCGTGCGGACCCCGACGCCGCCGTGTACGTCCACCGGGGCGCGACCAGCCAGGACATCCTGGACACCGCCACCATGCTCGTCGCGGCCCGCGCCCTGCCGCTGATCCTCGCCGACCTGGACCGTACGGCGGCGGAGCTGGCGCGGCTCGCCTCCGCCCACCGCGCCACGCCGATGCCGGGCCGCACCCTGACCCAGCACGCGGTCCCCACCACCTTCGGCCTGAAGGCCGCGGGCTGGCGCTCGCTCGTCCTCGACGCCCGCGCCCGGCTCGCGGCGTTGCGGCCGGTGGCCCAACTGGGCGGCGCGGCGGGCACCCTGGCCGCCTTCGACGACGGCATCCCGCTGCTGGCCCGCTTCGCGGCGGAAACCGGGCTCGCCGAACCCGACCTGCCGTGGCACACCCTGCGTACCCCCGTCGCCGACCTCGGCTCCGCGCTCGCCTTCACCGTCGGCGCGCTCGGGAAAATGGCGGCCGACGTGCTGGTGCTGTCCCGTACGGAGATCGGAGAGGTGGCGGAGGGCGCGGGCGGCGGCTCGTCCGCGATGCCGCACAAGTCCAACCCGGTACGCGCCACCCTCATCGCGTCCGCCGCCCGCCAGGCCCCCGGCCTCGCCGGGGGCCTGCTCGGCTCGCTCGCCGCCGAGGACGAACGCCCCGGCGGGGCGTGGCACGCGGAGTGGCAGCCGCTGCGGGACCTGCTGCGGCTCGCGGGGGGCGCCGCGCGCGACGCCGCGGAACTCGCCGACGGCCTGCGGGTCTTTCCCGACCGCATGGCCGCGAACCTGTCGCTGACCGACGGCCTGATCGTCAGCGAACGCCTCATCGCCGCGCTTGCCCCGGCGCTGGGGCGCGTGGGCGCGAAGCGCCGGCTGACGGAAGCGGCGCGCGACGGCAGGCCGCTGTCCGAAGCCTTGGCGGACGTCCTTCCGCCCGACCGGCTACGCGACCTGCTGGACCCCACCACCTACCTGGGCGCGGCCCCCGCCCTGGTGGACCGCGCCCTGACCCGCGATGCGTAAGCCAACGCCGTGCCTTTCCCCCATCCCGCCCCTCCCCGCGGCACCGATATGCGGCTCCGCCGCGTGGCGGGGGACACCCCCGGACCCCGGATTCGGGGGCTCCGCCCCCAAACCCCCGCTCCTCAAACGCCGGAGGGGCTGGATGGTACGCACCGGAGGGGCTGGATTATGACCCGTTGTGGGCAATCGTTCCGCGAGGGGGCACCTCCCAGCGGTAGCTGGAGGAGGAACGGGTGGGCACAACCCACCCACCGGCCCGCACCCGGCGACGAAACCCCAGGTACCACGAGCCGTAGCCACCACCCGCCCCCGGAGCGCAGACCCGTGACGCAGCACCAACTCCACGCCACACTGGACGGCCCAGCCACCGCACCGCCCCTCATCCTCGGCCCCTCCATCGGCACGTCGCTCGCCGTCTGGGAGCCCCAACTCCCCGCCCTCGCCCGCACCCACCGCACCCTGCGCTGGGACCTGCCGGGCCACGGCGGGTCTCCGGCCGGGCTCCTCCCCGACGACGGCAGTGCGAAAATCGCCGACCTCGCCGCGCTCGTCCTGCGCCTCGCCGACACCCACAACTGGGACCGCTTCGCCTACGCGGGCATCTCCATCGGCGGCGCCGTCGGGCTGCATCTCGCCGCCCACCACCCCGACCGCATCGCGTCCCTCGCCGTCGTGTGCTCCTCGGCGCACTTCGCCGAGCCCTCCGTCTGGCGGGAGCGGGCGAAGCTCGTACGCAGCGAGGGCACGGAGGCGATGGCGGCGAGCCGCCCCGGGCTCTGGTTCTCACCCGAGTTCGCCGACACCCCCCGCGGCCGCGCACTGCTGCAAGATCTGCGCGACACCGACCCCGCCGGGTACGCCGCATGCTGCGACGTGCTCGCCGACTACGACGTACGCGACGTACTGCCGTCCATCACCGCCCCCACCCTGGTCGTGGCGGGCCGCGACGACCCGGCCACCCCTCCCCCGCACGCCCGCGACATCGCGGACCGGGTGCAGGGCGCGAGCCTGGTGGAGGTCGCCCACGCGGCCCACCTGGCAGGCGTGGAGTGCCCGGAGCCGGTCACCTCCGCGCTGGTCACCCACTTGACCGAAACGGCCACGGACGACGCCTCCCGGCACGCCGCCGGAATGGCCGTGCGCCGCGCCGTACTCGGCGACGCCCACGTGGACCGCGCGGTGGCCCGTACGACCCCGTTCACCGCCCGCTTCCAGGACTTCATCACCCGCTACGCGTGGGGCGAGATCTGGACCGGGGACGGGCTGGACCGCCGGATGCGCAGCGCCATCACCCTCACCGCGCTCATCGCGCACGGCCACGACGCCGAGCTGGCCATGCACATCCGTTCCGCGCTCACCAACGGCCTCACCCGCGACGAGATCGGCGAGGTGCTGCTGCAGAGCGCGATCTACTGCGGCGTCCCGGCGGCCAACTCCGCGTTCGCCACCGCCCAGCGGGTGTTCGACGAAATCGACAGCGAGGACACCACCGGCAGTTGATATACGGCCGCAACCCATCTGTCGTAATTCCGCCCCATCGTTGACCGTTGTTCATACGGTGAGGCGGAGACAAGGCATCGAGGGGGCACGGCCACATGTCCATCAGCCGTAGGAGACTGCTCGGCACCGGCGGCGGGCTCGTCCTGGCCGGGGCGACGGCCGCCGGGTGCGGGTCCAACACCGGGCGTGGCGGGGACGACGCGGGCGGGAAGCCGGTGCTGTCGCAGTGGTACCACCAGTACGGCGAGCCGGGCACCGAGCAGGCGGTGAAGCGGTACGCGGACGACTTCGACGACGCACGGGTCGAGGTGCAGTGGCGGCCGGGCAACTACGACCAGCAGACGGCCGCCGCGCTGCTCACCACATCCGGCCCGGACGTCTTCGAGGTCAACGGGCCGACCCTGGACCAGATCCAGGGCGGCCAGGTGGTCGATCTGACGGACCTCCTCAAGGAGGCGAAGGACGACATCAACCCGGCCGTGCTCGCGCCGAAGACGTACGAGGGCAAGATCTGGGCGATCCCGCAAGTCGTGGACATGCAGCTGCTCTACTACCGCACGAGCATGCTCAAGGACGCCGGCGTGGAGCCGCCCCGGACGCTGGACGCACTCGTCGACGCGGCGAAGAAACTGACCACTGGAGACGTCAAGGGGCTGTTCCTGGGTAATGACGGCGGCCCGGGTGTCCTCGGCGGCACTCCGCTGAACGCCGCCGGTCTTGAGCTGATCACCGAGGACGGCAAGGTCGGCTTCGACGACCCGGCCGCCGCCCGCGCGCTCGGCAAGGTGCGCCAGCTGTACGCGGAGAAGTCGCTGCTGCTGGGGGCGCCTTCGGACTGGTCGGATCCGGCCGCGTTCACCCAGGGGCTGACGGCCATGCAGTGGTCGGGGCTGTGGGCGCTGCCGCAGGTGAAGAAGGCGCTGGGGGACGACTTCGGGGTGCTGCCGTTCCCCAAGGAGGGCGCGGACGGGAAGCCCGCGGTGCCGGTGGGCGCGTACGGGGCTGCGGTGAGCGCGCGCAGCAGGCACAAGGAGCTGGCGAAGGCCTATCTGAAGTGGCTGTGGGTGGAGAAGACGGAGTATCAGGAGGACTTCGCGCTCACCTACGGCTTCCACATCCCGGCCCGGATGTCGCTCGCGCAGAAGGCCACCAAGCTGCGGCAGGGCGCGGCGGCCGACGCGGTGCGGTACGCGAACGAGCACGGCCACGCCGAGCCGCTGCTGTGGACGCCGGCGAGCAAGGTCGCGTACCAGGACGCGCTGAGCCGCATCATCAAGGGCGGCGCGAACCCGGAGAGCGAGCTGCGGAAGGTGGTCCGTAAGACGGCCGCTGAGCTGCGGCGCGTGCAGAAGAAGAGCTGATGCCGGCCAAGGTGCGGGGCCGTCGGGACCGCACGCTCTGGTTCTGGGTGTTCGTCGGCCCCTTCACCCTCGGGCTGACCCTCTTCACGTACGTCCCCCTCGCCTGGAGCGCCTACCTCAGCTTCTTCGACGCGCACAACACCGTCGCGCCGACCCGCTTCGTCGGGCTGGACAACTACACGGCGATGCTGCGCGACGACGCGTTCACCGCCAGCCTGGTGACCTTCCTGGTCTTCACCGCCTTCATCGTCCCCGCGACGTACGTGCTCTCGCTCTCCCTCGCGCTGATGGTGAACCGGCTGCCCCGGGCGCAGGCGTTCTTCCGGTCGGTGTTCTTCCTGCCGGTGGCGTGCAGCTATGTGGTGGCGGCGCTGATCTGGAAGATGTCGATCTTCAACGGGGTGCGGTTCGGGCTGGCCAACACCGTCCTCGGCTGGTTCGGCGCCGATCAGATCGCCTGGCTGTCGACCACCGATCCACCCTGGTACTGGCTGGTGATCGTCACCGTACGGCTGTGGCTCCAGGCGGGCTTCTACATGGTGCTGTTCCTGGCCGGGCTCCAGCGCGTCTCGCCACGGCTGTACGAGGCGGCCGCCGTGGACGGGGCCCGGCCGGGGTGGCAGGTGTTCCGGCACATCACCTTTCCGCAGCTGCGGGCGACATCGGTCGCGGTGGTGCTGCTGCTGGTGATCAACGCGTTCCAGGCGTTCGACGAGTTCTACAACCTGCTGGCCGACTCGCGCGGCTACCCCCCGTACGCCCGCCCGCCGCTGGTCTACCTCTACTACACGGCCCTCGGGCAGGGGCAGAACCTGGGCCTGGGCAGCGCGGGCGCGGTAATCCTGGCGCTGATCATCGCGGTGGCGACGGTGATCCAGGCGCGCTGGTTCGGCCTCGGCCGGAAGGAGGACTGATGCGCCGCCGACAGACGCGTCACGAGACGCGTGACGTACGGGACGCCCTGGTCGGCGTGGGGCGCGCGGTGCGACTGGTGCTCCTGATCGCCCTCGCGCTGCTGTTCCTGATCCCGTTCTATCTCCTCGTACGCAACGGCCTGTCGAGCGAGGCGGACATCACCTCGCCCGGCTGGACGTTCTTCCCCGGCGAGCTGCGCTGGTCGAACATCGGCGAGCTGTTCGACGACCCGAATGTGCCGATGGCGCACGCACTGCTCAACTCCTCCCTGATCGCCGTCCTCACCACCCTCGGCACCGTGCTGCTCGCCTCGCTGGCCGGGTACGGGCTGGCCCGCATCCCGTACGCGCACGCCGACGCCGTCTTCTACTGGATCCTGGGCACCCTCATGGTCCCGGCCGCGGTCACCTTCGTACCGAGCTTCGTGCTGGTCAGCTCGCTCGGCTGGATCTCCACGCTGCGCGGTCTCGTCGTGCCGACGCTGTTCAGCGCGGTCGCGGCGTTCATCTTCCGCCAGTACTTCCTGGGCTTCCCGAGGGAGCTGGAGGACGCGGCGCGGGTGGACGGGCTCGGCTACTGGCGTACGTACTGGCAGGTCGTGGTGCCGAACGCGCGGCCGGTCTTCGCGGCGGTCGGCACGATCGTCTTCATCGGCGCCTGGAACGCGTTCCTGTGGCCGCTGGTCATCGGCCAGGACCGGGAGGCGTGGACGGTCCAGGTCGCCCTGTCGACGTTCACCACGGCCCAGAGCGTCAATCTGCATGAGCTGTTCGTGGCGGCCGCGGTGTCGATCGTGCCGCTGCTGGTCGTCTTCCTCCTCCTCCAGCGCTACATCGTCGCGGGCGTCGAGCGCACCGGCATCGACGACTGACGCCCCACACCCCGCGACGGCGCCACCGGGACGCCGCCGCGCAGCAGGGCGGCGCCCAGCGGGGTGAGGGTGTGCAGGACGGCCCCGCCCTGGCGCAGCGTGTGGACGAGCCCCGCCTCGCGCAGCACGCTCGCGTGCTGGCTGGCCGAGGCGAGCGAGACGCCGACGCGGCGGGCGAGTTCGCTCGTCGTACAGCCCCCGCCGACCTCCAGCAGCACCGCCGAGCGGGTGTGACCGACGAGCTTGCCGAGGACCCGCGTCTGGCCCGGCGCGGCGGGAGCGGGCGCCATACCGGCACAGGGCTGCTGCGGAACACCGCTCCGGGCATGTTCCACGGGATAGACCAGGACCGGGGTCAGCTCCGGGTTGAGGTAGGTCACCGGCGTCCTCCGGCAGAAGAACGACGGCAGGAGCAACAGCCCCCGGCCGCGCAGCTCCAGGTCCCGGTCGACGGGATAGTCCACCTCCAGCACGGGCGCCCGCCACCGCATGGTCGGCGGCAACGAGGCCAGCAGCCCGTCCGCGCCCCCGTCCAGCAGCGCCCGGCCGCGCGCCGCCCGGTCGGCCTCGATACGGGCCTGTATGTGCGGCCAGTACGGCGCGACGGCGGCCTCGTGATACGAGCGCAGCACGCTCACCAATCGGTCCAGCGGCCGCCGTTCGCCCTGCGCCAGCCCGCGTATCCACCCCGGGAGGGCCCGGGCCGACGGCAGCCGGTCGATTTCGGCGTGCAGCCGCTCGGCCGGCGTCGCGTGCAGCGCGTCCATGGCGGCGTCGCACCCGATGACGCCTTCGGCGGGCGTCAGGAAGTCGGGGAAATAGCCCCGCGAGGGAATGAGCGGGGCCAGCAGCCGCCCTTCGCCGTTGAGTCGGTTACGCGCCTCCGAACGCCATTCCCCGTATACGGTCTCGGCGCGGTTCTCGCGCAGCCGGTGGAAACTTAGGACGGTCTCCCAGAGTGCATCCGGGCGGATGGCCATCCGCAGCCGGGCCAGATCGAGTTCACTGAAATGAACACGTAGCACCAGACCCTCACAAGTGACATGGTGACCGCCCCCCGACCACCGTTGAGTATGCACGGTGGCACGATCAGTGACCACGCCCTTTTGGCCAGATGTGAAAGGGGGAGCGCTACGACCCGTCCAAGAGGAAAGCTGTTCTACGGGAAAACCGGATGCGCCGGGGAAACGCCACCGACGTCCGTCCGTAATTCAACAGGCGGTGCTCTGGGCCGTATTGCTCGTTCCCGTGGGGGGTGACGAGTGTGCGACGGCGACAGGGCACTTGTTGCCGCCCGATCCGATGCCGGGCGGCAACGGCTCCCGTGGGGGGAGTGAGAGGGGGCGGCACCTCCGCACAAGGTGCCGCCCCCTTTGAGAGCCGGGGCCGGATGCCGGGTGAGGGTGGGTGTCCCGGCTGTGGTGCCCCGGTGGCCTTATCGGCTCGCCGTCACCGGCCGTTGGCCGCCGCGCGGCCCGACTCCAGGCGGGCGACGGGGATGCGGAACGGGGAGCAGGAGACGTAGTCCAGGCCCACCTCGTGGAAGAAGTGGACGGACTCAGGGTCGCCGCCGTGCTCACCGCAGACGCCGAGCTTGAGGTCGGGGCGGGTGGCGCGACCGGCGCGGGCGGCGTCGCGGACCAGGGAGCCCACGCCGTCCTTGTCGATGGTCTCGAAGGGGCTGACGCCGAAGATGCCCTTCTCCAGGTACGCGGTGAAGAAGCTGGCCTCGACGTCGTCGCGGGAGAAGCCCCACACGGTCTGGGTGAGGTCGTTGGTGCCGAAGGAGAAGAAGTCGGCGGACTCGGCGATCTGGGCGGCGGTCAGCGCGGCCCGGGGCAGCTCGATCATGGTGCCGAGGGAGAGCTTGAGGTCCACGCCGTGGACCCGCTCGACCTCGGCGATGATCTGCTCGGCCTCCTCGCGGACGATCTCCAGCTCCTGCACGGTGCCGACGAGCGGAATCATGATCTCGGCGCGCGGGTCGCCCTTGGCCTCCCGGCGTGCGGCGGCGGCCTCGGCGATGGCCCGTACCTGCATGGCGAACAGGCCGGGGATGACGAGCCCGAGGCGTACGCCCCGCAGGCCCAGCATCGGGTTCTGCTCGTGCAGCCGGTGGACGGCCTGGAGCAGCCGCAGGTCGTTCTCGTTGTGGTCCTTGCGGGACTCGGCGAGCGCGACGCGCACCGACAGCTCGGTGATGTCGGGCAGGAACTCGTGCAGCGGCGGGTCGAGCAGCCGGACGGTGACGGGCAGCCCGTCCATCGCCTCGAACAGCTCCACGAAGTCCTTCTTCTGGAGCGGCAGCAGCTCGCCGAGGGCGGCGTCGCGCTCCTCGTCGCCGTGGGCGAGGATCAGCCGCTCGACCATCTCGCGGCGCTCGCCGAGGAACATGTGCTCGGTGCGGCACAGGCCGATGCCCTGGGCGCCGAAGCGGCGGGCGCGGGCGGCGTCCTCGGCGTTGTCCGCGTTGGCCCGAACCCGCAGGCGGCGGACCCGGTCCGCGTACGCCATGATCCGGTGCACGGCGGCGACCAGTTCGTCGGCGTCGTCGGCGCCCGCGTGCATCCGGCCCTCGAAGTACTCGACCACCGGGGACGGGACGACCGGCACCTCGCCGAGGTAGACCTTGCCGGAGGAGCCGTCGATCGAGACGACGTCGCCCTCCTCGATGATCAGCTCCTCCTGGCCCGGCACGACCATGCGGCGGCGCTTGGTGTCGACCTCCAGCTCCTCGGCGCCGCACACACAGGTCTTACCCATGCCGCGGGCGACGACGGCGGCGTGCGAGGTCTTGCCGCCGCGGGAGGTGAGGATTCCCTCGGCGGCGATCATGCCGTCCAGGTCGTCGGGGTTGGTCTCGCGGCGGATGAGGATGACCTTCTCACCCGAGCGGGACCACTTGACGGCGGTGTACGAGTCGAAGACGGCCTTGCCGACGGCGGCACCCGGTGACGCGGCGATGCCGCGCCCGATCTTCCGTACGCCGTCGCCCGCCGCGGCCTCCTCGTCGAAGCGCGGGAACATCAGCTGCGCGAGCTGCGCGCCGTTGACCCGGCGCAGCGCCTCGGCCTCGTCGATCAGACCCTGGTCGACCAGTTGGGTGGCGATCCGGAAGGCGGCACCGGCGGTGCGCTTGCCGACCCGGGTCTGCAGCATCCACAGTTTGCCGCTCTCGATGGTGAACTCGATGTCGCACAGGTCCTTGTAGTGCGTCTCGAGGGTTTCCATGATCTGCATCAGCTCGTCGTACGAGCGCTTGTCGATGCCTTCGAGGTCGGCGAGCGGGACGGTGTTGCGGATGCCCGCGACGACGTCCTCGCCCTGCGCGTTCTGCAGGTAGTCGCCGTAGACGCCCTGGTGGCCGCTGGCGGGGTCGCGGGTGAAGGCGACGCCGGTGCCCGAGTCGGGGCCGAGGTTGCCGAAGACCATGGAGCAGATGTTGACCGCGGTGCCCAGGTCGTGAGGGATGCGCTCCTGGCGGCGGTAGAGCTTGGCGCGGTCGCCGTTCCAGGAGTCGAACACGGCGCGGACGGCGAGGTCCATCTGCTCGCGCGGCTCCTGCGGGAAGCTGCGGCCGGTCTCCTGGGAGACGATCGTCTTGAACTCGGCGACCAGTTTCTTGAGGTCGGCGGCGTCGAGGTCGATGTCGACGGTGACGCCCTTGGCCTGCTTGGCCGCGTCGATGGCCTCCTCGAAGAGGTCGCCGTTCACGCCCAGCACGGTCTTGCCGAACATCTGGATCAGGCGGCGGTAGGAGTCCCAGGCGAACCGGTCGTCGCCCGCCTGCGCGGCGAGACCTGCGACGGACTCGTCGGAGAGGCCGATGTTGAGGACGGTGTCCATCATCCCGGGCATCGAGAACTTCGCGCCGGAGCGTACGGATACCAGGAGCGGGTCGTCGGCCTGGCCGAGCTTCTTGCCCATCTTCCCCTCGAGGGCTTCGAGGTGCGCACTCACCTCGTCGCGGAGGGCCGCGGGCTCGGAACCGCTGTCGAGGTAGACCTTGCACGCCTCGGTGGTGATGGTGAATCCCGGTGGCACGGGGAGACCGAGATTGGTCATCTCGGCGAGGTTCGCTCCCTTCCCGCCGAGCAGGTCCTTGAGATCCTTGTTGCCCTCGGTGAAGTCGTAAACGAACTTCTGCTGATCTTGTTTTTCCGGCACGGGACTCGATCTCCTCGGCTCAGCTGCCCTGACGGCGGGGAGCGTACCCAGATCGAAGGCTCCTGAGTATGTCCACTCCACCGTCATTCGGCTGTAACCACCCGCCTGCCACGTGTTCGAAAGTGTGCCGCCGAACGGAGTGCCATGAGCCACTCCTTCAAGAGTCGAACACATGCACACGCCACGCATGTGACGGATCGGGGATTTACTACTGTGCGTTATCGCTGATTCGAGGTCTCGAACATCCAGGGCATGACACTCAGTGCCACGCATTGAGGAGGTGAGCACAACGGACGACCGTCGATGCAGCCCCTCGCCACCGCTCATATGAGCGAAGACTTGATCAGAGTGGCGAGAATCACCCCCCTCCAGAGTGCCTCGTCTCACTCCTTGGACACAACGAGAGACTGCTCGCTCAGATGAGCGATGCGCAGGTGAGCGCCGGTCGTGGGGCCGGTATCGTGCCCCCACACGCCACGATGAGGAGGCCCCGTGACCAGCGCCCGGCGCGCGCTCTTGCAGGTGGTTCCCGGTGCGCGGCGCGTCCTCGACGAGAACTGGACCGGCTCCTCCACGGTTCCCTCCCGCGGTCTCTATCCGCACCAGTGGAGCTGGGATTCGGCGTTCATCGCGATCGGATCGCGTCATCTTTCGGTACGCCGCGCCCAGCGGGAGCTGGAAACCCTGCTCGCGGCCCAGTGGGACGACGGCCGGATCCCCCACATCGTCTACAACCCCGCGGTACCGCCGGGCGCCTACTTCCCGGGCCCGGACTTCTGGCGGCCGGCCCGGGGGAACACCGGCGCCCCGCCCGGCGTCGCGACGTCCGGGATCGTCCAGCCGCCGGTGCACGCGCTCGCCTGTCTGCTGGTGCACCGCGCCGACCCGCGCGCCTCGCTGCGGTCCGGCTTCCTGGCCCGTACGTACCCCCGGCTCGCCGCCTGGCACCGCTATCTGACCGACCGGCGCGACCTGGGCGGCGGCGGTCTGGTGTCGGTGGTCCACCCGTGGGAGCCGGGCATGGACAACAGCCCCTGCTGGGACGCCCCGCTGGCCCGCGTCGAGCCCGTCCCGCCGGAGACATTCCGCCGCGCGGACCTCGACCACGGCGCGGCCGCCGACCGCCCGACGGACCTGGACTACGGGCAGTACGTACGGCTCGCGGCGGACTACCGGGACGGGGGCTACCGGGACCGCCCCGGCGCGCTCGGCTTCGTCGTCGAGGACCCTGGCCTCAACGCCCTGCTCATCGCCTCCGAACACGCCCTGGCCGAGATCGCGGGGACCGTCGGCGCGGACCCCCGCCCGCACCGCGCCCGGGCCGCCCATCTGACGGCCGCCCTGCTGGACCGCCTGTGGGACCCGGCCGCCGGGCTGTTCCTGTGCCGCGATGTGCGCGGCGGCGGCCTGATCCCCGAACTGAGCGCGGCGGGCCTGCTGCCTCTGCTCGTCCCGGAGCTGCCCCGGGCCACGGTCGACGCGCTGCTCCGTACGGCTGCGGGCGAGCACTTCGGTCTTGGCACCTCGGTGCGCCTGGTCCCCAGCTACGACCTGCTCGGCCACGCCTTCGACCCGTCCCGCTACTGGCGCGGCCCCGCCTGGTTCAACGTCAACTGGCTCCTGGAGCGCGGCCTGCGACTGCACGGTGCCGCACCCGAGGCGGACGCGCTGCGCGCGGCGGCCCTGGAGGCGGCCGCCGCCTCCGGGTTCGCCGAGTACGTCGACCCGCACACGGAGGAGGCGCGCGGCACCCGGGACTTCAGCTGGACGGCGGCCCTGGCGCTGGACCTGGCGGTGGCGGCGGATCAGGGCGTCTGATCGTCATCATCGCCATCGGCCGCCCGGAGCCCGGCCAGTGCCTCGCGGGTCTTCCGGGTGCATCGGTGCTCGTCACCCAGGACGCGTTCGCTGATGTCGAGTACGGCGCGCCACTCGGCCTCGGCCTCGTCGAGGCGGCCGAGGCCCTTGAGGGCGGTGCCCAGGTTGTAGCGGGTCCACAGGGTGGCGGAATCCTCGGCCCCGAGGACGCGCGCCCGCAGCGCGGCCGTCGCCCGGATCTCCGCTTCCGCCTCCGCGAAGCGGCCCAGTTTGTTGAGCACATTGCCGAGGCTGTGCCGGACCGCGAGCGTCGCCTCGGCCTCGGGCCCCAGGACCCTCGCACGCCCGTCGACCACGTGCCGGTACTCCACCTCGGCCTCGCCATAGCGCTCCTGGGTCCGCAGCAGATCGGCGAGCATCCGATGGGTCAGCAGGGTGCCGGGGTCGTCCGGCCCCCGCACTCGCGCCTCCGCCGCCATGGTCACGCGGTACTCGGCCTCGGCCTCCTCCCTTCGGCCGAGGTCTGCCAGCGCGCTCGCGCGGCAGTACCGGGTCACGAGCGTCGACTCCGTTTCGGCCCCCAGAGTGGCGATCCGGTTCCGCAGCACCTCGGTGAACTCCGTCAGCGCCTCCTCGTAACGCCCGGCCTCCGCCAGACAGACCCCCAGGCCATGAGCCGTGGCCAGGGTGCTGGGGTGCTCCCGGCCCAGCACGTCGGTCTGCATCGCCAACAGGCCCCGGAAGGCCGCTTCCGCCTCCTCGTATCTCTTCTGATCGCCCAGGATCATCGCCCGGAGACGACGTGCCTCGAAGGAGCCGACGTGCTGCTCCCCACGGGCCTGGTCCGACGCGTCGATCAGCGTCGAGACCTCGGTCTGCGCCTCCTCGTACCGGTCCAGGCCGCGCAGCGCGGTGATGTGCCAGAACGCCGCGCTCAGGGTCCCCTGGTGCTCCGGACCGTGGCCCCGCCCCAACCGCTCGGCCGCCTCCCGCCACAGCTCCTCGGCCTCCTCCTCGCGGCCCCGCTCCCCCAGGAGCTGCGCCAGCCGGAAGACGGCGGTGGCCCACGCCAGGAGATCGCCCTCGTCCGAGGGTCCGCAGTCCGCGACGGCCGCCCGGCTCTCCGACTCGGCCTCGTCATAGCGACCGAGCTGCGCCAGCGCGTGGGACAGCCACACCCTGGCATCGACCGTGTCCGGGTGGGCCCAGCCCTCGAGGTCACCCAACTCCCGCCGCGCGACGCGGAACTCCCGCTCGGCCTCTTCCCGACGCACCAGGCGCAGCAGCAGGCGGCCACGCTTCACCCGCAGTCCCGCGACCTCCGCGCGCCGGTCCTCCGGGCTGCGCAGATACGCGTCGATCAGCGCGTGGCGCTCCCACTCGGCGCCCATCAGATTCCCGGCGTCCTCGAGCAGGGCGGCCAGGTGAACGCGTGCATTGAGCGTGTACTGGTGGTCCCTGCCGTGCACCAGGGCCGAGGTCTCGACGACGGCTCTCAGCTGGCGCTCGGCCTCCTCGCGCTCGCCCAGCTTGTTCAGCGCGAGGGCCAGATGGCCGCGAAGGTTGCGCGACTCCAGCTCCTCTCCGGACGACACCACGGGAAGCTGTTCCAGAATCGTGCCGCGCAGTTCGTCCGCGTAGTCCCGCCATCCGCCCTCGGTCAGCGCCTCGGCCAACCCGGGCAGCCGCCCGACCCCCACCCAGCCGGACTTCTCGTCCCGCTCCTCCGCCTCCCCCAGCAGCCGGTCGAGGTGGACCCGCATCAGCGCCGCGATCCTCTTGTCGGCCGCGATCCGGCGCACCAGGGCGAGGAACGGCGGCTGGACGCGCTCCGAGACATAGGAACGGGCGGTGAAATCGCGAACCGGGGGCTCGGGCGCGGACGGCGGTTCCTCCGGCTCCGGGCGCTCGTACGGCTCCTCCCCCAGCAGCCCCAGCCGCCGCAACAACTCCGGCGACGCGGCCGCGAACGGCCGGGCCTCCGGCGCCACGCCCGCGTCGCCGCGCTCCCCGGACAGCCGGGCCCGGAACTCCGGCCCGCTCCCCCGGCGGCGCAGCAGGAACTCTGTGACCCGCTTCGCCGTGTCCAGCGCGTCCGAGGTCCGCACCCCGTCCAGCAGCAGGTCCGCCACCCCGGGGTAGAACTCGTACTCGTCGGCCCGCCCCTCCCGCCGCCGCAGCAGCCCGCCCAGGAACACCTCCGCGAGCTGCGCCGAACCCGTGCCGCTCGCCTGGTGGATCAGCCGCATCACCGGCAGCGTCAGCGGATGGACGGTGGCGAGCGCACCGGCCAGCCGCCGGCCCTCCGGGGAGGCGCCGCCCCCGAAGCGGCGCAGCCGCTCCTCCGGCGTCGGCTCGGGTACCTCGGCGGTGGCCGGAGCGGCGACCGGCTTGTCGCCGCCTTCCAGGAGCATCACCGGGAGCAGCGCGCTCCCCTCGCCCGTGCCGGTGAGCGCGGCCCACGCGCCCAGCTCGGCCTCCGCGAGCGGCAGCACCGGCACCGGGGTTCCCGTGTACGCGACGAGGCCGGGCGGCAGCACCGGGTGGCGCACCGTCAGCGCCCGGCCCGGCGCGCCCGCCCTTCCGCGCGCGCCGACCAGCAGCCGCTGGGTGGGCATGCCGCGCTCCGGCCACATGCGCGGGGGCAGCGGCTGGACGACCGCTACGGGAGAGTGCCGGGCCCAGCGGCGCAGCAGGCGCGGGATGGCGCCGCTGCGCCACCCCGGCCCCACTCCGTCGGAGAGGACGAGGATCATCGTGCGGCCGGAGGTGTCGGTGAGCTGCCGTGCGGTACGGCGCGAGGCTTCCGGGGCGTACGGGCGGGCCCGCAGCCGCGGTTCGGCGCCGACCGCGCTGTCCAGTCCGTAGGTGCGCACGGCACGGAACGCGCCCTGCCGCTCCAGCATCCCCCGCACCTCGGCGGCGAGCTGCTGCCACAGGACCATCGAGGGGCCGTCGTCCACCACGAGCACGGCGCTCAGCCAGCGCTCCCGCCGCGCCCGGAGCATCGCGTCGGGCAGACCGGTCTCGGCGATCCAGTCGGCGGTGGCGTCCTCGTCCAGGCGGAACGAGGTCCGGGACGGCACGGTGCGCCGCAGGGGGCGCAGCGCGCGGGAGAGTCCGCGCGCCGCGGGGAGCGCCGGTACGCCGCGTACGCCGACGGCGCGCGCCGGGCGGGCCGCGGCGGGCCGGGCGCCGGGGGCGAACAGCCCGGCGGGCGCGGCCGGCTCGGGCTCCGGCTCACGAACGGGGACGTCCGCCGCGGGGCCGGTCCGTGCCGCCTTGTCGTGCTCCTCGGCGTCCTCGGCGGGGGCGAGCGGGGCGAGCGGCCCGGTCGCCCCGGCGGCCTCGTCGCCGTCGGCGGTGCCGCCGGAGGGCGCGGTGGTGGCCGCGAGCCACAGGGCGTCGCGCAGCTCGTCCGTCGAGAGCTCGACCCCCGCGTCCTCCAGCAGGGCGGACAGTCGTTGGATCATTACGCGTCCGCTTCGTCCAGCGAGCGCAGGACGTTGCTCAGGACGTGGTGATCGATCGGCACGTCGGAGGCGCGGAGATGGACCGCGTTGAGCAGCTGGTCGGTGGCCAGCTCGCCCTCCTCCCGCAATGCCAGGAAGTCCTCGATCAGATCCTGTGCGCGGGCCGCGGTCTCCTCGCCGAGGTGCATGGTGACGATCTGCTGGAGCTGCTGGGCGTCGGGCTGGGTGAGGTCGAGCCGGACACAGCGGCGCAGGAAGGCCGGGGGGAAGTCGCGCTCGCCGTTGCTGGTGATGACGACGACCGGGAACACGCGGCAGCGGACCCGGCCCTCCACGATCCGTTCCTTCTCCTCGGTGCCGGTGACCCGCACATCGGCCCGCGCTTCCTGGAGGCGGGCCAGCTCGGGGATGGTGAACTCGCCCTCCTCGAAGACGGTGAGCAGATCGTTCGGAAGATCCACATCGCCCTTGTCCAGCTCGTCGATGAGCAGGACGCGCGGCTGGTCGCCCGGCAGCAGGGCGGTGCCGAGGGCGCCGAGCCGCAGATAGTCCCCGATATCCGGTTCGGGCGTGGAATCCCCGTCCACCCGGCGGAGCAGGGACGCCTCGCGCAGCCGCCCGACCGCGTCGTACGAATACAGCCCGTCGTGGAGCGTGGAGCGGCTGTTGATCGGCCAGTGCAGCACCTCGCCGAGCTTCAGTTCGTGCGCGATGGCGTGCGCGAGCGTCGACTTGCCGGTGCCGGGCCGGCCGGTGACCAGCAGCGGGCGGTGCAGATGCAGCGCCGTGTTGACGATGTCCCGGTGCTCATCGGTGATGAGGTACGGCAGCGGTTCCGTGTCGGCGAGGCGCGGCGCGTCGTCGCCGAAGCGCCGCCACGGCGGGGCCTTGGGCCAGCTCTCGACAGTGTGGGGTGTGGTGCCACCACCCTGGAAGAGCCTCCAGTCCTGTGCCATGGTCGTCCTTCTCCTCGTGGGGCTGCTCAGGGTGCCGACAGGTCGAGTTGGCCGGGAAGGGGCCGGTGCGGGTCGTCCCACAACAGGGCCAGATGGCGGCCCGGATGGCTTTCGTCGCCGTCGCTCTCCAGCCGGAGCTTGCGAAGGTGCCGGGGCAGGAACTCCAACTGCGGAGCCGGCTGCTCCGTGAGGCCCAGCAGCTCCTTCAGCTCGTCGTCCGTGAGGGCCGGTTCGGCGTCGCTGTCCCAGACGAGTACGGGCAGGCCGTCGAAGAGACAGGCGGTGAAGACCGCCTCGCGGACCGCCCTCGGCGCCGCGACCACCGCTCCGGGGGCGGTCTCCCGGCGCTCGATGGCGGCCCGCACCTGCTTGAACCCCGTCACCCCGGCGAGCAGCCACTGCAGATCCCCGGTGGTGGCCGTGGCGACCTGCTTCCAGCGCCGCTCCCACAGATGACGCCGCTGGGGCTGGCGCAGTTCGGCGCAGCGCAGGACGACCGGGAAGTCCGTGCCGAGCGCGCGCTCCTGGGGCCGTGCCGCGTCCAGCGGCCAGCGGTGCACGCCCAGTTCGAGGTCGGTGAAGGGGACGAAGAACTCCACCAGGGTCTCCGAGACGCGGGCGTGGGCGGCCAGCAGCGCGTCGATCCGGCCCTGGATCTCCTCCAGGGAGGCCGGGCTGTCGACCTTCGCCAGCGCGTCGGCTTCCTCGCCGCGCCGCGACCACACCTCGTACGCCCGGCGCTGTCCGGGGCCGCTCGGCGGATGGAGTCTTATCTGGATGCGCCGGTCCGCGGCGGCGACGCGCAGCCGCGCCGCGTGCTCCTCCGCTTCGGCGCGCCGGTCCCGCAGCGCGGACTCCAGGCCGAGCCGCCGCGCGCACGCCAGCGACCAGCCGCGCAGCTCCCCCGCGACCACGCCGCCGTCGAGCGCCGCGAAGTGCTCCACCACCCGGAGCAGCTGTGGCAGCCGGTCCGGGGTGGGGAGCAGCGCTTCGAGGCTGTCGGCGAGCGCGACCGGCTCGGGCGACGGGACGTCCGCTGCGGCGAACAGCTCGCGCGCCGCCTCGGCGACGCCGTACCGTCCCCGCGCGTCCAGCCGGCCCAGCAGCGCGACGAGGGTGCGGTACTCGCCGCTGGTGAGCCATTGGCCCTGGAGGACCTGGCACGCTTCGTGCAACGCCGGCCGGATCGGCTCGTCGGGTGCCTGCTCGGCCAGCGCGGCGAGCAGGGTGACGAGGCCGTGCGGATGGGCGAGCGCCCAGTCGACCAGATCGTCCGCCGTGGGGGGCACCGCCGCGGGCGGCGCGGTGGTGAACTCCTCGCACAGCCGGGCGGCGACGC
This sequence comes from Streptomyces sp. NPDC021212, assembly GCF_044332925.1. Classification (NCBI taxonomy): domain Bacteria; kingdom Bacillati; phylum Actinomycetota; class Actinomycetes; order Kitasatosporales; family Streptomycetaceae; genus Streptomyces; species Streptomyces sp. NPDC021212. The sequence goes on from NZ_JBIRPZ010000010.1 coordinate 49,532, forward strand.
CCGCCGCCCGGCCCGGCCGCGCCTCCAGGAGGCTCGCGGTCCCCAGGACGAGCCGCCACCGGGTCTGCCGCTGCTCCTCGTCCAGCGGCGGGGGCCAGCTGTACTTGTTCTCGTTTCCGGACCAGTCGCCGACGAACACGGTCGGGTACTGGTCGATGTCCTCATCCGCGCGGAGCCGGTCGAACTCGCCCCGTACGCCGTCCCAGACGCGCCCGAGGTCCAGCGCCGTGCCGCCGGTTCCGGCCGCGTGGAGCTGCCGTAACAGCACGGAGGTGAAGCGCCCGGCCCCTTGGCGCTCCTTGGCGACGGCCCCGGCCCGGCAGGCCCGCATCCAGTACACCGGCCGCTCGGGTCTGGTCTGGGCCGACCTGGTGAGCAGATCCGGGGTGTCCACCAGCTCATGGGTGCCGGTGGGGAGGGCCTGGCGGCAGGCGTCGACGATGACGGTGACCCGGTCCATTCCGTCCCAGGGCAGATGCTCGGTGCGCATCAGATCGACCAGGCTGTCGGCGTCCAGCCCCAGGAGGTCCGTATTGCTGGTCTCGGGGTACAGCAGGCTCCACCGCCCGCCCGGTGCCTGCACCCCGTGGCCGGCCCAGTAGATCCACAACCAGTCGCCGTCGATCTCGCGCAGTCCCTCCCGGAAGACCTCGCGTACGTCGGCGCGCTCCGCCGGGCGGTAACCGGGGTGTGCCGCCTCCAGGGCCGCCCTGTTGCGCTCCATGGGCGAGGCCAGCAACTGGATGTTCTCCGGCGGTACGCCCCGCCCGGTCAGCCACGTCCGCATCCCGAGGGCATCGTGTACCGGCCCGTCGAGGTCCAAGGCGTCGCTGCCGCGGTACCGCTCGACCGCCACGATCACGGCATGAGTGCGGCGCCAGTCGTGTTCCACCGCCGTCACTTCGGCAACTCCGGGGCCAGCAGGTCGTACAGCCGCTGGTGGGCGAAGTACGAGGTGTGGGCTCGGGGGAAGGGCTGGCGGGTGTTGACGCGCAGATCGGTGACCCGGCCGGGGAAGACCTTCTCCCCGACGAAGCCGAGCAGATCCTGCTCGTCGTAGACGTTGATCCAGCGGGGGAAGGCGCCGGGCAGCGGTTCGCCGCGGCGCAGCGCGGTGAGCGCGTCCAGCTCGTAGAGGAACGGCGCCTGCGAGCCGACCGTCACCAGCAGGTCCACCTCGGGCGGCCGCTCCGTGGGGTCGGCGAGCAGATCGACGCAGGCGATGCCGCCGAGGCTGTGGGCGAGCAGCACCACCGGCCCGGCATCGCCCGCCGCGGCCTCGCGCACCGCCGTGCGGATCGCGGCGCGCACCCCGGCGCCGCGCACCTGGTAGCGGAGGATGTCGCCGCTCGCCGGGACGGCTCCCCTGGTGATCCCGCCACGGAAGGTGTGGGCCAGCGAAGACAGCGGGGAGAGGTAGGAGTTGAGCGCCCGGACGGCGACGCCCTTCGCGGCGCGCACGGCCGGTCCGCCCCGGTCGGCGCCGCCGAGCTGATCGGTGAGCGCGCCGACGACGGTGTCCCGGTCGGCGCCGTCCACCGCGAGCGGCTCGCCGTCGCCGTGCAGGCCCTCGGCCCGCTGGACGGCCAGGGCGTACACGGCGCGGGCCGCGATCGCCGCGATGCCGTCGGCGGGCGGCAGTCCGCCCAGGGTGCGGGAGATCTCCTGGGCGACGCGGCCGCCGGCCGGGCCGAGGTGCGGCGCGAGGTCGGACACCAGCTCGTCCAGGCTGCCCCCGCCGCCGGTCACCGCATCCAGGCCCAGCCCGCGCACCCGGTCGGCGACGGCCTGCCAGGGGTCCTGACGGCCGGGGGCGAATCCGGCCCGCGCGCCGCCGCCGCGCCGCGCCTTCGCCACCTCCGCGAACTCCCGCAGCTCGGCGAGCGGATCCACCTCCAGCAGCGCCCATACGGCCAGCGGATCGTCCTCGTCCAGCAGGTCGTCACCGCCGACGCCGCGGCTCTTCGCCCGCACCGGGACCGACGCCCCGCCGAGCCCCAGCGACGCTCCGTGGTGCTCGCCCCAGAAGCAGCGGACGACCCGGATGTCGGCTCTCACCCGCCCCAGGCCGCTCATGACCCGCGCGAGGCTCTTCTCGTACGCCGTGGCCCGGACCCCCGTGCCGTGGACGAAGACGACGCTTGTCACCGATCCCCCCAGATCGTCCGGATCCCACCGGGACCACGAGCCCCTCACTTTAGCCCGTGATGACCCCGCGTGACCCCAGAACTACCGAGGTCAGCCGCCGGAGGTGGCCAGCTCCGCGTCCTCGGTGACGCCCGCGCAGTCGTACGGGTCCGCCAGCCAGCCGTCCGGGAGAACCACCCGGTTGCGGCCCGAGGTGCGGCCGCGGGGGCCGTCGGCGCCGGGCGGCCACTCCTGATCCAGGTCCAGCCCTGCCAGCAGGTCGTCCAGCTCGGCCAGGGACGAGGTGATCGCGAGCCGCTTGCGCATCTCGGAACCGACCGAGAAGCCCTTGGTGTACCAGGCGACGTGCTTACGGAAGTCGATCACGCCGCGCTCCTCGTCCTCCAGCCACTCGACGAGCAGCTCGGCGTGGCGGCGCATCACGGCGGCGACCTCCTTCAGCGTGGGCCGGGCGGAACCGGCCCCGCCGCCCGGTGCGCCGTCCGGGGTGAACGCCGCCACCAGGTCGCCGAAGAGCCACGGCCGCCCCAGGCAGCCGCGCCCGACGACCACGCCGTCGCACCCGGTCCGGGCCATCATCCGCACCGCGTCCTCGGCTGACCAGATGTCGCCGTTGCCCAGCACCGGGATCTCCGGGACGGTCTCCTTCAGCCGCGCGATGGCGTCCCAGTCCGCCGTGCCGCCGTAGTGCTGGGCCGCCGTGCGGCCGTGCAGCGCGATCGCGGTCACGCCCTCCTCGACCGCGATCCGGCCCGCGTCGAGGTAGGTGATGTGGTCGTCGTCGATGCCCTTGCGCATCTTCATGGTCACCGGCAGCGAACCGGCGCCCGCCACGGCCTCGCGCAGGATCGCGCGCAGCAGGTTCCGCTTGTACGGGAGCGCCGAGCCGCCGCCCTTACGGGTCACCTTGGGCACCGGGCAGCCGAAGTTGAGGTCGATGTGGTCGGCCAGGTCCTCGTCCACGATCATCCGTACGGCCTTGCCGACGGTCACCGGGTCGACCCCGTAGAGCTGGATGGAGCGCGGCTTCTCGGTGCCGTCGAAGTGGATCAGCCGCATGGTCTTGGCGTCCCGCTCGACCAGCGCCCGGGTGGTGATCATCTCGCTGACGAACAGCCCCTTGCCGCCGCTGAACTCCCGGCACAGGGTGCGGAACGGCGCATTGGTGATCCCGGCCATCGGCGCGAGTACGACCGGTGGCTGGACCGTGTGCGGGCCGATCTGCAGCTGCGTCTGGGTCATGGGGTGAGCTTCCTCGCGGTGCGGGTAGGACGGTCGTGGGACCTCTCATTGTCCCGCACCCGCACAGGGGATCGGCCGGGCGGTTCATACCGGCGCACCCCCGACATCGTTGTAGCGTTCAACCATGCCTGAGCTAAGCCCCCGGCGGCGCATGCTCGTGCTGGCGATCTGCTGCATGAGCCTGCTGCTCGTAAGCCTCGACAACACCGTGCTCAACGTCGCCCTGCCCTCGATGCGGAGCGATCTGCACGCCTCCGTCTCCGGAATGCAGTGGACGATCGACGCGTACACGCTCGTCCTCGCCGCGCTGCTGATGCTCGCCGGATCGACGGCCGACCGTTTGGGGCGCAAGCGCGTCTTCCAGACCGGGCTGGTGGTCTTCACCCTCGGCTCGGCGCTGTGCAGCCTCGCGCCCAGCCTGGGAGCGCTGGTCGGCTTCCGCATGGTGCAGGCCATCGGCGGTTCGATGCTCAACCCCGTGGCCATGTCGATCATCACCAACACCTTCACCGAGCCCCGCGAGCGGGCCCGGGCGATCGGGGTGTGGGGCGGAGTCGTCGGCATCAGCATGGCGGCCGGTCCGATCGTCGGCGGGGTGCTGGTGGGGTCGATCGGCTGGCGCTCGATCTTCTGGATAAACCTTCCGGTCGGGCTCGCGGCGGTGGCACTGACCGCCCGCTTCGTACCGGAGTCGCGCGCTCCGAAGCCCCGCAGGCCCGATCCCGTCGGCCAGCTGCTGGTCATCGCCGTCCTCGGCTCCCTGACGTACGCCATCATCGAGGCGCCGGGGCACGGCTGGGGCTCGCCACTGATCACCGTCTGCGCGGCGGTCGCCGTCGTCGGGCTCGTCGCGCTGATCCGCTACGAGCGGCGGCGCGACGAACCGCTGATCGATGTGCGCTTCTTCCACAGCGCCCCGTTCAGCGGGGCGACGGTCATCGCGGTGAGCGCGTTCGCGGCGCTCGGCGGCTTCCTCTTCATGAACACGCTCTATCTGCAGGACGTCCGCGGGCTCGACGCCCTGCACGCCGGGCTGTGGATGCTGCCGATGGCATTCATGTGCTTCGTCTGCGCACCGCTGTCCGGGCGGCTGGTGGGGCACGGCGGGCCCCGGCTGCCGCTGCTGCTGGCCGGGGTGACGATAGGAGCCAGCGGGGTGCTCTTCGCGGCGTTCGACGCCCAGTCCACCAATGCGCTGCTGCTGACCGGCTATCTGCTGTTCGGCATCGGATTCGGCCTGGTCAACGCGCCCATCACCAATACGGCGGTCTCCGGGATGCCGCGTTCGCAGGCCGGGGTCGCGTCGGCCGTCGCCTCCACCAGCCGCCAGGTGGGCCAGTCGCTGGGGGTCGCGGTGATCGGCGCGGTGCTGGCCGCGGGCGCGGCGGCCGGGGTGGCGGGTGCTGCGGCGGGCCGGAAGGCGTCGGCCGCGGCCGCCGCCGGGTTCGTGGACGCCGCCCGCCCCGCCTGGTGGATCATCGCCGGTTGCGGTGCCGTCATCCTGCTGCTGGGCGCCCTGACCACCGGCCGCTGGGCGCTGGCCACCACGAAGCACGCCGCCGCGCTGTTCGAGGAGGGCGGGCCGACGGGTCAGACCTCGGCCAGTTCGAGCGCGAGGGCGTGAAGCCGCTCCAGGCGCTCACGGGTCTCCGTGTCCACCGGGGTGTAGGTGAGCAGCTTGGGCCCCTGGTTCGGGCCGGTCCACAGGCTGGTCGAGGTCAGCCGCAGCACGCCCACCTCCGACTGCCGGAAGAGCTTGATCTTGTCGCCGGGCCGCAGCACCTCATGGCGCGCCCAGATCTCCCGGAACTCCGGTGAGGCCTCCTCCAGCCGCCTCAGCAGTGCCTTCCAGGCGGGCTCGGCGACGTGTTCGGCCATCGCGGCGCGGAACTTCGCGGCCATCAGCCGGATCGTCTCCTCCCGCTCGACCAGGCTCGCCCGCCACTCGTCGTGGGTGAAGGCCAGCCACAGGCAGTTGCGGTCCTCCGGCGGCAGTGCGTCCAGATCGCACATCAGCAGCCGGTAGGAGCGGTTGTAGGCGAGGAGGTCGAACCGGGCGTTCTGCACGCACGCCGGGAACGGCTCCAGCTGCTCCAGCATCACCTGGAGCGACTGTGGCACCCCGGAGCACTCGTTCCCGGAGGTCGGATCGACCTCCCCGGCGAGGGCGAAGAGATGCGCGCGCTCGCTGCGGTCCAGGAGCAGCGCGCGGGCGATGGCGTCGAGCACCTGCACCGAGACATGGATGTCCCGGGCCTGCTCCAGCCAGGTGTACCAGGTGACGCCCACCGTGGAGAGCTGGGCGACCTCCTCGCGGCGCAGCCCGGGGGTCCGTCGGCGACGGCCGCGGGGCAGCCCCACCTGCTCGGGGGTGATCCGCTCCCGGCGGCTGCGCAGAAAGGCCGCCAGCTCGGTCCGTCTGATGTCGGCCCCGCGGCCGGCCGTGGCACTCTGCACCGTGATGGTCATGGCTCCAGAGTGCCCCATGGGCTCAGCCAGTTGCCAGGTACTTCTTGTACCAGGATAAAGACACTCTGGTACCCGGCTGAGCGGGGTGGGATCGTCTGAAGCGTGACCGATACCGAAATTCCCGCCAGAAGCATCGCCCCGGCCTCCCGGGGCGCCGCCACGACATCGTCCGAGGGGGCCCTGAGCGGCGCGGGGCTGTTCACCCTGCTGCTCGGGGCGGCCCTCCCTCTGATCGACTTCTTCATCGTCAACGTGGCCCTGCCCACCATGGACCGCGATCTGGACGCGGGCCCGGCCGTCCTGGAGCTGATCGTCGCCGGGTACGGAGTGGCGTACGCGGTGCTGCTGGTCCTCGGCGGACGGCTGGGCGACTCCTTCGGGCGGCGCCGGCTCTTCCTCGCCGGAATGGCGGCCTTCGGGCTGACCTCGCTGGCCTGCGGGCTCGCCCCTGACGCGTGGAGCCTGGTCGCGGCGCGCATCGCACAGGGCGCCTCGGCGGCGCTGATGCTGCCGCAGGTGCTCGCCACCATCCATGCCTCCACCAGCGGCTCGCGCCGCGCCCGCGCGCTCAGCATGTACGGCGCGACGGCCGGTCTCTCCATGGTGGCGGGGCAGATCCTGGGCGGGGTGCTGGTGGCCGCGGACATCGCGGGCACCGGGTGGCGCGCGGTCTTCCTGGTCAACGTGCCCGTGGCGCTGATCGGCCTGGTCCTGGCGCTGCGTACGGTGCCCGCGACCCGCTCGGACCGGCCCGCGCCGGTGGACGTGCCGGGCACGGTGCTGCTGGCCGTCTCGCTGATCACGCTGATGGTGCCGCTGGCGGAGGGGCGGGCGGCGGGCTGGCCGCTGTGGACCTGGCTGCTGCTGGGCGCGTTCCCCTTCGTGGCGACGGCGTTCTACGTGATCGAGCGCCGCGCCGACCGGGCAGAGCAGGCAGCGCGCAGCTCGGTTGAGGGTGGTGGCGGGAGACGGGCGGGCCTCACTCCGCTGCTGCCGCCGAGCCTGTTCGCGCTGCCCGGGCTGCGGCGCGGGCTGCCGATGCTGCTGCCGTTCTCGATCGGCTTCGGCGGCTTCATGTTCGTCATCGCGGTCGCCCTGCAGCAGGGGCTGCGGTTCGGGCCGGTCGCGGCCGGCCTGGCGCTGGCTCCGATGGCCGCCGCCTTCTTCGTGGCCTCGCTCATGGGGCCGCGCCTGGTCGGCCGGTACGGCAGCCGCGTGGTGACCACCGGCGGACTGCTCCAGGCGGTGGGCCTCGGGCTGCTGATGCTGGCCGTGGCGCGCGACTGGCCGGACCTGTCCCTGGCCGGGCTGCTGCCGGGGGTCGCACTGGCCGGCTTCGGGCAGGGGCTGCAACTGCCGGTCCTGATCCGGATCGTGCTGGCCGAGGTGCCGGCCGAGCGGGCCGGGGTGGGCAGCGGCGTGATGGTCACGACCCAGCAGTCCTCGCTGGCACTGGGCGTCGCCACGCTGGGCTCGCTGTTCCTCGCGCTGGCACCGTCGGCGGGAATGGGCGACGCGCTGGTGATCACGCTCGCGGCGCAGCTCGCGGCGGTGGCGCTGACGGTGCTGCTGAGCCTGCGGCTGCCGCGCGTGGTGGCGTGAGCGGGGCGCGTGGGGACGACGGATGAGGGATGACGGATAGGCGATATCAGGCAGGCGGTATCAGGTAGGCGATGACGAGTATGAGATGACGGATGGCAGATGACAGATATTGAAATCTGTCATCGCATCTGCCACGCTTGTCAACGCAACGCACCCGTATGGAATCCCGAGTCCCCGCAAGGAGCACCACCATGCAGCTGCGCCCACTCGGCACCACCGGCCCCCAGGTCTCCGCGATCGGCCTCGGCTGCATGGGCATGTCCGCCCTGTACGGCCCCGTCGACCGCGCCGAGTCCCTCGCCACCGTCCACGCCGCGCTCGACGCCGGGGTCACCCTGCTGGACACCGGCGACTTCTACGCCATGGGCCACAACGAACTCCTCATCAACGAGGCCCTGCGCACCGCCCCCGCCGCCCACCGCGAAAAGGCCCTGCTCAGCGTGAAGTTCGGCGCCCTGCGCGGCCCCGACGGCAGCTGGTCCGGCTATGACGGCCGCCCGGCCGCCGTCAAGAACTTCGCGGCCTACTCGCTCCAGCGCCTCGGCACCGACCACATCGACGTCTACCGCATCGCCCGCGTCGACCCCGACGTCCCGATCGAGGAGACCGTGGGCGCCATCGCCGAGCTGGTCGAGGCCGGGTACGTACGGCACATCGGGCTCTCGGAAGCGGGCGCGGAGACCATACGCCGGGCCTCCGCCGTCGCCCCGATCTGCGATCTGCAGATCGAGTACTCGTTGATCTCCCGCGGCATCGAGGACGAGATCCTGCCGGTCTGCCGTGAGCTGGGCGTCGGCATCACCGCGTACGGCGTGCTCTCCCGCGGGCTGATCAGCGGCCACTGGAGCCGGGACCGCAAGCTCGCCGCCACCGACTTCCGCAGCCACAGCCCGCGCTTCGGCGGCGAGAACATCGACCACAACCTCGGCCTGGTCGAGGCCCTGCGCAAGGTCGCCGACGACAAGGGCATCAGCGTCGCGCAGACCGCCATCGCCTGGGTGCTCGCCCAGGGCCCCAAGCACGCCACGGCGATCGTTCCGCTGATCGGCTCCCGCACGCGTGCACAGCTGACGGAGGCGCTGGGCTCGTTGGGCGCTACGCTCGACGCCGACGACCTGGCCGCGATCGAGGGGGCCGTTCCGGCCGGCGCCGCGGCGGGCGACCGCTACCGGGAGGCGCAAATGGCCTTCCTCGACAGCGAGAAGAAGAAGTAGGGACCCGATGCCGCCCGAGACGCCCCTGACCCCCGACCGCGTCCTCGAAGCCACCGAGGACGTGCTGCGCCGCTACGGCCCGGCCAAGGCCACGGTCGTGGACGTCGCCCGCGCGCTCGGGGTCAGCCACGGCAGTGTCTACCGCCACTTCCGCACCAAGGCGGCCCTGCGCGAGGCGGTCACCGAGCGGTGGCTCGACCAGGCGCAGGACGAACTCGCCGCCATCGCCCGCTCCAAGGGTCCGGCGGCCGACCGGCTGCGCGAGTGGCTGGCCGCCCTCTTCGCCGCCAAGCGGCACAAGGCGGGCGACGATCCGGAGCTGTTCGCCACGTACCTCTCCCTGGCCGCCGAGAACAGCGGCACCGTCGCCCGGCACATCGAGACGATGGTCGGCCACCTCACGAAGATCGTCGAAGGCGGCATCGCGAGCGGCGAGTTCAAGACGCCCGACGCCCGGAGGGCGGCCCGGTCCCTCTGGTCGGCGACGGCCCACTTCCACGACCCGGTGTACGCGGAGGAGTGGTCGGACCCGGGCGCGGAGCTGGCCTTCGCCGACCTCTTCGAGCTGCTGCTGAACGGCCTGCGGCCATGAGGCCGGGCTGAGCCCCGGCCCGGGGCTCAGCCCACGCCCAGGAACCGCAGCACCGCCAGCACCCGTCGGTGGTCCGCGTCGGCGACCGGCAGGTCCAGCTTCACGAAGATGCTGTTGATGTGCTTCGCCACCGCGGACTCGCTGATCACCAGCGCCGCGGCGATTCCCGCGTTCGACCGGCCGCCCGCCATCAGCTCCAGCACCTCCCGCTCCCGTCGCGTCAGCCGGTCCAGCGGGTCGCTGTGGCGGCGGACGAGGAGTTGGGACACGACCTGCGGGTCCAGCGCGGTGCCGCCGCCCGCGACCCGCCGCAGCGCCTCGATGAACTCCTCCACGTCCGCGACGCGTTGCTTCAGCAGATAGCCGATCCCGCTCGTGTGCGCGGTGAGCAGATCGGCCGCGTAGCGCTCCTCCACGTACTGCGAGAGCAGCAGCACCGCCGTGTCCGGCCACTGCTGCCGGATCAGCAGGGCGGCCCGGACGCCCTCGTCCGAGAAGCCCGGCGGCATCCGTACGTCCACCACGGCGATGTCCGGGCGGTGCTCCTCCACCGCCGTCAGCAGACCCTCCGCGTCCGCCGCCTCCGCCGTCACCTCGAAGCCCGCCATCTGCAGGACTTTGACGAGGCCGATCCGCAGCAGGACCGAGTCCTCGGCGATCACAGCACGCACGGCAGCTCCACGGTGATGACGGTCGGGCCCCCGCGGGGGCTGCTGATGCCGAACGTACCGTCCACCGAACCCGCCCGCTTGGCCAGTCCGGTCAGGCCAGTGCCCCGGGCGGCGTCGGCTCCGCCCTCCCCGTCGTCCTCGACGACGATCCGCAGCGTGTCCCCGGTGCGGACGACCGTGACGTCGGCCCGCTCCGCCCGTGCGTGCTTGGCGACGTTGGCGAGGGCCTCGGATACGACGAAGTACGCGACGGCCTCGACGGTCGGGGCGGCCCGCTCCGGCACATGGACGTGCAGCCGCACCGGCAGCGGGGCGCGCGCCGCGATGCCGGAGAGGGCGGCGTCCAGGCCGAGTTCGTCGAGGACGGCCGGGTGCAGCCCGCGCACCAGGCTGCTCAGCTCGTCGATGGCGCCCTTGGCCTCACGGTGGGCCTCTTCGATCACCTGCCTGGCCTCGTCCGGCAGATCGGTCAGGGTGGCCTTGGCCAGGCCCAGGTTGACCGCCATGGAGACCAGCCGCTGCTGGGCGCCGTCGTGCAGATCGCGTTCGATGCGGCGGCGCTCGGCATCGGCCGCGTCGACCGCGCCCGCCCGGCTCTCGGTCAGGTCCTCGACCCGGCGCTTCAGTTCCCTGGCCGGTACGGGACCCAGCAGCGCGGTCGCGGCGCGCGCGTCGAGCCGTACGAGGGCGCCGACGAGCGCGTAGGCAAGAGCCAGCAGGATCAGGCCACCGGCCGTGACGTACGCGGCCTGGGTCGAGTACCCGACGTGGTCGAGCCGCCAGGACAGCGGGACGCCCCACACCCAGACGTACACGGTGGCGGCCGGAAGACCGACGAGCGCCATCACGACGGCCAGCACCCCTCCCCAGGCGACCGCCGGTCCGGCCAGCAGGTGGTACCACAGCTGCCGCGGGGCGCTCGCGGGCCCGGTGATCTCGATGCCGAGCAACGCCTTGAAGCGCCACCGCTGCACGCGGGTCAGCACCGGCGTGGCCACGGCGGGGATCGTGAGGGGGAGGGTGAGGGCGAGCGTGATTTCACCCAGGGTCGTGGTGTCCTGGTAGATCAGCCACGGCATGCTCATGGGTATCGCCCAGGCCACGAACTGCACCGCGGCGCCGACGGCGCCGAAAAGGAGGTCGCGCCGCAGCCTCCGAAGCGTCCGCTCGAACGCGGGCCGCAGCGCGGTGGGGAGTCTCATACGGCGACTCTAGAGCGGCTCGGTGCGGCCGCGCGCTGGAGCACGGACCCGGAAGAGGGGTGCAATTGGTGCCACCCCACATCGGCAACTGCCATGAACGACACGGGAGGTGGCGCCGACAAGGCTGGTGGGCAGGCCCGATCCCCGGGCCGTCCGGAAGGAGACCCGCCCCATGACCGCCCTGTACGCCCCCGCCCGGCCCGGCCGGAGCACTTCTCGCCGCCGCCCGGCGTGGATCACCCGGATCCCCCGGCTACGCCCCGAGCCGGTGCTGCTCGCCTCGGGGGTGGCGCTGGTCCCCTGGCTGTACGTACTGGCGCGGACGCTCCCCTCCACCGCCCGGGTCACGCACTGGAACGCGGCCTGGGTGGGCCTGGACGCGCTCGAAGCGCTCGGGCTGCTCTCCACCGCCGTCCTGCGGATGCGCGGGGACGACCGCCACCGCCTCACCGCGGCCGCCACCGGCGCGCTGCTGGTGGTGGACGCGTGGTTCGACACGGTGACGGCCGCCTCGGGCGGGGAGCTGGCGGGCGCCGTCGCGATGGCGCTGGGCGCGGAACTGCCGCTGGCCGCGGTGTGCGCGGCCGTGGCACTCGGGCGCGGCACCCCGCCGGACAGGACCTAACGTCCCAGCGCGGACCGCAGGGTCACCCCGTACCTGCTGCGCAGGCGGCGCACCTCCCACACCGACAGCGCGGTCACCGACAGCGGGCCGCCGAACAGGAAGGTGTTCAGCACGATGGCCGGGGCCGCCACGTCGGCGTCGTCGAAGAGCTGGAGGACGAAGAGCGACCAGACCAGCAGCGGGGAGAGGAAGGCGGGGAGCAGCTCGTGGATGTCGCCGACGCGGAAGCAGGAGTTGAGCCCCAGCACCGCGGAGATCAGGGTGAAGCACACCGCCATCAGCAGGAAGATGCAGCACACGATCCCGGCGGCGATGAAGAGCAGGACGAGCACAAGGCCGCTGACGATCCTGCCGAACGTCTCGCCCAACAGCCCGAAGAGGAGGTCGACGGGGCCGATGTCGGACATGGAGATGATGTTGCCGCTGAGTGCCGCGACCATCAGCCAGATCGCGACCGCCCCGAGCGGCAGCGTCCCGATGGCGCTCAGCGGGCCGCCGACACGGCCGGCGTACAGGCCCCTGAGGGGTGGGCGGGCGGCGAGGATGAAGACGGTGACGCCGATGAGTCCGGCCACCAGCAGGACGCCGCAGCCGAACAGCAGCTCCTCCAGCTTTCCGAAAACGAACTCCTCATGCCCCTTCGTCAGCGGGTACGCGAAGAGCAGCCAGGTGGTGGCCGCGAGGCCGAGCAGCGTCCGGCCCCGCTGCAGCCGGGCGATGACCGGGTCCTCGATGCGCCCCGGGCGCGAGGGGGCGGACAGGGTGGTGGCAACGGTGACCGGGTTGGGCAGGGACCGGACAGGCGCCGTCAAACGCTGACGAGTCGTGTTCAACTGTGCTTCTCCCCCGAGGTGATGCACACCCGACATAAGCGGGTGCATGTCAAACCGTCACCCTAGCCGATCTTGGTCGCGCCGCTCACCCCGGATATGCGCGACCTCGTCGGCGTCACGCCTGCACCCTCGCGCGCCACGCCTGCGCCCTCGCGCCTCACCCCTGCACCCTCGCGCCTCACCCCTGCGCCATCGCCCACCACAGCATCACCGCGGCCACCGCGAAGCACGCGAACATGACCAGCAGGGCCTGGCGCCGCGCCGCCGCGTCCGCCGTCATGCGCGGGGAGCCGAGGGCGCCGTGGGCCTGGGCGAGGTGGTCGAGACCCTTGTGGCGGGCGCCGCCGTAGGTGATCTGTTCCTGCCAGTCGCAGTGCCGGCAGCCGAGGAGCCGCCGCTGCCCACGGCCGTAGCCGTAGCTCACTTCGAAGACGGTGCCGTCCTCGCCGACGGCCGTGATGTGATGCGTCACGCCTCGCATGGTTGGTGGACCCCCGTTCCTGCCGAACCCCTGCCGAACCGAACCTGCCAAGCCGACGGGCTCCGGCGCCGCGGCATTCTATCCGCGGTGCCGGAGCCCGTCCTCGTGCTGTGCGACCTGCCGTAGGCGCTGGTCAGCAGCCGATCAGTCGGCCGCCCAGGTACGACTGGATCTGGTCGAGGGAGACCCGCTCCTGCTTCATCGTGTCGCGTTCGCGCACGGTCACCGCGTTGTCGTCGAGCGTGTCGAAGTCGACGGTGACGCAGAAGGGCGTGCCGATCTCGTCCTGGCGACGGTAGCGGCGGCCGATGGCGCCCGCGTCGTCGAACTCGATGTTCCAGTGCTTGCGCAGGTCCGCCGCGAGCCCCTTGGCCTTCGGGGAGAGCTGCGGGTTGCGGGACAGCGGCAGCACCGCGACCTTGACCGGGGCGAGCCGCGGGTCGAGCCGCATCACGGTGCGCTTCTCCAGCTTGCCCTTGGCGTTGGGCGCCTCGTCCTCGATGTACGCGTCGAGCATGAAGGCCAGCATGGCGCGGCCGACACCCGCCGCAGGCTCGATGACGTACGGGGTCCAGCGCTCGCCGGCCTCCTGGTCGAAGTACGACAGGTCCTGGCCGGACGCCGCGGAGTGCGCCTTGAGGTCGTAGTCGGTGCGGTTGGCCACGCCCTCCAGCTCACCCCACTCGGAGCCGCCGAAGCTGAAGCGGTACTCGATGTCGGCGGTGCGCTTCGAGTAGTGGGAGAGCTTCTCCTTCGGGTGCTCGTACCAGCGGAGGTTGGCCTCCTGGATACCGAGTTCGCGGTACCAGTTGTAGCGCTGTTCCATCCAGTACTCGTGCCACGTCTCGTCCTCGCCCGGCTTGACGAAGAACTCCATCTCCATCTGCTCGAACTCACGGGTCCGGAAGATGAAGTTGCCCGGCGTGATCTCGTTCCGGAAGGACTTGCCGAGCTGCGCGATACCGAACGGCGGCTTGCGGCGCGACGTCTGCTGCACCGCGAGGAAGTTGGTGAAGATGCCCTGGGCGGTCTCGGGGCGCAGGTACGCGACCGAGCCGGAGTCCTGGGTCGGGCCGAGGTGGGTGGAGAGCAGCCCGGAGAACTGCTTGGGCTCGGTGAAGCTGCCCTTGTTGCCGCAGTGCGGGCAGTTGAGGTCGGCCATGCCGTTCTCGGGCAGCTTGCCGTGCTTGGCCTCGTATGCCTCCTCCAGGTGGTCCGCGCGGAACCGCTTGTGGCAGGAGGTGCACTCGGTCAGCGGGTCGGTGAAAGTGGCGACGTGGCCGGACGCCTCCCAGACCTCGCGGGCGAGGATCACGGACGAGTCGAGTCCCACGACGTCGTCACGCGAAGTGACCATGGAACGCCACCACTGGCGCTTGATGTTCTCCTTCAGCTCCACGCCGAGCGGTCCGTAGTCCCAGGCGGCCCGCTGGCCGCCGTAGATCTCGCTGCACGGATAGACGAAGCCACGGCGCTTGCTCAGGCTGACGATGGTGTCGATCTTGTCGGCGGCCACGGTGCTCTCTTCATTGATGACGACATTGGAGGACGCGAAGCGAATGCTTCAGGTTACCGGCGGCGGCACCCCCCGGATCAAATCGATACCGGAAGTGATCAAGAACAAGACCCTTGTTGACAACCGTTTCCATTTTTGTTGAAAATGAGAGTCATGAACATACGCCGCCTCTCCCCCGCGGCAGCCCTTGTCGGGGCCGCCGCGATGGGCTTGACCACCCTCACAGCCTGCTCCAACCACACCGGAGACGGAAGGACGGACGGCAAGCTCGATGTGGTGGCGTCGTTCTATCCGATGCAGTTCCTCGCCCAGCGCATCGGGGGGAACCACGTCCATGTCTCCACCCTGACCAAACCGGGCGTCGAACCGCACGACCTGGAGATCAGCCCCCGGCAGACGGCCCAGCTCAGCGAGGCCGGGCTGGTGGTCTACCTCAAGGGGCTCCAGCCGGCCGTCGACCGCGCCATCGGCCAGGCCGAGCCGCGGAACGTCGCCGACGCCGCCTCGTACACCTCGCTGGAGGACCACGGGACGGAGGTGGAGGGCGAGGACGCCCACGGGCACGGCGATGAGCACGGCCACGAGGCACACGAGGGCGACGCCGCCGCCGATCCGCACATCTGGCTCGACCCGGTGCGCTACGCCCAGGTCGCCGAGGGCGTCGGCAAGGCCCTGCAGAAGGCGGACCCGGACCACGCCGCCACGTACAAGAAGAACACCGCGGCTCTGGTGAAGCGGCTCGGCGGCCTCAACGACGAGTTCAGGGCCGGCTTGAAGAACCGTACGACGGACACCTTCATCACCACCCACGCCGCGTTCGGCTACCTCTCCGAGCGCTACGGGCTGCGCCAGGAGGCCATCTCCGGGCTCGACCCGGAATCCGAGCCGAGCCCGGCGCGGATGCGCGAGCTGCACACGACCGCCAAGAAGGACAAGGTCGGCACCGTCTTCTTCGAGACGCTGGTGAGCGACAAGACGGCGAAGACCCTGGCGGGTGATCTCCACCTGAAGACGGACGTCCTCGATCCCATCGAGGGGATCGGGAAGCAGTCCAAGGGCCGCGACTACTTCGAGGTCATGCGGTCGAACCTGACGGCCCTGCGCACAGCGCTCGGCGCGGGATGACGCGCGGCGACATGACGGAGGAACCCATGGCGAAGGAACCCGACGGCAGCGCACGGCCGGGTGGCAGCGCTCGGCCCGGTGAACCGGCGGAGCGCGGGACGGCGACCGGGAAAACCGCGACAACCGCGGCACCCGGCCCCTCGGGGGCGGCCGGTTCCGGCGCGGCGGCCGCCGACGCCGACCCGGTCATAGACCCGGTCATATCCCTGCGCGCCGCCACCGCCTCGCTCGGCGGCCGCCCCATCCTGCGCGGCGTCGACCTGACCGTGGGCCGCGGCGAGGTCGTCGCGCTGCTCGGCGCGAACGGCTCGGGCAAGTCGACCGCCGTACGCGCCGTCGTCGGCCAGGTGCCGCTGACCGGCGGCGAGCTGACGCTGTTCGGCACCCCCGGCCGCCGCTTCCGCGACTGGGCCCGCGTCGGCTACGTACCGCAGCGTACGACCGCGGCCAGCGGCGTCCCCGCGACCGTCCGCGAGGTCGTCTCGGCCGGACGGCTCGCCCGCCGCCGCTTCGGACCGCCGCGCAAGGCCGACCGGGCGGCCGTGCACCGCGCCCTGGAGCTGGTCGGCATGGCCGACCGCACCCGTGACCCGGTCGGCGCCCTCTCCGGCGGCCAGCACCAGCGGGTGCTGATCGCCCGCGCGCTGGCCGGTGAACCCGAGCTGCTGATCATGGACGAGCCGATGGCCGGGGTCGACCTGGCCAGCCAGGAGATCCTCGCCGGGACGCTGCGCGAGCAGGTCGCCGCGGGGACCACCGTCCTCCTCGTCCTCCATGAGCTGGGCCCGCTGGAGCCGCTGATCGACCGCGCGGTGGTGCTCCGCGACGGCTGTGTCGTCCATGACGGCCCGCCGCCCAAGGCCGTCGGCCAGCATGCGCTGCCCGGCCACGATCACGTCCATCCCCATGCGGCGCCCGACGCCGAACCGATCCGGACAGGGTTGCTGACCTGACATGCTGGAAGTCCTCGACTACGCCTTTATGCAGCGGGCTTTGCTCGCCGCCGTCCTCGTCGGCATCACCGCCCCCGCCGTCGGCATCTACCTCGTCCAGCGCCGCCAGGCGATCATGGGCGACGGCATCGGCCACGTCGCGCTCACCGGGGTCGCGCTCGGCTTCCTCACCGGCACCAACCCGGTCTGGACCGCCGTCATCGTCTCCGCCCTGGGCGCCGTCCTGATGGAGCTGATCCGCTGGTACGGCAAGACCCGCGGCGACCTCGCGCTCGCGATGCTCTTCTACGGCGGTATGGCCGGCGGCGTCCTGCTGATCAACCTCTCGCCGACCGGCTCCAACGCCAACCTCACGACGTATCTCTTCGGCTCGATCACCACCGTGTCGCAGCAGGACGTGGTCGTGATCAGCCTGCTCGCCGCCTTCGTCGTACTGATCACCCTCGGGCTGCGGCGGCAGCTGTTCGCGGTCTGCCAGGACGAGGAGTTCGCCCGGGTGACCGGGCTGCCCGTCCGTACGCTCAACCTGCTGCTGGCCGTCACCGCGGCCGTCACCGTCACCGTCGCCATGCGCGTCGTCGGCCTGCTGCTGGTCAGCGCCCTCATGGTGGTCCCGGTCGCCGCCGCCCAGCAGGCCACCCGCGGCTTCGCGATGACGCTCGCCCTGGCGGTCGGCATCGGCGTCGTGGTGACGCTGTCCGGGACGGTCTTCTCCTTCTACAAGAACGTGCCGCCCGGCGCGAGTATCGTCGTCCTCGCCATCGGCGTCTTCGCCGTCATCACCGCGCTCGCCGCGCCGCTGGCCAAGCTGCGCACCAAACGACGCACGCATCGCCCCTCGTCAGCGGCCGAGGGGCGGTGCACCCTGAAGGACGATGTGCTCGTGTAGCGCGGAGTCATCCACAGCTAGTCCGTAGCGGATGCGTTAGCTGGCACAATGGCCAAGCAGACAGAGCGGCAGACAGGCGCTTACGGGCAGGCGAGGTTGAGGAGGCAACTGTGGCGACCGCGGGTCCCCCAGTACGCGGCCGGTCCACCAGGCAGCGCGCAGCGGTGGCGGCGGCGCTGGACGAGGTGGACGAGTTCCGCAGCGCGCAGGAGCTTCACGACATGCTCAAGCACCGGGGCGACTCGGTCGGCCTGACCACCGTCTACCGCACCCTCCAGTCCCTCGCCGACGCCGGCGAGGTCGACGTCCTCCGCACCACCGAGGGCGAGGCCGTCTACCGCCGCTGCAACAGCGAGGAGCACCACCACCACCTGGTCTGCCGCTCCTGCGGCAAGGCGGTCGAGGTCGAGGGCCCGGCGGTCGAGAAGTGGGCCGACGCGATCGCCGCCGAGCACGGCTTCGTGGACGTCGCCCACACGATCGAGATCTTCGGTACCTGCGGCGACTGCGCCGCCCCGGCGGCCGGCTGACGGCTGACGGCTAGCGCTTCGGCTGGTTGAAGCGCAGCAGGTTCCCGGCCGGGTCGCGGAAGGCGCAGTCGCGCACGCCGTACGGCTGGTCGATCGGCTCCTGCAGCACCTCGCCGCCCGCCGCCCGGATGTGCTCGAACGTGGCGTCCACGTCGTCCGTCGCGAAGAGGACCCCGCGCAGCATGCCCTTGGCGAGGAGTTCCGCCATGGCCTGCTTGTCGGCGGGCGAGGCGTTGGGATTCGCGGCGGGCGGTTCGAGGACGATGCTGACGTCCGGCTGTGACGGCGACCCCACGGTCACCCAGCGCATCCCCTCGAAACCGACGTCGTTGCGGACCTCCAGGCCCAGGATGTCGCGGTAGAAGGTGAGCGCCTTGTCATGGTCGTCGACGGCTATGAAGCAGGTCGAAAGCGTGATGTTGTTGTTCATGTCTGTCACGCTACGACCGGGCGGCACGATCCGCTTCTCCATTCCTGACCGGTTCCCTGGCCGGATCCCTGACCGGTCGCGTGAAGACCTTGGCCACACAGGCCGGAATGTCCGCGCCGTGCTCATGATCGCGGGCCCGGTACACGCTGGGGCTCTCCCCCACCAGCTCCGTGAACCGCGAGCTGAACGACCCCAGCGACGTACACCCGACCGCGAAGCAGACCTCCGTCACCGACAGGTCCCCCCGCCGCAGCAACGCCTTGGCCCGCTCGATCCTGCGCGTCATCAGGTAGCTGTACGGCGTCTCCCCGAAGGCCTCCCGGAAGCTCCGCGCGAAGTGCCCCGTCGACATCAGCGCCCCGCGCGCCAGCGCCGGCACGTCCAGCGGCTGCGCGTAGTCCCGATCCATCCGGTCCCGCGCCTGCCGCAATCGGACCAGGTCATCCAAATTCACCCCCTCAGCATCACACGTCGCCCCAGACGGCTTCCAGATCCCGGCAGTGCACGGTGATCACCGCGTCGGTCAGCGCGATCTCGTGGCTGCATCCGGCGTCATGCGGAAGGATCTCGTCGAGCAGGACGGTGTCCGTCTCCATCCAGTCGATGGCGTGCGCGTAGTCGATCGAGAAGTGCCTGACCCCGGCGTAACGGATGCGCAGCCCGGAGTCGTGCTTCCACTTGTTGGGCGAGAAGGTGAGCGTCAGCCCGCCGCCTTTGCCCCCGGGGATGTCGACCCCGGCCAGCCCCAGATCCTTCACGCACCGGGTGCCGCTGCCGAAGTCGAAATGCGCCGCATCGGAGACGAACGCCCGAGCCCCGGGCGGCAGCGCGTCCCGTAGCCTCGGCAGCTCCGCCAGATACGCGGACGCGTCCACCCGGAACCCGTGCCACTCGGGGTCCCACTCAGCCCTCGCGAATTCCATGATCCCCAGGCTAAGCGGCTCTCCCCTCACCTTCGGTCACGGCAAGACAACGCGTCGTGTCTGCCGTGATAGCGGCACCGGCCCTGTGAAGCCCCTGGGAAGATCGCCACGAACGCGCTTCGGCACGGGCCCGTTGGGCAGGATCGCCCCTCGTGAAGACAAAGCGCATCGGCCAGTTCGCCCTCTTCGGCGTCCTGGTGGCCTCCGCCTCCGTTCTGACGACCCTCCTGGTCTCCTCTTCCGCCGAGGAGACGTCCGTCGGGAAGGCCCCGTCGCACGGGCCGCCCGCCAACGTGCCCACGCTGAAGGACGGAAAGATCCTGCCCCCCGACGAGTGGCCGGACGCCTGCTCCTTGGTGACCCAGGAGGACATCGCGGCGATCCTTCCGGACGCCGAGGAAATCCAGCAGGCGGACCGCCCGGTCTCTGCCCGCTCGATCAAGGAGTTCCGCTCGGACTCCTCGTGGAAGCCGAGCAACCGGGCCCCGTCCGGCGAGTGCGACTACGTCATGCGGCTGCCGGGCGAGACGTACAGCGCGACCCAGGCCTGGATCCGCATCGACGCCGTGGCCGACCCCAAGCTGATATCCCGATACTTCGAGTCCGGCGCGCCGGGAACCAACCCCGGCGGGAGTACGGACGGGGCGGACAAGTGCGTCATGGCCTTCGCTCTCGACCAGAACTGGACGTGCCGCAAGGGCCCGCTCCTGTTCACGGTCGGCGGGCAGACCACCGCGACGTTCGAAGGCATGCCGGACGCGGCGCCCTTCAACTGGCGCGACAAGGTCACCCCCGAACTCGTCCGCGCCGTCGGCGCGAAGTTCACGTAGCGAGAGGCAGGCCGACCGGCCGGCCCCACGGCCGGCCTGCTCAGTGGTGCATCCGCGCGCCCTTGAGGACCTTGTCCACCGCGTTGCGCGGCCCGTAGACGGCCAGCCCCACCAGGTCGAGCTGGTCGGTGCCCACCGCGCGTACGGCTGCCCGGTTGTCCCGGTCGTTGCCCGTGCTGAACAGATCCGAGGTGAACACGGCCCTCGGCAGCGCGCGGGACAGCGCGCGACCGTGCGCGGTCGTCAACGTCTCCTTCGTCCCCTCGAAGACCAGCACGGGCTGGCGGAACATCGGCAGATACGCGGTGTCGTCGGCGTCCGCGTACGGCTCGCCGATCACCTCGGGGGCCACCGTGCCGAGGCCGCTGACGACGAAAGCGGTCACATTCAGTCGCTGCCAGGTCTCCAAGTCGTCGCGCAGCAGTACGGCGATCTTCGTGTCGAAGCGAACCGGGGTCTCATCACTCGTGCTCATGCAGTGAGACTGCAGGCCGCACACCCGCGCCGTCTTGTACCTTCTTTGCATGGCGCCCCGAGAGACCATCTCTGCCTGGCGCCCGTCGGTCCCGGGCGTCAGCGAGGTCTTCCACGCCCACTTCACCGAGCACGCGTACCCCATGCATGTCCACGACGCCTGGACCCTGCTGATCGTCGACGACGGCGCGGTCCGCTACGACCTGGACCGCCACGAACGCGGCACCCCGAACGACACCGTCAGCCTGCTGCCGCCGCAGGTCCCGCACAACGGCTCGCCCGCCACCTCTCACGGCTTCCGCAAGCGGGTGATCTACCTCGACATGACGCAGCTGGACGCGAGCCTCATCGGTCCGGCGGTCGACGGCCCGGACCTCACCGATCCCCTCCTGCGCACCCGCATCGGCCAGCTGCACGCCGCCCTCGCCACGCCGGGAGACGAACTCGAGGCGGAGAGCCGCCTGGCCCTCATCAGCCAGCGCCTGCGCGAGCACCTGCGCCCGAGGTCGGCCGTCGCCGCCGGCGCGGTGCCCGACCGCAGCATCGCCCACAGCCTGCGCGACCTCCTCGACGAGCGTTACGTCGAAGCCCCCACCCTGGAAGAGGCCGCGCGCCTCCTCCACGCCCACCCCGCACACCTTGTACGCGCCTTCAGCACCGCGTACGGCATCGCACCGCACCAGTACGTGACCTCCCGCCGCATCGACCTCGCCCGCCGCCTGCTCCTCGACGGCCGCCCACCGAGCGAGGTGGCCACCGCGGTCGGCCTCTACGACCAGTCGCATCTGACGCGCCACTTCAAGCGGGTCGTGGGGGTCGCCCCGGGCCAGTACGCCCGTACCACGCGGGAAAGTCGACGCTGATGTCCCGGCACCACTCCTCCACCATGCCCGCGGCCGTCAGCCGCCAGCCGTGCAGGTGCGGGTGGGGCCCATGCAGCTGAACTCATGCCCGGTGGATGTGGGGCTGATGGACAGCGCGGAGGTCTCCACCCACATCACGACCGGCTCGGACGGCGCAGGCTCGCCAGGAATCGCCAGAGCGCGGAGCGGGGCCGTCCCGGCTGGGGGGCGGGGGCGGGCTCGGCCTCGGGGGCCGGTACGGGGGCGGGCAGCCCGGCGGCAGGCGGCATCGGGGCCTGGGCCGGGCCCTGACGCGCGCGCATCCGGAAGCGGACCGGGAAGGACTTCAGGCCGCGTACGAACGCCGACGAGCGCCACGGCAACTGGTCGGCGGGCAGCCCCAGTTCGAAGTCGCACCGCTCGAACAGCCTGCCCACCGCCGTGGTCACGATCATGTCCGCGAGTTCCCGCCCCGGGCACTGGTGCGGCCCCGTGCCCCATGCCAGATGGGCGCGCGAGCTGGTCGACCTCTCATAGCTGTTGGTCGTCATGAACATCGGGTCACCGTGCGCGGCTGCGATCGAGGGCATGACCATGTCGCCCGCGGCGAGCCGGAAGTCCCCCAGGTCGGTGTCGGCCACCGGGTAGCGGGCGGTGAGGTTGACCCACGGGGGCGAGGCGATGTGCACACGGTTGACCAGCTCTTCGGTGGGGCCCGCCATGAGGGCCGCCTGCGCCCCCGCCTCTCCGTCCAGCACCTCCAGCACACTGTTGGTGATGGCGTGGCTGACCAGCTCGGACATGATGACGAGGATCGCGTACAGCTCGATGCCGATCTGTTCCACCGTCAGTGGAGGGTCGGCGGCGAGCAGCCGTGTGGTCAGGTCGTCGCCCGGGTTGTCCCGCTTGTACGCGGCCAGCTCGGTCGTCGCCGTCACCAGCCGCCCGACGGCCGCACCGGCGTCCGGGCCACCGTCCACCATCCGCCACGAGTCCATGAAGACGTCGTCACCCTGGTCGACCGGGAAGCCGAACAGCCGGTTGACGACCATCAGCGGCAGCGGACGCGCGAACTGTGCGCCCAGGTCCACCCACCCGCCGTCGCTGCCGTCCGCGAAGAACGTGATCAGCTCGTCGGCGTGCCGGGAGATGGCCTTTTGCATGTCCCAGGACTGTGGCGCCTGAGTGTCCTGGAAGGGACCGAGCGCGTCGTCCACGGCGGCGCGCGTCGCCTTGCGCTCCTGATCGTCGCTCAGCAGCAGATGGCCGACCTGATAGCCGGGCAGATACGGCCAGTCGGACGGCACCAGGCCCTCACGCATCAACCGCCAGTGCTGGACGTTCTTCTTCCACTTGCTCTCGTCCCGCAGGACCTCCCACACCTCGCGGTAGCCGAGAACCAGCCACACCGGGACCCCGTACAGATCCACGGGCGCCACCGGCCCGTACCGCCCCCTCAGCCGTGCGTAGACCGCCCCGGGCCGGGTCTCGAAGTCCCGGGTCATCAGCGGTTCAACGGCCAGGGACGCCAGCTCGGACGGGGAGAGTTCCATGTTCGATGTCCTTAGTGCGACAGCAATGCCCATTCCGGACCGGCCTTGAGGTCCGTGGGGGTGGGGGAAAAGCCACAGGGCATCCTGTCGCGCAACACGGAGCGAGGGCGGCCCGCTACGGTGCAGCCACACTATCGGCCGAAAGCGCCTGCTGAACAGCGCGGCGGCCGAGCGGCAGGAGTGCGGCGCCCGGCCCAGCCGGAGAAACCTACGCCGACTGCGGTCCGTCCTGCTTCAGCTGGTCCTCGTTCGGGACCGCCCCCGAGGCGGCGGTCGCGGGAGGCGCACTTCACTCAGCTCATCAGCAGGAAGACGAGAGGCCGTCGCCGTCGGTGCCCTGCTCCTGATTGCGCCCGCCACCCGACCTACTTACTGCTCAACTCCAGGTAGCAACCTCGCCTCCGGGCATGCACGTCACTCGCTGCCCGGCCCCCACAAATCCCCATGCCTCGTAATCCGGATCCGAAGCGACAGTAAGTTCTGCACCGCTGCCGAATACGATAAACAGCTCCCCAGCGCTCCCCACCTCGGCCGAGGTGATCACATCACTCACCAGGCTCACCAAGTGAGCCGCAGCAGATTCCGGGGATTCCGGATCGAACGACACAAGCTCCCCGCCAGACGTGTGAAAGCTTGCGTCTGTCTCCACACGCAGCTCGCAATCCTCGCTGGTGAGAATCGTGAAAGCCATGTCAAAACAGACACGGATCACTGCTTGGCCTCGAATATTCAAGTCCACGTCTACCATCCTGCCGGTAGCGGATATGTGCCGTCGGGATTTATAGGAATGTGCGTTTCCGCTTTCGATCCCGGCTTCCCGTTCAGTCCGATCGGCTGACCATGTCCGTTGTAGAAACGCACATAACCGTCAGGGTACCTTCCGGTCGGATTCATCACGCGAAGCATGTCAGCATTACCCTTTGCGCCAGGGGCCTGCCACACGCTCCCCTTGCCATTATCGGCAGTTCTTGCCACCCAATCATCGCCCGTTCCAGTAGGACGCTGCGGGCCGAAGGTGGGCGGTTGTGTCGAGTTACCTTCGGCGCCGTTGCCACATCCTTCCAACCCAAGGGCATCACTCCAGGTGTAGGGATTACGGACGTACGTCACCGGGTTGGGAGCGGGGTCCAGGCCCAGAAGGTCTGGCGTGACGTAGCGAGCGGTTTCGGGGTCGTAGTGGCGGAAGTAGTTGTAGTACAGGCCCGTTTCGGGGTCGGCGTATTGGCCAGGGAAGCGGAGGGGGCAGTCCAGGGCGGCAGGTGGGGCGGGGAGGGGAGTGCCCCAGAGGGTGGTGCGGGTTTGCCAGGCCAGGTGGCCGTCGGGGGTGACCAGTTCGGTGGGGCTGCCCACCAGGTCCGTGATGACGGCGTGAAAGCGGGACGTGCCCAGGTCGCGGTGGGTTTGGGTGAGGGGGCGGTGGGTGTTGGGGACGTAGTCCCAGGTGGTGTGGGCGCCGTCCTGGGTGGACTGTTCCGCCAGGCGGGTGTCTTCCCAGGTGAAGTGGAGAACGTCGGCCGCGGTGCCGTCGTCGGCCAGGCGGTGTTTGGAGATGCGGCGGCCGAGGGGGTCGTACGCGTAGTGCCAGTGCTCGCCCTCGGGGGTGGTCGCGTCCGTGAGGCGGTCTTCCGCGTTCCAGGTGTAGGTCCAGGTGCGGGTCTGGCCGTTGAGGAGTTTGCGGGTGCGGCGGGTCAGGCGGCCCTGGGCGTCGTGTTCGTAGGTGGTGCGGCCGGCACGGTGCAGGATCGTGCCGGTGAAGGCACGGTCGCCGGGGGTGCCGTGGTCCGGGGCCGCGGCGTGGGTGAGGTTGCCCGTCGTGTCGTAGGCGTAGGTCTCGGTCCAGCCGTGGGCGTGGACGGAGGTGACCCGTCCGACCGGGTCGAGGTCGAAGCGGCGCGTGCCGGAGGTGAGTTCGCGGATCTCGGTGAGGTAGCCGTCCGCGCGGTACGCGTACGAGCGGTGCTGGAAGAGGCTGTCCGCGGCCTCCGGGGCGCGGGTGAGGGATTGGGTGGTCAGGCGGTCCGAGGCGTCCCAGGTCTGGGTGAGGGTGACGCCGTCGCCCAGACGGCGTTCCGTTTCGCGGCCCGCCGCGTCGTAGGTGAAGGACAGGGCCCCGGCATCACTCCGGAGATCAACAGGGCGGCCTGCTGCGTCGTAGGTCCAGGTGGAGCGCAGGCCACTGGGGGTGGTGCGTTCGGTGCGGCGGCCGACGGCGTCGTAGGCGTAGGTCGTGGTGCGGCCGTTGACGGTTTCTGAGAGGACCCGGCCCAGGGCGTCCCGTTCGATGGTCAGGTCGGAGTCCGGGTTGGTTGCTCCGGTCAGGTGGCCTGTGGCGTTGTAGGTGTACCGCGTGACGTCGCCGGTGTCGGTGCGTTGTTCGACGGTGCGGCCGAGGTTGTCGCGGGTGAAGTGCAGGGGCTCGCCGGCCCCGTTGGTGCGGGACACCAGGTTTCCCGACGCGTCGTGGGTGTAGGCGAGGGTGCGGCCGTTGAAGTCGGTCTCGGCGGTGAGGCGGCCCGCCGCGTCATAGGTGTAGTCCCAGGTCAGGCCCTGGGGGTTGGTCACGGTGGTGAGACGCAGCTCGGTGTCATAAGTGAAGGCGTAGTGGGCACCGTCGGGGTCGGTGCGGGTGGCGGGGAGGTCGAAGTACGTGTGGGTGTGGGTGGTGGTGTGGCCGGCGGGGTCGGTGTGGCGGGCGAGGTTGCCCTCGGTGTCCCACTGCCACTCCTCGCGGGTGCCGTCGGGGGCCTCGCGCCAGGCGGGTTTGCCTTCGATGGTCCAGCCGTGGCGGGTGGTATGTCCCAGGGGGTCGGTGACGGCGGTGATGCGGCCGTGCGGGCCGCGGCGGACCTCGGTGGTCTGGCCCAGCGGGTCGGTGACCGCGACCGGTAGACCCGCCGCGTTCGGGGTGACCTCGGTGGTGTGGCCCAGGGCGTCGGTGATGGCGGTGAGGTGGCCGCGTGCGTTGTAGGCGTAGTGGGTGGTGGCGCCGGTGGGGTCGGTGGTGGCGGTGCGGGCGCCGCGCTCGTCGTAGGTGTGGCGCCAGGTCGCGCCTCCCGGCTCGCGGATCTCCAACGGCAGGCCCCAGGCGTCGTAGACGGCTTCGGCCACGGTGCCGTCGGGGCGTTCGACGGCGATGAGCCGGTCATCGTCGTCGTAGCGGTAGCGGGTGGTGTGGCCCAGGGGGTCGGTGACGGCCACGGGACGGCGGTTGCCGGGGTCCCATTCGGTGCGGGTGGTGTTGCCCAGCGGGTCGGTCTGCGCGATCACCTTGTACGCCTCGTTGCAGACGTAGGTGGTGGTGTGGCCCTGGGAGTCGGTGTAGCGGGTGGTGCGGGCGGCTGTGTCGTAGTGGAGACGGCCCGACATGAAACCGTCGGGACCGATGGAGCGCAGGACCCGGCCGCGGTGGTCGTAGACGTAGGCGAAGCAGGTGCCGTTGCGGTCGGTCCAGGAGGTGATGCGGTGCTTGTCGTCGTACTGGTACCGCAGTGGCAGCCCGGTGGAGTTGATGACCTCGGTCAGGTCTCCGGCCTGGTTGTAGCCGAAGGAGATCAGGGTCGTGCTCTGATCGTGTTCCTGGCCGTGCAGCAGCCGCAGGGCGGTGATGCGCAGGAGCCCCGGGTCGGTGTCGACGGCGATGCGGTAGCCGCCGGAGTGGGTGACCTGTGTCGGCGCGCCGTGGGTGTCGTAGGCGATGTCGATGCGGTCGCCGGTCCCGGTGCGGTCGGTGATCGCGGTCAGGGCCAGCTCCCGGCCGCCCGCCGGAAGGGGGGCGAAGTGCAGGGTGCGGTTGCGTTCGGGGTCGGTGACGGTGAACGTGCCGTCCGGTTTGCCGTCCCAGCACAGCGGCCAGCGCGGCCCGTGGCTGGGCAGCACGGGAACGTCCGGCCGCGGCACCGGGTAGGTGAGGAGCATGCCGTCGTCGGTGACGAAGACGACGCCCTTGTCGTCCAGCTCCAAGCGCTGGTCGAGGGTGCCCGCCCAGGTGCGGCCGAACCAGCCACCGCACGGGTGGCCCGAGACGTAGTGCCGCTCCAGCACCAGGGGCAGCACGCCGGGGAGGGTGACGTCGGTGGCGGACATGACCATCTCGCCGGTCGCGACGTCGATCGGATCGCCGTCGCACGTCTTGTTCTCGCCCGAGGTGCACTTCTTCTTCGGGTCGTGGTCGGCGTGCTTGCGGGCGCTGCCGTCGCGGCGCAGCCCGCGTTCGCGGCTGAGGAGGCGCTGGGCGGCGCTCTTGGCCGCGCCGGCACCGCGACGTGCGGCTCCGGCGCCGCCGGAGGCCAGGGCCAGGAGGATTTCGGGGGTGAGCTGGCCGGCGGCGCGGGCGGGGTTCTTCTGCCATTCGTCCCAGTTGACGGCGGCCTTGGCGAACTCCTTGGGGTGCGCGGCGGCATAGGCGACGCCGTCGACGGTGCCCGCCAGCCGCAGGCCGACGCCGTCGGGCCCGTCGTGGACCAGGTCGTCGAAACCCTCGTACCAGCTGCCCACGGTGTCGCCCGTGCCACCGAGGAAGTCCTTGAACCTCTGCATGCCGCTGGGGCCCGGAGGCTTGTCCGGGGCTTTCCTGGCAGCTTTGTCGATTTTGCGTTTGGCCGCGTCGACGACGGGCTGAAGCTCGCCCTCCAGCTTGTCCAGCTGGCCGTAGCACTTTTCCAGCGCGGACAGCCCCGGGTCATCGTCCGGCGGACGCTCCGGCAACGTCTCGGCCTTTCGGTCGACCGCCGCGTTGTAGTCGGTGACCTTCGCCCAGTAACTCTTGGACTTCGCCCGCGCGTCATCGGCGTCGTCAATGATCGGTTTGACCCGCGTCTGGACGGACCGCAGCTTCTCCGCGTAGTCGTCCAGCGCGTTCGCGGCGGCTTTGAAGTAGGTCTGCGCGGACTCCAGTTCGCGGGGCAGTTTCCGGGTGGTCTGCTGGAACTCTTCCGAAGCCGCACCGGTCCAGTCCATCAGCGACAGGACATCGAGTTGGTCGTATCCCTCCTTGAACGCCCCCGCATATGCGCGCAGCTTGACCGCCAGGTCCTCGATGCCCGAGGGCTTGCCGGGAATGACGTCCGACGGCTTCGCATGCGGCGGTATGCGCTCGGTCGCCCCGCCCTCGGTCGCATCACGCTGCGTCACGCGATCGTCCCCTTCGACCCGCCGTCATCGACCCATCCCCCGCCGTAGAGCCGGCGGGGATTCTTGGGCGGCTCATACGTCCCGCCCGTGCCCCCGCTGTCGTTACCGCCGCCGCTGCCGCCATCGTCGAGCCACGGCTCCTGATAGATCTCCGGTGGCGGATCGAACTTCGGCCGCGAACCCGCCTCCCATGCCTTCATACCGGCCTCACCGAAGGGAAGTTTCGCCATGTTGTCCTCGGTGGGCGCGAAGTCCTTGATGTGCAGCAGATCCGCCAGCATGTACGCGGCGATCACCTGACGCAGCGTCGACACCACCGTGTCCGTGTGCTCGGCGACCCGCCCCATGCCGAAACCCCAGGACGAGAGCATCTTCTCGGTCGAGTCGTAAATGTCGAAGTCGGCCGAGTTCTGAATCTGCTCGGACAGCTTCTTCCAGTCGCCCTTGATCTTCCGCGCGGCGACCACGGACTCCTCCAGCGGAGTCAGCACCTTCCGCACCGACGCGATCTGGATCTTGTAGCCGTCGCCCGGCTTCGGGCCATCGGCCCCACCAGAACTCGCCGCCCCGCCGTCATGCTCCGCCATCACGATCCCCCTGGTCGTCCGCGGCCTTCAGCGCTTCGGTGTCGAGCACGAACGCCCGGGGGCCCAGCGGATCCACCAGCGCGCGCACGCCCTCTGGCAACAGCTCCACCAGATCCGCCACCGTCGTCGACGCCCATCCGCACGGCCCCGCGAACAGCGCGAGCCCCTCCCAGGACGTGAACACCGCAACCATCGGACCCTCGTCGGTCTCGGAGACCAGAAAGCCCGGCTCCTCCGGCCGCTGGAAATACAGACGCCACTGCCGCATCGCCGCCAGCCGCTCCGCATCGGACATCGACGCGGCCGCCTCCGCACGCACCAGATCCCGCAACGACATGTGTTCCCCCGTTTCGCCGGCGCCGCCACCGGATCATCCCCAGCGCGTATGGTCGCACAGAGGTTCCATGTTCCGTCTGAGGCTGTGGACGCCGGTGCGCGCCGGACGGTTCAGGCGAGGCGGGTCAGACGCTCGTCGAAAACGTTCCGGAGCCGGTCGACCTCGTACGGGCCTCCGGTGACACCCCGCTTCGGAAGGACCGCGAGGCCCGTCGCGCCCTTGTCTCCGCTCAGCAGCACGAACAGGCCCTGGGTCTCCAGATAGCGCGGATACATCTGCCAGCCCAGTGCCGTGGTGCTGTTCGCCGTCACCATCTCGATGCCGGTCTCGCTGACGACGACCCGGTACTCCCCCTGCTTGTCGAACAGCTTCTGAAGCTGCTTGGCCTGCATCACGGGCGCCCTGAAGTACACAAAGCTCACCGCCAGCCCCGCTACGACCAGCATCCAGGGCTCCCGCGTGCCACCACCCGTCGTGATCACGGTCGCGATCCCGATGCCGAGCAGCACAGCCCCGACGCCGCGCGCCACCCGGGCGACGCGGCCCTGGGCGGTGTGCCGCGCCCTGGCGCGCAGGGCCTCCGTCATGTCGTCCACGGTGGTCCGGTAGACCAGTTCCACCACGCGCTGTTCCCTCATGTGTCCCCCGTTGTCGCGTTACGCGGGCTGCGGCCCGTCCTTCTTCAGCTGGTCCTCGTTCGGGATCGCCCCGCCGAAGCGGCGGTCGCGGGAGGCGTACTCCAGGCAGGCGCGCCACAGGTCGCGGCGGTCGAAATCCGGCCACAGGACGTCCTGGTACACCATCTCGGCGTACGCGCTCTGCCAGATCAGGTAGTTCGACGTGCGCTGCTCGCCCGACGGGCGCAGGAAGAGGTCCACGTCCGGCATGTCGGGGTAGTAGAGGTACTTGGCGAGCGTCTTCTCGTTCACCTTCGACGGGTCCAGCTTGCCCGCGCGCACGTCCTCCGCCAGCGCCTTCGCCGCATCCGCGATCTCGGCGCGGCCGCCGTAGTTCATGCAGAAGTACAGGGTCATGGCGTCGTTGTCCTTGGTCTGCTCCTGCGCGACCTGGAGCTCCTGGGCCACCGACTTCCACAGCTTCGGCATCCGGCCCACCCAGCGGATGCGGATGCCCAGCTCGTCCATCTCGTCGCGGCGGCGGCGGATGACGTCACGGTTGAAGTTCATGAGGAAGCGCACCTCGTCGGGCGAGCGCTTCCAGTTCTCCGTGGAGAAGGCGTAGAGGGAGAGGTTCTTGACGCCCATCTCCAGGCAGCCCTTGAGCACGTCCAGCACGACGCCCTCGCCGACCTTGTGCCCTTCCGTACGCGGCAGCCCGCGCTCCTTGGCCCAGCGGCCGTTCCCGTCCATCACACAGGCCACGTGGTTCGGCACCAGCTCGCCAGGGATCTTCGGCGGGCGGGCGCCGGACGGGTGCGGGTCCGGGGCCCGGTACTCGCGCCGCTGTCGGCCCAGAATCCCGCGTCGTGCCATGACTTTCGCGTCTCCCTAGTGTCCTGTGTGCTTGATCTATTTCTCTACGTACCGGAGCGACCTCAGGCCCCGCTCCAGGTGCCAGTGCAAGTACGCCGCGACGAGCCCGCTGCCCTCCCGGGCATGGCGCAGCTCACACGCGTCCGCCGTCTCCCAGTCCCCGGTCAGCAGCGCGCCCAGCAACGTCAGCGACTCCGCAGAGGGTACGACGCTTCCCGGCACCCGGCACTCTCCGCAGATGACCCCGCCCGCGCCGACGGAGAAGAACCGGTTCGGACCGGGCATCCCGCACTTCGCGCAGTCGTCGAAGCTGGGTGCGTAGCCGTTCACGGCGAGTGAGCGGAGCAGGAACGCGTCCAGGATGAGATGCGGCTCGTGCTCACCGGAGGCCAGCGTACGCAGCCCGCCGACGAGGAGCAGATACTGCTGCACGGCGGGCTCGCCCTCGTGGTCCGTGAACCGCTCCGCCGTCTCCAGCATCGCCGTCCCGGCGGTGTAACGGGCGTAGTCGGTGACGATCCCGCCGCCGTACGGAGCGATCGTCTCACTCTGCGTGCACAGCGGCAGCCCGCGGCCGATCAGCTCGCCGCCGCGGGCGAAGAACTGCACGTCCACGTGGGAGAACGGTTCGAGGCGCGCGCCGAACTTCGACTTCGTACGGCGCACCCCGCGGGCCACGGCGCGGACGCGGCCGTGGTTGCGGGTGAGCAGGGTGATGATCCGGTCCGCTTCGCCCAGCTTCTGGGTGCGCAGCACGATGCCGTCGTCGCGGAACAGACTCATGCGCCTTATTGTCCCTCAGCGGGACAGGTGGTCGAACCGCCCGGCCCTGGCGGCCCGGGCCAGCGCCCGGAGGGCGGCGGGGGTGGTGGCGATCACGGTCTTGGGTTCGTCGCTCTCGCGGAGGAGGACGCTCACGCCGGCGCCGTGGGCCAGCTCTACACAGTTGTTGCCGTCCACGTCTCCCGAGTAGGAGGACTTCCGCCACTGTATGTGGGACATCTCGAGGCCTTCAGAGTCGTCGCGCGATGGCGCGAATGAAGTCGCGGGTGCCCTCAGGGTCGAGGGACAGCCCTTCCGTCCGGTCCAGGACCTTACGGTAGTTGGCGAGATGCGTCTCCGCGTCGAGCAGAGCGACACCGGTCGGCGTATCGAGCTGCACCGTGTCCAGCCGAGGAACGGGACCACCGATGTAATTCGAGGAAATGCTCGCGTTCGGAAATCCTCCGGCAGCGAACGGGATCACCCGAACGGTGACGTTGGCTCGCTCTGACGCCTCCAGTACGTGTCCCAACTGCCCGCGAGCCACCTTGGGCCCGCCGAACTCCATCCTCAGCGCGGCCTCGTGGATGAGGAACGTACACAGCGGTGGGTCATCCCTGTCCAGTACGTCTCGACGCCGTAGCCGGTGGGACAACCTGGAGCGGAGCTGGACTGCAGTGGGCGCGGGCTCAGCTGTGGAGAACACGGCCTTGGCGTAGTCCTCGGTCTGCAGAAGCCCCGGGATGTGCATGACCTGTACGCCGCGCATGCGCACCGCGTGGTGCTCGATCTCCGCCAGGTCCAGGGCGTCACTGGCGAGCTTTCCGCGATACTCCTCCCACCAGCCCTGGCCGCGCTCGGTGGCCATGGCCGCCAGGGCGTCAACGTAGGACTGGTCCCCGCACGAGTAGATCGACGCCAGCATCCTGACGCGTTCCTCGCTCACCCCGAGACGACCGGCCTCCATGTTGCTGATCCGAGTGCGGTCCGCCCCCAGCCGCTCGGCGGCACCCGTCACGCTCATCCCTGCGTGCTCGCGCATCTTGCGCAGTTCCGCGCCGAGACGACGCTGCCTCACGGTTGGGACTGACCTCTGAGGCACTGCATCCTCCCCTTCGTCACAGTACGTCGCGGCGACCTTACCGAAGCGGCGCGAGCTATGCACGGTGTCGACGAAAGCGATGCACGGGTGCACCTCCATGCCCTATGGTCCTGCTAGCGCAGCGCATCGGAACAACTACGCACCGCAGTGGGAGCACCGCCATGCCCGAAGCCGCCAACCCTCCGTACGCCTACCGCCTCAGCGCACCCAACTCCCCCACGAGCCCCAAAGCGTGCCGGGACGCGATCGCCGCTCTCCTCCAGGCCAACGACCTGCACGACCTCGCGGACACGGCGAAGCTCCTGGTCTCCGAAGCCGTGACGAACGTCAACCGGCACACCGCGACCCAGCTGATCCACATCGACACACTCGTCCACGACGGCATCGCGACCATCGCCGTACGCGACAGCTCGCCGGACCGTCACCCCCACCTCCGTCACGTCGACGCCGACGAGGAGGGCGGGCGGGGGCTGCTGCTCATGCAGGAGTTGGCGTACGCCTGGGGCGTGACCTGGGCGAGCGGGCTGCGACCCACCAGCAAGCACATCTGGTTCGAACTGCGCGGCCCCGCCGAAGACGCGCTCGGCGGATGAGCTCAGCTTCCAGACCTGGACGACCTCATGACGCACGTGAAGCGGGCCGCGGTGCAGCACGGCGGGCCGAGGAGGCGGGGTCGACGCGTATCGACTGCGACCACCTGCTGCTGGGCCTCGCCCGGATCGGCCGCGGGGTGGCCGCGGCGATCCTCGGCGAGCCGGGCGCGGCCCCGGCGGCGCTGGGCGGGGACGGGGGCACGGACCCGGCGGAAGCGTAAGGGGTTCGGCGGGACGGCTACCGGCCGGTCGCGGCTCCGGCGGATGCGGGGCTCGTCCCCGGGAGCCCTTCCGTGGGGCGCTGAAGGTGCCAGACATCGGCCGGGGGGAGGTTGGCCCAGACCGTGCTGCGGCCGGTGGCGTAGCGGCGGCGGTAGTCGGCCAGCACCTCTTCGGCGGCCCGGTGCCGCCGCGCCTGGGTGCGGGAGGGCAGCAGGCTGCGGGCCTGCCGGGTGCCGCGATAGGCGAAGTAGGCCAGGAGGCCGCCGGGGCGCAGCAGCTCCAGATACCGGCCCATGATCGCTTCTATCTGGGGCGGGTCGAAGTTGGCGAAGGGCAGGGCCGAGATGATCGCGTCGTAGCGACGGCCTACGTCCAGCTCTTCGACGTACGCCTCGTGTACGCGGACCCCCTCGCGCTGCCCGGCCAGGTGCGGGTGGGTGCGGACCAGGTCGCGCAGCCGGCCGGTGAAGCGGGGGTTGGCCTCGACGATGTCCAGGCGGCTGCCCGCCGGGAGCTGGTGGATGAGGGAGCGGGTGACCGAGCCGGTACCGGCGCCGGCCTCCAGGACGCACAGCGGCCGCCCTGCCTGGGAGCGCACCGGTTCGGTCAGCGCGTGGGCCAGCGCCCGGCCGCTGGGGGCGAGGGCCCCGGTGGTGCGGATGTCCCGGGCTGCCTCGAGGAAAAACATCCAGCCTCCGGCACCGCTCTGCCCGAGGACCCGGTCGTGCGGGGTGGTGATCGAGTCGTCCATGGCCCTGCACGCTACAAACCACCCTCGGATCGGTAGATCCTTCCACATGTGATGGTGCCCACCCGCGATGACGCGGGGTCGGCACGGAAGGCCGCCGAGGAAACTCCGGGTAATCGACCTCGTCGCGTTACGGGGCGAGTTGGGGAGAAGGCCCGATGTGAAGGTGCGCATCGACTCCGGAGTGGGTGACGCTCATCACGTTCGCCATCCGGGACGATCCTCGACCGACCGTGATCACCACCTCACGGTGTGCTCGGCCGTGGCGCCGATGTCACAGCCTGTGGGACGTGTACGAGGTCGTGGCTGGGGCGGATGGCGCAGAACGCGGCCGTGGGGCTGATGCACGTGTGCACGGTCGGCATCAGCTATCTGCTGAAGAAGGGCTTCCGGCGGCACTGCCCCCAAGCAACCACCTCCTGTCCCGGCATGCCCGCAGGGCGGACGGCTCGTTCCGGGATGAGGCCGCCGGAACACCCGCCGTCCGCTCCGCGAGCCAGCCCGCCATCGCCCGTACGCCGAGGCCGATGGCGCGCTCGTCCGGGGCGAAGTCGGGGTAGTGCGGGTAGGCGGCGGTGACGGGTGCGCCGGGGGCGCGGACGCCGAGGAAGGTGTACGTACCGGGGACGCGGTCCAGGTAGAGGGCGAAGTCCTCGCCGCTGAAGGGCGGGAACGCGGCATGAAGCTCGACCACCGCGCCCCGGCCGACCGAGCGGCCCAGATGGCGGGCGAGCCTGCGGCCGTCGGGCTCCGGGCAGACCATGGCGGGGAACGGCTCGGCCGGAAAGCTCACCTCGGCGCCCCCGGCACCTCTGGCACCCCCGGCCCCCGCATACGAGGCGGCCAGCCGGCGGATGTCCGCGCGGACCTCCGGGTACCGCTCCTCCGGCCAGCAGCGGTAGGCCACGCTCACCGTGTCCTCCTGTGCGGTGGCCCGGACGGCCACGAACCGGGCCAGCGGCCCGTCCGGCACCTGGGCGTCGGCGATCAGCCGCTCCAGGTCGGCCGGGGTCTGGGGCAGGGCCACCGTCGCGAGCGCGGCGATCTCGGCGGCCAAGCGCCGCGCGACCCCGGGCGCGTCCGGCCCCGAGAGCGTCACCACGGCCTTGTCCTGGCCCGGCAGCCCGTAGCCCGCCGTCACCGCGAACCGGCCGACGGGGAACGGCCCGCAGTGCAGGGCGTGGATCTCCGCCACCCCGCTACGCTCCAGCACACCCGCGTCGATCAGCGCGCGGGCCCCGGACAGCGTCTCCTCGGCGGGCTGGAAGAGGAACACCACCGTTCCGTGCGGACGGTGCCGCAGACGCACCAGGACCCGCGCGACGCCGAGGGCCACCGCGGTGTGGACGTCGTGCCCGCAGAGGTGTGCCGCCGCCGGGCCGCCCCCGACGATGTCCTTGGGCGGCACCGCGTCCATGTCCGCCCGGTACGCCACGGTCCGGCCCGGCCGTACGCCCCGCAGGACTCCGACCACGCCGTGGCCGCCCACCCCCGTGGTGACGTCCAGCCCGGCCGCCCGCAGCTCCCGGGCCACCACACCGGCCGTGTGCCGCTCCTCCCCCGGTGCCTCGGGGTGCCGGTGGATGTCCCGCCGCAGCGCGATCAGCCCGCGCTCCAGACGCGCCACCTCGGCGTCCACCGCCCCCTGCGCCACCGGCGGCCGCCGACCGTCCGCGGCGGCCCGTCCCGCGGTTGCCCACGCCATCCCCGTACCGGTTGCCGCCGCGCCGGCCAGCAGCGTACGGCGGGCGAGAGGTCTCCCCGCTCTTCCTTCGTGATCGGTCATGACGACACGATCGCCGCACGCACCGCCCGTGGCCCCATCCGGCGAGCCTCAGGGGCGGAGTCGGGGCAGCCCCCGGATCAGACGCGGTCGAACGGCTCGGCGTAGGCGAAGGGGCCCTTGAGGGTGGGCTGATACGCGGTCAGGGGGCGGACCTGGAAGTAGTCACCCCAGGCCGGGTCGGGGGCCGTGATGCCGTACGCGCTCGCCGGGCGGAAGCCGAAGCGGCCGTAGTACGCGGGGCTGCCGAGGAGGGCGACCAGGGATTCGCCGAACGCGTCCGCGGCGCCCAGGATCGCGTGCATCAGCGCCAGGCCCACACCCCTGCGCTGATGGGCCGGGCGGACGCTGAGCGGGCCGAGCCCGAGGGCGAGGTCGGGGCCGACGTGGCCGCGGGTGCACACCACATGGCCGATCACGTCACCGCGGTCGTCGGCCGCGACGAACGAGAGCGCCGATAACCAGGCGTCGCAGGTGCGGAGTTCATCGAGGAGGGTGACCTCGACCGGGACCGCGGCCTCCGACTTGCCGAACGCTGCCGCCGTGACGTCGCGTACACCGGCGATGTCGGAGGGGGTTTCTCGTCGGATCAGCATCGGCACAGGATGCGCGGCGGATCGAGGCCGGGGCAACCCAATTAGCTCGCCCGGGCGTGGGTGGCGAGGGCCCGTTCGGCCTGGACGTACGTCACGTCGTGATCGGCGAGGACGTTCGCGGCGACACCGGGGCGGGCGAGGAGGGCGAGCAGGAGGTGTTCGTCGCCGATGTGCTTGTCGCCCCGGCCGAGCGCGATCCGCAGCGACCGTTCGAGCACCGACCTGGCCTCGGGGTCGAAACGGCCGCGGGTGCGGCGGCGGCGCGGGGTGGCTGCGAGGGCGCCGACGCCGTGCTCCTCCTCCACGCGGGAGACGATCGCGTCGACGTCGATGCCGAGCCCCGCCAGCGCCTCCGCGTCCGCGGCCGAGATGCCGCCGCGGCGGCGGACGTCGGCCAGGGCGCGTTCGATCGAGGCGCGCCGCGCGGTGGCGCCCAGGGTGGTCAGGACGTGGGCGGCGGGGCTGTTCGTACGGTCCAGGAGCGCGAGCAGCAGCTCGGGCTCGCCGGCCGTGGCGCCGCCCATCTCGTCCGCCCGCCGGACGGCCTCGCGGACGACCTCGCGGGCACTGGTGGTGAACCTCTCGAACATCAACGCCTCCCGTGCTTCTTGTGAACCGCCTGACGGCTGACGCCCAGTTCGGCCGCGATCTCCTGCCACGACCAGCCCTTGGCGCGGGCGCTGCGCACCTGTACGGCCTCCAGCTGCTCCAGCAGCCGGCGCAGCGCGGCGACGGCGCGCAGTCCGACGCGGGGGTCGCGGTCGCCGGCGCGCTCGGCGAGATCCGTTGCTTCGGTCATGCTGTCAATGTAGGTTGACGCAAGCGATGGCGTCAACCCTGGTTGACTGGCGGCGGCGGTAATTGGCTCGACGCGCATCGGCGGCTCCGGCAACCTCTCGTCATGGACCCGCATCACTGGCCCCTCTACGGGCTCCGCCTCCACACCCCGCGCCTTGAGCTGCGGCTTCCCGACATCCCCTGCGCCGACGAACTGGCCACCGTCGCCGCGGGCGGAATGCACGACCCGGCGGAGATGCCGTTCAGCGTGCCGTGGTCCGACGCCGCGCCGAAGGAACGCGGCCGCGCGACGTTCCAGCACGTGTTGAGCACGATCGCCGAGTGGCGGCCGGAGAACTGGACGCTGAGCTTCGCCGTCCTGCACGAGGGCACGGCGATCGGACGGCAGGACCTCTCCGCCACCGACTTCGCGGTGACGCGGGAAGCGACGACCGGCTCCTGGCTCGGCACCGCCCACCAGGGGCAGGGCTTCGGCACGGAGATGCGGGCGGCGGTGGCGCATCTGGCCTTCGCCGGGCTGGGGGCGCACAGCGTCACGTCGGCCGCGTTCATGGAGAACGGGCGCTCGCTCGGCGTCTCGCGCCGCCTCGGCTACCGCCCCGACGGCCTGCAGACGGTCGCCGTGCGGGGCGAGGCCCGGACGCTCCAGCGGCTGCGGCTGGACCGCGCGGCCTGGGAGGAGCGGCGCACCGTCCCCGTCGAGGTGCGTGGCCTTGAGGCGTGCCGGGAGATGTTCGGCGCGGCCGCGCCCGAGCGCCCCTGATGCGAGGGCGCATGGCCCGCTCTACGGTGGTTCGAGGGGGTCGCGACGACCCGTGGAGGTGGCATCACATGGCGGGCAAGTTCGAGATCTACGAGGACAAGCGCGGCAAGCACCGCTTCCGCCTGAAAGCGGGCAACGGCGAGATCATCGCGGTCGGCGAGTCGTATGACTCCAAGTCCGCGGCCCAGAAAGGCGTCGAGTCGGTCAAGAAGAACGCGCCCACGGCCGAGGTCAAAGAGATCCCGACCGAAAAGTCGTAGGCGCGGCCGGAGCGCGGTAGCCGCGCCGTACGGCCGATGGCGTCCGTACGGCGCTCGCTACGCCTACGGCGCTCGCTACGCTCCCGTGCGTGACCGCACCCCGGATATCCCCGGCCCTGGCCGCCACCCGAACCCGGCTCCGCCGGATCCGCGCCGGAGCCGCCCGCCACTGGTCGCATCCCCGGCTCAGGTGGCCCAAGCGCGTCGTGGCGGCCCTCGTGGGGTGCCTGGTGCTGTCCCTGCTCGCCGCCGGGGTCGCGCTGCGGCTGAATTACGCGGGCGACCCGGAGCCCGGCACCCGCACCCGGGGCCGGGACGCGGTGTGGCTCGGCCACGCCTGGGTGGACGGCCGCAACGGCGACGCCGAACTCGCCTCCCTGGCCCGGCGGATACGCGGCACCGGTATGCGCGACCTGTACGTCCACGCGGGCCCGCTGAGCCACGACGGCACCCTGCCCGCGAAGCGTTACCCGCGCGCCGGGTGGCTGCTGAAGGCCGTCCACCGCGAGCTGCCCGGCGTCCGCGTACAGGCGTGGCTCGGCGACGTCCTGGCCACCGAGGGCCCGACCGGGCTCCAGCTCACCGACCCGCGCAGCCGCGCCCATGTGGTGCGCTCCGCCCGTCAGGTGCTGGCCGCGGGCTTCGACGGCGTCCACTTCGACCTGGAGCCGCTGCACTCCGACGACCGCGACTACCTCACCCTCCTCGACGACCTGCACGCCCTCACCCGCGCCCGCCGCGCCCCGCTCTCGGTCGCCGCCCACCAGATCGACCCACTGCCCGCGCTGCACTCGGTGGCGGGTTTCCTCTTCAACCACCCCAAGTGGTGGTCACAGAAGTTCTTCGGACAGGTGGCGCGGCGGGTCGACCAGATCGCGGTCATGTCGTACGACACGTCGATGCCGCTGGAGAGCCTGTACGGCGGCTACGTGGCCCAGCAGACGGAACTCGCCCTCGAGGCCACCCCACCGGGCACGGACCTGCTGATGGGCCTGCCCGGCTACCACACCGACAACTGGGGCCGTCACGCCTGGGCCGAAACCATCACCGCCGCCACCCGCGGCGCCCGCCTCGGCCTCGGCCACGAGGACCGCCGCCGGAAGCGGTTCGGGGTGGCCCTGTACGTGGACTTCACCGCCACGGACGCGGACTGGGCGGCGTACCAGCGGGGTTGGGGCGCAGCGGAGACGGACTGAGGGCCCGCCGCCGCGCTCAGCCGCCGAACCAGCCGGGCACGTCGAGCGGGAAGCCGGCCCCGGGAGTCACGGCACGCAGGTCCGCCTCAAGGGCGCGCAGGCGGTCCGGGCCGAGGGCGGTGGCCCACCGGGTGCGCAGCTCCTCGAAGATGGCCGCCGAGCGGGCCAGGGCGTCGGTGCCGTGCGGGGTGAGCCGGATGACCTTACGACGGGCGTCGGCGGGGTCGTCGGCCCGTACGGCGTATCCCAGGGCCACCAGACGGTCGACGGTCTTGCCCGCGGCCTGCTTCGAGACGCCGAGGCGCCGGCCGAGTTCGCTGGCGGTGGCGCCGCCGCGCCCGATGGCCTGAAGGGCGAAGCCGTGCGCCGGCCGGACGTCCGGGTGGCCCTGGCGGGCCAGCTCGGCGTGGAGCGCCCGGCGGCTCGGTTACCTTCCGGCGCTGATCGGGCGGCTGGCCGAGTCACCGGAGACGCTGGACGGGTTCCTGCGGCTCAGCGGGCTGTTCGAGGCGGCCACGCTGGATCCGCTGGCCCGGGAGGTGGTCATCATGACCGTCGCCACCCGCAACGCCTGCCATGTGTGCGTCGCCATGCACACCGGAAAGCTCACCGCATTGGACGCCGACGGCGAACTCGTCGCCGCACTGAGGGAGCAGCGCGCCCTCGGGGACGAACGGCTGGAGTGCCTGCGGGCGTTCACGCTCGCCGTCATGGACGGTGCCGGGGCCGTGCGCGACGAGGTGTTCAACGCCTTTCTGGAAGGGGGGTTCACGCGGCGCAACGCGCTGGAGGTCGTGCTCGGCGTCGGCGCGTACACCCTGTCCACGTTCGCCAACCGCATGACCCGGGCGCCCCTGGACGAGCGGCTCGCGCCGTTCGCCTGGTCCGCGGAGGAAATCGCCTAGAACGCCGCGCGGGTCGCGGCCAGGAGGCGGGACGTGTCGTCGGGGCAGATCATGAGCGCGCGGCCGACCGTTTCGAGGACGGCGCGCTCGGCGGGGCGGTAGGGGCCGTCTGCGACGGCGATGCGGGCGCCCTGGAGGAGGATCGCCTCGCGACCCGTGGGGGCGAGGTGGGGGGCCAGGGGTTCCAGGGCCTCGTGCAGTTCGATGGCGAGCGCCGTACCGCACGGGTCGAGGCCGTCGCGCTCGCCGGTGGCGGCGCCGGGGAGGCGGCCGGTGTCGGCGGCGAGCGCTTCGATGAGCGCGAGGAGCTGGCCCTCGTCGCAGTCGGCGAATCCGGCGGCGCGCACGGCGCCGACCGCCACCTGCCGCACCGCCGTGGCCTCGGTGCCGCCCGCGGCGAGGACGGCGAGGGCGACGGTGTGCACGGCGTCGCGCAGCATCGCGGAGAAGCGGGTGGTGGTGGGGTGGTCCAGGACCTCGGTGCCGAACCGGGCCGAGCAGGCGGCGCATTCGACGACGGGCGCGACCGGGCCGCGGGGCAGCAGCGGCAGGCCGAGCACCACGATGCGCCGACGGCCGGTGCGGCGGCGGTAGTTGCGGTCGCCCCCGCAGTCGGGGCAGAAGAACTCGCCGTCGCCGACCGTCCGCCACAGGGTGCGGACGCCTACCACACACAGGTCCCGGTCACGATGGGCTCGCGCGTGCACCACGTCACACCTCCATAACGCTTCGGCCACGTTGCCGCGTTGACGTGATGCTAGCCACATCCATGATGTGCCGTCAGTACCCCGAACGGAGACAACAGGCCAAACCCGAGGCCCCGCCCACCTCATGCGGCGAACGGGGCCCCTTGTGGGTGACAGGCTCAGCGGGTGGTCACCGCCGTGCGCGGTTGACCGCCGAGACCACGGCCTTCAGGGAAGCCCGCACGATGTTGGCGTCGACCCCGACGCCCCACAGCACCTTCCCGTCGATCGCGCATTCGATGTACGCGGCGGCCTGGGCTGCCGCGCCCTCGCTCAGGGTGTGCTCGGAGTAGTCCAGCAGCCGTACGTCGATGCCGATGGCGCCCAGGGCGTCGAAGAAGGCGGCCAGCGGGCCGTTGCCGGAGCCGGTCAGGACGGTCTCGGTGCCGTCCACGACGGCCTCGACGGTGAGCGCGTCGGTGCCCTCGCTGGTGGTGGACGTCTGGGCGGTGCGCAGCGCGATCCGGCCCCACTGGTTGTCGTCCGTCGGCAGGTACTCGTCCTGGAAGGTGGCCCAGATCTGGGCCGGGGTGACCTCGCCGCCGTCGGCGTCGGTCTTGGCCTGAATCGTCTTGGAGAACTCGATCTGCATGCGGCGCGGCAGATCCAGGTTGTGGTCGTTCCGCAGGACATAGGCGATACCGCCCTTGCCGGACTGCGAGTTGACCCGGATGACGGCCTCGTAGGAGCGGCCGACGTCCTTGGGATCGATCGGCAGGTACGGGACGGCCCACTCGATCTCGTCGACCGTCTTGCCCTGCTCGGCCGCGCCGGCCTCCATCGCCTCGAACCCCTTCTTGATGGCGTCCTGGTGGGAGCCGGAGAAGGCGGTGTAGACCAGGTCGCCCGCGTAGGGGTGGCGCGGGTGGATCTGCATCTGGTTGCAGTACTCGGCGGTGCGGCGGATCTCGTCGATCTGCGAGAAGTCGATCTGCGGGTCGACGCCCTGGGAGAACAGGTTCATGCCCAGGGTCACCAGGTCGACGTTGCCGGTGCGCTCGCCCTGTCCGAACAGGCAGCCCTCGATGCGGTCCGCCCCGGCCATGATCGCCAGCTCGGCGGCGGCGACGGCCGTGCCGCGGTCGTTGTGCGGGTGGACGGACAGGCAGATGTGCTCGCGGCGGGACAGGTTCCGCGACATCCACTCGAACCGGTCCGCGTGGGTGGAGGGCGTCGAGCGCTCGACGGTCGCGGGCAGGTTCAGGATGATCTCGCGCCCGGCCTCGGGCTGCCAGACGTCCATGACGCCCTCACAGACCTCCAGCGCGAAGTCCAGCTCGGTGTCGGTGAAGATCTCCGGGCTGTACTGGTAGCCGAAGACCGTGTCGTCGCCCAGGATCTTGTCGGCGTACTCGACCACCAGCCGGGTGCCGTCCACCGCGATCTGCTTGACCTGCTCACGGGTGCCGCGGAAGACGACGCGGCGGAAGGTGGGCGCGGTGGCGTTGTACAGGTGCACGGTGGCCCGGTGCGCGCCGCGCAGGGACTCGACGGTGCGCTCGATCAGCTCTTCGCGGGCCTGGGTGAGGACGGAGATCGTCACGTCCTCGGGGATCGCGCCCTCTTCGATGATCGACCGTACGAAGTCGAAGTCGGTCTGGCCGGAGGAGGGGAAGCCGACCTCGATCTCCTTGTATCCCATGCGGACCAGCAGGTCGAACATCTCGCGCTTGCGCGCCGGGGACATCGGGTCGATCAGGGCCTGGTTGCCGTCCCGCAGGTCGGTGGACAGCCAGCGCGGCGCCGCGGTGATCCGGTTGTTCGGCCAGGTGCGGTCGGGGATGTCGACGGCCTCGTACGGGCCGTACTTGTGGATCGGCATGCCCGAGGGCTTCTGGGTGACGGTCGCGGCGGTGATGGGGGTGGGACGGCCTACGGCGCGCTGGCCGGGATTGTCGGACGTGCTCATGATGCGTGGGCTCCTCTTGAATGCCGCTCGTGGTGTCCGCTGGACGAAAGTCCATGGGCGGCCGACGGGGCGAAATCACCGCAACGCCGAACTCCGCGGGGAGGGGGTCGGCCTACGACTACAGGCCCTCGCCGCGGCAGCTAAGAAGAAGCAGCCCGAAACGCATGATGCCAAGCAGCCTAACCGAGACGCGCGCGGCGTGTGGCCCCGTATCACTATGCGGACCACGGCATCTCGCGCGGAGAAATGGATATCTACCACTCGATTTCATCAATCATGACCGCAAGGCGTGACAAGCCGACGACACGGTGCGACATTGCCTGGATGGATGTCAACGCGAACTCCCGCAGGCGCGGTGTTTTCTGCACGATCGTGCCGCCGCATGTCCTCGACAAGCTCTCTCAAGCCGAGGACTCCGCCCTCGCCGACCCCGCCCGCCGCACCCTGGAGCGGGACGCCCTGGAGCGCACGCGCCGCCGGATCACCACCGTCCGCGGGATCGCCGCCCCCACCCCGGAGGGCACGCCCTCCGACCGGCCCAAGCGGACGATCTACGACTCCCAGCACCAGGACACGCTGCCGGGCAAGAAGGTGCGCGGCGAGGGCGACACCGCGACCTCGGACGAATCGGTGACCCGCGCCTACAACGGTCTCGGCGCGA
The DNA here is from genome assembly GCF_044332925.1 of Streptomyces sp. NPDC021212. Taxonomy (NCBI): domain Bacteria; kingdom Bacillati; phylum Actinomycetota; class Actinomycetes; order Kitasatosporales; family Streptomycetaceae; genus Streptomyces; species Streptomyces sp. NPDC021212. The sequence goes on from NZ_JBIRPZ010000010.1 coordinate 93,267, forward strand.
CCTTCGAGCTGTTCCTCAAGGTCTACGGCCGCCACTCGATCGACGACGCGGGCCTGGCGCTGGACGCGAGCGTCCACTACAGCCAGGACTACAACAACGCCTTCTGGAACGGCGAGCAGATGGTCTTCGGCGACGGCGACGGCGAGGTCTTCCTCGACTTCACCATCCCCATCGACGTCATGGCCCACGAACTGACCCACGGCGTCACCCAGTACACCGCCAACCTGGACTACTTCGGCCAGTCCGGGGCGCTCAACGAGTCGATGTCCGACGTCTTCGGCTCGCTCGTCAAGCAGCACGCCCTCGGCCAGAGCGCCGAAGAGGCCGACTGGCTGATCGGAGCCGGGCTGCTGGCGGAGCGGGTCACCGGGGTGGCCCTGCGCTCGATGAAGGCCCCCGGCACGGCGTACGACGACGATGTCCTTGGCAAGGACCCGCAGCCGGCCACGATGGACGACTACGTGCGCACCTCGCGCGACAACGGCGGCGTCCACATCAACTCCGGCATCCCCAACCACGCCTTCTACCTGGCCGCCACGGCACTCGGCGGCAACGCGTGGGAGAAGGCCGGGCGGATCTGGTACGACGTGCTGACCGGCGGCGAGCTGTCCCAGGACGCGCAGTTCGACGACTTCGCCCGGCTCACGGTGGCCGCGGCGCAGGCCCGCTACGGCGAGGGCGAGGAGCGGGACGCGGTGCGGGGAGCCTGGGAGGGCGTCGGAATCACCGACCTGGACGCGCGCTGATGCCCGCCCTCGGGGTACTCATGGACCTATGCGTATCTCCGTGACCCGCTCCGGCGGATTCGCCGGAATCGAGCGCCGGGCCGATCTGGACACCTCCGGACGGCCCGACGCCACCCATCTGGCCGCCTTGGCCCACCAGGCCGTCGAGACCGGCGCCCCGGAGGCCACGCGCGGCGTCCCGGACGGCTTCCACTACGAGATCACGGTGGACGGCCGCACGGTCCACGCCGCGGACCCGCACCTCAGCGACGCCCAGCGCGAGCTGGTGCGGACGGTGCTGAAGGAGGGCACGTAGCGCGCGGGCGCCCTCCTCAGAAAGGCGCCCTCAGAACCGCAGCCTGCGCAACCGCTTCGGGCCCCTCTCCCTCTGCCTCCCTCAGAAACCCAGCCTGCGCAGCTGCTTCGGATCGCGCTGCCAGTCCTTGGCGACCTTGACGTGAAGGTCGAGGAAGACCGGCGTACCGAGCAGCGCCTCGATGTGCTTGCGCGACTTGGAGCCGACGTCCTTCAGGCGGCGGCCCTTCGGGCCGATGACGATGCCCTTCTGGCTGGGCCGCTCGATGTACAGGTTGGCGTGGATGTCCAGCAGCGGCTTGTCCGCCGGGCGGTCCTCACGCGGCAGCATCTCCTCCACGACCACCGCGATCGAGTGCGGCAGCTCGTCCCGTACGCCCTCCAGCGCCGCCTCGCGGATCAGCTCGGCGACCATCACCTGCTCCGGCTCGTCGGTGAGGTCGCCCTCGGGGTAGAGGGTCGGGCCCTCGGGGAGCAGCGGGACGAGCAGGTCGGCCAGCAGGCCCACCTGGCCGGCCCCTCTCCCACCACCACCCTCATCCGAGGGACTGCGTCCCGCCCTCTCTTTTTCCGCGCCCACCGCCGACACCGGGACGATCTCGGCCCACTCGATGCCCAGCTCCTTGCCGAGCCGGTCGATGGCCAGAAGCTGCTGGGCCAGTTGCTCCGACTCGACCAGGTCGGTCTTGGTGACGATCGCGACCTTGGGCGTCTTCTTGATCCCGGCCAGCTCGGTGGCGATGAAACGGTCGCCGGGGCCGAGCTTCTGGTCGGCGGGCAGACAGAAGCCGATGACGTCGACCTCGGCCCAGGTGGTCCGTACGACGTCGTTCAGCCGCTCGCCGAGCAGGGTGCGCGGCTTGTGCAGACCGGGGGTGTCGACGAGCACCAGCTGTGCGTCGGGGCGGTGCACGATGCCGCGCACGGTGTGCCGGGTGGTCTGCGGGCGGTTGGAGGTGATCGCGACCTTCGTCCCCACCAGCGCGTTGGTCAGGGTCGACTTGCCCGCGTTGGGGCGGCCGACGAAGCAGGCGAAACCCGAGCGGTGCGGGGTCTCCCGCTGCTCGGTCGGGGACGGGAAGGTACCGGCAGTCATGGCCACCATTCTCCCCGATGCCCCGGCACGCTCCGACCAGCCGCCCGTCCTGCCCCTCTCCCCGGGCGGTGGTCAGTCGGTCACCGTGGCGCGCAGGGTGCCGTCGGGGCCCGCCAGCAGGATCGGGGTCCCGGGCCCGCCGAGGTCCGTTACGGCCGCGCGGTCCTCGTCGGTGGCGGTCTCCGCCTCGGTCACCACGGCCGCGGCCTCCAGCGACTTCGCACCGCTGGCGACCGCCATCGCGACGGCGGTGCGCACGGCGCTGAGCTGGAGCGAGTCGAGGGCGACGGTGCCGGCGACGTAGGTGCGGCCCGTCTCGTCGCGTACGGCGGCGCCCTCCGCGACGCCGTTGCGGGCCCGCGCGGAGCGGGCCAGCGTGATGATCTTGCGGTCTTCGGGGTCCAGCTGCGCTGCATCGCTCATACGGATGAGCATAGGACGGGCCGCTGACCGGGCGTGACACCGGTCGTGCGTCCGGCGGGCGCGCATGGACCCGCGCCGGGCCGCAGTGGCGACGGCCCGGCGCGGGCGGTTTTCAGGGGTGGTGCCCCGCGGTCGTCAGGGGAGGAGCGGCGTCGGCTGGAACGTCAGCGAGGCGGAGTCCGACGACGGGCTCAGACCGGGCGCCCCCGCGAAGGAGGCGGTGTACGTGCTGGCGGTCAGCACCGTCGCCGGGACGGTGACGTTGGTCCGCGTCGCCGTGCCGGAGGCGTTGGTGACCGCGCTGCCCAGGGCGACCGGGCCCGCCGCGGTGTTGGCGACGAAGGTGATGGTCTGGCCGGGGATCGGGTTGTTCGACGCGTCCCTCAGGGTCGCGCTCAGGGTCGGAATGACGAACGTGCCGTTGAACCGCAGCCGGATCGTGGCCGGGTTCGCGGTCACGGTGGTCCCGGTCGGCGGCACGACCACGGTCTGGGTGATCGTCGGTGAGGTCGAACCGGCGAAGCAGCCGTCGCCGCCGTAGGTGGCGGTGACCGTGTGCGGTCCGGTGGTGAGGGCGTTGGTGCTGACGGTGGCCTGCCCCGCGCCGTTGAGCGTGCCGGTGAGGGTGGGACCGCCGCTGATCACGAAGGTGACGGTGCCGGTCGGGGTGCCGGTCCCCGGCGCCACCGGGGCCACGGTGGCGGTGAAGGTCACCGTCTGGCCGGGCGCGGAGGGGTTGGGGGTGGAGGTGAGCGTGGTGGTGGTGTTCGCCGTGCTCACCGTGGCGGTGCCGGTGGCCGTCGACCCCGCGACGCCCGTGCTGCCCGCGTACGTGGCCGTCACCGTGTGCGTACCCACGCTGAGCCCCGTGGTGGTCACACACGCCTGACCGCTCGCGTTGAGCGTTCCGGTCAGGGTGGGACCGCCGCTGATCGCGAACGTGACCGTGCCGGTCGGGGTGCAGGTGCCCGGGGACGCGACCGTCACCTGGGCGCAGATCGTCACCGACTGGCTGCACACGGACGGGTTGGGCGTGATCGTCAACACCATGGAGGAGGTGGCCTGGTTGACGGTGACCGTGCCGCTGCCCGTCGAGGGCGCGACGCCGCCGCCTCCCCCGTAGATCGCCGTCACCGCGTGGGTGCCGACCGGGATGGCGCTGGTCGTCACGCAGGCCTGGCCGCTCGCGTTGACCGTGGCCGTCAGCGTCGGGCCGCCGACAACCACGAAGGTCACCGTGCCGGTCGGGGCGCAGGTGCCGGGCGGCACGGTGGCCACCTGGGCGCACAGCTGGACCGACTGACCGCAGACCGACGGGGAGGGCGTGACCGTGACCGTGGTGGTAGACGACGCCGGGTTCACCGTGATCGGCGTCGTGGCCGACGAGCCCGCGACGCCGGTGTTGCCCCCGTAGGTGGCCGTCACCGTGTGGGCCCCCACCGGGATGGCGCTGGTCGTCACGCACGCCTGACCACTCGCGTTGAGCGTTCCGGTCAGCGTCGGACCGCCCGCGACCACGAACGTCACCGTACCGGTCGGCGTACAGGTGCCGGGAGCCACGGTCGCCACCTGCGCGCACAGAGTCACCGACTCACCACATACGGCGGGCAGGGAGGGGAGAACCGTGGTGGTCGACGCTGCCTGCCCCACCGTCACGGTCGAGGTCCCGGTGGAGCCCGCCACGTTGGTGCTGCCCCCGTAGGTGGCCGTCACCGTGTGCGTGCCCGCGGGAATCGCGCTGGTCGTCACGCACGCCTGGCCGCTCGCGTTGAGCGTTCCGGTCAGCGTCGGACCGCCCGCGACCACGAACGTCACCGTACCGGTCGGCGTACAGGTGCTGGGCGATCCCGTCGTCACCTGCGCGCACAGGGTCACCGGCTCACCGCACACCGACGTGGCGGGGGAGACCGTGACGGTCGTGGTCGACGTTCCCTGGCCGACCGTGACCGTTCCTGTGCCCGTGGAGCCCGCAACGTTGGTGTTGCCCCCGTAGGTGGCCGTCACCGTGTGCGTCCCCACCGGGATGGCGCTGGTCGTCACGCACGCCTGACCACTCGCGTTGAGCGTTCCGGTCAGCGTCGGACCGCCCGCGACCACGAACGTCACCGTACCGGTCGGCGTACAGGTGCCGGGAGCCACGGTCGCCACCTGCGCGCACAGGGTCACCGACTCACCACACACCGGCGCGGCGGGGGACACCGTGACGGTCGTGGTCGAGGACGCCGGGTTGATGGTGAGCGGCGTCAAGGGCGAGTTGGACGCGGCGAAGTTGGTGTCGCCGTTGTAGAACGCGGCGACCTGGTGAGTGCCCACGCTCAGGGCGGGGACGGTGACGGAGGCGTTCCCGGAGGCGTCGAGAGTCCCGGTCAGCGTGGGTCCGTCCGCGCTGATGATGAAGCTGACCGTGCCGGTGGGTGTGCCACTGCCCGGGGGCACCGCCGCCACGTTGGCGGTCAGCGTCACGGTCTCTCCACAGACGGGCGCGACCGGGGTGAAGGTGACGGTGGTGATGGTCGCCGCCTGGTTCACCAGCTGGATGGTCGTGCCGGACGAATTGTCCAGCGGGTCGGTGCTGTTGACGAAGTTCGCCGTGACCACATGGGAGCCGACGGCGAGCGACGAGTCGGTCACGCTGGCCGTGCCGGAGTCGGGCCCGGTGGGGGTGAGCGTCACGGGGCCGATGGTCGGCCCGCCGGTGATGACGAAGGTCACGTCACCGAATGGAGCGGTACCGGCGGTGATGCCGGTGACGGTGGCGGTGTAGGTGACGGATTGACCGAAGACGGAGGGATTCGGTGTGGAGGTCACCGTGGTGGAGGACATGGAGGCGGCCGCCCTTCCTGTTCTCAGGGAGAGGTGAGCCGCCCGGCTCCGCGCGGCGTGTACGCCGCGCGGAGCCACGGCCTCTGTCCGGGGGTGCCCATACGGCCGGCCTGCCTACGTCGGAACGACAGGCCGACTGTCCCCCGACAGGGGTATGGGCGGCCCACCGGTCGGTATCTGTAAGTAAGCCGCCGCCTACGCCAGATGGGCCAGACCGCAGAGGGCGAATGCATCCGGATGGCGCAGCGCGACCCCGCGCGTCCGTGCGCCTCCCCGCGCGGGCGTGATACGGGGCGCCCCCGCGCCCTCTCGGCTCCCCCAACGCCTACCGCGCGTCCCCCGGGGGCCTTACGACTCGGCCGCCGCCGTCTCCCGCACGGGCTCCACCAGCACCGTCACGATGCGGTTGCGCCGGCCCGCCGGGGATTCGGCGGTCAGCCGCAGCGCCTTCAGGGCCGGGTCGGTGCCCCCTTCGGGGACGTCGACCTGCGCCGTGGCGCCCGCGATCGGCACGCGCCCCAGCGACTTGGCGAGCAGCCCGCCCACCGTCTCGACGTCCTCGTCCTCCAGGGCCGTGCCGTACAGCTCGCCGAGGTCACCGAGGCCGAGCCGGGCGGTCACCCGGTGGGTGCCGTCGCCGAGGTCCTCCACGGGCGGCAGTTCGCGGTCGTACTCGTCGGTGATCTCGCCGACGATCTCCTCGAGGATGTCCTCGATGGTGACGATGCCCGCCGTGCCGCCGTACTCGTCGATCACGACGGCCACATGGTTGCGCGCCTGCTGCATCTCGCGCAGCAGGTCGCCCGCGTTCTTGGTGTCGGGGACGAAGGCGGCGGGCCGCATGGCGGTGGAGACCAGCTCGGACTCGGACTCCCGGTTGATGTGCGTCTTGCGGACCAGATCCTTCAGATAGACGATCCCGACGATGTCGTCCTCGTTCTCCCCGGTGACCGGGATCCTGGAGAAGCCGGAGCGCAGCGCGAGGGTGAGCGCCTGGCGGATGGTCTTGAAGCGCTCGATGGCCACCAGGTCGGTGCGCGGGACCATCACCTCGCGCACCAGGGTGTCGCCCAGCTCGAAGACGGAGTGCACCATGCGCCGCTCGTCGTCCTCGATCAGCGACTCCTGCTCGGCGAGGTCGACCAGCGCGCGCAGCTCGGCCTCGGAGGCGAACGGGCCCTTGCGGAAGCCCTTTCCGGGGGTGAGCGCGTTACCGAGGAGGATCAGCAGCGGCGGGATGGGGCCCATGATCCGGGCCAGCGGGATCAGCACATAGGCGGCGACGGTCGCGGTGTTGAGCGGATGCTGCGCGCCGATGGTGCGCGGCGAGACGCCGACGGCCACGTACGACACCAGGACCATCACGCCGATCGCGACGGTCAGCGCCTTCCACGTCTCCGGGAACGCGTGCAGACAGGCGTACGTGACGACGGCACCCGCCGCCACCTCGCACGCGACCCGCACCAGCAGCGCCACGTTGAGGTAGCGGGTGGGGTCCTCGGCGACCAGCATCAGCTTGGCGCTGCCCCGCCGCCCGTTCCGCACCGCTTCCTCGGCGCGGAACCGGGTGGTGCGGGCGAGGCCCGCCTCGGCGCAGGCGGCCAGCCAGGCGACCACCACCAGCAGGACCGTCGCCGTGAGGAGCTGCCCGTTCATCGCGTGGTGGGGGCCGGGGAGGGCCCGGTCAGGCCGTACTCGGCCCGCCAGCCGTCGACGATCGCCGCCTGGAGGCCGAACATCTCGGCGCGCTCGTCCGGCTCCTCGTGGTCGTAACCGAGGAGGTGGAGGACGCCGTGGACGGTGAGCAGCTGAAGCTCCTCGTCCATGGAGTGCCCGGTCGGCGCCTCCTCCCCCTGCTTCTTGGCCACGTCGGGGCAGAGCACGATGTCCCCGAGGAGCCCCTGCGGGGGCTCCTCCTCGTCCTTGGCGGGCGGCCGCAGCTCGTCCATCGGGAAGGACATGACATCGGTCGGCCCCGGCAGGTCCATCCACTGGATGTGGAGCTGCTCCATGGCGTCGGCGTCGACGACGATCAGCGACAGCTCGGAGAGCGGGTGGATACGCATCCGGGCCAGTGCGTAGCGGGCGACGTCCAGGATCGCGCGCTCGTCGATGTCCGTACCGGATTCGTTGTTGACGTCGATCGCCATGGGGTGGTTCGTCTTTTCTCGGGTTTCTCGGACTTCTGGGGCTTCTGTTACTTCTGGTGCTTCTCGGGTTCTTCGGGCCGGGTCACTGCCCGTTGCGGCTGTCGTACTGCTCGTACGCGTCGACGATACGGCCGACCAGCTTGTGCCGGACCACGTCCTTGCTGGTGAGCAGGGAGAAGTGGACGTCCTCGACGCCGTCCAGGATGTCCCGCACCTGGCGCAGACCGCTCTTGGTGCCGCCCGGGAGGTCGACCTGGGTGACGTCACCCGTGATCACGATCTTCGAGTCGAAGCCGAGCCGGGTGAGGAACATCTTCATCTGCTCGGGGTTCGTGTTCTGCGCCTCGTCGAGGATGATGAACGCGTCGTTGAGCGTCCGGCCGCGCATGTACGCCAGCGGGGCGACCTCGATCGTGCCCGCTGCCATCAGGCGCGGGATGGAGTCGGGGTCGAGCATGTCGTGCAGCGCGTCGTACAGGGGCCGCAGATACGGGTCGATCTTCTCGTAGAGCGTGCCGGGCAGGAAGCCCAGCCGCTCCCCCGCCTCGACCGCCGGCCGGGTCAGGATGATCCGGGTGACCTGCTTGGACTGCAGGGCCTGGACCGCCTTGGCCATGGCCAGGTAGGTCTTGCCGGTACCGGCCGGGCCGATGCCGAAGACGACGGTGTGCTTGTCTATCGCGTCGACATAGCGCTTCTGGTTGAGCGTCTTGGGGCGGATGGTGCGGCCGCGGTTGGAGAGGATGTTCTGAGTGAGCACCTCTGCGGGCGTCTCGGCCGCCTCGCCCTCGCCGTTCTCGGCTGCGCGCAGCATGGAGATGGAGCGCTCCACCGCGTCCTCCGTCATCGGTTGACCGGTGCGGAGCACCAGCATCATCTCATCGAACAGACGCTGGACCAGGGCGACTTCGTCAGGGTCCCCGGTCGCGCTGACTTCGTTGCCCCGGACATGGATATCGGTCGACGGGAACGCCTTTTCGATCACGCGCAGCAGCGAATCCCCGGACCCCAGGACCATGACCATCGGGTGCTTGGTCGGGACCGTGAACTGCGCGTGCGCCTGCGGTGCTGTGGTTGGTTGCGTCATGGGCTCGGCTCTGCGGCCTGCTCCTACCTCCTGCGACAAGGGTTCTCGTTGCTCGACAACCTTGAGATACCAGGGTACGACGGGCCACCGACAAGACCCGAGTGCTTTTACTCCACACCCTTCATCACACCGGGCCTCGACGCCTGAGTGCCTGGTACGGGGCACGGGTGTTCACGCCCGGCGGAAGCCGATCGTGGGGACGGCCCGGCGCAGGAGGCTCGGGCGGGCGGCGGTGGGCAACAGGCGGTCGAGGAAGGCGTAGCGGCGCAGCGCGCTCGGCTCCTGGTCGTCGTAGGAGCGGGCGTGCTGCCACCAGGCGCCGATCTCGCACCAGCCGGGCGCGGACAGCGAGCCGCCGAACTCCTGGACGGACAGCGCGGCGGTCAGCCCGGCGAACGCGAGCCGGTCGGCGAGCGGCCAGTCGGCGAGGGTGCCGGTGACGAAGCCCGCGACGAACACGTCCCCGGCGCCGGTCGGGTCCATGGCCTCTACGGCGATCGCGGGCACCTCGGCGGTCTCGCCGGTGCGGCCGTCCACCGCGTACGCCCCCTCCGAGCCCAGGGTGACCACGGCGAGCGGCACCAGGTCGGCGAGCGCGCGGGCGGCGGCGCGCGGGCAGTCGGTGCGGGTGTAGCTCATCGCCTCGGCCGCGTTGGGCAGGAACGCCTCGCAGTGCTCCAGGTCGGCGAGGTCCGCCGGGTCCCAGCGTCCGGTGTCGTCCCAGCCGACGTCCGCGAAGATCCGGCTGCCGCGCCGGGCGGCCTCGGCGACCCACTCCTCCCGGCGGCCGGGGACGAGGGAGGCGATGGCGGCCCGGGCCGGCGGCGGGCAGCTGGGCGCGGGTTCCTCGGGCGGCGGCGCCTCGTGGCCGTGGCTGACCATCGTGCGCTCGCCCTCGTACGCCATGGAGACGGTCACCGGGGAGTGCCAGCCGGGGATGGTGCGGGACAGCGCCAGGTCGATGCCCTCGCCGCGCTCCAGCGCGTCCCGGCAGTAGTCGCCGTAGTGGTCGTCGCCGAAGGCGGCCGCGAGCGAGGTGCGCAGCCCCAGCCGGGCCAGCGCGGTGGCCATGTTGGCGACGCCGCCGGGGCTGGAACCCATGCCGCGCGCCCAGGACTCGGTGCCGCGGACGGGCGCGGAGTCCAGGCCGGTGAAGATGATGTCGAGGAAGACGGTGCCGGTGAGATAGACGTCACAACCCGGGTCGCCGGGGTCGCGGACGGCCGCCAGCGGATCGAGCAGGGGGCGGCAGGGCGAGGGCTGGTCACCGTCGTGTGTCGTCACCGTGTGCTCCCAGGTCGAACCGTTCTGTTCCGTTTTGTACCGTTCCGTTCTGTTGCCGCCGCCGGGGCGGATGCGGCCAGTGTGCCCGATGAGGCCCGGTCCCCGCGGCGGGGTGACGGCGCCGGACAGGGGGCCTAGCGCTTCGGCACGGCCACGCTCATCAGGTCCTGGGCGACGGTCAGCTCCCCGTCGAAGCCCGCCGCCCGCGCCTGGCGCTCGAACTCGGCCGGGTCGCCGTACCGCTGCGAGAAGTGCGTCAGCACCAGGTGGCGTACGCCCGCCCCGGCCGCGATCCGGGCCGCCTGCCCGGCCGTCAGATGGCCGTGCTCGGTGGCCAGCGGCTCGTCCTCGTCCAGGAACGTCGACTCGATCGCCAGCAGGTCGCAGCCCTCGGCCAGCCGTTCCGCCCCCTCGCACAGCCGGGTGTCCATGATGAACGCGAACCGCTGGCCGCGCCGGGCCTCGCTGACCTCCTCGAGGGTGACCGTGCGGCCGTCCCGCTCGATCACGCCCTCCCGCTGGAGCCGGCCGATCTCGGGCCCGCGCACCCCGTGCGCCGCGAGCCGCTCCGGCAGCATCCGGCGGCCGTCGGGCTCGATCAGGCGGTAGCCGTACGACTCGACCGGGTGCGAGAGCCGGACGGCCTCCAGGGTGTACGCGGGGGTACGGGCGATCACCTCGCCGTCACCGCTCACCGGCTGCTCGGCCAGCTGGACCGTCTCGCGGTAGGCGGTGGCGTACCGCAGCCGGTCGAAGAAGCGCTGTCCGCTCGCCGGGTAGTGCGCGGTCACCGGATGGGGAACGCGGTCGAGGTTGATCCGCTGGATGACCCCGGCCAGCCCCAGCGAGTGGTCCCCATGGAAGTGGGTGACGCAGATCCGGTTGATGTCATGGGCGGCCACCCCGGCCCGCAGCATCTGCCGCTGCGTCCCCTCGCCGGGGTCGAACAGCACGCCCTCGCCGTCCCAGCGCAGCAGATAGCCGTTGTGGTTGCGGTGCCGGGTGGGCACCTGGCTGGCGGTGCCGAGGACGACCAGTTCACGTGCGGACAACGGAATTACCCGGGGGGCCAGTTGAGGCCGCGGCCGCCGAGGACATGGGCGTGGGCGTGGAAGACGGTCTGCCCGGCGCCCGAGCCGGTGTTGTACACCACCCGGAAGCCGGTGCCGTCGATCTTCTCGTCGGCCGCGACGGCGGCTGCCTCGCACAGTATGTCCGCGGCGATCTGCGGCTCGGCGGCCGCCAGGGACGCGGCGTCCGGGTAGTGCACCTTGGGGATCACCAGGACATGCGTCGGGGCCTGGGGGTTGATGTCGCGGAAGGCGACGGTGGTGTCGGTCTCGCGGACGACGGTCGCCGGCACCTCCCCCGAGACAATCTTGCAGAACAGGCAGTCGGCCTGCGGTTCTCCCGCCACCGGTGGCTCCTCACGGATCGTCGGCACGTTACGGATCATCAACGCTTTGCACGGATGCTACCGGGCCTCCCTCAGGGCAGCCCGCTCGAACCAGATGGTGATCAAGGGTGGCACCCAGCCCGCGTGCGTGAGCACCTGGAGGACCAGCCGGTCCGTCCACGGGACGGTCACGATCAGCACCGCGCACAACGTGGACCACACGGCCTCGTAGAACGAGACCTTCACCCAGAACTCCCGCCGCACCAGCGACCGGACGCCCAGCCTGGCGCCCTGTGGCAGCTTGCGGTACGCGCGCCAGGCGCCCAGGGCCCAGACGACCGCCATCAGGGCGAGCGCGTAGAGCCTCGTGCCGAGGGGCGCGGGCAGGGCGGTCGCATCGTCCCCGGTGGGGAAGACCCTGGCGGTCAGTACGGCGATCAGCAGGCACAGCAGGGCGAGCCAGCGGGTGCCGCGCACCATCCTGAACAGTGTGTCCTCAAGACCCTTGCGCATCCGCTGGTCGCCCGGGGCGGCGGCCAGCGCCTGGACGTAGCCCTCGGCGACCTCCGGAAGCTTGGCGTCCTTCGAGTACGCCTTGCCGGTGGCGACTTCCTGCAGCGCCCAGGCGTTGGACGGGTCGATGCGCAGCACCTCGCGCACCGCCTGATCGCACACATCGCGCCGCCCGAGGGCCAGGGACGCCTTCCACAGGGCGTAATGGGTCTCGATCTCCTCCGGGCCGAGCCGCACCGCCGTCACCGCCGCCTCGTACGCCTGGGGCCAGCGGTCGGGCGGCATGATCAGTGCCTCGGAGAGCGCCGTGTACGCCATCCAGTGGTCCGGCGAGATGCGGATGGCCTCGCGGGCGGCGGCGACCGACTCGTCCGAGCGGCCCGTGCGGCGCAGGGCGAGCGAACGGAACCGGTGCGCGGAGAAGTCCTCCGGGGCGCGGCGCAGCGCCTCCTGGGTCGCGTGCAGCGCGTCCTCGAAGTCCTTGGTGTTGATGTGGCAGATGGCCAGCCGCACCCAGGCCCGGACGTCGTCCGGATCACTGGCCAGGCGGCGGGCCAGCAGTTCCTTCGCCTGGTCGAACCGTCCGAGTTCGAGCAGCGCGGCCCCCTGCGCGGTCAGCGGGTGCTCGGTCCCTGTCTCGCTCATGTACGGCCCCCGTCTCCGTGCCCGCTGTCGTCTGTGTACGCGGCGTTTGTGTGCGCGAGGTTCACAGCATCCGCTTCCGCTTGAGGTACGCCAGCAGATCGTCGTACGTGCCGCCCTCGTTGGCGAACTGGGCCACATTGCGCGCGGTGTCGAACCACGGGCGGGTCGAGGGCCGCACCTGGCCCAGCGCGGCCAGCAGATCATCCTGGCCGATCATCCGGGGCTGTCCGGTCCGTACGGAGTCCATCAGCGCCCGCTCGGCCGCCGTCTCGCACAGGTACTTGAGGTCCGCGCCGGAGAAGCCGTCGGTCCGTTTGGCCAGTTTGCGCACGTCGACGCCCGCGATCGGGCGGTCCCGCAGATGGTGGCGGAGGATCTCCTCGCGCGCCGGCTGGTCGGGCGGCAGCACCAGCAGGGTGCGGTCGAGGCGGCCGGGGCGGCGCAGCGCGCCGTCCACGTCCCAGGGGTGGTTGGTGGCGGCGAGCACGAACAGCCCCTCGTTGGCGTCCGAGTCGACCCCGTCCAGCTCGGCCAGCAGCTGGTTGACGGTGGTGCGCAGTCCGCTGTGGCGGAGCTGGCTGCGCTTGGCGCCCAGGGCGTCCAGCTCGTCCAGGAAGAGCACGCAGGGGGCGCTGCGGCGGGCCGTCTGGAACAGCTCGCGCATGTTGCGTTCGGAATTCCCGATCCACATGTCGAGGACGTCGCTGATGCTGACCGACATGAAGTGGGCGCCCAGCTCCCCGGCCACGGCGCGCGCGATGAACGTCTTGCCGCAGCCGGGCGGCCCGTACATCAGCAGCCCGCCGCGCAGGCTCTTGCCGTAGAGCTTGCGCAGCTCGGGGTTGCGCATGGGGGCGAGGAAGGCGGCTTCGAGGCGCTGCTTGACCTCGTCCATGCCGCCGATGTCGGCCAGGCGCACACCGGTGCGCTCCACTTCCCACGCGGAGGTCTCACCGGGGTCGTCGGAGCCGTCGGCGGCCAACGGCCTGTGCGGTTCGGGGGCCTCTGGTGTCTCTGAGGTCTCTGGCGTCTCCGGGTCTTCAGGGGTCTCGACGAAGCGTGGCGGGACGACGTCCGCCAACTCACCCTCGGCCCGCCGCCAGTCGTACGAACCGTCTCCGGACGCGGGGGCGGGGGCGGGCGGCGTCGGGGGCGCGGGCGGGGCCGGGGGCGCTACGGCGCGCACCATCAGGGCCTGCGCTTCGGCGTTCCCGGGATCGCGTTGAAGGGCCGCCGCGATCTCGGATATCGCGTCCTGCCCGTGGCCGCCCTCCAGCAACAGCCCGGCCAGGTGCAGCCGCAGGGGTACGTCGTCCGGGGCGGCGGCCACGGCCGCGCGCAGGCTCTGGATCAGCGGTGACTCGTCCGGCATGGCCCACAGCTTATGCGGACCCTATTTCCCGGGTTCGGTGGTCCTCCGGTCCCAGGGGTGGGTGGTGGTGGCCTTGTCCCAGGGGTGGGTGCGCTCCGCCGTGGGGCTCCCCGTGTCGTCGCCGCCGTCGCACTCGCCGATCACGGTGGCCCGGAACACCTTCGCTCCCGCGATCTTGCCGGTCAGATCGCCGCGCACGCAGTGGTTCTCGCGCACATAGGTGACGTTGCCGCTGACCCCGATCGCCTTGTCGTCCTCGGTCCTGCCGCGGCAGTTCACGGAGGCGTCCGTCGTGCCCGAGTCACCGGCGCGGGAAGCCGAGGCCCCGGCCGTGGGGCGGGTCTTCAGATCCGCGTTGCAGGTCAGCCAGCGCACCCCGACGCCGCCCCGCTCCAGGGCGGAGGTGGAGACCTTGTCCGTGGTGACCGAGACGGCGATCGCGGTGACCCCGCCGTCCCTCGGCTCACACCCCGTCATCGCGACGGCCGCGACCACCGCGGCCACGGCCGCCAGCAGCGGCCGTCCGTGCCGTACATGATGGCTCAATACCCCCATAGAGGACAGGTTCCCATCACGCACGGCGATCCGGAAGACCAACCTCGGCCACCCGGGGGCTTCTCAGCTCCAGCGGCCGGTGCGGCCCAGCAGGAGCGCGGTGGCGGCCGTTCCGGCCGTGGAGGTGCGCAGGACGCTCGGGCCCAGCCGGTACGGGCGCCCGCCCGCCTCGGCGAAGGCCGCCAACTCCTCGGGCGAGATGCCCCCTTCGGGGCCCACGACCAGCACGATGCGGCCCTCCTGGGGCAGTTGGGCCGTCGCCAGGGGGTCGCTGCCCTCCTCGTGGAGCACGGCCGCGAGGTCGGCATCGGCGAGAAGTCGAGCAACCTCCTTGGTCGTCATCGCGTCCGCGATCTCGGGGAAGGTCAGCCGACGGGACTGCTTGCCCGCCTCGCGCGCGGTCGACCGCCACTTGCCGAGCGCCTTCTGCCCGCGCTCGCCCCTCCATTGGGTGATGCAGCGGGCGGCCGTCCACGGCACGATCGCGTCGACGCCCGTCTCGGTCATGGTCTCCACGGCCACCTCGCCGCGGTCTCCCTTGGGCAGCGCCTGGACGACGGTGATCCGCGGGCTCGGCGCCGCCTCATGCCGTACGTCGTCCACCTCGACCAGCAGCCGGTCCTTCCCCTCGACGGCCGCCACGGTGCCCGATACGCCCGTACCGGCGCCGTCCGTCAGGACCACGGCCTCGCCGACCCGCAGCCGCTTCACCGCCACCGCGTGCCGCCCCTCGGGGCCGTCGAGCGCGATACGGGCCCCCGTGGCCGCGCCCGCAAGGGAGTCGGCCACGAACACCGGGGCGGTCACGACACCACGCCTCGCGGGTCCTGGAGCCCGTACGCGGCCCCCGCGGCGCCCAGCTCGGCGGCCAGGGTCTCCACCAGCCGCGCGGCGGGCAGGTCGCGCGCCAGCCGGTGCCCCTGCCCGGCCCACAGCGCCATGCCCTGCGGATCGCCCTCCCTGGCCGCCGCCTTGCGCAGTCCGGAGGTGAGGTGGTGCAGCTGGGGGTAGGCGGCCGGGGCGTACGGGCCGTGTTCGTGGATGAACCGGTTGACCAGACCGCGGGCCGGGCGGCCGGAGAAGGCCCGGGTCAGCTCGGTCCGGCCGAACAGCGGATCGGTCATGGCCGCCTTGTGCAGGGCGTTCGCCCCCGACTCGGGGCAGACCAGGAACGCGGTGCCCAGCTGTCCCGCGCCCGCGCCCGCGGCCAGCACCGCGGCGATCTGCGAGCCGCGCATCAGCCCGCCCGCCGCGATGATCGGGATCTGCACGGTCTCGCGCACCAGCGCGACCAGCGACAGCAACCCGAGCGTGGCACCGGGCGCGTCGTCGGCCGGGTCGTTGCGGAAGCCGCCCTGGTGGCCGCCGGCCTCCACGCCCTGGACGCAGACGGCGGCGGCGCCCGCCCACTGGGCCGTCTCCGCCTCCACCGGCGTGGTCACGGTGACGACGGTCCGGGTGCCCACCCGGGCGAACGCGTCCAGCACGGCGCGGGTGGGACAGCCGAAGGTGAACGAGACCACCGGGACCGGGTCGTTCAGCAGGACCGCCAGCTTGGCGTCGTACGCGTCGTCGGCGCCGGCGTCCGGGTCCCCGAGCGTGGTCTGGTAGCGGGACGCCTCACCCGCGATGCGGTCGGCGTAGACCGCGACGGCGGCCGGGTCGCCGGGCGCCTGCGGCATGAACAGGTTGACGCCGAAGGGGCGGCCGGTCAGCCCGCGCAGCTGCTTGATCTCCTCGTACATCGCCTCCGGCGTCTTGTAACCGGCGGCGAGGAAGCCGAGGCCCCCGGCCTCGCAGACGGCGGCGGCGAGCTGCGGGCAGGAGGCCCCGCCCGCCATCGGAGCCTGCACGATCGGGTAGCGGGCGAGATCGGTCAGCGCGGAGGACATGGGCACATCGTGCCATGCCCCCCGCGGCGATCCGTCACCGGATCAGCGCCCACCGAAGGTGTTCACCGCGACGCCTACCGCCCGTTGAACGCGTCCTTCAGGCGCGAGAACAGCCCCTGCTGCCCGGGCTTGAATTCCCCTGTCGGCCGCTCCTCGCCGCGCAGCTTGGACAGCCGCCGCAGCAGCTCCTCCTGCTCCGGGTCGAGCTTGGTCGGGGTCGTCACCTCGACGTGCACGATGAGATCGCCACGGCCGCCGCCGCGCAGATGGGTGACGCCGCGCTGGTGCAGCGGGACCGACTGGCCGGACTGGGTGCCGGGCCGGATGTCGATCTCCTCCAGGCCGTCCAGCGTCTCCAGCGGCACCTTGGTGCCGAGGGCCGCCGCGGTCATCGGGATCGTCACCGTGCAGTGCATGTCGTCGCCGCGCCGCTGGAAGACGGGGTGCGGCACCTCGTGGATCTCCACGTACAGGTCGCCCGCCGGGCCGCCGCCCGGGCCGACCTCGCCCTCGCCCGCGAGCTGGATCCGGGTGCCGTTGTCCACACCGGCCGGGATCTTCACGGTCAGCGTGCGCCGCGAGCGGATCCGCCCGTCGCCCGCGCACTCCGGGCACGGGGTCGGCACCACGGTGCCGAAGCCCTGGCACTGCGGGCACGGCCGCGACGTCATGACCTGGCCGAGGAAGGACCGCGTCACCTGCGAGACCTCACCGCGGCCGCGGCACATGTCGCACGTCTGCGCCGAGGTGCCCGGCGCCGCGCCCTCACCGCTGCAGGTGGTGCACACCACCGCGGTGTCGACCTGGATGTCCTTGGTGGTGCCGAACGCTGCCTCGTTCAGCTCCACGTCGAGGCGGATCATGGCGTCCTGGCCGCGCCGGGTCCGGGACCGCGGGCCGCGCTGCGAGGCGGTGCCGAAGAAGGCGTCCATGATGTCGGAGAAGTTGCCGAAGCCCGCGCCGAACCCACCGGCGCCGCCGCCCGCGGCCGAACCCGACGGGTCCCCGCCCAGGTCGTAGACCTGCTTCTTCTGCGGGTCCGACAAGACCTCGTAAGCGGCGTTGATCTCCTTGAACCGCTCCTGGGTCTTCGGATCCGGGTTCACGTCCGGGTGCAGCTCGCGTGCGAGCCGGCGGAATGCCTTCTTGATCTCGTCCTGCGAGGCATCGCGCTGCACGCCCAGGACTGCGTAGTAGTCCGTCGCCACTTACGACTCCGCCAGGATCTG
Organism: Streptomyces sp. NPDC021212; assembly: GCF_044332925.1. Lineage (NCBI taxonomy): Bacteria > Bacillati > Actinomycetota > Actinomycetes > Kitasatosporales > Streptomycetaceae > Streptomyces > Streptomyces sp. NPDC021212. Next base: position 110,772 of record NZ_JBIRPZ010000010.1, read on the forward strand.
TCCGACGTAACGTGCCACTGCGCGTACCGCTCCCATCGTTCCGGGGTAGTCCATGCGGGTCGGTCCGACCACGCCGAGTTTGGCGACGGCTTCGTCGCCCGAACCGTAGCCGACCGCGACGACCGAGGTGGAATTCAGCCCCTCGTGAGCATTCTCATGCCCGATGCGCACGGTCATACCCGAGTCTTTGGCCTCGCCGAGCAGCTTGAGGAGGACGACCTGCTCCTCAAGTGCCTCCAGCACGGGCCGGATCGTCAGGGGGAAATCATGCACGAAACGCGTGAGGTTCGCGGTGCCGCCGATCATCAGCCGCTCTTCGGTCTCCTCGACAAGCGTTTCGAGCAATGTCGCCAGCACGGTCGAGACCGTCCCCCGGTCCTCCTGTTCGAAGGACTCCGGAAGATCCTGCACCAATTGCGGCACATCCGCGAACCGCCGCCCCACGACCCGGCTGTTGAGCCGGGCCCGCAGATCCGCCAGCGAGTCGTCACTGACCGGAGCCGGGCAGTCCACCACGCGCTGCTCGACCCGCCCGGTGTCGGTGATCAGCACCAGCATCACCCGGGCAGTGGCCAGCGGCAGCAGTTCCACGTGCCGCACCGTCGAACGGGTCAGCGACGGGTACTGCACCACCGCGACCTGCCGGGTCAGCTGCGCCAGCAGCCGGACGGTGCGCCCCACCACGTCGTCGAGATCGACGGCGCTGTCCAGGAAGTTCTGAATGGCGCGCCGCTCCGGAGCGGACAGCGGCTTCACTCCGGCCAGCCTGTCCACGAAAAGCCGGTAGCCCTTGTCCGTGGGGATGCGCCCGGCGCTGGTGTGCGGCTGGGCGATGAAGCCCTCGTCCTCCAGCGCGGCCATGTCGTTGCGCACCGTGGCCGGGGAGACTCCCAGCCGGTGCCGCTCCGTGAGCGCCTTGGAACCGACCGGCTCCTCGGTGCCCACATAGTCCTGGACAATGGCACGCAGAACTTCGAGTCTGCGTTCGCTGAGCACCCCGCGCACCTCCAGTCCAGCCGTGTCATCAGGTCGTCCGTCTGGCACTCAATGGTCACGAGTGCCAGAACCCCTCAGCCAGTGTACGGCGGGGTGCGGTGGCCACGGCAAGAGCCGCCCCCCGCCGGCGCACCGGCCACACGTCACGCTATCGCTATGGGAGCTAGCGTCTCGGTATGAAGACGTGTTGGGAAGAGGCAGGGTGGGAAGAGCTCGCGCCCGATGTCGCCCGCCGCCGGCTGCCGGACTGGGACTGCACGGTCGGCGTGATCGTCGGCCGTACGGACGTCCTCGTGGTGGACACCGGCTCGACGCTGCGCGAGGGCGCGGCGCTGCGGGCCGAGATCACCCGGCTGACCGGCCGCCGGCCGACGCGGATCGCGCTCACCCATCCGCACTTCGACCATGTCCTGGGCACGGCCGCCTTCGCGGGCTGCGAGGCGTACGGGGCCACCGGTATGGACGGCCTGCTGCGCCGCGACCGGGACGCGCTGCGCGAGGACGCGGTACGGCACGGGGTGGCCCCGGGTGCCGCCGCCGAGGCCGTCGATCACCTCGTACCGCCGCATCACGCGGTCTCCGGGGAGATCACCCTCGACCTGGGCGGGCGGTCGGTGCTGCTGGCGAATGTGGGCCCCGGGCACACCGCCCATGACCTGGCCGTTCTGGTGCCGGGGCGGCCGGAGGTGGTCTTCTGCGGCGATCTCGTCGAGGAGTCGGGCCCGCCCCAGGCCGGGACCGACGCGATCCCCGCCCGCTGGCCCGCCGCCCTCGACCGGCTGATCGCCCTCGGCGGCGAGGACGCGCGGTACGTGCCCGGCCACGGGTCGGTCGTGGACGCGGCCTTCGTACGTGACCAACGCGACGAACTGGCCGCGCGCTTCGGCGTGTCACCGTAACGGCACGTTCCTGTTGATCGGCCGCGCTATCGTCATCCGGATGCGCAGCCGACACTACGACTCGGATCTGACCCCGCCCTGGAAGCGGCAGCAGCCCGCTCCCGAGGTTCCCGCGGACGTGGACCTGGTGGTCGAGGAGGTCACCACGGGGTTCTGTGGCGCCGTGATCCGCTGTGAGAAGACCGCGCAAGGGCCGACGGTCACTCTGGAGGACCGCTTCGGCAAACACCGCGTCTTCCCCATGGAGCCGCGCGGCTTCCTCCTGGAGGGCCGCGTCGTCACCCTCGTACGCCCGCGCGCGACGGCCCCCGGCGCGCCGCAGCGCACGGCCTCCGGCTCGGTCGCCGTGCCGGGCGCCCGCGCACGGGTCGCCCGCGCCGGGCGCATCTACGTGGAGGGCCGCCACGACGCGGAGCTGGTGGAGCGGGTCTGGGGTGACGACCTGCGCATCGAGGGCGTCGTCGTGGAGTATCTGGCGGGCGTCGACGATCTGCCCGCCATCGTGCGCGACTTCTCCCCCGGCCCGGACGCCCGGCTCGGCGTCCTGGTGGACCATCTGGTCGCCGGATCCAAGGAGTCCCGTATCGCCGAGCAGATCACCGACGAGAACGTCCTGGTCGTCGGGCACCCCTTCATCGACGTGTGGGAGGCCGTGAAGCCGTCCTCGCTCGGCATTCCCGCCTGGCCGACGGTGCCGCGCGGCCAGGACTGGAAGACAGGCGTCTGCCGGGCGCTGGGCTGGCCGGAGAACACGGGAGCCGCGTGGCAGCGGATCCTGTCCGCGGTCCACTCCTACAAGGACCTGCGGCCGGAGCTGCTGGGGCGGGTGGAGGAATTGATTGACCACGTCACCGTAGGCCCCTGAAACCTCAGCCACTGGTATTCGTTGGCACGGTGGTGGGCCGGCCGGTTCGCTCCGCCATTGCGGAGGTGTTCCGTCGATCAGCTCGTCCACACGGCCCAGCAGATCGTAGTCCCCGCGTCAGCGGGGGTGCCTGGTCAGTCCACCACGTCCCGCACCACCGCGTCGGCCAGCAGGCGGCCCCTGAGCGTGAGCACGGCCCGGCCCCGCCCGTAGGGCTCCGGCTCCAGCAGACCGTCCTCCAGCGCCCGCGCCGCGGCCGCCGCACCGGCCGGGCGCAGCAGCTCCAGCGGGCACCCCTCGGCCAGCCGCAGCTCCAGCAGGATCCGCTCCACCCGGCGCTCCTCGTCGGACAGCAGCTCCCGCCCGGCGCCCGGTGAGCGGCCCTCGCCGATCGCCTGGGCGTACGCCCCGGGGTGCTTGACGTTCCACCAGCGCACCCCGCCGACGTGGCTGTGCGCGCCGGGTCCGGCGCCCCACCAGTCGGCGCCGCGCCAGTACAGCTCGTTGTGGCGGCACCGGCCCTCGGGCGAGGTCGCCCAGTTGGAGACCTCGTACCAGGCGAAGCCCGCCGCCGCCAGCATCTCCTCGGCGATCAGATACCGGTCCGCGTGCGCGTCGTCGTCGGTCATCGGCACCTCGCCGCGCCGGATCCGGCGGGCCAGCTGGGTGCCCTCCTCGACGATCAGCGCGTACGCCGACACATGGTCCGGACCCGCGCCGAGCGCCGCGTCCAGGGAGGCCCGCCAGTCGTCGTCGCTCTCGCCGGGGGTTCCGTAGATCAGGTCCAGGTTCACATGATCGAACCCGGCGGCCCGCGCCTCCGCGACGCACGCCTCGGGCCGCCCGGGGGTGTGGGTGCGATCCAGCACCTTCAACACGTGCTGCCGGGCGCTCTGCATCCCGAACGACACCCGGTTGAACCCTGCCTCCCGCAGGGCCTCCAGATACCGCGGATCGACCGACTCCGGATTGGCCTCGGTCGTGATCTCGGCCCCCTCCGCCAGCCCGAACTCGTCCCGGATGGCCGCGAGCATCCGCCCGAGGTCCCCGGCCGCCAGCAGGGTCGGCGTGCCGCCGCCGACGAACACGGTCTCGACCGGCCGCGGATCGTCCCCCAGCACCTTCCGCGCGAGCCGCACCTCCTCCGCGACCTGGTCGGCGTAGTTGTCCCGGGAGGCGAGCACCCCTCCGGAACCGCGCAGCTCGGCGGCGGTGTACGTGTTGAAGTCGCAGTACCCGCAGCGGGTGGCGCAGTAGGGCACGTGCAGATAGAACCCCAGCGGCCGCCCGGCCGCCCCGGCGAGCGCGCCGAGGGGCAGCGCGCCGTCCTGGGGCATGGGGTCGCCGTCGGGCAGTACGGAAGGCATACGCCCCATTGTCCGCCATGCCGCACCCCTCCCCTACCGGCCCCCGCGACCGCCCCGCGCCGCTCCGCCCGCGCGCCACGCGGCCGCTCCACACCCGTGGGCGTCCGGCCGTCGGGCGGCGTACACGCGCCAGGGGCGGCTGATCGGCCAAGCGTCCCTAGAGGGCTCTCAGGACCAGCATCGCCAGGTCGTCGTCGGGCGGCTCCACCGCGAACTCGTCCACCGCCCGTCGTACCCGCTCCGCGACCTCCCGCGCGCTCAGCCCCGCGCAGTCCGCGAGCACCGCCGCCAGGCCGTCCTCGTCGTCGAACTGGCGGCTGCCGGAGCGGTGCTCCGTCACTCCGTCCGTCACGCACAGGAGCGTCTCGCCGGGCGCCAGATCGAACGTTTCACTCTCGTACGCGGCGTCCTCCACCACGCCGAGGAGTATCTGCGGCACGGCGACCGTTCGTACCGTTCCATCGGGCTGGAGGAGCAGCGGCAGCGGATGACCCGCGCTCGCCAGCGTGCACCGCACCCCGCCTTCGCCGCCCTGCCCCAGCGGCACCAGCTCCCCGTAGAGGAGCGAGAGGAACCGCGCCGGGCCGCCGCCCGGCGGCAGGCCCGCGCCGCCCGGGTCGGCGCCGCCCGCCGCCTCGACCGCCTCTCCGACGGCCTCCTCGCCCAGCAGCTGGTTGAGGCGGTCGAGGACCTGCCCCACGTCGTAGCCCTCGCGGCCCAGCAGCCGCAGCCAGGGCCGCACCAGGCCGGTCACCACGGCCGCCTCAGGACCGTTTCCGCAGACGTCGCCCAGCACGAAGCACCAGCGCCCGTCGCCGGCCGGGAAGACGTCGTAGAAGTCGCCTCCGGCCGAGATGTCGCCGGTCGGCTCGTACACGACGGCCGACTCGACGCCGGGGATCCGGGCGATCCCGGACGGCAGCAGGCCGCGCTGGAGCACCGAGCTGATGGTGGCCTGGCGCGTGTAGCGCCGGGCGGAGGCGAGGGCGAGCGCCACGCGGCGCGTGAAGTCCTCGATCAGGCCGACCACTTCGTCCGGCATGCGGACGAGCCCGGCCCGCCCGAGCAGCAGCGTGCCCACCGCGCGGCCGCCCGCGATCAGCCGGCAGGCGAGCGCCGCGCCGCCGGGCCCGTACGCCGCGGGGTCGGCCGGCCACGGCCAGTCCACGGCGCCGCCGCGCGCGGTGGCGGGCAGTTGGGGTGGTTCCTTCTCCAGCACCTGCCGCAGCCCCTCCATGCGGCTCTCGCTGGCGTGCCAGACCCGGGCCAGCCGCGGCGGGCCGCTGCCGGTGTCGAGCCAGACCGCGCACCAGTCGGCGAGCCGCGGCACCAGCAGCTGTCCGGCGAGCGAGGTGACCATCTCCTCGTCGAACTGCCCGGCGAGCAGGTCGGACGCCTCGGCGAGGAAGGACAGCGCGCCGTGCCGGGTCCATTCCGGATCGGCGCGGCGGGCGGGCGCCCGGCGCGGCGCGGGGGCGACGATCTCGGTGCCGCGCGAGGCCCACTGGGGCGCGAGGCCCCCGGCCGCGGGCTCCTCGGGCACCGCCGGTTCGGCGGCGGCCGCGACCGACACCTGGAACCACACCGTCTTGCTGGCCCGCCGGTACGTCGTCCCCCACGCCTCGGCGATCTCGGCGACGAGCCGCAGCCCGTGGCCGCCGGCGCACTCCGCGCCCTCGGCGTCGGGCGGCGGATCGCCGCGCAGCACCCGGCTGGGGTGGTGGTCGGTCACCTCCACGACGAGGGAGGGCGGTTCGCCCTCGTGGCTGGACACATCGAGCGCGCAGCACACCTCGACCGCGGTGCCCGCGTGCACGACGGCGTTGGTGACCAGCTCGCTCACCAGCAGAACGGCCTCGTCCGCGACCCGGTCGGTGATCCGGTCGGCGGCCGGTACGTCGAGCGCGACCCACTCGGCGAGCGCGGCACGCACGAACCGGCGTGCCGCGGCGGCCGCGAGCGGGCTGCCGGGCAGGCTCGCGCGGGCCGAGGCACTGGTACGGACAGGACCGATTCCCCCGACCGGCAGAGCCACCCCGCCTGCGGATGCAGACGGGGTGGAAGATGACGTCCCCACTGTGCGGCTCCTGAGAAGCTCCGTCATATGCGCCGTATCCGGCATGGACAGAGTGACAGACGGACCGCACTTATATGCACCGAGTCACGCAAGTTAACTGTGTTGAGGGGAAAAATCGTGCGTACGCCGGGCCTGTTCCGGTAAAGAACCCCGGCCCGACGTCAGGCCTCGCGCGTGCCGGCGTACATGTCCTCGATCAGGTCCTTGTACTCGCGTTCCACCACCGGACGCTTCATCTTCAGACTCGGCGTCAGCTCGCCGTGCTCGATGTCCAGATCACGCGGCAGCAGCCGGAACTTCTTGATCGTCTGCCAGCGTTGCAGCCCCTCGTTGAGCCGCCGCACATAGCCGTCGATCAACTCCCGCACCGCCTCGGTGTCCACGACCTCGGCGTAGGACTTCCCCGCCAGGCCGTGCTCCTGCGCCCAGCCCATGATGGTCGGTTCGTCGAGGGCGATCAGCGCGGTGCAGTAGTTGCGGTCGGAGCCGTGCACCAGGATGTTGGAGACGAACGGGCACACCGCCTTGAACTGGCCCTCGACCTCCGCCGGGGCGACGTACTTCCCGCCCGAGGTCTTGATCAGGTCCTTCTTGCGGTCGGTGATCCGCAGATAGCCGTCGGGCGACAGCTCCCCGATGTCGCCGGTGTGGAACCAGCCGTCGGACTCCAGCACCTGCGAGGTCAGCTCGGACAGCCCGTGGTAGCCCTGCATGATGCCGGGGCCGCGAAGCAGCACCTCGCCGTCGTCGGCGAACCGCACCTCCAGGCCCGGGAACGCCTTGCCGACCGTGCCGGTGCGGTAGTCCGGCGGGTTGAGGAAGCTGGCGGCGCTGGACTCGGTGAGCCCGTACCCCTCCAGGATGTTGATGCCGGCGCCCGCGAAGAAGTAGCCGATCTCGGGGGCCAGCGCGGCCGAACCGGACACGGCGGCGCGCAGCCGCCCGCCGAACGCCTCGCGCAGCTTGCCGTAGACGAGCTTGTCGGCGGCGGCGTGCTGGACCTTGAGACCGAATGGGACGGACGGGGTGCCGGTGCGGCGGAAGTTGTCCTGGGAGGTCTTGGCGTAGTCGCGGGCGATCCCGGCCGCCCACTGGAAGATCTTGTACTTGGCGGCGCCGCCCTCGCGGGCCTTCTGCGCCACCCCGTTGTAGACCTTCTCGAAGATCCGCGGCACACCGCACATATAGGTGGGCCGGACCACCGGAAGATTTTCGATGATCTTGTCGACCCGGCCGTCCACCGCGGTCGTGTGTCCGACGTAGATCTGCCCCGCCGTCAGCACCTTGCCGAAGACATGCGCGAGGGGCAGCCACAGGTACTGCATGTCGTCGGGGTAGAGCAGCCCCTCCTGGGTGCCGATGGCGATGGCCATGTAGGACCAGGAGTCATGCGCCAGCCGTACGCCCTTGGGGCGGCCGGTGGTACCGGAGGTGTAGATGAGCGTGGCCAGCTGGTCGGCGCGGAGCGCGTCCGTACGCTCCCGTACGGCGTCGGGGTGCTCGTCCAGGTGCGCCGCACCGCGCTTCTCCAGCTCGGCGAGGGAGAGCACCCAGTCTTCCGGGTCGTCCCCGGCGGGCGTCGCGTCCCCGGCCTCGATCACCACCACGTGGGCGAGGTCGGGCAGCTCGTCGCGCTTCTCGCGGACCTTGGCCAGCTGGGCGCCGTCCTCGGCGATCAGGACCCGGCTGCCGGAGTCGGCGAGGATGAAGGCGGTCTCCTCGGCGTTGGTGCTCGGGTAGACCGTAGTGGTCGCCGCGCCCGCGCACAGCACGCCGAGATCGCCGAGGATCCATTCGACGCGGGTCGAGGCGGCGAGCGCCACCCGCTCCTCGGGGCGGATGCCGAGGACGATCAGCCCGGCGGCGATGGCGAAGACGCGATCCGCGCTTTCGCGCCAGGTCAACGGCCGCCACTCGTCGGGCCCCCGGCCGGAGGCGGGCGGCACGGGATAGCGGTACGCCTCCTTGTCCGGTGTGGCCTCGACGCGCTGGAGGAAGTGCGTCGCCAGGGACGGCGGCCGGTTCTCGAGCAGATTCTGGGTGTCGGTCACGGCATCCTCCGGGGCCCGCCTCAGTGCTTGGTGACTCGCGAGTAACCTTCGCGTGGCGATCAGCGTAAAGGCCGAAACCGTACTGCGTAAGGGGTTCCGGGCCACGTACTTCAAATGAGGGGTGCGTTCAAAAGAGAGGTGCGCGGCAAAGACGAGGGGCCCGGTGCTTCCTGCGCACCGGGCCCGCCGACTCCGTCTACTTCTTCCCCTTGCTGTCTCCGCCGCCGCTGTCGTCGGAGGACAGAACCGCGATGAAGGCCTCCTGCGGCACCTCCACGCTGCCGACCATCTTCATCCGCTTCTTGCCTTCCTTCTGCTTCTCCAGCAGCTTCCGCTTACGGGAGATGTCACCGCCGTAGCACTTGGCGAGGACGTCCTTGCGGATGGCCCGGACGGTCTCCCGGGCGATGACCCGGGAGCCGATGGCGGCCTGAATCGGCACCTCGAAGCTCTGCCGCGGGATCAGCTCGCGCAGCTTGGCGACCAGCCGGACGCCGTACGCGTAGGCCTTGTCCTTGTGAGTGATCGCGGAGAACGCGTCGACCTTGTCGCCGTGCAGCAGGATGTCGACCTTGACCAGGTCGGACGCCTGCTCGCCGGTGGGCTCGTAGTCGAGCGAGGCATAGCCGCGGGTCTTGGACTTCAGCTGGTCGAAGAAGTCGAAGACGACCTCGGCGAGCGGGAGCGTGTAGCGGATCTCGACGCGGTCCTCGGAGAGGTAGTCCATGCCGAGCAGCACGCCGCGGCGGTTCTGGCACAGCTCCATGATCGCGCCGATGAACTCGCTGGGGGCGAGGATCGTGGCCCGTACGACCGGCTCGTGCACCTTGTCGACCTTGCCCGCGGGGAACTCGCTGGGGTTGGTCACCGTGTGCACGGCGCCGTCCTCCATGTCCACCCGGTAGACCACGTTGGGCGCGGTGGCGATCAGGTCGAGATTGAACTCGCGCTCCAGGCGCTCACGGATGACCTCCAGGTGCAGCAGCCCGAGGAAGCCGACGCGGAAGCCGAAACCGAGGGCGGCGGAGGTCTCCGGCTCGTAGACCAGGGCGGCGTCGTTGAGCTGGAGCTTGTCCAGGGCCTCGCGGAGCACCGGGTAGTCCGAGCCGTCGAGCGGATACAGGCCCGAGAACACCATCGGCTTGGGGTCCTTGTAGCCGCCCAGCGGCTTCTCGGCACCCTTGGTGAACTGGGTGATCGTGTCGCCGACCTTGGACTGGCGGACGTCCTTCACACCGGTGATCAGATAGCCCACCTCACCGACGGACAGCCCGTCGGAGGCGGTCATCTCGGGTGAGTTGGTGCCGATCTCCAGCAGCTCGTGGGCGGCGCCGGTGGACATCATCTTGATGCGCTCACGCTTGTTGAGCGTGCCGTCCACGACCTTCACGTACGTGACGACGCCCCGGTACGCGTCGTAGACGGAGTCGAAGATCATCGCGCGGGCGGGCGAGTCCTTGACGCCCACCGGCGGCGGGACCAGCCGGACCACGGTGTCCAGCAGCTCGTCGACGCCCTCGCCGGTCTTGGCGGAGACCTTCAGTACATCGGAGACGTCACAGCCGATGAGGTGGGCCAGCTCGGCGGCGTACTTCTCGGGCTGGGCGGCCGGGAGATCGATCTTGTTGAGGACCGGGATGATCGTGAGCTCGTGCTCCATCGCCAGATAGAGGTTGGCGAGGGTCTGGGCCTCGATGCCCTGGGCCGCGTCGACCAGCAGGATGCAGCCCTCACAGGCCGCCAGCGAACGCGAGACCTCATAGGTGAAGTCCACGTGGCCAGGGGTGTCGATCATGTTGAGGACATGGGTGACCGGCTGCGGGTTCCCCTGCTCCTCGGTCAGCGCCCAGGGCAGCCGGACCGCCTGGGACTTGATCGTGATGCCGCGCTCGCGCTCGATGTCCATGCGGTCGAGGTACTGCGCGCGCATTTGTCGCTGGTCGACCACACCGGTCAGCTGAAGCATGCGGTCGGCAAGCGTCGACTTGCCGTGGTCGATGTGCGCGATGATGCAGAAGTTACGGATCAGAGCCGGGTCGGTACGGCTCGGCTCCGGGACATTGGTAGGGGTCGCGGGCACGCAGGGTCCTGTGTCTAGGCGGGACTCGGTGTTCTCAGTTCCTCCATGGTCCCATGAACGGCAACCGCTTCCGGGTTTGGGAGGCGCCCAGCGCTGCTGGTAATCTGGCCGACTGTGTCTTACGCGCCCCTCTCGCGCGGGACGCGGAAGCACCACAGACAGCGAAAACCAACGAACCTGCGAAGGCTCTTTACGTGGCGAACATCAAGTCCCAGATCAAGCGGAACAAGACGAACGAGAAGGCGCGTCAGCGCAACAAGGCCGTCAAGTCCGAGCTGAAGACCGCCATCCGCCGGACCCGCGAGGCCGTGGCCGCCGGTGACGCCGAGAAGGCCACCGCCGCCGCCCGCGCCGCCGCGCGCAAGCTCGACAAGGCCGTCAGCAAGGGCGTGCTCCACAAGAACAACGCCGCCAACAAGAAGTCGGCGATCGCCCAGCAGGTCGCCGGCCTCAAGGGCTGACCCTTCCGGGCCACCCGCACGGGTGACCCACCGGGGCGACGCATCGCCCCACCCCGCCGTGGGGAACGTCCGAGCCCTCTACCTCGGATCACGGACAGCCTTCGTAGTACGCCACGCTACGTTCAATGCCCCCGGGCCCACTCCGGGGGCATTGCTGTGTCCGGACCCCTTTATCGCATCCGGTGCCGCTCCGGTGCCGTATCCGGATCGTGCCTGCGCAGCGCGGGGTTTCCGAGGTTTCTTCGGGTATGTTCACGTCATGTCGATACCGGGGGAGACACCCAATACGTACGGGCCGCCGCAGCCACCTCAGCCGCCGCTTCCGCCCCAGCAGAACCCTCAGCCTCAGCCGCCGCCTCAGCAGGGCGCGCCGCCGCCCGGCTCGTACGGACATCCGCAGCAGCCTTCGCCGCACGCCCCGGCGTACGCGCAGCCGACCATGCCGGGGGTGCCCGCGATGCCTGCTGGGCCCACTGGGCAGGTGGGTGGCGAGTACGGGCCGTACGCCGTTCCCGCGCCGCCCCCGCCCGGCGGCGGCGCCGGAGGCGGGAGCAGGGGCGGGAAGGGCTGGCTGTGGGCGCTCGGCGGGGTGGTCGTCGCCTCGGCGGTCTGGGCGGGCGTGGTGTTCGCGACAGGCGGCTTCGGGGGCGAGCCGAAGGCCGACCTCGCGGGCTACGGCTACACGCGCAATCTGTGCGCCTCGACCGACCTCAAGGCCGTCGAGGACGCCGGCTACGAGCAGAAGGACACCAGCGGATCGTCGAATCCGCGGCACAGCGCCTCCCGGGACCCGGCCCTGGACTCGATGACCTGCCAGATCGACTTCGAGCCGACCGACGCGTCCAGCAGCGACTACACCTCGGAATGGCTCTCCACGACGGCCGATCTGCACCGGAAGACCGACCCGGAGCCGGAGTTCGAGGCCCAGTACCGCAGTTACGAGGACCAGCGGACGTCCAGCTACACCTACCGGGTGAGCGAGGTGGACGACCTCGGCGACGAGGCGTACGTCGTCACCCAGCAGAACACCGGCAGCAGCAACACCGGGGCGTATGTGATCCTCGGCGTGCGGGAGGGCTGGATGACCTACCAGGCGACGTGGTCGGAGTACGTCTCCAGCTCATCGAGCGCCGACGCCATGTCGTCGCGGGAGGCCACCGAGATGCTCGAGAAGAGCGCCAGGGCAACGCTGGCGAAGATGAAGGAGTAGAGCCGAGGCCGCTGCTGTCCAGGAACTAGGGACGGCCCGCGCGGGCGGCACGGGCGATGGTGACGACGGCCTTCTCCAGGGCGTATTCCGGATCGTCGCCACCGCCCTTGACGCCCGCGTCGGCCTCGGCGACCGCGCGCAGCGCGATCGACACCCCGTCCGCCGACCAGCCGCGCATCTGCTGCCGCACCCGGTCGATCTTCCAGGGCGGCATGCCCAGATCACGGGCCAGATCGCCGGGGCGGGCGCCGCGCGGGGCGGAGGCGAGCTTGCCGATGGCGCGGACGCCCTGGGCCAGGGCGCTGGTGATCAGCACCGGTGCCACGCCCGTGGCCATGGCCCAGCGCAGCGCCTCCAGCGCCTCGGCCGCCCGCCCCTCGACGGCGCGGTCGGCGACGGTGAAGCTGGACGCCTCGGCCCGGCCCGTGTAGTAGCGGCCGACGACGGCCTCGTCGATCGTGCCCTCGACATCGGCGGCGAGCTGGGACACCGCGCTGGCCAGCTCGCGGAGATCGCTTCCGATGGCGTCCACCAGCGCCTGGCAGGCTTCCGGCGTCGCGGACCGGCCGATGGCGCGGAACTCCGACCGGACGAACGCCAGCCGGTCGGCGGGCTTGGTCATCTTCGGGCACGCGACCTCGCGCGCCCCGGCCTTGCGGGCGGCGTCGAGCAGCCCCTTGCCCTTGGCCTGACCGGCGTGGAGCAGGACCAGGGTGATCTCCTCGGCGGGGGCGCCGAGATAGCCCTTCACGTCCTTGATCGTGTCGGCCGACAGATCCTGTGCGCTGCGCACCACCACGACCTTGCGCTCCGCGAAGAGCGACGGGCTGGTCAGCTCGGCGAGGGTGCCGGGCTGGAGCGCGTCGGGCGTGAGGTCGCGCACATCGGTGTCGGGATCCGCGGCGCGGGCCGCCGCCACGACCTGCTGCACGGCGCGGTCGAGCAGCAGGTCCTCCTGGCCCACGGCGAGGGTCACCGGGGCGAGGGGGTCGTCGGTCGTCGTCTTCCTGGCCATCGCGGTCCAGCATCCCACGGACCGCCGACAGCCCGGTCTTCGCCATGGCCGACAATGTTCCGGTGATCGATGGAGGACTGAACGGCGTACGGCATGTCCTGGTGCTCCCCGACCGCGACGCGGCGGAGGAGGTGGCCCAGGCGCTGCCCGAGCGCTTCGGCGTCGCGGAAGAGCCCCAGCTGGTGCGCGACGCCCTGGCAGGTGAGGACGACGCCGAGGACGCCCAGTGGCTGGTGGTCGTCGAGGACCCGGCCGCGCGGCTGGATGCGGCCGCGCTGGACGCCTTCGCGGAGGAGTACGAGGGCTGGCTGGAGACCGACTGACCGTCGGGGCGCAGAGGCCCCGGGGCGTAGAGGCGTCGGGGCGTCGGGGCGTCGGGGCGTCGGGGCGTCGGGGCGTCGGGGCGTCGGGGCGTCGGGGCGTCGGGGCGCCGGCCTGAAGCGGCCCCCGTCCGCTACCCGGTGACCAGGGCCAGCGCGAAGCCGTCGTACCCCTTCTCGCCGACCGTCTGCACCGCCGTCGCCGTCAACCGGGGCTCCCGCGCGATCAGCTGGGTGAAACGCCGCACGCCCTGGACGCGGGGATCCGTGCTGGCGGGGTCGGCCACCTCCCCGTCCCGCACCACGTTGTCCCCGATGATGAGGCTGCCGGGCCGGGTGAGCCGCAGCGCCCAGGCGAGGTAGTCGGGGTTGCCGGGCTTGTCGGCGTCGATGAAGACCACGTCGAAGGGGCCGTGCCCCTCCTCGGCCAGCCGTGGCAGCGACTCCAGCGCCTTGCCGGTGCGGATCTCGACGACCTCGCCAAGGCCCGCCCGCTCCACATTGGCCCGCGCCACCTCCGCGCACCGGGGGTCGGCCTCCAGGGAGACCAGCCGCCCGCCCTCGGGCAGCGCCCTGGCCAGCCAGATCGTGCTGTACCCGCCCAGGGTGCCGATCTCCAGGACGGTGCGCGCCCCCTGGATCCGGGCCAGCAGATGCAGCAGCTTCCCCTGATTGGGCGCCACCTGATGCGGCGGCAGCCCGGCGGCCGCGCTGTGCTCCAGGGCGGCGTCCAGCGCCGGATCCGACGGCGCCAGAAGGCCGTTGAAGTAGTCATCGACCTTGGTCCACTGCGCGAGCGACATGAGCGAGCTTCCTTTCGGAACCGACTGAGTCCGCCCCTGGAACCTACTGACACTCGGCTCACCGCACGTCCCCTTTTCCCACCGGCCACCGCCCGCAGCCGCGGGCCGGTCACCGCGATCGGCCCGTCCCGGTCGGTCCGCAGCACGGCGGCGCCCCGGGCCTTCAGGGCCGCGACGGTGCGGGGCGACGGATGTCCGTACGGGTTGTCCGCGCCCGCGGAGATCACGGCGATACGCGGGCGCAGCCGGTGGATCAGCCGCGGGTCCTGGTACGCCGAGCCATGGTGGGCGACCTTGAGCACATCCACCGGGGGCAGATCCGGATGCGCCGTCAGCAGCGCCTGCTGGGCGGGCGGTTCCAGATCGCCGAGGAGCAGCAGGGTCAGGCCCGCCGTGCGGACCAGAAGGGTCACGCTCGCGTCGTTCGGGCCGTCCTGCGCCGGGGCGGCGGCCGGGGTGCCGGGCCCCGGCCACAGGACTTCCCAGGACAGCGGGCCCCACCGGCGCCGCTCCCCCGGCCCGGCCGTCACCACGGGCACCCGCGCCGCCGCGGCCCCGCGCCGCACGGCCGCGGCCTGGCCGGGCGGCTCCGCCAGGCCGGTCGTCTCGATCGCCCCCACCGAGCGGCCGCGCAGCACCCCGGGCAGCCCGGACACATGGTCGGCATGGAAGTGGGTGAGGACGAGCAGCGGGATGCGGACCACGCCCAGCGTCCGCAGGCAGCGGTCGACGGTCCGCGGCTCGGGACCGGCGTCCACGACGACGGCCGTGCCGGGCCCCGCGGCCAGCACCAGGGCGTCCCCCTGGCCCACATCGCACGCCACCATCCGCCAGCCGGGCGGCGGCCAGCCGGTGATGACCCGGGTCAGCGGCGCCGGGCGGACCACCGCGAGCAGCAGGAGCAGCGCGCAGACCGCCCACAGCCATCGGTGCCGCAGCAGGCGACGCCCCAGGAGGACGGCGACCAGGGTGACGCCCGCCAGCAGCAGCCCACCGGGCCAGCCGCCCGGCCAGCCCGCCTCCGCGCCGGGAAGGCCCGCGCCGGTGCGGGCCACCCCGGCGATCCACTCGGCCGGCCAGCCCGCGGGCCAGGCGACCCACCGGGCGACCGGAGGCGCGAACGGGGCCGCCGCGAGCGCGGCCGAGCCGATGATCATGGCGGGACCCACCGCCGGCTCGGCCAGCAGATTGCAGGGGATCGCCACCAGGCTCACCCGCGCGGCCATCATCACCACCACCGGGGCACACACCGCCTGCGCCGCCGCGGCGGCCGCCAGCATCTCGGCCGGACGCGGCGGCATCCCACGCCGCCGCAGGGCGGCGCCCCACGCCGGGGCGAAGGTGAGCAGCGCGCCGGTGGCCAGGACGGAGAGCAGGAACCCATAGCTCCGGGCCAGCCAGGGGTCGTACAGCAGCAGCGCGAGGACCGCGGCGGCCAGGGCCGGGAGGAGGGACCGGCGACGCCCGGTGCCGATGGCCAGCAGCGTGATCAGTCCGCATGCCGCCGCCCGCAGCACGCTGGGGTCGGGTCTGCAGACGATCACGAAGGCGAGCGTGAGCCCGCCCCCGAGCAGGGCCGTCGTCCGGAGCCGCATACCGAGCGCCGCGGCCAGCCCGCGCCGCTCGGCCCGCGCGGCGAGGTGGGGCGGGCCGGTCAGCAGCGCCAGCAGCAGCGTGAGGTTGCTGCCGGAGACGGCCAGCAGATGCGTCATGTCCGTGGCCCGGAACGCCTCGTCGAGGTCCGGCGGGACCCGTGAGGTGTCCCCCACGACCAGCCCCGGCAGCAGCGCCCGGGCGTCCGGCGACAGCCCGTCGGTCGCCGTCCGCAGCCCGGCGCGCAACCGGCCCGCCAGCCGCTGGACGGAGCTGGGTGCCCCGATGACGCGCGGTGGCCCGCCGCCTCCGCGCACCACCGCCGCGACCCGGTCCCCGTCGCGCAGCGGCGGGGCCAGACGGCCGTGAACCCGCAGCCGGGTGGACGGCAGCAGCCGGAGCCACGCCGCTCGCTGCCGGGTCTCCGGGCGGACCGTCACCAGCACCGGGGCCCGGGTGTCCGTCGTCGTGCCGTCGGGCCCGGTGATCCTGGTGGCCTCCGCCTCGACCACCACCGACACGGGCGCGGGCGCGGCCCCACGCACCCGGGGGCGGCTGAGCCTCGGATCCCCCGTGACCGTCACCTCGGCGTTCGCCTCGGCAAACTCCCCGGCCAGCGCCGGGACCGGTCCGCGCCGCACATCCGCCGCGTGCAGCGCGGCGACCGCCCCCGCCGTCGCTCCGCACAGCAGGACCGCCGCCAGCGCCCCCGCAGTCCGCCGCCCGGCCCGACCCATGACGGCCCTGCGCCGACGGGCCAGGTGGAGCAGGACGGCTGCCACCAGGCCGGCTCCCGCGCAGACCACGGCCACCGCGCGGCCCGGCGCGCCCAACGCGATCGCCGCCGCGGCCCAGGCCGCCAGTGCGGGCGGCACCAGGCGGAGGTCCGCCGGGCCCTCCTGGCGGGGATCGGACGCCCCGCGCGGCGAGGCGGCGGCCGCGTGCACCGGTGCGCGGGGCCGTGCCGTCCGTACGGGCGTCATGGCTGGACCAGCGGGCGGAGATCGGCGAACCGGCGGTCGCCGATGCCGTTGACCTCGCGGAGTTCATCGATCGAGCGGAATCCCCCGTGCTGGGTGCGGTAGTCGAGGATGTGCCGGGCCAGGACCGGGCCGACCCCCGGCAGGGTGTCGAGCTGTTCCGCCGTCGCCGAGTTGAGGCTGATCGTCCCGCCGGGCGGTGCGGCTGGGGCGGGGCCGGATCCGGGTCCGGGTCCGGGTCCGGGGGCCGGGCCGGTGGGGGCGGGGTTCGCCGGGGCCTGGTTTGCCGGGACGCCGACCACGATCTGCTCACCGTCCACCAGGGGCCGGGCCCGGTTCAGCCCGCTGGTGTCCGCGCCCGGACGCGCCCCGCCCGCCGCCTTGATCGCGTCGGCGACCCGCGCCCCGGACGGCAGTTGGCGCAGCCCCGGGCGGCGGACCTTGCCCGTCACATCGACCACGACGGACCGGCCGCCCGCCCCAACGGTCGCCCGCACCCCTGCCGTCGGTCCGGCTGCCGCGCGCGGAGGTTCGGGTTCGGGCGCCTGTACGGTCTGCGGTCGGCCGCTCCAGAAGTGGTAGACCGCGAAGGCCACCGCGACGACAAGGGCGACGGCCAGCGCGGCGACGGTCCGTAACTCCATGCCGCAGCGCAGCTGAAGCCACAGCGGAAGGCGTTCGCGCAACGCCAGCCGCATCCGGTCGCGGCGGCGCAGCGCCTGGCCGTCGGCGTCGGCTTTCTCCTCGGCGTCCGCTCCGTCCGCCGTCGCCTTCTCGTCCTCGGCTTCCGGCACGACCCAACGCGGCACCCGCCGCCGTGCGGCCCTGCCTGCCCCCTGCTCCGAGGGCACTCCCCCGTCGGCCTCCGGCTCGGGGCCCGGGGCCACCCCCGGAACGGCGACGGACTCCGACCCCACAGTCGAAGGCACCCCTGAGACCCGTGCCCGGCCCGCACCGGGCGCGTGGCCCGAGACGGGCACTGGGCCCGGGGCCTTGGCCGAGCCGCGAGCGGGCGCCGGCCGCGGGGCAGGGGCCGGGCTGGGAGCGGACGCCGGGGCCGGAGGGGATGCCAGGCCCGGGGCCCGGGCCAAGCCCCGAGCAGGCGCCGAATCCGGATCGGAGGCCGGAACCGAAACGGGCTCGCGCCCCGGGACAGATGCCGCCTCCGGAGCGGGCGTCTCGTTCAGGGCCGACGCCGACCCCGGGCCGGGTACCTCCTCCGGGGCAGGCACCGAACCCGGAGCCTGCGCGGGGCCTCGCGCGGACGCCGGACTAGGGGCCGAGCCCGAAGCCGGGCTGGGGGCGGGGGTTGGCGTCGAAACGGGGGCGGAAGGACAGGCGTTCGGGCTTCGGATGGGTGGGGTCGGGGCGGGGAAGAGGGCCGCCGCGCGGGTGTGGTGGGCGGTGGCGCAGGGCATCGCGAGGGGGCGGCGGTGGCGGCCCCGGGCCGGTCGCGCCGTAACGGTACGTGATCGGGTCCTCATGCCACCCGACGGTAGGCACCTTCGCCCGACCCCGCTGATCACCTCCGATTTCCGGGGATAACCCACGGATTGTGGAAAACCCCGTCACCCGGACGAGTCCGCTAGCGCGGAGAGACCACCGCGCCCAGCAGACCCGGTCCGGTGTGGGCTCCGATCACCGCGCCCACCTCGCTCACATACAGCTCCACGAGCCCCGGTACCCGCTCCCGCAGCCGCTCCGCGAGGGCCGTCGCGCGCTCTCCCGCCGCGAGGTGCTGGACGGCGATGTCCACCGGGCTCCGGCCGGCCCGCTCCACCACGATCTCCTCGAGCCGGGCGATGGCCTTGGATGCGGTGCGGACCTTCTCCCGCAGTTCGATCCGGCCCTCGTCGAGCTGGAGCAGCGGTTTGACCGCGAGTGCGGAGCCGAGGAGGGCCTGGGCCGCGCCGATGCGGCCGCCGCGGCGCAGATAGTCGAGGGTGTCGACGTAGAAGTAGGCGGCGGTGCCGTCGGCCCGCTTCTGAGCCGCAGCGACGGCCTCGTCCAGCGTGCCGCCGCCCTCCGCGGCCTGCGCCGCCGCCAGCGCGCAGAAGCCGAGCGCCATCGCGACCATGCCGCTGTCCACCACCCGCACCGGTACGGGCGCGTCCTGTGCGGCGAGCACCGCCGCGTCGTAGGTGCCGGAGATCTCGGCGGAGAGGTGGAGCGAGACGATGCCGGTCGCGCCCTCCGCCGCGGCCGCGCGGTAGGCATCCGCGAAGGTCTCCGGGCTGGGCCGGGACGTGGTCACGGGCTTGCGCTTCCGCAGGGCCTCCGCGAGCGACAGGGCCGAGATCTCGGTCCCTTCCTCCAGCGCCCGGTCTCCGAGCACCACCGTCAGCGGCACGGCGGTGATGCGATGCCGCTCCATCGCCTCCTGCGGCAGGTAAGCCGTTGAATCGGTCACGATCGCGACATGGCGGGACATGACAGGGAGATTATCCGGGGAAGCCCCGTGCCGACAGCGCGACCCCACCGGTGATCACCGACCCTACCGGTAAGCCCGTGTTCAGGCGGTGTTCTCGGGGCGGGAGGACTCCTGCCAGGGCTTCTGCCACTTCTGCCAGGAGTACGGCTGGGGTCGGGGCGAGGTCTCCAGGGAGGGCGGGGAGGACGGCGGCTCGGCCCCGGGTTCCGGGTCCGGCTTCGGCTCCGACCCCGGCGTCGATGTCGGCGTCGGTGTCGGCGTCGACGTCCAGTGCCGCAGCGCCCCCGCCTCCATCTCGATCTCGCGCCCCAGCGCGTCCAGCTCGTCGTGGGCGAACCGCTGGGCCCTCTCCCGCACCGCCCAGCGCAGCGAGTCCGCGGAGTGCGTGATCCGCTCCGTACGCTCCCGCAGCTCGGGGAGGAGGGCGGCGAGGCGGGTCTTGTCGGGCTCCCGCTCCAGGCGCTTCAGGTCGTCGTCCAGCTCACGGCCGTGCTCGCCGAGCCGCCGGAACAGGTTCAACGACTCCGCGACGGAGCGGTCTTGGCCCGCCACCGCGTGCAGGGCCTGCTCGGTGGCGGACATCGACGTACGCAGCGACAGCCGCAGCTCGGCCAGCTCACCGGCCGGCCCCGGCCGGGAGAACTGGCGGGCCCGGAGCCGGGTGTCCTCGACCGTGCGGCGGGCCTGGTCCACGGTGCGGTCAAGGCTGCGCTTGGCCGTCCGGACCACCCGCACCGAGACATACGCGCCGGTCACGATGAACAGGACGAAAAGCAGCAACAGGATCCAGATGGCTTCCATGTGCGCTCCTTCGGGCGGCGGTCACCGCGGTGGCAGCTGTCCTCCCAGCGTAAACGGACCGGGCGGGCCCGGGGTTCCTGACGAACCCCCAGCCCGCCCGCACACGGCCCCCGAGCGATCAGGCCGGGACGATGTTCACCAGCTTCGGCGCCCGCACGATCACCTTGCGGATGCCCGCGCCGTTCAGCGCCGCGACCACTGCCGGGTCGCCCAGGGCCTGCGCCTCCAGCTCCTCGTCGGAGACCGAGGGGGAGACCTCCAGCCGGGCCTTGACCTTGCCCTTGACCTGGACCACGCAGGTGACCGTCTCGTCCACGACGTACGCCGGATCGGCGACCGGGAAGGGCTCGTGGACCGCCGAGGTGTCGTGGCCCAGCTTGTGCCACAGCTCCTCGGCGATGTGCGGGGCCAGCGGCGTGATCAGCAGCACCAGCCGCTCGGCGACCGAGCGCGGCACCTCGCGCACCTTGGTGACGTGGTTGTTCAGCTCGGTGATCTTGGCGATGGCGGTGTTGAAGCGCAGGCCCACCATGTCCTGCCGGACGCCGTCGATCGCCTTGTGCAGGGCGCGCAGCGTGTCCTCGTCGGGTTCCGCGTCGACGACGGTGACCTCGCCGGTGGCCTCGTCCACGACGTTGCGCCACAGCCGCTGCAGCAGCCGGTACTGGCCGACGACCGCGCGGGTGTCCCAGGGACGCGAGACGTCCAGCGGGCCCATGGCCATCTCGTACAGGCGCAGCGTGTCGGCCCCGTACTCGGCGCAGATCTCGTCCGGGGTGACGGCGTTCTTCAGGGACTTGCCCATCTTGCCCAGCAGCCGGGTGACCTTCTCGCCCTCGTACCAGTACGCCCCGTCGCGCTCCTCGACCTCGGCGGCCGGGACGGCGATGCCGCGGCTGTCCCGGTAGACGTACGCCTGGATCATGCCCTGGTTGTACAGCTTGTGGAACGGCTCGGCCGACGAGACGTGGCCCAGGTCGAACAGCACCTTGGACCAGAAGCGGGCGTACAGCAGGTGCAGCACGGCGTGCTCGGCGCCGCCGACGTACAGGTCGACTCCGCCATGCGGCTGACCCTCACGCGGGCCCATCCAGTAGCGCTCGGTGCCGGGGTCGACCAGCCGCTCGCTGTTGTGCGGGTCCAGGTAGCGCAGCTCGTACCAGCAGGAGCCGGCCCAGTTGGGCATGGTGTTGGTCTCGCGCCGGAACGGCCGCGGGCCGCGTCCGTCGCCCAGGTCCAGCTCCACGTTGACCCACTCCTCGTTCCGGGACAGCGGGGTCTCCGGGGAGGTGTCGGCGTCGTCGGGGTCGAAGGTGCGCGGCGAGTAGTCCTCGACCTCGGGCAGTTCCAGCGGCAGCATCGACTCGGGCAGCGCGTGGGCCACGCCGTCCTCGTCGTAGACGATCGGGAAGGGCTCGCCCCAGTAGCGCTGACGGCTGAACAGCCAGTCGCGCAGCCGGAAGTTGACGGTGCCCTCGCCGATCGAGCGGGCCTCCAGCCACTCGGTGATCCGGGCCTTGGCCTCGGTCACGCCCAGGCCGTCCAGGGAGACACCCTCACCCGCCGAGTTGACGATCTTCGCGTCGTACGAGGCGAACGCGTCGTCCCAGGTGGACGGGTCCGTGCCGCGCTCGTCGGAGGGCTCTACGACGCAGCGCATGGGCAGCTCGAAGGCGCGGGCGAAGGCGAAGTCACGGGAGTCGTGTGCCGGAACGGCCATGATCGCGCCGGTGCCGTAGCCCATCAGGACGTAGTCGGCGATGAAGACCGGGACCCGCTCGCCGCTGACCGGGTTGACCGCGTACGCACCGGTGAAGACGCCGGTCTTGTCCTTGGCCTCGGCCTGCCGCTCGACGTCCGACTTGGCCGCGGCCTGCTTGCGGTAGGCGTCGACGGCCTCGGCCGGGGTGGCGTGCCCGCCGGTCCACACGTCGTGGGTGCCCTCGGGCCAGGCGGCCGGGACGATGGAGTCGACCAGGTCGTGCTCGGGCGCCAGCACCATGTAGGTCGCGCCGAACAGGGTGTCCTGGCGGGTGGTGAAGACCGTGATCTGCGCGTCGGGGTGGTCCTGCACCGGGAAGTCGATCCGGGCGCCCTCACTGCGGCCGATCCAGTTGCGCTGCTGCAGCTTGATGGCCTCGGGCCAGTCCAGCGCGTCCAGGTCGTCCAGCAGCCGGTCCGCGTAGGCGGTGATCCGCATGTTCCACTGGCGCAGCTTGGCCTTGAAGACGGGGAAGTTGCCGCGCTCGGAGCGGCCGTCGGCGGTGACCTCCTCGTTGGCCAGCACGGTGCCCAGGCCGGGACACCAGTTGACGGGCGCGTCCGAGGCGTACGCCAGGCGGTAGCCGCCCAGGACGTCCGCCCGCTCGCCCTCGGTCAGCGCGTCCCAGGGGCGCCCGTCGGGGGTGGCGCGCTCACCGGAGGCGAACTGCTCGACCAGGGTGTCGATCGGACGTGCCCGCTTCGCCTCCGGGTCGTACCAGGAATTGAAGATCTGCAGGAAGATCCACTGGGTCCACTTGTAGTAGTCCGGGTCGATCGTGGCGAAGGAGCGGCGCGCGTCGTGGCCCAGGCCCAGGCGGCGCAGCTGGCGCCGCATGTTCTCGATGTTGGCCTCTGTGCTCACCCGGGGGTGGGTGCCGGTCTGCACCGCGTACTGCTCGGCGGGCAGGCCGAAGGCGTCGAAGCCCAGGGTGTGCAGGACGTTGTGGCCCGTCATGCGGTGGTAGCGGGCGTACACATCGGTGGCGATGTAGCCCAGCGGATGGCCCACGTGCAGCCCCGCGCCCGACGGGTACGGGAACATGTCCATGACGAACTTCTTCGGGCGGGCGACGACATCGGCGTCACCACTCAGGTCGCCGCCCGGGTTGGGCGCGTCATACGTGCCGTTCGCGTCCCAGAAGTCCTGCCAGCGGGCCTCGATGTCAGCGGCCAGCGCGGCCGTGTAGCGGTGCGGCGCGGCCACCTCGGCTGCGGCATTGGTCTCGCTCATGATCCTCAAAGCTCCATTGGTCGTCTCTGCCCGCGGTACAGGCCGATTCCCTCTTGTCCGGTGAAACAAAAAGGCCCCTCGCACAGGAGGGGACGCCGCGCCGATGCCGACCGAAGATGATCGCGGTCGGTACTGATCAGCGCGGCCCGCTAAGCAGAAGGCGTACGGCACGCATGGGGTCAGGTTACCGCAGGGCACCGACGACCCGCATCGAGGTGGCCGGTGGGCCGGGGGGTGAGGAAACGACGAATGGGCCATCCGTAGCGGACGGCCCACTTCTGTCACTGTGGAGCTAAGGAGAATTGAACTCCTGACCTCCTGCATGCCATGCAGGCGCTCTACCAACTGAGCTATAGCCCCAGGTCTTGCTCCGCCCGGTTCCCCTCGGCGGCATCGCCTACATTACACGGCCGCCCCGGGCTTTAGCCAAATCGATTGCCGCAGCCCCCGCGACCTGCCGCTTCACGCCGCCTCACGCCGTCGCGAACGAGTAGAAACGCTTCAGCGTGCAGTGCTCTTCGAGGAGCCGACCGTAGATCGGCTCGCCTTCGAGCTCCCGGTACGTCTCGATCGGATCGCCCTTGATGATCAGCGCCTGGGCGCACTCCGCGCACCAGTACTGGTAATCGGAGTTGAGCGGTTCCATGTCGCGGACGATGGGTGTGCCGCCGCCGCACCAGTCGCATTTCCGGCTGTGTGCTCCCATGTCACTCAGCTCCAGCTGTGGCCGCAGGCCGTACACACGTAGGAAACACCGCCGTTGTCGCCGAGCACCTGAGCCACATGGCCGGAGCCGCAGGACGGACATTCGATGCCCTCCCGAGCCGTCTCGGAAAGGTCCTCGAACGCGTCGAGGATGCTGGTCGGCATCCCACCCGTCCCTCCCCATCGGACTATCGGCCTGCGCCCCCGCCGGCTGTCCGATTCTGCCACGGGGCGACGCCCAGGTCAGCGGAGATGCAACAGACGCCTCACCAGACTCACAAGCGCCCCGCACGCACCGCCACTTCCGCCGAGCGGCGCGCGCTCGATGCGGTCTCGTCCAACCTACCCAGGAAGATCGCACCGAACCCAGCCACCCCGGCACCGGGTCGAGTTGAGCCGACGTCAAAGCGCGCCGACAGCCACGCACAAAAGCGGCGATCCCGCCTCCCGGTGAGGGAGACGGGATCGCCGCCGTCTGTGGAGCTAAGGAGAATTGAACTCCTGACCTCCTGCATGCCATGCAGGCGCTCTACCAACTGAGCTATAGCCCCGCCGCTCTCCGCGCCGAAGCGCTTCGAACGAGTAGGAGCATAGCCGGTGACCAGCCGGAAAAGGAAATCGAGCCGGGAGGTGCCCGCCGGCCGGCCCGTAAGGCCCCCCCCTGGGCGTCGTCTAGGCGTCGTCGCCGAGGACGGGCTCGGGGAGGGAGCCGGCGTTGTGCTCCAGCAACCGCCAGCCGCGCGCGCCCTCGCCCAGCACCGACCAGCAGCAGTTCGAGAGGCCGCCGAGCGCCTCCCAGGTGTGCGGTTCCAGGCCGAGCAGCCGCCCGATCGTGGTGCGGATGGTGCCGCCGTGGCTGACCACCACGAGCGTGCCGCCGTCGGGCAGCTTCTCGGCGGCCTCCAGCACGACCGGTGCCGCCCGGTCGGCAACCTCGGACTCCAGCTCGCCGCCACCGCGCCGCACCGGCTCGCCGCGCTTCCACGCCGCGTACTGCTCGCCGAACCGCTCGATGATCTCCTCGTGCGTGAGCCCCTGCCACTCACCGGCGTAGGTCTCCCGCAACCCCGCGTAGTGGGCGACCGTGAGCCCGGTCACGGTCGCCAGCTCGGCGGCGGTCGCCATGACCCGTTTGAGGTCGGAGGCGACGATCGCGTCCGGCCGCAGTCCGGCCAGCAACCGGGCCGCGCGGTGGGCCTGCGCGACGCCGGTGTCGGTCAGCTCGATGTCCAGCGAGCCCTGGAAACGGCGCTCGATGTTCCAGGCCGTCTGGCCGTGCCGCCACAGGACTATGCGACGGCCGCGGCCGCTCATGGTGCCGTTCAGCTCAGCTCACCGCCCGCACCGCCGTCCGGGCCCTGCGCCTGCGCGTACTCCTCCGCCTTGCCGCGGGTGGCCTCGGCGTCCGCCGGCAGCTCCAGCTGCGGGCAGTCCTTCCACAGCCGCTCCAGGGCGTAGAAGACCCGCTCCTCGCTGTGCTGGACGTGCACCACGATGTCCACGTAGTCCAGCAGCACCCAGCGGGCCTCGCGGTCGCCCTCGCGGCGGACCGGCTTGGCGCCGAGGTCCTTGTTCAGCCGCTCCTCGATCTCGTCGACGATCGACTTGACCTGGCGGTCGTTGGGCGCCGAGGCCAGCAGGAAGGCGTCGGTGATCGAGAGCACGTCGCTGACGTCGTACGCGATGATGTCGTGCGCGAGCTTGTCGGCGGCCGCCTGGGCGGCGGCGTTGATGAGCTCGATGGAGCGGTCCGTGGCGGTCACAGGCGAGGCTTTCCGGTCGGTGGGGACCCTCAGGGTCTGGCAACCCCAAGGGTCTCACGCCCCACCGTCACGGCTCCCGGCCATTCCCCCCGCGACCGCCGTGACTCTCCTGACTCTCCCGGCAGTCGAAGGCGGCGCGGTCGGTCAGCCCTGGGGGTCGTAGTCCGCGCCGAGGACCACCGTCACGTCCGCGTTGGCGGCGCCCTTGCCCTTCGTGACCGAGGTCGCGGGCAGTCCGAGCGTCTTGGCGACCTCCTTGGCCTGCTCGGCCTGTTCGGCGTCCGCGTACGTCACCCGCGAGGTCGGCCGGGGGGAGCCGCCCTCCGTGGCGCCGACGACCGTGAAACCGCCGTTGACCAGCGCGACCCGGGCGGCGCCTGAGGCGTCCTTGCCCCCGCCCGCGCTGGTCACGCTCACCCGTGCCGCCGAGCCCGGGTCGGTGTTCTTGACCGTGCCGCCGAGGACGTTCTTGACCACCCGGTCCGTCGCCTGGGTGCTGAGCGTGCCGTCGCCCTGGACCGGCAGCACCATCGTGTCGTAGTCGCCGCTCTTGGCCTGCCCGGCGAGGCGCGCCAGCGAGGCGCCGAGCTGCGCTTCGGACAGCGACGGATCGGGGATCTGCGCCAGCTGCTCGACGGTCTTGGTGGCGCCGCCCGTATCGCTGGAGATCTTCTTGAAGGTGGCGTCCATGATCTGGCCGAACCGCGCGAGCTGCTTGGTCTGCGCCTCGCCCGGGGCCCGGTAGGTGGCGTACGCCACAGCCGCCTGACCGCTCAGAACCTGCTCCTTGCCCCGCTTGACCAGCGGGGGCTCGCCCCTCCGGGCGGCCGGGACGGTGGCATCGGTGTCCAGGGTGATGCCGCCGACCAGCTCGACGAGGTTCTCCAGATAGGGGGTGTCCAGCCGCCAGGTGCCCTGGATCTTCGAGCCCAGCAGGGTGGACAGGGAGTCGCGGGTGGCGTCGGAGCCCTCGTCGGTCACCGACTTGCCGAGCGTGGTGGAGCCGCCGTCCTCGGTGGACACGGACAGCGAATTCGGCAGCAGGACGGTGGAGCCCTTCTTGGTGGTCTCGTTGTCCACCAGCAGCGCGGTGGAGGTACCGCCGCCCTTCAGCTCCCGCAGATGGACGACGATCACGTCCCGCTTCTGCGGTCCGCCGGCCGCCGCCTGGGCGTCGCCGTCGGCGGAGAGACCGGGCAGCTTGCCCGCGTACCAGAGGTAGCCGACCCCGCCCGCGGCGGCGAGGACCAGCACCACGACGAGCGCGACGAACCGGTTGCGGCCCTTGCGGCGGCGCTCGTCACGTCGCTCGGAGCGGGTCTCGGCGAACTTCAGCCAGTCGATGACGTCTTCGGAGTCCTCGTCGGGCTCCTCCACGAAGGAGAACTGCTCGGTGCGGTACTCCGGGTCGTCCGGGTCCGGGGGGCCGGACTTGCCCTTACCGGGCCCCTGAGGGGCACCGGCCGGGGCGCCGTGGGCGGGCTCCTGCCGGTCCAGCTCGGCCAGTTCCGCGTACGGGTTCGACTCGTCCTGCTCGGCCGGAGCGTCCGGAGTGGCCGCGGCGGGTGCGGCGGGTGCGGGGGACTGGGCGGACGCGGCAGGCTCGGCGTAGTCGTAGCCCTGCTGGACGTACTGCCCCCGCTGCCCCTGCTCCTGGACGTGCTGCGGATAGTGCTGCTGCTGCCCGTAGTACGGGTCGTACGGCTGCGCCTGCGGATACTGCGCCGGAGCCTGCTGGGCCTGGGCCTGCGGTGCCTGCTGCGCCTGGCCGTACGGGTCGTAGCCGTAGCCGTACCCGTCCTGCCGCTGACCCTGCTGCTGCCCGTAGTACGACGACGGGTCGTAACCCTGCTGCTCCCCCTGAGGCCGGTACACCGGTTGCCCATAGGCGTCGTAGCCGTAGATCTGCGGCTCCTGGGCATACGGATCCCGCGCGTACGGGTCGTACGGGTCCTGTCCGTCGTTCACCGGTACCCCTTCAGCAGTCGTGCCGGTACAGCTCTCGCTTGTCGATGTACCGCACCACACCGTCCGGCACCAGGTACCAGACGGGTTCGCCGTGTGCGACACGCGCCCGGCAGTCCGACGACGAGATCGCCAGCGCCGGCACCTCGACCAGCGACACCCCGCCCTCCGGCAGCCCCGGGTCGGCCAGTATGTGCCCGGGGCGCGTCACCCCGATGAAGTGAGCGAGCGAGAACAGCACTTCGGCGTCGCGCCAGGTGAGGATCTGGGCGAGCGCGTCCGCTCCGGTGATGAAGAACAGGTCCGCGTCACCGTTGAGCGCGCGCAGATCCCGGAGCGTGTCGGTGGTGTACGTCGCACCGCCGCGGTCGATGTCGATGCGGCTGACCGAGAACTGCGGGTTCGAGGCGGTCGCGATGACCGTCATCAGATAGCGGTCCTCGGCCGGGGAAACCTTTTTGTGGCTCTTCTGCCATGGCTCCCCGGTCGGCACGAAAACGACCTCGTCCAGGTGGAACTGCGACGCCACCTCGCTCGCGGCGACCAAGTGACCGTGGTGGATCGGGTCGAACGTCCCGCCCATCACACCGAGCCGCCGCTTGGCCGGCGCCTTTCCCTCTTCCATGCGTGCAGACCCTACTGGGCCCGGCTCGAAACCGGGGCCCCAAGAGGCAACGGACCTGGTCAGCGGTCCCGGTTGAAGCGCGTGGTGATCCACAGCAGCAGGAACAGAATGACGAGAGCCGCACCGCCGGTCATGAAGGGGCTGATGCTCGGGTGGGTGTCGGTGTGGTGCTCACCGCCCTCGGCCGCGAGGGTGGTCAGGGCAGCATGTGCGGTGCTGAAAGCGCTCATCGCAGGCGATACCTATCCGGGTCTCGGCGTCACGTCACGTCCGCAACATCGTATGCGAGCCGGATCCCGGGCCTGCTCTCAGTCCTCCCCAGGGCCCGCGCTCAGTCCTGTTTGTACCCGCGCAGCAGGAACCACGCGACCAGGACGGATCCCACGACGCCGACGACGATGACGGTGCGCAGCAGCGCTCCCGGTCCCTGGTCCTTGGAAGTGGCGGCGAGCACGGCGGTGAGGCCAGTCATATCGGGCATGTCTCCACGCTAACCCCCCGCCGGACAGGGCCTAAGGTGGGGTCCGCCAGGGGGGACGGGCACGCCCGGGGCAGACCGGCGAACAGTCCGCACGAGACAGTCCGCACGAGGGGGACCAATGAGCGACAGCCATACGCACGGGACCGGGGACGGCAGCGGTGCCGGAGCGGGACATGAGCATGTGCCCAGCCGCGAGAGGCGGCGGTTTCCGGGCATTTCCTCGCGCGCATACGAACATCCGGCTGACCGCTCGGCGCTGGTCGCGCTGCGCAAGCTGACCGGTTTCGACACCGTCTTCAAGGCGCTGAGCGGGCTGCTGCCCGAGCGCAGTCTGCGGCTGCTGTACCTGTCCGATTCGGTGCGGGTGAGCGACCGGCAGTTCGCCCACCTCCACGACATGCTGCGGGACGCCTGCTACATCCTCGACCTGGAGCAGGTCCCGGCGATGTACGTCACCCAGGACCCGAAGCCGAACGCTATGTGCATCGGCATGGACGCGCCGATCATCGTGCTGACCACCGGGCTGGTGGAGCTGCTCGACGAGGAGGAGATGCGGGCGGTCATCGGCCACGAGGTGGGCCACGCGCTGTCGGGCCACTCCGTCTACCGGACGATACTGCTGTTCCTGACCAACCTCGCGCTGAAGGTCGCCTGGATCCCGCTCGGCAATGTGGCGGTGCTGGCCCTGGTGACGGCGCTGCGCGAGTGGTTCCGCAAGTCGGAGCTGTCGGCGGACCGGGCGGGGCTGCTGGTCGGGCAGGATCTGCGGGCCTCGATGCGCGGGCTGATGAAGCTCGCGGGCGGCCACCATCTGCACGAGATGAACGTGGACGCCTTCCTGGAGCAGGCCGAGGAGTACGAGAGCAGCGGTGACCTGCGGGACTCCGTGCTCAAGATCCTGAACATGCTGCCGCGCAGCCACCCGTTCACCACCGTGCGCGCGGCCGAGCTGAAGAAGTGGGCCGCGAGCCGGGACCACCAGCGGCTCATGGACGGCCACTACCCGCGCCGCGACGAGGACAAGGACACCTCGGTCAGCGACTCCTTCCGGGAGTCGGCGAGCCACTACGCGGAGTCGGTGCGCGCCAGCAAGGACCCGCTGATCGCGTTCGTACGGGACGTGGCGGGCGGCGCCGAGGACCTGGGCGGCAAGCTGCGCGACCGGTTCACCGGCGGCGGCAGCAGGCCGGGCGGGGACACCACCGAGGGCACACCCCCGCCGGAGGACCAGCAGGGTTCCGAGGGCGGCCCCGAGGGGGACGAGCCGCCCCGGCCCTGACCGCGCGGGATGCGCGGGGCCTAGGAGCTGGGCTGCGTGCCCGGGGAGAGCACGCCGCAGAGGGAGACCGGGGTGCGGCCCGGGGCGTACGGGTCGGTGCCGGCCGGGGAGTCGTTCCGGACGGTCTGCCCGGCCACCAGCGGCCGCAGATAGCCGGAGGCGTTCGCCGCGCACGCCTGCGGGCCCGCCAGCACGGAACTCTGCACCAGCTCCACCCGGTGGTCGCGCAGATCCCCGCGGTCGAAGCGGAACCGGGTCTCCCGGCGGACCGTGTAGAGCGAGGCGTGGTCCGGGGCCCGCTCGTGGGCCCGCTGGACCGCGTAGACGAAGACGTGGTCGGCGCTGACCTCCAGGGTCGAGGGAGTGCGCTCGACGACCGTCAGCGCCCCGCGCACCCGCACGGGCGCGTTCGCCAGCGTCACCTCGGCCGGGTTGAAGCGGGTCAGCCAGCCGGTGGCCGCATGGCGGCCGTCGTCGACCGGATGTTCGAAGCTCTGGTCGAACTGGAGCTG
This sequence comes from Streptomyces sp. NPDC021212, assembly GCF_044332925.1. NCBI lineage: Bacteria > Bacillati > Actinomycetota > Actinomycetes > Kitasatosporales > Streptomycetaceae > Streptomyces > Streptomyces sp. NPDC021212. The sequence goes on from NZ_JBIRPZ010000010.1 coordinate 141,046, forward strand.
CTGGGCGGGGTCGAGCAGCAGCCGCACCGACTGCACCGGGCCGCCGGTGAGCACGTCCGGGTCGAGGGTGGACTTCACCACGTAGTCCTTGGCCGTGGTGAGCGCCGTCATCACCTGGCTCTCGGAGAAACCCTGGGTGCGCCGCACGGCGGGCAGGGTGACGCCCTCGGCGCCCGTACGGAACGCGGCGGCCGGGCTCTCCCGGAACAGCTCCGCCGGCCGCCCGCCGGGCACCTCACCGCGCGGCGAGAGCGGCACCACGCTGCTGCGCAGCGGTTCGACTGCCTGCGGCCCGGGGGCCTGGTAGGGGTGGCGTACGCCCATGTAGACGGCCGCGGCGAAGGCGAAGGCGATCAGCAGGACGAGGACGACGGCCTGCCGCGACGCCCCGGCGCGGGCCCAGGCGTGGCGGCTGCGCACCGCGCGGGAGTGATCGTCCATGCGCTCCTGGGCGGAGAACTCCTGGAGCCGGGCAGCACGAACGAACGACTCGTCGAACACGACGGAACGGTACTCGTCCTCACCACCTCCCGGGACGCCCTCGGGTGTCCCCTCGGGAGGGTCTCCACGCCCGGCCATACCTCAAGAGTAGGTCGCCGGGGGCAGCGGTAAACGCCGTGGTACTCCACAACTTCACGCACAGTAGGGAGGAAACGCCGCATAGGGCGCGACGTGCTACGGGTATGCACGGGGGGATGTGACGGACGCCGCCGTCACGGGGTGCGCGGCACGACGGAGGCGGGCGGCTCCTCCCGCTCGGCCGACGTGGACGGCGCACCGCCCGGCCGCCCGGCGGGCGTGCCGTCGACCCCGCTGGTGGCGGGCGGCGGGGCCGGGTCCTGGCGATTGCCCGACGTACCCCGGTAGACCGCCGTGAAGGCCAGCGCGACCACCCCGATGCCCATCAGGACGGCCAGCAGCCACGCCACCGGGCGGTGCCAGCGGGCATGGCCGCGATAGGGCCGCCCGGCGCTCCCGTAGCGCCCGTACGGGCCGTAGGCGCCGTCCAGCCCCCGGCCCGGGCCGAAGCGGCCGTCGGGGTCGGCATAGTCGTCGTACGGGCCGTCACCGAACTCGCCGTCGCCCTCCGGGCCGTACGCGTCGTCGAACAGCTCGTCCTCGGGGGGCACCCCGGCCCGGCTGCGCCGGGACGCCTCGGCCTCGGCACGGGCCTGCGCGGCGGCCAGCATGCGCTCGATGGCGGTGGGTTCATGGATGACGGCGGACCGTACGAAGTCCTCGTCGAAGACCACGGTGGCGAACTCGTCGTTCGCCTCTCCGTGGCTGCGCTCGTCGGGCTCGTCGCCGTCCGGGAACGGCTTGCCCCCCACGTCGTCCGGCACCCATTCAGAGTAGACCGGACGGGTCAATTTGGGCAGGGCAAAATGGCATTCAGGGGAAGATCCACCCGCTGACCTCCGGGTTCGACCATCCCCCGAACGGGTGACTCAGCGCGTGTGCCCGTCGCCGGTGACGATGTACTTGGTCGACGTCAGCTCGGGCAGGCCCATCGGGCCCCGGGCGTGGAGCTTCTGGGTGGAGATGCCGATCTCGGCACCGAAGCCGAACTGGCTGCCGTCCGTGAAGCGCGTGGACGCGTTCACGGCGACCGTGGTGGAGTCCACCAATTGGGTGAAGCGGCGGGCGGCCGCCTGTGACGTGGTGACGATCGCCTCGGTGTGACCGGAGGACCACAGGCCGATGTGGGCCACCGCGGCCTCCAGGGAGTCCACGACCGCCGCGGCGATGTCGTACGACAGGTACTCGGTCTCCCAGTCCTCCATCGCCGCCGGGACGACCGTGGCCTTCGTCCCCTCGGCCTCGGCCAGCGCCTGCACCCGCTCGTCTGCGTGCACCGTGACACCGGCCGCCGCCAGCGCCTCCAGGGCGCGCGGCAGGAACTCCGCGGCGATGTCCTGGTGCACCAGCAGCGTCTCCGCCGCGTTGCACACGCTGGGGCGCTGGGCCTTGGAGTTCACCAGGATGTCCACGGCCATGTCGAGGTCGGCCTGGGCGTCCACGTACACATGGCAGTTGCCGGTGCCGGTCTCGATGACCGGAACCGTCGACTCCTCGACCACGGTACGGATGAGCGAGGCGCCGCCCCGCGGAATCAGCACGTCCACCAGGCCGCGGGCGCGCATCAGCTCGCGCACCGACTCCCGGCTCTCCCCCGGCACCAACTGGACGGCGTCCGCGGGCAGTCCGGCGCCGCCGACGGCGTCGCGCAACACCTTCACCAGCGCGCTGTTCGAGTGGTACGCCGACGAAGAGCCGCGCAGCAGGACGGCGTTGCCCGACTTCAGGCACAGCGCGGCGGCGTCCACCGTGACGTTCGGGCGGGCCTCGTAGATGATGCCGACGACACCCAGCGGGACGCGCACCTGGCGCAGGTCGATGCCGTTGGGGAGCGTCGAGCCGCGCACCACCTCGCCGACCGGGTCGGGCAGCGCGACCACGTCGCGGACATCGGAGGCGATGGCCCGCACCCGCTCCGGGGTGAGGGTCAGCCGGTCGACGATCGACTCGCTCGTGCCCGCCTCCCGGGCCCGCTCCACATCGACGGCGTTGGCCTCGACGATCTCCTTCGTCCGCACCTCCAGCGCGTCGGCCATCGCCAGCAGCGCGTCGTCCTTCAGGGCACGCGGCAGCGGGGCGAGGTCGACGGCCGCGGCTCGCGCCCGATAGGCGGTCTGGAGCACCGGGGACTTCGGCCAGGGGTCGGTGAGCGGCGACGTGGGTGCGCTGGTCATGCACGCAGCCTACTGAGCCGAGCCCGGGAACCCCTCAAGTATTCCGCTCTTCGAGATGGCTTTCTCACATCTTGAAGATCCGCCCGCGCTTTCAGGCCCTTCGGACCATTCAGAACGGGTGCACGCCCACCGGGGACGCCGGTGGCGGCCCGTATCCCTCCGCGATGCGCTGGTGATACGTATCACGGTCGATGACCTCGAGCCCCACGATCTCCCACGGGGGCAGCTTGGCCGTGGAACGGTGCTCGCCCCACAGCCGCAGCGCCACCGCCGCCGCGTCGTGCAGATCACGCGCCTCCTCCCAGTAACGGATCTCGGCGTGATCGTTGGCGTAGCGGCTGGTCAGCAGGAAGGGATGATCATGGGCCAGCTGCTCCAGAGCGCGCCTGACCTCCCGCAGCGGCGCCTCGGCACCCGAGACGCTCAGGGTGATGTGCCACAGCCGGGACACCTCGACACGTCGCTTGCCCTGCGCGGTCGCGTCCTCCGTCCCGGCGTCGCCCGGCCCGGCGCCGTTCGCGCCGACACCGTTCAACCCGACACTGGTCAGGGTGCGCTCCGCCGCCCCTCGGGGCGGCGCCCCCGGGCGCCCTCGTCTCACCGGCGGCCTCCTGTAGCTCGCTGCTCCGCTCACGCGCGGGCGGAGCACTGTGGCGGTGGTGCTGTACCTCCACCGCGGGCCCGCTGCCCGCGCGACCCCGTTGAACAAAGTTGACCAGTCCTCGCGCGGCGGCGGGGCGTTTTTGCGGAAGGTAAGCCCCCTTTTTTAGGGGCTCGGCTCGCCTCCGGGGCGCAAAATTTCGAGCCGACCGGTCATCCGTGGCGGTGGAGGACCACCAGGTCGTCCCGGTGCACGACCTCGCGCTCGTACGCGGGGCCCAGCTCGCGGGCGAGGTCGCGGGTCGAGCGGCCGATCAGCCGGGGGATCTCCTTGGCGTCGAAGTTCACCAGGCCACGGGCCACCGCGCGGCCCTCGGTGTCGCGCAGCTCCACCGGGTCTCCGGCGGTGAACTCGCCCTCCACCGCCGCGATTCCCGCCGGCAGCAGCGACGTGCGGCGCTCCACGACGGCCCGCACCGCCCCGTCGTCCAGGGTGAGCGCGCCGCGGGGCTCGGAGGCGTGGGCGAGCCACAGCAGGCGGTCGGCCGAGCGGCGACCGGTGCGGTGGAAGTACGTACCCGTGGAGCGGCCCAGCAGGGCGTCACCGGCCCGGCTGGCAGAGGTGAGCACCACGGGGACCCCGGCCGCGGCGGCGATCCGGGCCGCCTCGACCTTGGTGACCATGCCGCCCGTACCGACCCCGGAGCGGCCCGCGCTGCCGATCGTGACCCCGGCGAGGTCCTGGGGGCCCTTGACCTCGTCGATGCGCGAGGTGCCGGGCTTCTTGGGGTCGCCGTCGTAGAGCCCGTCCACGTCGGAGAGCAGCACCAGCAGATCGGCCCGTACGAGATGGGCGACCAGGGCCGCGAGCCGGTCGTTGTCCCCGAACCGGATCTCGTCGGTGGCCACGGTGTCGTTCTCGTTGACGATGGGCAGGGCGCCCATGGCCAGCAGCTGGTCCAGGGTCCGGGTGGCGTTGCGGTAGTGGGCGCGGCGGCTGGTGTCGTCCGTGGTGAGCAGCACCTGGCCGACCCGGCGCCCGTAGCGCGCGAAGGAGGCGGTGTAGCGGGCCACCAGCAGGCCCTGGCCGACGCTCGCGGCGGCCTGCTGGCGGGCGAGGTCGCGGGGGCGCCGGTCCAGGCCCAGGGGGGCGAGTCCGGCGGCGATGGCCCCGGAGGAGACCAGGACTATTTCCTTGCCGCCCGCGCCACCGCCCGCGCCCCCGTCCCCGCCGTCGGCCCGCCCGAGCACCTTCGCGAGCACGTCCACCAGCGCGTCAACCCGGTCCGCGTCCAGACCCCCTGCCGCGGTGGTGAGGGAAGACGAACCGACCTTGACCACGATCCTGCGGGCCGCGGCCACCTCGTCCCGTACCGCCGACCCGTCCTGCTCTGCCACGCCTCTCCCCTGCTCATCCCGGGCTCGTCCCCGGCCTCACGCGCAGCTCGCGGAAGGCGGAGACGCGTGTCCTGCACACTCACATCATGACAAGGGGGCAATCTACGGGAGCCGGGTCCATGGCCGCCCGGCCATTTCACCGCCGCGCCCGCCGACCTGCGAACCGCTCGAGACGCCCGGCAGATCGTTTGGGCCCGTTTCGGGGCGGTTGGCACCTGCGCGGATTGTCACCGGGCCAGACGGCGGCATACGGTCAGGGGTCCCCCCACCCGTCCACCGCCCTCCCGCCAGGAGCCCAACCCGTGCCCTCTGCCGGATTCGCCCCACGCCGGGTCGTACAGCTCACGGCGCTGCTCGCCATGGTGGTGTTCTTCACCACACAGCTCGTCGGCGCCGTGCTTCCGAACGTACCGCTCTTCATCGCCGCCTCGGCGTGCGGCCTCGCCCTCGATCTCTTCCTGCAGACAAAGCAGCCCGGCCTGCTGTCGCTGCTCGGCAAGGTGCGCTTCGACATCACGGTGCGCCAGCTGTTCCGCGACATGCTCATCATGGTCGGGCTGCTTCGCATCGAGGGAATCAATCCGCTGCACGAGCAGGCGCCGCTCACCGTGGGGCTGCTGCTGTTCTACGTGGTGCACTTCGCCTGCCAGGCGGCGGCCATAATGGTGCGCCGCACGCGCCAGCTGCCGTTCGTCACGCGCAACATCGACGCGTCCGCGCTGCGGCTGAGCGAGGCCCCGCCGCGGTTCTTCTCCCGCCAGCACGGCCGCCGGATCCTGCGGCTCGCCGCCCCGGCCACCGCCGGACTGCTGCTGACGGCCGCCACCAAGAACGGCGTCTGGGGGGCCGTCGGCCTCTCGATCGCCCTGCTGATCGGCATCGCCGGCACCGTCCACCTGGCCACCTGGCTGCTGCCGCGCAAGCGGGTGGCGAACGAGGCGAAGGCCCTGGAGTGGCTCGACACGTGGCTGGCCGAGTACCAGCCGACCGTGGGCATGTACTTCTCCGGCGGCACCAGCTCCGCGTACCAGGCGAACATGTGGCTCTCCACCCTCGCCTCGCTCGAGGGCAACCCCATCATCGTGCTGCGCGAGCGGTTCATGGTGCAGAAGATCGACGCGACGGACATCCCGATCGTCTGCCTCCCCAAGGTCGCCCACCTGATGCGCATCGAGCACTCGACGCTCAAGGTGCTGCTGCACCCGGCCAACTCGGGCAAGACCTCGCAGGTGCTGCGCATCCCCTCGATCAAGCACGCGTTCATCAACCACGGCGAGAGCGACAAGCTCTCCAGCTGCAACCCGTACGCCAAGGCGTACGACGAGGTATGGGTCGCCGGCCCGGCCGCGCGCGACCGCTACCAGCTCGCCGACATCGGCGTCGAGGACAAGGACGTCGTGGAGGTCGGCCGCCCGCAGCTGGCGCCGATCCGCCCCTACGCGGGCGTCCCGACCGGCGAGTACACCACCGTGCTGTACGCGCCGACCTGGGAGGGCTGGGACGGCAACCCCGGCAACACCTCGGTCATCCTGGCCGGCGAGAACATCGTCCGCGAGCTGCTCGCCGACCCCAAGGTGCGCCTGCTGTACAAGCCGCACCCGATGACCGGCTCCGTCGACCGGCGGGCCGGCCAGGCCAACGACCGCATCAAGGCGATGATCGCCGAGGCGAACACCCAGCGCGGCGGCGCCCGTCCGCCCGCCGAGGCCGCGGCCGAGCTGAACCGGCGCGCCGAGGAGCTGAACCAGCTCACCAGCACGTCCTTCCGCCGCAGCGCGGACGAGATCGAGCGCATGATGCTCCAGGGCACCCCGGACGACAACCGCGCCGCGGGCGTGGCGGCGGCCACCGCCGCCTGGGAGAGCGCCTACTGGACGTCGCTGCCGGACTGGGAGCACCAGATCGTCACCGGGCCGCGGCCGGCCATCTTCACCTGCTTCAACCAGGCCGACGTGCTGATCAGCGATGTGTCGAGCGTCGTCTCGGACTACCTGACGAGCGAGAAGCCGTACGCGGTGGCCAACACCAGCGGGCTGACCGAGGAGGAGTTCCGGACGAACTTCCCGACGGTGCGCGCCGCCACGATCCTCACCCCCGAGGCGTCGGAGATCCCGGAGCTGCTGAAGACCGTCCGCGAACCCGAGCACGACACCCACGCGGCCGCCCGCGCCGAGCTGAAGGTGCACCTCCTCGGCCCGTCCGACCCGCCGTCCCTGGTGCGCTTCGACCAGGCCGCGCAGACGCTGTGCCGGAAGGCCGACGAGCGGCGGGCGCGGATGGCCACGCGGCTGGCCGACGAGATCCCGTCGCAGCGGGAGGCCCGGGACGCGGCCGAGGAGGCGGAGATGGAAGCCGGATCGCCGGAGTCGGAGGAGACGGCGACGGTCTGAGGCGCCGCCTGCCACCGTCAAGGGCCCGGGAGCATCGCTCCCGGGCCCTTTCCCGTGGTGCCGGTCCGTCGCGGCCGAGAGGGGCCGCCAGGGCTCGTGGCGGGGCCTGTCCGCCCCCGCCCGGCCCTCTATCCGACCCCGTCCGGCCCTCTATCCGCCCCCGTCCGGCGCCTGTCCGGCCCCGGGGCCGCCTAGAACGGCTTGAACGACTCGTACTCCTCGTCCACGTCGTCCCGCTCCGCGTCCCGGTCGCGGCGCCGCTGCGCCGCCGGGCGGGGGGCCTCGAAGCGGTGATCCTCACCGCGGCGGCCCAGCATCTCGGCGCCCGCGGCGAGCGTCGGCTCCCAGTCGAAGACGACCGCGTTCTCCTCGGGGCCGATGACGACCTCGTCGCCCGCCTGGGCGCCCGCCTTCACCAGCTCCTCCTCGACGCCGAGGCGGTTCAGCCGGTCGGCGAGGTAGCCGACGGCCTCGTCGTTGTTGAAGTCGGTCTGGTGGACCCAGCGTTCCGGCTTCTCGCCCACGACGCGGTAGAAGCCGTCCTCGACGACGACCTTGAAGCCCGCGTCGTCCACGGCCTTCGGGCGGATGACGATCCTGGTCGCCTCGTCCTTCGGCTTGGCGGCCCGTGCCTTCGCGACGATGTCCGCGAGGGCGAACGACAGCTCCTTGAGGCCGAGGTGGGCGATGGCCGAGACCTCGAAGACCTGGTAGCCGCGGGCCTCCAGGTCCGGGCGGATGATGTCGGCGAGGTCCTTGCCGTCGGGGATGTCGACCTTGTTGAGGACCACGAGCCGGGGCCGGTCCTCCAGGCCGCCGTACTCGGCGAGTTCGGCCTCGATGACGTCGAGGTCGGTCAGCGGATCGCGCTCGGACTCCAGGGCCGCGGTGTCCAGGACGTGCACCAGCACCGAGCAGCGCTCGACGTGGCGCAGGAACTCCAGGCCGAGGCCCTTGCCCTGGCTGGCCCCCGGGATCAGACCGGGCACGTCCGCGATGGTGTAGACGGTCGAACCGGCCGTCACCACGCCGAGGTTGGGCACCAGGGTGGTGAAGGGGTAGTCGGCGATCTTCGGCTTGGCGGCCGAGACCACCGAGATCAGCGACGACTTGCCGGCGCTGGGGTAGCCGACGAGGGCCACGTCCGCGACGGTCTTCAGCTCCAGGACGACGTCCCCGGCGTGGCCCGGCTCGCCCAGCAGCGCGAAGCCGGGGGCCTTGCGGCGGGCCGAGGCGAGGGCCGCGTTGCCGAGGCCGCCGCGGCCGCCCTGGGCGGCGATGTAGGTGGTGCCCTCGCCGATCAGGTCGGCGAGGACGTTGCCCCGCTTGTCGAGGACGACGGTGCCGTCCGGGACCGGCAGGATTAGGTCGCTGCCGTCCTTGCCGGAGCGGTGGCCGCCCTCGCCGGGCTTGCCGTTCGTGGCCTTGCGGTGCGGGCTGTGGTGGTATTCGAGCAGCGTGGTGACCGACTGGTCGACGACCAGGATCACATCGCCGCCCCGGCCGCCGTTCCCGCCGTCCGGGCCGCCGAGCGGCTTGAACTTCTCGCGGTGCACGGAGGCGCAGCCGTGGCCTCCGTTACCCGCGGCGACGTGCAGCTCGACGCGGTCCACGAAGGTGGTCATGACGGGTGCCTCCAGTTACGTACGGGGTCGTTGTGTCGTCGTTACTTGCGTAACGCGCCGAGGGCGGACCCGCTTCCCCGTCACGGGAAAGAGCGGTCCGCCCTCGGAAAGGTGTGTGGCGTCGTGCCGGGGCCGGAATTACTCGGCGACCGGAACGATGTTCACGACCTTGCGGCCACGGTGGGTGCCGAACTGCACCGCACCGGCGGCCAGCGCGAACAGCGTGTCGTCGCCGCCGCGGCCGACGCCCGCGCCCGGGTGGAAGTGCGTGCCGCGCTGGCGGACCAGGATCTCACCCGCGTTGACGGCCTGGCCGCCGAACCGCTTGACCCCGAGCCGCTGGGCGTTGGAGTCGCGACCGTTCCGAGTGGACGATGCGCCCTTCTTGTGTGCCATGTCTCCTCAGTCCCTTACTTCGCAGCCGAGTCGATGCCGGTGATCTTCAGCGCGGTGTGCAGCTGGCGGTGGCCGATCCGCTTCCGGTAACCGGTCTTGTTCTTGTACTTCAGGATGTCGATCTTGGCACCCTTGTGGTGGTCAACGACCTCGGCGTGAACCTTCACACCGGCCAGGACCCACGGGTCGCTGGTGACGGCATCGCCGTCGACAACGAGCAGCGTCGAGAGCTCGACGGTGTCGCCGACGTTGCTGGTTCCGATGCGGTCGACCTCGATGACATCGCCCACGGCCACCTTCTGCTGGCGGCCGCCGGTGCGCACAATTGCGTACACGCGGTTCTCACTCTCTCGCTGGTAAACGGGACCTCTGATGCCAGCCGCTCCACATGACCCCATGAGGGTCATGACAACCGAGTGATTCCTCGCGATTCAGCGCGGTTCAGCACCGGCCGAGCGGCCTCTCCCGCGGAACAGGAGGGATGTGCTCAGGGGCTTGGCGTAAGACGCCGAGGGTCAAGGCTACCAGAGCCCGGAGGGCGCCTACGCAACGGCGTAGGCGCCCTCCGGGCTCTCATGATCCGGCTCGTCCGGCTCAGTCCTCGGCGGCGGCCGAGACCGACTGCGGCGTCTGCTGCTCCGCCGCCGCGGTCTTCTTCGACGGCGCCTTCTTGGTGGTCGCCTTCTTCGCCGTCGTCTTCTTCGCTGTCGTCTTCTTGGCCGCGGTCGTCTTCGACGCGGTCTTCTTCGCGGCGGTCTTCTTGGCGGCCGTCTTCTTCGCCGGCGCCTTCTTGGCCGCCTTACGGGCCGTCTTCTTCGCCGGTGCCTCGGCCTCGCCGTCCGCCGCCGGTTCGCCGTCGGCCGCCTTCTCGCCGTCCGCCGCGGTCTCGCCCTCGGCGGGCGCCGCCGTCGGCTCACCGGCCTCCGGCTTCGCCTCCGGGGCGGGAGCGCCGACGACCACCACGGCGGTGTCCTCGGAGCCCGTGGGCGAGCCCGCCGGGGCGGACACCTTACGGGTCGCCCGGCGGCGCGCACGCGGCGCGGGAGCGGCCTCCGGCTCGGCGGCCGGAACGACGGCCTCGGGCTCGGCGGAGGGAGCGGCGGCCTCGGGCGCCTCGGCGGGCGCCTCCGGCTTCGGCTCGTCCGCGACGACGACCACGGTCTCCGCCTGCTCGGCGCTCTTCGGGGCGCCCGCAGGGGCGGACACCTTGCGCGTCGCCCGGCGCCGGGTACGCCCGCGGCTCGCGGCGGCCTCGGCCTCGGCGGCGCTGTTGTACAGCTCCTCGTCGGCCGCGAAGACCGGCTCCGGCAGCGCCTTGGGCTCCGCGACCTCCGCGGCGATCTCCGCGGCGGCCTCGGCGACCGTCTCGGCGTCGGCCACGGAGGTCTCCTCCGGCGCGGGCGCCTGCTGGCCGCCGGCCTTCTTCTTCTTGCGCTTGCCGCCGCCACCGCCGCCGGCCACCGTCGGCTGGTCCATGTGGACGATCACGCCGCGGCCGTTGCAGTGGACGCAGGACTCGGAGAACGACTCCAGCAGGCCCTGGCCGACCCGCTTACGGGTCATCTGCACCAGGCCGAGCGAGGTGACCTCCGCCACCTGGTGCTTCGTACGGTCGCGGCCCAGGCACTCCAGCAGCCGCCGCAGCACCAGGTCCCGGTTGGACTCCAGCACCATGTCGATGAAGTCGATCACGATGATGCCGCCGAGGTCGCGCAGCCGCAGCTGGCGCACGATCTCCTCGGCCGCCTCCAGGTTGTTCCTGGTGACCGTCTCCTCCAGGTTGCCGCCCTGGCCGGTGAACTTGCCGGTGTTGACGTCGACCACGACCATCGCCTCGGTCCGGTCGATCACCAGGGAGCCGCCGCTGGGCAGCCAGACCTTGCGGTCCAGCGCCTTCATCAGCTGCTCGTCGATCCGGTACGTGGCGAAGACGTCGACGTCCGAGTTCCACTTCTGGAGCCGGTCGGAGAGGTCGGGCGCGACGTGCGAGACATAGCCGTGGATGGTCTGCCAGGCGTCCTCGCCGCTCACGATGACCTTGGAGAAGTCCTCGTTGAAGATGTCGCGGACGACCCGGACGGTCATGTCCGGCTCCCCGTAGAGGAGCGTCGGCGCGTTGCCGCCCTTCGCCTTCTTCTTGATCTCTTCCCACTGCGCCTGCAGCCGCTGGACGTCGCGGGCCAGCTCGTCCTCGCTCGCGCCCTCCGCGGCGGTGCGGACGATCACGCCCGCGTCCTCGGGGACGATCTTCTTGAGGATCTGCTTCAGCCGGGCGCGCTCGGTGTCGGGCAGCTTGCGGCTGATGCCCGTCATGGAGCCCTCGGGGACGTACACCAGGTAGCGGCCGGGCAGGGAGACCTGGCTGGTCAGCCGGGCACCCTTGTGGCCGATCGGGTCCTTGGTGACCTGGACGAGCACGGACTGCCCGGACTTCAGGGCGGTCTCGATGCGGCGCGGCCCGTTGGACAGCCCCAGCGCCTCGAAGTTGACCTCGCCCGCGTACAGCACGGCGTTGCGGCCCTTGCCGATGTCGACGAAGGCGGCCTCCATCGACGGCAGCACGTTCTGGACCTTGCCCAGGTAGACGTTGCCGACGTAGCTGGTGGCCTGCTCCTTGTTGACGAAGTGCTCGACGAGGACGTTGTCCTCGAGCACGCCGATCTGGGTGCGCTCGCCGTTCTGCCGGACGACCATCACCCGCTCGACCGCCTCGCGGCGGGCCAGGAACTCGGCCTCGGTGATGATCGGCACCCGGCGGCGGCCCTGCTCGCGGCCCTCGCGGCGGCGCTGCTTCTTCGCCTCCAGACGCGTCGAGCCCTTGATCGACTGGACCTCGTCGGAGCTGGTCTCTTCCTTCTTACGGGGCTCCCGGACCTTGACGACCGTACGCTCCGGGTCGTCACCGCCCGAGTCCGCCTCGGCGGCGTCCCCGCTGCGACGGCGGCGACGACGGCGGCGACGGCTGCTGCTGGAACCGCCACCGGCGGACTCACCGGCCTCGGCACCCTCCTCGTCGGCGCCCTGCTCCTCGCCGGTCTCACTCTCGGAGGCCGCCTCGTCCTCGAAAGCCTCGCCGTCCTCGCCCTCGGAACGGCCCTCGGCGCCCTCGGCGTCGGCCGCCTCGCCCCGGCGGCGGCGACGGCCGCCACGGCGACGGCGACGGGCCGGGCGGTCGCCCGACTCCTCGTCGCCCTGCTCACGGTCGGCCGCACGGCCGTCCTGCTCGGCGTCCTCGGCGGCACCGGCCGGCTCCTCGGCCTCCGCCGGGCGCTGCTCCTCGGCGGGCTCGCCCCGGCGGCGCCGGCGGCGCCGGCCGCCCGCGGCGGGGGCCACCGGCTCGGCGGCCGCGGCCTTGGGCTGCTCCTCGGTCTCCTCGGCCTCGTCGGCCTCTTCCCTGGCGGACGCGGCGGCCTCGGCGGCGGCGCTCTCCGGGGTCTGGAAGACCGGCTCGGTGAAGACCGGCGCCTGGAAGACCGCTGTCGGCGGGCGCACGGCCCGGCGGCGGGAACCACGCGGCGCGGGCTCCGGCTCGGCCTCGGGCTCGGCGGCCTCGGCGGCGGCCTGCAGCTCGGCCTGCTCCTCGGCCGCGGCCGACTTACGCGTGGCACGGCGGCGGGTACGGGCACGGGGCACGTCCTCGGCGCTCTCCTCCGAAGCCTCCGAAGCCTCCGAGGCGGGGGCTTCGGGGGCTTCCGCGGCGGCCTGCTCGGCGGTCTCGGCCTCGGAGGCGGTCGCCTTACGGGTCGCCCGGCGGCGCGTACGCGGCGCCGGGGCGGTCTCCGCGGGAGCCTCGGCGGCGGCCTCGGCCTCGGCGGCGGCCTGCGGCTCGGCCTGCTCCTCGGCCGCGGCCGACTTACGCGTGGCACGACGGCGCGTACGGGCACGGGGCGCCTCGTCGGCCGGGGCGTCGGCTGCGACTGCGGCTGGGGCGGTGTCCTCGTCGTTACTGCCACCAGCGGCCGCCGCAGACGACGCGTCCACGTCGGCGGGCTCCGCCTGCGGGGCACCACCCTCCGGGGCGGCGGTCTTGCGGGTCGCCCGGCGACGGGCACGGGCCGGCGGGGCGGGCTCGGCGGCGGCCTCGGCCGGCTCCGCCGCTTCCGCTACCGCGGCGGGCTCGTCCACCGGCATCACGGTCTCCGCCGCCTGCGGCGCACCGGCCGGGGCGGTCGCCTTACGGGTGGCCCGGCGGCGCGCACGGGCGGGCGGAGCGGGCTCGGCGGCGGGCTCCGGCTCGGCGGCGGCCGGGACCTCGCGGGGGGCGGCGTCCGCCGGAACCACGGTCTCCGCGGCCTCCGGGGCACCCGCCGGAGCGGCGGTCCTACGGGTCGCCCGGCGGCGCGCACGGGCGGGCGGAGCGGCGGAACCGGTGTCACCGTCGGAGACGGCGGATGCCTCCGCGGCGGCCATGGCGGCGCCGGCGGCGATCGATTCGGCCGGTATGGCCGGTACGGCGGGCGTGGTCACCTCGGCGTCACTCGCGGTGCCCACCGGCGGACCGGCGGGCCGGGAGGCCGCGCGGCGACGGCGCGGCGGCAGGGTGTCGCTGGGTGAGGTCGGATCCCCGGCGGCGGCGCGCGGCGCGGCCTGTCCCTGGGGCTGGATAGGTTCGGTCGGCTCAATGGGCTCGAGCATGCGGGCGGTTCTCCCGTCACGCTCCCGGGCGCCGCGCCTGTTTCCGGCCGGGCCCCGCGCGCTGCGCGGGTTCCGCCGTCCGGGGCGCGGGCGCCGCACGGGAGCTGTCGTATCGCTCGCCGGGCCGGTTTTCAGGGCCGGGACCGGCGAAAGTCTCCTGGTCAGTGCGCCTGCCGGACCCGGGTGGCTCCCAAGTGCCTGGGCGGCGCATCGACGGCGGTCCTTACGCGGAACCTTCCGGCGCCGCCACCGCGGCGGTCAGCTCGGCGGCCGTGGGTGGGGCGGCCTGAACTGCCTCGCGATCGGGCGCGAGCGGGTCGGTCACCGTGCCGGACTCCTCATCGAGCAGCCCCTGCGCCAGCCTGGTCACCGCTGCGGGGACCGGCGGCGCCAGGTCGGCCGTGGCGCGGAGACCGGACAGGACGTCGTCGGGTCGCACGGCAGGTGTCAGATGCCGTACTACCAGCCGCAGTATCGCACAGCCATCGTCGCCTGGCCTATCGCCCCGACCTGCGACCGCTTCCAGGCGGGCCACCGCGGCCCGGGCGTCGAAGGTGCGCATGCCGTTTTTCGTCCGGCGCTCGACCTCGACGATCTCGGCCTCCAGGAAGGCGGCCACGGCCCGTTCGGCCTCCGCCGGGGCGACCCGGTCGAGCCGGATCTCCCATACGGACGCCTGGAGCCGGTCGGCGAGCCCGGAGGTGCGGGACTCGACGGCGTCGGTGATGTCGAGCCCGGCCGGCAGCGACTCGTCGAGCAGCTTGCGCAGCGTCTCGGGGTCCCGTGCCTCGGTGAGCTGGATCTCCAGGTACTCGGCCTCACTGCCGGTGCCGGTGGGTGCGGCATTGGCGTACGACACCTTGGGGTGCGGGGTGAAGCCCGCCGAGTACGCCATGGGCACCTCGGCACGGCGCAGCGCCCGCTCGAAGGCGCGCTGGAAGTCGCGGTGGCTGGTGAACCGGAGGCGGCCGCGCTTGGTGTAACGCAAACGGATGCGCTGCACCGCGGGTGCGGGCGGCGGGCCTTCGGGCTGTCGCTTGCCCAGGGGACTGTCTCCTTGTGCTTCTTCGCTTGTCGCGCACGGGCCTGTGCGGGCCCGTGCGCCTTCCAGCGTACTTTGTTACTTCACGACCGAGAGCGGCAGCAGCTTGCGGCCGGTGGGGCCGATCTGGATGGACGTGTCCATCTGCGGGCAGACGCCACAGTCGAAGCACGGGGTCCAGCGGCAGTCCTCGACCTCGGTCTCGTCGAGCGAGTCCTGCCAGTCCTCCCACAGCCAGTCCTTGTCGAGACCGGAGTCGAGGTGGTCCCAGGGCAGGACCTCCTCGTAGGTGCGCTCACGGGTGGTGTACCAGTCGACGTCAAGACCGACCTCGGGCAGGGTGCGCTCGGCACACTCCATCCAGCGGTCGTACGAAAAGTGCTCGCGCCAGCCGTCGAACCGGCCGCCGTCCTCGTAGACGGCGCGGATGACCGCGCCCACCCGGCGGTCGCCGCGCGAGAGCAGGCCCTCGACGATGCCGGGCTTGCCGTCGTGGTAGCGGAAGCCGATCGAGCGGCCGTACTTCTTGTCGCCGCGGATCTTCTCGCGCAGCTTCTCCAGCCGGGCGTCGGTGTCCTCGGAGCTGAGCTGCGGCGCCCACTGGAACGGGGTGTGCGGCTTGGGGACGAACCCGCCGATCGAGACGGTGCAGCGGATATCGTTCTTGCCGGACACCTCACGGCCCTTGGCGATCACCTTGGTCGCCATGTCGGCGATCTGGAGCACGTCCTCGTCGGTCTCGGTCGGCAGGCCGCACATGAAGTACAGCTTCACCTGCCGCCAGCCGTTGCCGTACGCGGTGGACACCGTACGGATCAGGTCCTCTTCCGAGACCATCTTGTTGATGACCTTGCGGATGCGCTCGGAGCCGCCCTCGGGGGCGAAGGTGAGGCCCGAGCGGCGGCCGTTGCGGGTCAGCTCGTTGGCCAGGTCGATGTTGAAGGCGTCCACCCGGGTCGACGGGAGGGACAGGCCGATCTTGTCCTCCTCGTACCGGTCGGCGAGGCCCTTGGCGATGTCGCCGATCTCGGTGTGGTCGGCCGAGGAGAGCGACAGGAGGCCGACCTCCTCGAAGCCGGTGTTCTTGAGACCGCGGTCGACCATCTCGCCGATGCCGGTGATCGAGCGCTCGCGCACCGGGCGGGTGATCATGCCCGCCTGGCAGAAGCGGCAGCCGCGGGTGCAGCCGCGGAAGATCTCCACCGACATCCGCTCGTGCACGGTCTCGGCGAGCGGCACCAGCGGCTGCTTCGGGTAGGGCCACTCGTCGAGGTCCATGACGGTGTGCTTGGAGACGCGCCACGGCACGCCCGAGCGGTTCGGCACGACGCGGGAGATCCGGCCGTCGGCCAGGTACTCCACGTCGTAGAACTTCGGCACGTAGATGCTGCCGGTGCGGGCGAGGCGGAAGAGCAGCTCGTCGCGGCCGCCCGGGCGGTCCTCGGCCTTCCAGGCGCGGATGATCTCGGTCATCTCCAGCACGGCCTGCTCGCCGTCGCCGATCACCGCGCAGTCGATGAAGTCCGCGATCGGCTCGGGGTTGAACGCGGCGTGGCCGCCCGCGACCACGACCGGGTGGTCGACGGTGCGGTCGGCGGCGTCCAGCGGGATACCGGCGAGGTCGAGCGCGGTGAGCAGGTTGGTGTAGCCCAGCTCGGTCGAGAAGGAGACGCCGAAGACGTCGAACGCGCTCACCGGACGGTGCGCGTCCACGGTGAACTGCGGCACCTTGTGCTCGCGCATCAGCTCTTCGAGGTCCGGCCAGACGCTGTACGTGCGCTCGGCGAGCACGCCCTCGCGCTCGTTGAGCACCTCGTAGAGGATCATGACGCCCTGGTTGGGCAGCCCGACCTCGTAGGCATCCGGGTACATGAGCGCCCAGCGGACGTCGCAGGAGTCCCAGCTCTTGACCGTGGAGTTGAGCTCGCCGCCCACGTACTGGATCGGCTTCTGCACATGGGGGAGCAGGGCCTCGAGCTGTGGGAAGACCGACTCGACAGACATCAGTAACCTTTGTGCGCGGACAGGGGTGACCCTCAAGACTAACGCGACCGGGGCCACCCCTCGCACGGCGATTGACGCACCCCGATTGCGGGGACCAGTGCCCAACGGACATCGCACGGCTCTCACGGACCACCCCCGCGCGAGCGGGGAAAGCCGTACACCCGTACCAACGATCGGCCGTCCGTTCGGTTACGGCTCCAGCGCCGCCCGGTGCTCCCGGCGGGAGACCTCGGCCCACAGACCGGGCAGTTCGCGCTCGCGGGCGGCCGCGAGGGCCTCCTCGCGGCCGTAGAGCAGGCCGACGGTGAAGGTGGACTCCCCCGCCGCGTGCGCCTGGATGGCCAGCTCGCGCAGCGCCTCCCGCGCGACCACGCTGTCCTGGTGGTCGCCGAGCAGCTCCTGCACCTCGGTCATGAGCCCCGCGAACGCCTTCGCGGGCGGGCCGAGCGCCGGGCGGGCGACCTCGGCGGCGTAGCGGGCCCGCTTGGCGTCCTTGCGGGCCTCGTGCAGGACGATGTCGCGCTCGGGCCCCGAGGGGGCGTCCAGGACCGGTTCCAGGCGGTCCGCGAGCCGTTCGTAGTCGCGCAGTACGGCCTTGCGGATCACCTCGGCGGCCGGGCGGCCGGCGGCTTGGCGCAGCGGGGGGTCGGCCAGGAGCGCGTCGAGGGTGCCGAGCAGCGCGAGATACCGCTCGCCGTCGAGGACGCCGATCAGCCGGTCGCGCGAGCCCGTGCGGCGGGCGTGCGACCAGACCTTCAGCCGGGCGGCGACGGGACCGAGCCGCAGTTCGACGGGCACCTCGGAGAGCCGTTCGCCGATGCGTGCGGTGAGCACTTCGCGGTCCCGGTCGATGCCCAACTCGGCGGCCAGCCACTTCAGCTCGGCGCCGATGGGGTCGGTGACGGTGCGGTCCAGGACCTTGCGGTACGAGCGGAAGGCGCTGCGCAGCCGACGGGTGGCGACCCGCATGCGGTGCACGGAGTCGTGGGTGTCCAGGCGTACGGCGGGGTCGAGGGTGACGATCGCGGTGATCTGGCGGCGTGCGTAGTCCAGGACGATGTCACCAGCGGTGGCGTCCTTGGCCGGGGCCTTCTTCGCGGCCTTCTTCTTGCCGGTCTTCTGTCCCGGCTTTCCCGGCTTCTTCCCGGCTTTCCGGCCGCCCCGGTCCGGTTCGGTTTCGGCCAGGGCCCGGGCGAGCTTGGAGGGGAGGTCGGCGCGGCGCAGCCCGGCGCCCGTCAGATGCGGTTCCAGGGTGTCGAGCAGCGCGGGGTCGCCGCCCTCGGCCAGTTCCACTTCGACCTCGGTCCAGCTCACCGGGTCGCCGGGGGCCGGGGCCAGGCGGCGTGCGGTGACCCGGTCGGCGGACAGCTCGGCGAGCAGCGTGCCGTCGCCGTCCACGAGGTGGCCGACGTGCCGCTCCGACAGCAGGTGGACGAGGGGCACGAGGCCGGTGCCGCGGACGCGGGAGCGCACGAGGCCCGCGAGACGGGTCGGCAGCGCGTCCGAGAGCGGGGCGCGGATCTCGTCCCGTACGTCCGGGCCCACCGGCAGCTTGAGGTGCCAGCCCGCGTCGTCGCCCCCGGTGCGGCGGCGCAGGGTGATGCCGTCGGCGGCGAGCCGCTGCCCGGGGGTGTCGTAGTACGTGGCGTCGAGCGTGACGACGCCCTGGCCCCTGACCTGCGCGATTCCCGCGACCCCGGCCAGCTCGGGAAGGCCGCCGGCCGCGGCGCCGTCGTCGGTGGTCTCGTACTTGCGTTCGATCTCCCGCATCATGTCCACCATGGCCTGAATGTAGTCGCCCGGGACGTCTCGCGGGAGGCCCCTCGGTGCGGGTCAGGCCGATACGGGCCGTTGCACCTTGATGGACTGGAGCAGCCCGATCCCGATCCATACGGCGAACATCGACGAACCGCCGTAGGAGACGAAGGGCAGCGGCAGACCGGCGACCGGCATGATGCCCAGCGTCATGCCGATGTTCTCGAACGACTGGAACGCGAACCAGGCGATGATTCCGGCCGCGACGACCGTCCCGTACAGCTCCGTGGTGCCCCGGGCGATCCGGCAGGCGCGCCACAGGACGACGCCCAGCAGCACGATGATCAGGCCCCCGCCCAGGAAGCCCAGCTCCTCCCCCGCGACCGAGAAGACGAAGTCCGTCTGCTGCTCGGGCACGAACTGGCCGGTGGTCTGGGTGCCGTGGAAGAGCCCCTTGCCGGTGAGACCGCCCGAGCCGATCGCGATGCGCGCCTGGTTGGTGTTGTAGCCGACGCCCGCCGGGTCGAGGGCGGGGTTGGCGAAGGCGGCGAAGCGGTCGATCTGGTACTGGTCGAGGACGTGCAGCTGCCAGATCAGCAGCGCACCGATCACCGCGGTGGTGATCAGCCCGGCGATCCAGCGGTTGGAGGCGCCGGAGGCGAGGAGCACCGCGAGCACGATCACCGCCATGACCATCACCGAGCCGAGGTCCGGCATCAGCATCACGATGGCGATGGGCAGCGCGGCCAGGCCGAGCGCCTGGACGACGGTGCGGTGGTCGGGGTTGAGCCGGTCCCCCGCGTCCACGCGCGCGGCCAGCAGCATCGCCATGCCCAGAATGATCGTGATCTTGGCGAACTCGCCGGGCTGGAGGGAGAACCCGGCGCCGATCACGATCCAGGCGTGCGCGCCGTTGATGGTCGAGCCCAGCGGGGTGAGCACGGCGAGGACGAGGATGACGGACAGGCCGTACAGCACCGGCACCGCGCCGCGCAGGGTGCGGTGGCCGAGCCAGACGGTGCCGATCGCGAGCAGCAGCCCGATGCCGGTGTTCAGGGCGTGGCGGACCAGGAAGTAATACGGATCGCCCTGGTTCAGCTCGGTGCGGTTACGGGTCGCCGAGTACACCAGGAGGGTGCCGATCGCGGACAGCGCGAGGCAGCTGAGCAGCAGCACCCAGTCCAGGCGGCGCAGGAGCGAGTCGCGCGCCATGAGCTTGCGCCAGGTGCTGCGCTCGGGGGTGAAGCGGGGGACGGAGTAGCCGTGGGTGGACGCGCTCATCGCCGCGCACCTCCCCGCCGCCGGGTGTCGCCCAGCGCGGAGAACTGCTTGCCCAGCGGCTGGGCCTCGATCGAGCCGTCGGAGGAGATCTTGGGAAGGTCGGCCTGCGGCTTGGGCAGCAGCGCCTTCTTCTCGTCGATCTTGCCCTTGCCGTCGACCCCGTACAGCGCGTTGTAGATCTTGCGCACGGCCGGGCCCGAGGCGCCGGAGCCGGTGCCGCCCTGCGAGATCGTCATGACGACCGAGTAGTCCTTGGTGTAGGTCGCGAACCACGAGGTGGTCTGCTTGCCGTAGACCTCGGCGGTACCGGTCTTGGCATGCATCGGGATCTTGTCCTGCGGCCAGCCCTGGAACCGCCAGGCGGCGGTGCCCCGGGTGGCGACGCCCGCGAGCGCCTTGTCGATCTGTTCGTGCGTCTGGCCCTTGAACGGCAGCTTGCCGTGGGACGTGGGCTTGATCTCCTGGATGTGCTTGCCGTCCGGGCTGACGATCGCCTTGCCGATGCTCGGGTTGTAGAGCGTGCCGCCGTTGCTGATCGCCGCGTAGATCGTGGCCATCTGGATCGGGGTGACGAGGGTGTCGCCCTGGCCGATCGAGTAGTTGACGGAGTCACCGGCGCGCATCTTCATGCCCTCGAGGCAGTTCTCGTAGGAGAGCCGCTGGGTGTAGTTCCCGTTCTTCTTGCCGTTCTTGCACCAGGCGTCCTTGTTCGCCTTCCAGAAGTCCTTCTTCCACTGCCGGTCCGGGACCCGGCCGCTGACCTCGTTGGGGAGGTCGACGCCGGTCTTCTTGGCCAGACCGAACTGGTGGGCGGTCTTGTAGAACCAGTCGGCCGGGTTCTTCTTGGGCTTGTTGCCGCCGTCCTTCTTCCACTGCTCGTAGGCCAGGCGGTAGAAGACGGTGTCGCAGGAGACCTCCAGCGCGCGGCCGAGGCTGATCCCGCCGTGGCTCTCGGACTCGAAGTTCTTGAAGACCTGGCCGCCGATGCTGAACGAACTGGTGCAGGGGTAGGGCCCGTCGAAGGAGTATCCGGCGTTGACCGCGGCGGTCGTCGGGATCACCTTGAAGATCGAGCCGGGGGCCGCCTGGCCCTGGATGGCCCGGTTCAGCAGGGGGTAGTTGCTGTCCTTGCCGGTGAGCTTCTTGTAGTCCTTGCCGGAGATGCCGCCGACCCAGGCGTTGGGGTCGTAACTCGGGTTGGAGGCCATCGCCACCACCCGGCCGGTCTTGGCCTCCATGACCACGACCGAGCCCGAGTCCGCCTTGTACTTCGTGCCGGTGTTCCGGTCGTACTGCTTGCGGGCGTCCTTCATCGCCTGCTCCAGCTCCCTCTCCGCGACCGACTGGACGCGTGCGTCGAGGCTGGTGACGACGTTGTCACCGGGCCGGGCCTGCTGGCTCTCCCGCTGGCCGATGACGCGGCCGAGGTTGTCGACCTCGTAGCGGGTCACCCCGGCCTTGCCGCGCAGCTTGCTGTCGTACTCGCTCTCCAGCCCGTTGGAGCCGACCTGGTCGGAGCGGAGCAGCGGCGACTTGGTGTGCTCGGCCTTCTTGATCTGCTCATCGGTGACCGGCGAGAGGTAGCCGAGCACCTGGGCGGCGTTCGAACCGGCCGGGGCGGCGTAGCGGCGCACGGCGGTGGGCTCGGCGCTGATCCCGGGAAAGTCCTCTTCGCGCTCGCGGATCTGGAGCGCCTGCTTGGCGCTGGCCTCGTCGGTGATCGGGATGGGCTGGTACGGGGAGCCGTTCCAGCAGGGCTGCGGGGTCTCGGCGTCGCACAGCCGGACCTTGTCCTTGACGTCCTTGGGCTTCATGCGGAGGACGCCCGCGAGCCGGGTGAGGACGGCCTCGCCGTCGTCGGGCTCCTTCATCAGCGCGGTGCGGCTGGCGGAGACGACGAGCCGGGTCTCGTTGTCGGCGATGGGGACCCCGCGGGCGTCCAGTATCGAACCGCGGACGGCGGGGTGGACGACCTGCTGGACGTGGTTGTTGGCGGCCTTCTCGGTGTATTCGTCGCCGTTGCGGATCTGCAGGTACCAGAGACGTCCGCCGAGGGTGAGCAGGAGCGAGAAGACGAGGATCTGGATGGCGACGAGGCGGACGGTGACCCGGGGAGTCCGTCCGGTCTCCGGGATATTGCTCATGGCGCTCCGTTGAGGGTGGAGGCGGGAGACGGAAGGGCTGAGGACGACCGGAGGGCGGGGCCCACGGCGGGGCGCGCAGCGGGGCTCACAGGCGCTTGACCCCCTTGAGCTTGACGCGGCCGTTCTTGATGCGGCCGGTCCGCTTCGTCGCCTTCGACAGCAGACCGCCTCCCAGGCCACCACCCAGGCGACCGCCGCCCAGACCACCGCCCAGGCGACCACCCAGACCACCACCCAGGCGACCACCCAGACCGCCGAGCCGGGCGGCCCGGCCGGGGCGACGGAACCGGCTCATCCGGCCGGCCCGGACGCTGCCCGCCGAGGTGATCCAGCGGGTGCCGCCCTCGGCGGTGCCGGTGCCGCCGGTGCTGTCGGCCATCCGGTCGTTCTCCCCGCGTCTGGCCAGCCCCATGATCAGCGGCACCGTGAAGGGCGCCAGCAGCAGGTCGTAGAGGGCGGCCGTGAACAGCAGCTGGCCCAGGCCAACATGGCGGGCCGCGTCGTCGCCGACGAGGATGCCGACCCCCGCGTACAGCAGCGTGGCGCCGATGGCCGCCGCGACCACCACCACCATCGGCCCGGTGGCCGACCGGAGTTGGCCGCTCTCGGGCTTGGCGAGCCCCGCCAGATAGCCGACGACGCACAGCACCAGGGCATAGCGCCCGGCGGCGTGATCGGCGGGCGGGGCGAGGTCGGCGAGCAGACCGGCGCCGAAGCCGACCAAGGCGCCGCCGGTGTGGCCGTAGACCAGCGCGAGGCCGAGGACGACGAGCAGCAGCAGGTCGGGGACGGCGCCGGGCAGCTGCAGCCGGGCGAGGACGCAGATCTGGACGACGAGGGCGACGACGACGAGGACGGTGGACAGGAGGACACGGTTGAGGCGCAGCATCGGTCAGCTCCTGTTGGCCGGGTTCGTGGCGGTGGCGGAGGGGGTGGCCGTGACGGTGACCGTGGGCGTCGGCTTCGGCTTCGCGGGCTTGGGCGGCAGCACGGTGTCGCGCGGGTTGGAGCGCGGCGGCTGGACGACCACGCCGACGATGTCCAGCCTGCTGAAGTGGACGTAGGGGCGCACCTGGAGGGTGCGGGTGAGGTCGCCGCCGGTGGGGTCGACGCGGACCACCTTGCCGACCGGGACGCCGGGCACGAACGGCTTGTCGGCCTGGGAGCCGAAGGTGACGAGCCGGTCGCCCTTCTTGATCTTGGCCTTGCCGTTGAGGAGCTGGACGTGCAGGGACCGGTCGCCGCGTCCGGTGGCGAAGCCCAGCTCGCTGGACTTCTCCATGCGGGTGCCGACGGTGAAGTCGGGGTCGATGGCGAGCAGCACGGTGGAGGTGGAGGGGCCGACCGTGGTGACCCGGCCGACGAGCCCATCGCCGTTGATGACGGTCTGGTCGCGCTGGATCCCGTCGTCGCTGCCGACGTCGAGGGTGATGGTCCAGGAGAAGCCCTGGGCTGCGCCGATGCCGATGACCTCGGCGCCCTTGATGCCGTACTGGCCGGCGCCGGCGACCCGGCGCAGCTTGTCGAGCTCGACGGTACGGGCGCGGTTGCGGTCGTCGCTGCCGAGCCGCTGCCTGAGTCTGGTGTTCTCCTGCTCCAGTTGGCTGATGCGATCGTGCCGCGCGTCGGAGTCCCGGACGGCGGCAACGGCGTTGCCGACGGGATCGACGGCGCTCGCGACGCCGTCCTCCACCGGGCCGAAGGCGGAAGCGGCGGCCTGACGGGCGCCGTCGAGGGGCGAGTCCTCGCCGCCGCGGATGTCCACCGTGATCAGTGCGAACGCGATGGCGATCAGCAGCACCAGGAGCAGCCGGCTCTCTCGTGTGTCCCTCACGTGCGGCGACGTGCCTTCCTCGTCGAAGTCGGACCGGTCCCGATCTCGTTGTGGCCGTCCGGTCCTTAAGGAGCCTTATGCCTGTATATCAGCGGATCCGCCGATGCGCCGTACGGGCGACACACCGCCCGCACGGCCGATCCGCCTGGTTGTCATCTGCGCGGCTGGGCGTCCAGCACCTGCTGGAGCGCCTCGAATTCCTCCACGCACTTGCCGGAGCCGAGCGCGACCGAATCCAGCGGGTCCTCGGCGATGTGGATGGGCATGCCGGTCTCGCGGCGCAGCCGCTCGTCGAGGCCGCGGAGCAGCGCGCCGCCGCCGGTGAGCACGATGCCGCGGTCCATGACGTCGCCGGACAGCTCCGGCGGGCACTTGTCGAGCGTGGTCTTGACCGCGTCGACGATGGAGTTGACCGGCTCCTCCATGGCCTTGCGGACCTCGGCGGCGGAGATCACGACGGTCTTGGGGAGCCCGCTGACCAGGTCACGGCCGCGGATCTCGGTGTGCTCCTCTTCCTCGCTCTCGTACGCCGAGCCGATCGTGATCTTGATGTTCTCGGCGGTGCGCTCACCAAGGAGGAGGCTGTATTCCTTCTTGATGTGCTGGATGATCGCGTTGTCCAGCTCGTCGCCGGCCACCCGGATGGACTGGGCGGTGACGATGCCGCCGAGCGAGATGACGGCCACCTCGGTGGTGCCGCCGCCGATGTCCACCACCATGTTGCCGGTGGCCTCGTGGACCGGGAGGCCGGAGCCGATGGCCGCGGCCATCGGCTCTTCGATGATGTGCACCTGGCGGGCGCCCGCCTGCGTGGACGCCTCGATGACGGCGCGGCGCTCGACTCCGGTGATACCGGAAGGAACGCACACGACCACCCGAGGCCGGGCCAGATAGCGGCGCTTATGGATCTTCAGAATGAAGTACCGCAGCATCCGCTCGGTGATCTCGAAGTCGGCGATAACGCCGTCCTTGAGCGGACGCACGGCGACGATGTTGCCAGGGGTGCGGCCGATCATCTTCTTTGCCTCGGCGCCCACGGCGAGAATTCCGCCGGTGTTGGTGTTGATGGCGACGACGGATGGCTCGTTGAGGACGATCCCGCGGCCCCTGACGTACACCAGCGTGTTGGCGGTCCCGAGGTCGACAGCCATGTCACGGCCGATGAACGACATGTTGTTCCCCATGAGGATACGTCAGGCCTTCCCTGCTGGAGCGATTGCTTGCTTGAGGTCGGCAGGATGTGGTGCGCTGCGAGGCGCGGAAGCTTCATCGTAGTCACGCCCGCGCGAACGCGCTGCGGGGGTCCTCCGCCATTGTCAGCAGAACACGAGCCCGCCCCCTCTAATGGTGACGTCGTGTCGCGGAGATGCGTTCCCCCGATCGGCTCGCATATGCCAAGAGGCGGCCGACAATTTCGACCGCCCCCAGGTCAACAGGGGTGTGACCACCCGATGATCGATCAGAGCCAGATCAGGTGGGATCAGGCGAGACCGGGAAAGAAAATCTTGATTTCCCGCTCGGCCGACTCTTCGGAGTCCGAGGCATGGATCAGATTTTCCCGAACGATGGTGCCGAAATCGCCACGGATGGAACCGGGCGCCGCGGCGATCGGGTCAGTGGGGCCCGCCAGCGCCCGGACGCCCTCGATCACGCGCTCGCCCTCGATGACCAGCGCGACGGCCGGCCCGGAGGACATGAACTCGACCAGGGGCTCGTAGAAGGGCTTGCCGACGTGCTCGGCGTAGTGCTGCTCCAGCAGCTCACGGCCCAGATGGCGAAGCTCCAGGGCGGAGATCGTCCAGCCCGCCTTCTGCTCGATCCGGCCGAGAATCTCGCCCACCAGTCCGCGTCGTACGGCGTCGGGCTTGAGAAGGACGAGCGTGCGCTGGCTCACGGTGCGGGCTCCTTTGGCAGTGGCATGGAAGAAGTGGCATGCGGGTGAAGCTGTGCGGCTGAGGCTACATGGGTGATCTCCGGCCACGTCACGCAGCGTCAGGGGATGCGGCGGAGGCCGCGGCGAACCGCTCCTTCGCCCGGTCCACCTTGCGGCCGAAGTGAACCGAGGCCCACCACAGCGCGGCGAAGACCACGCCGAGGAAGAACATGGTGGTCACGACGAAGCCGCTCAGCACCAGCCCGATCTGGAGGGCCCAGCCGATCTGCACCGCTCCGGGACGGCTCAGCATGCCGCACAGCAGTACACACAGTGCCATGGCGATGCCGCAGACCGTCCACACGGTGCCCATCGACAGGCCGGACACCTTCATCGCGACCAGCCCGGCGAAGCCGATCACGAAGAACTCACCGATCAGAGTGGAGGCGCACAGCGTCCGCATCTCAGCCCTTTCCCAGAAGCAGCCGGGCCTCGCCGACCGTGATGACCGACCCGGTGACCAGCACCCCCGCACCAGCGTATTCGCCCTCCTCCTCCGCGAGGGTGATCGCGGCCTCCAGGGCGTCGTCCAAGCGGGGCTCGACCTGGACGCGATCGGAGCCGAATACCTCGACCGCGAGCCCGGCCAACTCATCCGCGTCCATCGCACGAGGGCTGGAATTACGGGTCACCACGACGTCGGCGAAAATCGGCTCGAAAGCTTCCAGGAACCCGCGAACGTCCTTGCCGTCGCTGGCCCCGACCACGCCGATGAGACGGCTGAAGTCGAACGCCTCGGTGACCGCCTCGGCCGCCGCACGGGCACCCCCGGGGTTGTGGGCGGCGTCCAGCACCACGGTCGGACTGCGGCGCACCACCTCCATCCGGCCCGGCGAGCTGACGGCGGCGAAGGCGGAGCGGATGGTGTCCAGGTCGAGCGGCCGGGCGTGCTGGGAGCCGACGCCGAAGAACGCCTCGACGGCGGACAGCGCCACCGCCGCGTTGTGCGCCTGGTGGGCGCCGTGCAGCGGGAGGAAGATCTCGGGGTACTCACCGCCGAGGCCGCGCAGCGTCAGCAGCTGGCCGCCGACCGCCACCTCACGGGAGACCACGCCGAACTCCATGCCCTCGCGGGCGACCGTGGCATCCACCTCGACGGCGCGCTTGAGCACCACGGACGCGGCCTCCACGGGCTGCTGCGCGAGCACCACCGTGGCGTCCTGCTTGACTATCCCGGACTTCTCGACCGCGATCTCCGCCGGAGTGGCGCCGAGCCGGTCGGTGTGGTCCAGCGAGATCGGCATGATCACCGCGACGTCCGCGTCGATCACATTGGTGGCGTCCCAGGAGCCCCCCATGCCGACCTCGACCACCGCGATGTCCACCGGCGCGTCCGCGAAGGCCGCGTACGCCATGCCGGTGAGCACCTCGAAGAACGACAGCCGGTACTGCTGCCGCTCGTCGACCATCTCGATGTACGGCGCGATGTCCCGGTACGTCTCGATGAAGCGCTCGGCGGAGATCGGCGCCCCGTCCAGGCTGATCCGCTCGGTGATGGACTGCACGTGCGGGCTCGTGTAGCGGCCGGTGCGCAGCTCGAAGGAGCCCAGCAGCGACTCGATCATGCGGGCGGTGCTGGTCTTGCCGTTCGTCCCTGTGATGTGGATCGAGGGATAGGCCCGGTGCGGCGAGCCGAGGATGTCCAGCAGCGCCTCGACGCGCACCAGCGAGGGGTCGAGCTTGGTCTCCTCCCACCGCGTGGCCAGCTCCGCCTCCACCTCGCGCAGCGCGCGGTCCACCTCGGGATCGGAGGGACGAGCCGGAATGCCGTCGCCCTGCGGCGGGCCGGACTGCGCGCGCAGCGTCCGGCTGCCGGCTTCGATCACCGCCAGGTCGGGGTCGCGGTCGGTCTCGGCTCCGACGATCTCTTCGAATTCATCGGATTCGTTCTGTTCGTCCGGTTCGTTCTGGGGGCGCTCGCTCACACGCACCAGTCTACGAGTGACCCCTGACAGGCCGCGGAAGCGCCCACGCCGTCCCGGAGGAGTCCCTCAGGACGCCGCCCCGCTCTTCAGCGCGGCGGACATCATCGACTTGGCGATCGGTCCGGCCAGGCCGCCACCGGAGATGTCCGCCCGGGGCGCGTCGCTGTCCTCGACCACCACCGCGACCGCGATCTTGTGGCCACTGCTGTCATCCGCGTAACTCACGAACCACGCGAACGGATTACCGCTGTTGTTCTCCCCGTGCTGCGCGGTACCGGTCTTGCCGCCGACCTCCACCCCGGGGATCTTCGCGTTGGTGCCCGTGCCCTTCTGCACGACCGTTTCCATCGCGGACCGCAGCTCCTTCGCCGTGGACTTCGACATCGCCTGGGTGAACGTCTTCGGCTCGGTGCGATCCAGCGCGGTCGCGCTCCCGTCCGTCGTACGGTCCACCTCGTACGGCTTCATCAGCTTGCCGTCGTCCGCGATCGCCGAGGAGACCATCGCCATCTGCAGCGGCGTCGCGGTCACGTCGAACTGGCCCATGCCGGTCAGCGCCGTCTGCGAGTCGTCCATCCCGCTCGGGTACACGCTCTTGGCGGCGCGCACCGGGATGTCCAGCTCGGAGGCGTCGAAGCCCAGCTTCTTGGCCTCGGCTCCCAGCTTGGACTCGCCCAGGTCCACGGCCAGCTTCGCGAAGACCGTATTGCACGAGTACTGCAGAGCCGTGCGGATCGTCGCGTTCTCACAGGGCGCCGACGCGTTCTCGTTCTTCATGTCGGTGACCGTGCCCGGCAGCCGGTACGGGTCCGGGCTCTTGGTCGGCTCGTCCACCGACGAGTACAGCCCGTCCTCCAGGGCGGCCGCCGCGACCACCAGCTTGAAGGCCGACCCCGGCGGATACGTCTGGCGCAGCGCCCGGTTCAGCATCGGCTGGTCCTTGTCCTTGTTCAGCTTCAGCCATGCCTTCTGGTCGGAGGTGCCGGACCCGGAGAAGGCGCTCGGGTTGTACGAGGGCGTGCTGGCCAGGGCGCGCACCGCGCCCGTCTTCGGGTCGATCGCCACGGCCGCGCCGGTGTTGTTCCCCAGCCCCCGGTACGCGGCCTTCTGCACGGCGGGGTCGATCGTGGTCATCACGTCGCCCGGCTTGGACGGCTCGCGGATCAGCGCCTGGAGGGGGTTCTTCAGCCGGGTGTCCGAGCCGTCGAGCACGGACTGGTCGAGGGCCTCCAGCTGGTTGCTGCCGTACGACTGCGACGCATAGCCGGTGACCGGTGCGTAGACCTTCCCGTCGCGGTAGGTCCGCTTGTACTTCATGTCGCCGGTGGTGGCGGTGGAGCCGGTGATGGACTTACCACCGGCCAGGATGTTGCCCATCGGGTGCGCGTACTGACTGATGGCGTTGCGTTCGTTGTGGGAGTTGTCCCGGAAACCGGGCCCTTCCACCACCTGGACATAGGTGACCCAGGCGAGCAGGACCAGCACGAGCAGCATGGAGAAGACAGAGGCGCGCCGCAGCGTTTTGTTCATGGGAGGGGGGAGCTCCTTCCGGGACGTACGGGTGGATAACTCCCGGAAGGCGGCTACGGGTTCCCCACTCACCGTACGGATGGGCCTCCGACGGGTCCACTGTGGGACATCGCACACCGGCCCGGGGCCCGGAAAAGCGGAACGCCCCCGCCGTGAAGGGCGGGGGCGCTCGGGCACCGGTCCGGGGGTCAGCCCTGCGGCAGGGACGCCAACTGGGCGGTGATCCGCGCGATGTCGGCCTCGGCGGTCGCCTGCCGGACGCGGATCTTCTCCACCACGTGGTCGGGCGCCTTGGCCAGGAAGCCGTCGTTGGACAGCTTGGCCGTGGTCTGCGCCTTGTCCTTCTCGGCCGCGGCGAGGTCCTTGGCCAGCCGCTTCCGCTCGGCCTCGACGTCGATCGCGCCGGACAGGTCCAGCGCCACGGTGGCGCCCGCCACCGGCAGCGAGGCGGTGGCGGTGAAGCCCTCCCCGGCCGGCTGGAGGCGCAGCAGGGAGCGCATGGCGTCCTCGTGCGCGGCGAGCGAGGTGCCGGACAGCTCCAGGCGGGCCGGGACCTTCTGGCCGGGCTGAAGGCCCTGGTCGGCGCGGAACCGGCGGACCTCGGTGACCACCTGCTGAAGGTTCTCGATCTCCCGCTCGGCGGCCTCGTCGCGGAAGCCGCTGTCCGTCGGCCAGTCGGCGATGACGACCGACTCCTGGCCGGTGAGCGCGGTCCACAGCTTCTCGGTGACGAACGGGACCACCGGGTGCAGCAGCCGCAGCGTCACGTCCAGGACCTCGCCGAGGACGCGCCGCGAGGCGTCGGCCTCCGCGCCGCCCTTCTGGAAGGTGGTCTTGGACAGCTCGACGTACCAGTCGAAGACCTCGTCCCACGCGAAGTGGAAGAGGGTGTCCGAGAGCTTCGCGAACTGGTAGTCGTCGTAGAACGCGTCGACGTCCGCGACGACCTCGTTCAGCCGGGACAGGATCCAGCGGTCGGTGGCCGAGAGCCGCTCGGGGGCGGGCAGTTCGCCCTCGACCGTCGCGCCGTTCATCAGCGCGAAGCGGGTCGCGTTCCAGATCTTGTTGGCGAAGTTGCGGGACGCCTGGACCCAGTCCTCGCCGATCGGCACGTCCACGCCGGGGTTGGCGCCGCGGGCGAGGGTGAAGCGGACGGCGTCGGAGCCGTAGGCGTCCATCCAGTCCAGCGGATTGACCGCGTTCCCGAAGGACTTGGACATCTTCTTGCCGAACTGGTCGCGGACCATCCCGTGCAGGGCGATGGTGCGGAACGGCGGGGTGCCGTCCATCGCGTACAGGCCGAACATCATCATCCGGGCGACCCAGAAGAAGAGGATGTCGTAGCCGGTGACCAGCACCGAGTTCGGATAGAACGTCGACAGGCTCTCGGTCCGCTCGGGCCAGCCGAGGGTGGAGAACGGCCACAGGCCGGACGAGAACCAGGTGTCCAGGACGTCGCTGTCCTGCGTCCAGCCCTCGCCGCTCGGCGGTTCCTCGTCCGGTCCGACGCAGACGACCTCGCCGTTCGGCCCGTACCAGACCGGGATCCGGTGGCCCCACCACAGCTGGCGCGAGATGCACCAGTCGTGCAGGTTGTCGACCCAGTCGAAGTAGCGCTTCGACATGTCCTCCGGGTGGATCCTGACCCGGCCGTCGCGGACGGCGTCGCCCGCCTCCTTGGCCAGCGGGCCGACCTTGACCCACCACTGCATCGACAGCCGCGGCTCGATCGTGGTCTTGCAGCGCGAGCAGTGGCCCACGGAGTGGGTGTACGGGCGCTTCTCGGCGACGATCCGGCCCTCGGCGCGCAGCGCGCCGACGATGGCGCTGCGCGCCTCCAGCCGGTCCAGGCCCTGGAAGGGGCCGTGCGCGGTGATCACCGCGTGCTCGTCCATGACGCTGAGGTTCGGCAGGCCGTGGCGCTGCCCGATCTCGAAGTCGTTCGGGTCGTGGGCCGGGGTGACCTTGACCGCGCCGGTGCCGAACTCCGGGTCCACGTGCTCGTCGGCGACGACCGGGATGCGGCGACCGGTGAGCGGCAGCTCGATCTCGGTGCCGACCATGTGCCGGTAGCGGTCGTCGTCGGGGTGGACGGCGACCGCGGTGTCGCCCAGCATCGTCTCGGCGCGGGTCGTGGCGACGACGATCGCCGCGTCTCCCTCCCCGTACCGGATCGACACCAGCTCGCCGTCGTCGTCCTGGTACTCCACCTCGATGTCGGAGATGGCCGTAAGGCAACGGGGACACCAGTTGATGATGCGCTCGGCGCGGTAGATCAGCTCATCGTCGTAGAGCTTCTTGAAGATGGTCTGGACGGACTTGGACAGCCCCTCGTCCATGGTGAACCGCTCGCGGTTCCACGCGACGCCGTCGCCGAGCCGCCGCATCTGGCCCGAAATCTGCCCGCCGGACTCGTTCTTCCACTGCCACACGCGCTCGACGAACGCCTCGCGGCCCAGGTCGTGGCGGGAGACGCCCTCCTTGGCCAGCTCCCGCTCGACCACGTTCTGGGTGGCGATACCGGCGTGGTCCATGCCCGGCTGCCACAGCGTCTCGTAGCCCTGCATCCGCTTGCGGCGGGTGAGCGCGTCGATGATCGTGTGCTCGAAGGCGTGGCCCAGGTGGAGCGATCCGGTCACATTGGGCGGCGGAATGACGATCGTGTACGGCTCCTTGCCGCTCTTGGCGTCCGCCTCGAAGTAACCGCGCTCTACCCAGCGCTCGTACAGCTGCCCCTCTACATCGGCCGGCGCGTACTGGGTCGGCAGTTCAGGGTGGCTGTTCGGCCCGCTGTCGGGGCGCTGCTGAGAGTTCTCGGTCACCCCCGCAGTCTAAAGGGCCCCCGGACTCCGTTACGAACCCGTTGCGGCCCCGCCGCAACGCGGCCGATGCGCGTCGGGAAGGATGTTCGGGACCTGTCATGCGCTCCTAGGAGAGGCACAATGAGCTATCAGCAGCCGTCGCCGCAGCCCGGTCCCTACGGGGCACAGCCGGGTCCTCACGGCGCCGGCCAGCCACCTGTGCCGAATCCTTATGCCCAGCCCACCGGCTACGGCCACCCGCAGCCGGGACAGCCCGCGCAGCCCGGGGGCTATCCGGCGCCCCCTCCGTCTCCGTACAACGGCGGCAACCCGTACGCCGCTCCGGCGAACCCCTACGGCCGGCAGGCCCCGCAGCCGGGACAGCCGGGCCAGGGTTTCTACGGCGGTCCGCCGGCGCCGCCCGCCGCGCCCGGCGGCCGCGGCAAGGGCCGGACCGTCGGCCTGGTGGTGGGGGCGCTGGCGGTCGTGGGCGCGCTGACGGCGGGTGGGATCCTGCTGTTCGGCGGTGACAGCGGTCCGTACAAGCTCACGACCCCGAAGACGGTCGCGGAGGATTACCAGCGGCAGGGCAACGGCACGGACGACGGCGACCTGTCGGCGGCGGGCAAGAAGGACCTCCAGCAGGTCCCGGTGGTCAAGGATCCGCACCTGGTGGCGGCCGACTACCAGACCGCCGGCAAGGAGATGCTGAAGTTCACCGGTGTCTGGGGCGAGGTGACCGACCCGGAGCGGGGCGCGGACCTCGCCCTGGCGGTCATCGTCAAGGCGCTCCGGGACAACGGCACCGCGCAGGCGAGCGGAACCCCCCAGGAGTTCTCGCCGGACGGCTTCGACGGGGACGTCTTGAAGTGCCAGTCCCTGAAGTTCACGTCGGATCAGGGATCCATGGAGGCTCCCGCGTGCGTCTGGGGCGACAAGAGCACCCTGGGCGTCGCGGTGACGGCGGACCCGGCGGGGGCCGTTCTCGGCGGCAGCATGTCGCTGAAGGACGCCGCGGGGCTGACCGCCAAGGTGCGTGAGGACGCACGCGTCGAAATCGACAAATAGCTACAACAGCACAACCTAACGAGGGAAAAACATGAGCTACAACCAGCCGGGCCCCTACGGTCAGCAGCCCCAGCAGCCGGGTCCCTACGGACAGGGCGGTGCCGCCGGCCAGCCCGGCTACGGCTACCCGCAGCAGCCGCCCCAGCAGCCCGGTCCGTACGGACAGCCGCAGCCCGGCTACGGCCAGCCGCAGCAGCCGGGCCAGCCCCCGAACCCGTACGGCCAGCCGCAGCAGCAGCCGTACGGTCAGCAGCCCTACGGCCAGCAGCCGTACGGTCAGCCGGGCATGCCGGGGCCGTACCAGCCGGGCCCGGGTCAGGGCGGCAAGAAGAAGGGCCTGGCGATGGCCATCGGCGCGGTGGTCGTGGTGGCCGCGGTGGTCGGCGGTGTGCTCGTGTTCACGGGTGGGGACAGCGGCGGCCTCTCCGACGACGGGAAGCGCTACAAGCTCACCACTCCGCAGACGGTGGCCGGCGAGTACTCCAAGGAGGACGGCTCCGGCGGCGACGAGGCCGACTCGGAACTCACCCAGGACCTCAAGCAGTACGGGGTCACCAACGCCAAGGGCGTGAGCGGGAGTTACAAGTCGGGCTCGGGCCTGTCCGAGAAGGATCTCCAGATCACCGGCGCCTGGGGTGAGGTGAAGGACCCCGAGAAGGTCGTCGACAGCGCCTTCGCGAAGATCGCCGAGGAGTCCGAGAAGGACTCGTCCAGCAGCGGCGCGCTCAAGGCCGAACTGGTGGGCAGCCCCGAGGAGGTGTCCCCGAGCGAACTCGACAACGCCGTCATGAAGTGCCAGAACATGAAGTTCACGCCCACCGGGCAGGCCGCCAACTCCCCCGGCATTCCCAAGCAGGGCTTCACCGTTCCGCTCTGCATGTGGGGCGACTACAGCACGGTCGCCTATGTGATCCACAGCGACAGGGCGCTGGCCATGGCGGGCAAGGGCCTGTCGCTCGACGAGGCCGGGGCGCTCGCCGCGAAGGTCCGCAAGGACGCGCGCGTCGAGATCCCCAAGTAGTCGCACCCTCGGGCGCGGTCCCGCGCCGTCCCTGTCCACACGCCGCCCACCGTCCGGAGGGATACCCCCACACCCATGAGCCACAATCAGCCACCGCCGCCGCCCGGTCCCTACGGCGGCGGGCCCGGCCCGTACGGGGGCGCTCAGCCCAATCCGTACGGCGGGGGGCAGCAGCCGTCCGCGGAGCCCAACCCGTACGCCCAGAACCCGGGTTACGGCTATCCGCAGGCGCCCCCGCCGGGGTATGGCTATCCGCAGGCGCCGGGTCCCTATGGACAGCCTCCGCAGCCGGGCTACCCGATGCCGCCCGGGCCCGCGCCGGGCCGCAATCGCACCAAGATCATCGCGATGTCGGCGGCGGGGCTCGTGGTGGTGGGGGCGATCGTCACCGGCGCCGTGGTGCTGTCCGGCGGCGACAGCGGCCCCGCGCCGATGCGGCTCGTCACGCCGAAGACGCTCGACGACGGCACGTACACCCTGTCCAAGGGCACCGATGACCTCAAGGACGAGGGCACCAGCGTGCAGGACAGCATGCCCAAGGGCGCGACCTCCGTCCTCGGTCAGTACCAGCGCGCCGACGACGAGAACTCGGGGCTCGCGTTCTCCGGCATGTACGGGGAGATCAACGACCCCGACCGGGTCCAGGACGGAATGTTCCGGGGCTTCGAGGACGGCGAGGGCTCGCCGACCGTCGAGCAGGAGCGCAAGACGTTCCGGCCGGACGGCGCGGACGGCCCCGCCATCGACTGCGAGGTCGTGAAGATGTACGACCGGATCTACGCCCCGGCGTGTGCGTGGGCGGAGGAGACGGACGCGGCGATGGTGCTGGACGTCAACGCGGAGAACATCTCCGCGTCCGACGTCGACGTGGAAGCCTTCGCGAAGGTGACCGCGGGCATCTACAAGGACACCCGCAAGCCCGCGTGAAGGGCTCGTAGACGCCGTACGACACGAAGAGGGCCCCGGGAGACCGGGGCCCTCTTCGTGTGCGCTCTACGCGGCGCTCACGCGCTCTTCTCGTGCCGTTCGCCCGGCTCGGTGCCGCGCGAGCGGGGCACCAGCGTCGGGTTGACGTTCGAGTGGACGACGTCCTCGGTGATGACGACGCGGGCCACGTCCTTGCGGGACGGCACCTCGTACATCGCCGACATCAGGACCTCTTCGATGATGGCGCGCAGGCCGCGCGCGCCGGTGCCGCGCAGGATCGCCTGGTCGGCGATGGCCTCCAGGGCCGGGCGGTCGAAGTCCAGCTCCACGCCGTCGAGTTCGAACAGCCGCTGGTACTGCTTGACGAGCGCGTTGCGCGGCTCGACCAGGATCTGCAGCAGCGCCTCGCGATCGAGGTTGTGGACGGAGGTGATGACGGGGAGCCGGCCGATGAACTCCGGGATCATCCCGAACTTCACCAGGTCCTCCGGCATGACCTCCTGGAACTGGTCGCTCGCCTCGATCTCGCGCTTGGAGCGGATCGTGGCGCCGAAGCCGATGCCCTTGGCGCCGGCCCGCGACTCGATGATCTTCTCCAGACCGGCGAAGGCACCGCCCACGATGAACAGCACGTTCGTCGTGTCGATCTGGATGAACTCCTGGTGCGGGTGCTTCCGGCCGCCCTGCGGCGGAACGGAGGCCGTGGTGCCCTCGAGGATCTTCAGCAGCGCCTGCTGCACGCCCTCGCCGGAGACGTCACGGGTGATCGAGGGGTTCTCGCTCTTGCGGGCCACCTTGTCGATCTCATCGATGTAGATGATGCCCGTCTCGGCCTTCTTGACGTCGTAGTCGGCGGCCTGGATCAGCTTGAGGAGGATGTTCTCCACGTCCTCGCCGACGTAACCCGCCTCGGTGAGCG
Source organism: Streptomyces sp. NPDC021212 (assembly GCF_044332925.1). Lineage (NCBI taxonomy): Bacteria > Bacillati > Actinomycetota > Actinomycetes > Kitasatosporales > Streptomycetaceae > Streptomyces > Streptomyces sp. NPDC021212. The sequence continues at coordinate 177,027 of NZ_JBIRPZ010000010.1, forward strand.
CGGTGGCGTCGGCGATGGCGAAGGGAACATTCAGCATCCGGGCGAGGGTCTGCGCGAGCAGGGTCTTCCCGGAGCCGGTCGGACCGAGCAGCAGGATGTTGGACTTCGCCAACTCGATGCCGTCGTCCTTGCTGTGGCTGCCGTTCTCACCGGCCTGAACCCGCTTGTAGTGGTTGTAGACCGCGACGGACAGGGCCTTCTTGGCGGCCTCCTGGCCGACCACATAGCCCTCGAGGAATTCGTAGATCTCACGCGGCTTGGGGAGTTCCTCCCACCGCACCTCGGAGGTCTCGGCCAGCTCTTCCTCGATGATCTCGTTGCAGAGATCGATGCACTCATCGCAGATGTACACACCAGGGCCCGCGATGAGCTTCTTCACCTGCTTCTGGCTCTTCCCGCAGAACGAGCACTTGAGCAGGTCGCCGCCGTCACCGATGCGTGCCACGAGGTGCTTCCCCTTCGCCTTGGATCCGCTTTGCTCCGCGGAACCGGGTGCTTGCGCTGCGAGCTTTCCGCTTGATGTTTCCCGGGGGCCGGCCCCCAGCCCTCTATGACGGTACCTTGCCGGGCCCCCGGTTCGGGCCCCCCTTGGACCTAACTGGTCCAAGGGGCGCCGGGTCGACCGGGCTTCAGCCCAGGCCGACCGAGGTCTTACGGGTCGAGACGATCTGGTCGACCAGACCGTATTCCAGCGACTCCTCGGCGGTCAGGATCTTGTCCCGCTCGATGTCGTCACGGATCTTCTCGATCGGCGTGGTGGAGTGCTTGGCCAGCATCTCCTCCAGCTGCGAACGCATTCGCAGGATCTCGTTCGCCGCGATTTCCAGGTCGGAGACCTGACCCCGGCCGGTCTCGCTGTACGGCTGGTGGATCAGGATACGTGCATTGGGCAGCGCCATTCGCTTGCCGGGGGTACCGGCGGCGAGCAGCACGGCCGCGGCGGACGCCGCCTGGCCCATGCAGACCGTCTGAATATCGGGCTTGACGAACTGCATCGTGTCGTAAATGGCGGTCAGCGCCGTGAACGAGCCGCCGGGCGAGTTGATGTAGACCGAAATGTCGCGATCCGGGTCCATCGACTCCAGGCACAGGAGCTGCGCCATGACGTCGTTGGCCGAGGCGTCGTCAATCTGGACGCCCAGGAAGATCACGCGCTCCTCGAAGAGCTTCGCATACGGGTCGTACTCCCGGACACCCTGGGAGGTGCGCTCGACGAAGCGCGGGACGACATAGCGCGATTCGGCCATCGGGCCGTCGTAGAGGCCGCTGCCGGGAAAGTTGTTCATCTGGGTGTTCACCATCCTGTGGCGATCAAAGGGCTGGAGGTCGGCTACGGGACGGCGGGGCTCAGGCCCCGGTGCCGCCCCCGCCCGGAACGCCCGAGGCCGAGGCCATGACGTCGTCGACCAGACCGTATTCCTTGGCCTCCTGGGCGGAGAACCAGCGGTCGCGGTCGGAGTCGCGGGTGATCTGCTCGACGGTCTGACCGGTGTGGAACGCGGTCAGCTCGGCCATCCGCTTCTTGGTGTGCAGCAGCCGCTCGGCGTGGATCTTGATGTCCGAGGCCGAACCGGCCAGGCCCGCGGACGGCTGGTGGATCAGGATCTCGGCGTTCGGCAGCGCGAAGCGCTTGCCGGGGGTGCCCGCGCTCAGCAGGAACTGTCCCATCGAGGCGGCGAGGCCCATGGCGATGGTGACGACGTCGTTCGGGATGAACTGCATGGTGTCGTAGATCGCCATGCCCGCCGAGATCGAGCCGCCCGGAGAGTTGATGTAGAGGTTGATGTCCTTGTCCGGGTCCGCGGCGAGCAGGAGCAGCTGCGCGGTGATCTTGTTGGCGATTTCGTCGTCGACCGGCTGGCCGAGGAAGATGATCCGCTCACCGAGCAGCCGGTTGTAGACCTGGTCGCCGAGGCCACCGCCGGTCGGCTCGCCGGCGGCGGAAGGCATCGTATTCGTCACGTATCCACCTGCTCGTCTCTGACGGCGACTGGCCGTCTCAGCGTCTTCTTCTTGGGCTCGGGGACGGGCCGGCCGGTGTGATCCGGCGGCCTGCGAGACTCCCTGCCCTCGTATCTACGGACCCTAACGCGCTGGTCGGCGGGCGCCATCCCGCATCAGGAACTGTTCGCTCTGAGCGCAGGTTCCGCGGCCTCGCGGGCCCGCGGACTTCCCGGAACACGAACGGGCCCGGACGCGTGCAGACGTTCGGGCCCGTTCGTTACGGGCTGCGGAGCGGCGAGGATCAGCCCTCGGCCTTGTCCTGCGCCTTCTCCTGCTCGGGAGCGGCCTCGGCGGCGGCCTCTGTGACCTCAGCGGTCTCGGTGGCCTCAGCGGCCTCGTCGCCCGCCTCGGCGGTCACGGTGCCCTCGGCGGCGGCCTCGACCGTCTCGGCGGTCTCGTCCTCGTCGTCCAGGTCGACGGTCTCGCCCTTGTCGTCCACGACCTTGGCGGCCTCGACCACGACCGCGAGCGCCTTGCCGCGGGCGACCTCGCCGACGAGCATCGGCACCTGGCCGCCCTCGACGACCTGCTGGGCGAACTGGTCCGGGCTCATGCCGGAGGACTGCGCACGGCGCATCAGGTGCTCGGTGAGCTCCTCCTGGCCGACGGACAGCTTCTCCTTGTTGACCAGCTCGTCCAGGACGAACTGGGTCCGGATGCCCTTCTCGGCCTGCTCCTTGAGCTCGGCGTCGAACTCCTCGGCGGTCTTGCCCTGAATCTCCAGGTAGGAGTCCAGGTTCAGGCCCATCTGGCCGAGCTGGTGGTGCTCCAGGTTGTGCTTCCGGGTCTGGATCTCGTCCTCGAGCAGCTTCTCGGGGATCGGGACCTCGACCAGCTCCAGGAGGGCGTCCAGCACCTTCTCCTGGGCCTGGGTGGCCTGGTCGTACTTCTTCGACTGCTCCAGGCGCTTGCGGCTGTCGGCGCGCAGCTCCTCAAGGGTGTCGAACTCGCTGGCCAGCTGGGCGAAGTCATCGTCCAGCTCGGGCAGCTCCCGGGCCTTGACCTCGTTCACCTTGACGGAGACCTCGGCCTCCTTGCCCTGCGCGGAGCCACCCTTCAGCTCGGAGGTGAAGGTGGCGGTGCCACCGGCCTCCAGGCCGGTCACGGCCTCGTCGATGCCGTCGAGCAGCTCACCGGAGCCGATGGTGTAGGTGACGCCCTCGGCGACACCGTCCTCCAGCACCTCGCCGTCGACCTTGGCCTCCAGGTCGATCACGACGATGTCGCCCTCGGCGGCGGCGCGCTCGACAGGGCTGGTGGTGGCGAAGCGGTCCCGCAGCTGCTCGACCGACTTGTCGATGTCCTCGTCCGAGACCTCGACGGAGTCGACGGTGACCTCGATGCCGGAGTAGTCCGGGATCTCGATCGTCGGGCGGATGTCGACCTCGGCGGTGAACGCCAGCAGCTCGTTGTCCTTGAGCTCGGTGATGTCGACCTCGGGCTGGCCCAGCGGGTTCAGCTCACCCTCGTTGACCGCGTCGGTGTAGAACTTCGGGAGGGCGTCGTTGACGGCCTCCTCCAGCACCGCGCCGCGGCCGAAACGCTGGTCGATGATGCGGGCCGGGATCTTGCCCTTGCGGAAGCCTGGCACCGTGACCTGCTGGTTGATCTTCTTGTACGCCGCGTCGAGGCTGGGCTTGAGCTCCTCGAAGGGCACCTCGACAGTGAGCCGAACCCGGGTCGGGTTCAGGTTCTCCACGGCGCTCTTCACGGTTCGGTCTCCTTGGGGCTGACGTGTGGTGTTCTGCTGCCTCGCACTGATGCTTCGCAGCGGATCGCGCCCGGTAAAGAAAGACACAGACGCGCAGCTTGCATAGTAACCGCAAGCATGACGCGGCCCACAACGCGATCTTGACGCCTGTGGATGGTCGGGGTGGCCGGATTCGAACCGACGACCTTCCGCTCCCAAAGCGGACGCGCTACCAAGCTGCGCCACACCCCGTCGGTGCGACACGTAGGGTACATGGCCGGGGACGCCCCGGCTGCCGGTTGTTCCACCGGTGGGCAAGGGTGTGCGGGAGAGGGCCCGGACCCGCTACGATGCATTCCGTGCCGCGCTCCGGGTGATCACACCCGGGGGATGCGCGGCGCGTGCGGGCGTAGCTCAATGGTAGAGCCCCAGTCTTCCAAACTGGCTACGCGGGTTCGATTCCCGTCGCCCGCTCCATGACGTACGACGGCCCGGCCCCGGAGGGATCCCCCCGGGGCCGGGCCGTTTGCGTACCAGGGCGTGACTCCCGGGCCCGACTCAGAGGTTGATGTCGCTGATGGAGCTGGCGACCGAGTTGAGGAAGTCCTGGATGTTCGGCGCCAGATCGGACGAGGCCAGGAGAAAGCCGAAGAGGGCGGCGACGAGCGCCGGCCCCGGTTTCGTCTTCCCGGCACGGATCATCAGTACGAGGATGATCCCCACCAGCACCACCAATGACAGGGAAATGACCACAGCTGATCACGCTTCCTCGGTCGCTCATGTCTTCACCCGGCCCCGGAAGCACGCGACCTCGCACACCCCCGCTGCAACCATCGTGCCATCAACTACGGCTCCACAGCAGCAGGGTGCGGTGATCACCTACATCGGTGCACACCACACCCGCCCTGTTCGTACCCCCGCAGGAATCCCTTACACGGGCGGACACGGGTGACACTCCCCACAATTCCGTGGGTCAATTTTCGACCTGATCACATAACCCGGATGGGAATTCCGATTTCCATGAATCAGACATTCCGCCGGAGGCACCCGAGGGGCATATGCACCATTTAAGGGGGATGAAACCCGACAGAACGGGCGGTCTGGTTCCTCATATCGAACAGCCGGATCGCTATGTCGACTTGATAACGGTCGGCTATCGGCCGGAGTGTGAACTGTATTACCGGGGAAGACCTGGACGAGGTTTTACGCAATAGAGGTTTCGCCGCTATCGTGCCTCAGATGTTCCACGCTGCCATCTCTCCCCTACGCGCAGTGCGGTCCCGGGTGCTCTCCCCCAGCTCCTGGTGGGAGGGCCTGTGACCAACTCCCTGCGCCCGCACGGTTCCCAGCGGTCCCCGCTCCCCCCGGCCCGGGAGGCCGAGGCCGGGGCTCCCCCCACGCCGCAGCGCGAAGAAGCAGGGCGCCAGGCGTCTCCGCCCGCCGCCGGCGCCCCTGGCGGGCAGAAGCCGAAGCAGCGGGACGCGTTCTTCGACAACGCGAAGTACCTCGCGATCGTGCTGGTCGCGATGGCCCACTCGTGGGAGCCGCTCACCGATACGAGCCGCACCGCGGAAGCCCTGTACATGACGGTGTACACCTTCCACATGCCGGCCTTCATCATCATCTCCGGCTTCTTCTCCCGCAGCTTCGACATGCGACCGGACCGGCTCCGCCGGCTCATCACCGGGATCGCGGTGCCCTATGTGCTGTTCGAGGTCGCGTACAGCTTCTTCAAGCGCTGGGCCGACGACGACCCGGGCCACCCGATCAGCCTGCTCGACCCCTGGTACCTGACGTGGTTCCTGGTCGCGCTGTTCGTGTGGCGGCTGACGACGCCGATCTGGAAGCTGGTGCGCTGGCCGGTCCCGCTCTCGCTGGCGATCGCCACCCTGGCGTCCGTCTCGCCCGACATCGGCGACGACCTCGACCTCCAGCGGGTCCTGCAGTTCCTGCCGTTCTTCGTCATCGGCCTGTGCATGAAGCCCGAGCACTTCCAGCGGATGCGGGGCCGCAAGGCGCGCATCGCGTCGGTGCCGATCTTCGCGTGCGCCCTGCTGTTCGCCTACTGGGCGGCCCCCCGGATGAACTCGGCCTGGTTCTACCACCGCGACAGCGTCCAGGAGCTGCACGCCCCGGCGTGGACCGGTCCCGTGATGACCCTGGCCATGTTCGGCTGCTCGATGGTCCTCACCGCGTGCTTCTTCGCCTGGGTGCCGCGTCGGCACATGTGGTTCACCGTGCTGGGCGCCGGGACGCTGTACGGCTACCTGCTGCACGGCTTCCTCGCCAAGGGCTCCCGCTTCTGGGGCTGGTTCGACATCAAGTGGCTGCACCAGCCGCTGGGTGAGATCACCGTCACCGTCGTGGCCGCCACCGTGATCACCGTGCTGTGCACGCCGCCGGTGCAGCGCGTCTTCCGCTTCGCGATGGAGCCGAAGATGACGTGGGCCTTCCGCAAGGACCCCGCCGAGCAGGCCCGTCACCGCACGGCCGCCTGACGGCTCACAGCACGCCCGAAGGGGCCGGGACCGCATGGTCCCGGCCCCTTTTCGCGGTCCGCTCACTCCCTTTCCGGTGCTTCCCCGCGCAGCGCCGCCCGGGCGGGCAGTGCGGTCGCCGTGAGCCCGAGCGCGACGGCGGCGCCCACGAACCCGGCGTAGGTCAGCGGCGGGAGGTACGGTTTCCCGCCGGTCAGCCCGCGCACCATCGGTACGAGCGTGGCCAGGGCGATCGCCGTGCCCAGCGCGACACCGGCCGTGGCCACCAGCAGCGCCTCCCAGCGCACCATCCCCAGCACCTGCCGCCGGGTCGATCCGATCAGCCGCAGGGTGCCCAGCTCCCGGCGGCGATCGAGGACCGTCATCACCAGGGTGTTGACGGCGGCGACCGCGGCGAAGCCGCCGAGGACCGCGGCCATGGTGGTGTTGGCCCAGGCGTTGAGCGCACGGTCCCGGTCCTCGGCGGCCACGTAGCCGTCGCGGCCGGTGACCTGCTCGCCGAGCCGCTTCCCGCCGCGACGGCTTCGCGGTCCGCGCCCGCGTCGTCCCGTACCAGTACGTCCCCGTCGAAGGCCGACGTGACGTGGGCCGCCAGGGCCGCGCGGGGCAGGGTGACCCGGGCGAGGCCCAGGCCCCGGCCGTACGTCGCGACGACCTCGGGCGCGGCCCTGGTGCCGTCCGGGAGGCGGAGCCGTAGCCGGTCGCCCACGCGGACGTGCCCGGATCGCGCGAGGCTCGCGTCGACCGCCACCCGGCCCGGCCCCAGGTCCCTCAGGCGGCCGGTGCGGACGTCCAGGTCCTGCACGGCCGCCAGCGCACGGCCGGTGCCGGAGACGCCCTGGGCCGTCGCGCTCTGCAGCGCGGAACCCGCCGTGACGAGCACCCCGGTGCGCAGCACGCCCACCGCCGCCGCCACACCGGGTACGGAGGCGGCGCGGCCGGCCGTGTCGGCCGGGAGACCGCCGGGTGCGGAGACGACCTGGTCGGCGACGATTCCGGCGCGCCGCTGCCGGGCCATCGCATGGTCCTCGCTGGTGCGCAGGAACACGAGCGTCGAGGAGAACGCCATGGCCAGCACGATCGGTGTGATCGCCGAGGCCAGCCGACGGGCGTTGGCCAGGGTGTTGGCCGACGCCAGGACGGCCGGGGTCGCGCCCGCGCGCAGCGGCAGTCCGATCAGCCAGGCGCACAGCCGGGCGACCAGCGGGCCGAGCAGGGCCACGGCCAGCATGAAGAGCATCACGATGCCGAGCGCGGTGTTGGCCGCGTCCTCACCGGAGGTCGACGCGGCGATCCCGGCCAGCACGACGCCGCCCGCCAGGGCCGCCAGGCCGAGCAGGGTCCGGATGACCCCGGGGCGCAGCCGTTCGACGGCCGCCTCGCCGAGCGCCTGGCCGGGTTTGATCCGCGCCGGGCGGCGAGCGGCCATCAGGCCCGCGAGGAGCGAGGCGACCAGCCCCGCGCCGACGGCGGTGACCAGCGGAATCCACGAGACCGCGAGGTCCACGGCGGCGGGGATCGCCCCCTTGCCCTCGAGCTGTCCGAACCACCACCGCGCGAGGGCGATGCCGGGCAGGCAGCCGAGCGCGCCCGCCAGCGGGGCGACGAGCAGCGCCTCGGCCGCGATGGAGCGGCGGATCTGGCGCGGGGTGGCGCCGATCGCGCGCAGCAGGGCGACCTCGCGGGCGCGCTGGCCGACCGAGAGGGCCACCGTACCGGCGGCCGTGAAGACGGCGACGGCGGTGGCGATCCCGCCGAAGGAGCCGCCGAGGCCGGTGAGCAGTTCCCTGGCCCCCGCGATCGAGGGGTCCTCGACCGCGCCGCGACCGTCGCCGGTGTGGACCTGTGCTCTGTCCCCGTACGCGTCCTTCAGGCGGGCGGCCAGGCAGTCCGGGCCGGTGCCGGCGGCGGGGCGGACGAGGACGGCGTCGACGGTGCGCGGATGGCCGGACAGGGCCCGGGCGCGGGCGTCGGTGAACCAGGCCGTGGGCCCGTCCTCCGCGTTCCGCGCGATGCCGGACACCCGGAAGACGTGCCGGCCGTCCGGGGCGCACACCGTGACGCTGCCGCCGACCCTGGTGCCCGCCGCGCGGGCGGCCGCCTCGTCGAGCACGACGTCGCCCGCGGTCCGGGGCGGTGTGCCGGTGGCCGGCGTCACGCCCGTGAAGGGTGCCGCGCCCCAGCCGTGGCCGGTCAGTGCTTGCTGGGCGGCACCGCGTAGCGGGAAGGTCGTGTCGGGCGCGGCTACCGCCGCGCCGGGGGTGCGGGCGGCGGTGGCGACGAGCGCGGCGTCGAGCCGGGCCCGGTCGGGAACCGGCTCGGACTCGTTCGACCGGCCCTCGCCGCTGCCGATGACGTAGTGCGCGCTGGTCGGCGGCGACGACGACCGGGGCGCTCGCGTAGCGCTCGGGCGGTACGGAGGCCCGTACGCCGGTCTCCAGCAGGATGCCGCAGGCGGACACGATCATCGCGGCCATCATCAGGGCGACGAAGGTGCCCGCGAAGGCGGCGGGCTTGAAGCGGACGGAGGCGCGGGCCAGTCCGTTGGTGAGCGCCCTCACCGGACGACGGCGACGGCCGGGGTGCGGGTGGTGAGCCGGGTCATCCGGTCGGCGATCTCGTGCGCAGGGGCGCAGGTGAGCCGGTCGGCGATCGCCCCATCCGCGAGGAAGAGCACCCGGTCGGCGTAGCTCGCGGCCACCGGGTCATGCGTGACCATCACCACGGTCGCGCCGAGCACGTCCACCGCGTGCCGCAGCAGCCCGAGCACCTCGGCGGCGGTGACCGTGTCCAGGGCGCCGGTCGGCTCGTCGGCGAAGACGACCTCGGGGTGGGTGACGAGGGCGCGGGCGATGGCCACCCGCCCCCAGCCTTCGGCCGGGAGGTGCCCCCTGGTTGCCCGCCGGACAGCTGTCCCGGACGGCGCCGGGCGTGCTCGTGCAGCCTCGATGCCACGGAGCGCGTGCACGGCGTTGCCGCCGCGGCCGTAGCGGCGCTGAGGGGTCGGGGGCTCCCGGAGCCATGGCGGTCGCCACCGTATCGGGGTGGGGTTTACCGTTCCTGGGGACTGAGCAGATGTGAGCCTGATCAGCCGCACGCCCCGAACGGTTGTGGGCGCTCCCCCAGCTACCGCTGGGAGGTGCCCCCTGGTCCCCGGCGTACTCAGCCCCGGGGCGGCGACACGCATCCTGTGCGTGGTCCGGGCCCGGGAGGCCGGTTCCCTGCGCGGCCTGGCCAGGTGGTACGGCCAGAGGCGGCGGGGAGGCCCCGAACCATCCTCTGGTGGAGCGGGGGCCCCGCACACTGGCGCCGTACCGGCTCCCAGATCGCACGAGCACGCTAACCCGCCCGACCTACGGTGCCGCAAGCCCACGAGCCCACCATCACACGATCGAGCTAACTCGACCTCGTACACAGTCTCCCGCGAACAGCTGCCACCCTCGGTACGACGGTCCTACTGGCGGCAGATCAGCAGGAGCGCCCGGTCGTCGTTGACGTCCTTCGCCACCGTCTCGATCAGGTGCCAGGCCGCGCCGTGGAAGCCGGAGGCGACGTAGCGGTCGGCCTCGCCCGTGAGGTGGTCGATGCCCTCGCTGATGTCGCGGTCGGCGGTCTCGACGAGGCCGTCGGTGAACAGCATCAGGACGTCCCCGGGGCGGAGGGTGCCCTTGGTGGGGTCGAACTGGGCGCCGTCGTAGACGCCCAGCAGCGGGCCGTCGGCGGACTTCTCCTCCCATTTGCCGGTGCCCGCGCTGAGCTGGAGCGCGGGCAGATGACCGGCGGAGAACAGCTCGAAGTCGCCGCTGTCGAGGTCGAGTACGAGGTGGACGGAGGTCGCGAAGCCCTCTTCCCAGTCCTGGCGCAGGAGATAGCCGTTGGCGGCCGGGAGGAAGTCGTGCGGGGGTAGCGAGCCGAGCAGGCCGCCGAAGGCGCCGGAAAGCAGGAGGGCGCGGGAGGCCGCGTCCATGCCCTTGCCGGAGACGTCGGTGAGGACGACTTCGAGGGTGCGGCCGCCGTTGCCGGTGCGGGCGGCGACCACGAAGTCGCCGGAGAAGGACTGGCCGCCGGCCGGGCGGAGGGCCATCTCGCGGTGCCAGCCGCGCGGCAGGGCGGGCAGCTTGCTCTGGACCCGGATGCGCTCGCGCAGGTCGAAGAGCATGGTGCCGCCGCGCCGCCAGGGCACGCCGACCCGGCTGCGGAACTGGGCGATGAGCAGCCCGGAGAAGCCGACGGCGGCGACCACGAGGATGGTGCCGGGGGTGACCCGGGCGGAGGTGTCCTCCTCCGTGTACGGGCCGAGGACGGCGGACTCCACAATGAGGGCGGTGGCGGCCGCCGCGTACAGGGCGAGCAGGCTGGCGGGGCGCAGCAGCAGTCCGCCCGCGACGATCGGCAGGACGAGGGCGGAGGGGGCACACCAGTCGGGTGTGGCGATGGTGCCGCCGGCGATGGCGGGGACGGCGAGGAGCAGCAGGGTGAGGGCGAGGCGGTCGGAACCCTCGCCGCGGAAGTAGTCGACTCCGGCTTTGCGCACGCCTGTGCGAGCCCGGTGCAGAGCTTTGCGCATCCGGGCCATCGGAGTGTCCGCGCCGCCAGTCATTGCATCGGGACCCTACCCACCCGTTCGGACGCGCGTCGATTCGTGGCGCGTTGAACCACCCAGCCAGGGGGGCAATCGTAAGCGATATTCGTTCGCCTGTACGGGAAACCGCTGCTAGGGATGGGGATATGACGTTAGAGCTGAGGGTGCTCGATCCGACTGTTTGGGATGATTGGTACGGAAAGCTACAGCTTGCTTTCGGCGGCGTTCCCGAAGCGCCGGAGGAAACCGCGCTCTGGCGGGAGTTGACCGAATGCGAGCGCTCCATCGGCGCCTGGGACGGCGAGGACATCGTCGGCACGGCGTCGCTCAACAGCTTCCGGCTGTCGGTGCCGGGCGGCGCGCTCGTGCCCGCGGCCGGTCTCACCATGGTCAGCGTGCAGGCCACCCATCGGCGCCGCGGCGTGCTGCGGGCCATGATGCGGCACCAGTTGGACGACATCCGCGCGACGGGCGAGCCGCTGGCGATCCTGACCGCCTCCGAACCGGACATCTACGGACGGTTCGGGTACGGCGTGGCCGCCCAGAGCGCGTACGCCGAGATCGACACCGCCCGGGTGCGGCTGGCCGTCCCGGAGGGCACCGACGGCGTACGGCTGCGCGCCGTACCCCCGGACACCGCCGTGGAGGCGTGTGAGGCGGTCTACGCACGGCTCCTGGCCACCCGGCCGGGCAGGCTGGAACGGCGACCGGGCTGGGAGCGGCTTCCGCTGCTCGATCCGCCGGGCGACCGCGAGGGGGCGTCCCCGCTGCGCTGTGTGCTGGCCGAGTCGGGCGGCGAGGTCAGCGGGTACGCGCGCTTCGCGGTCAAGCCGGACTGGGACCTGGCCGGGCCGAAGGGCGTGGTCGTGCTGCGCGATCTGGAGGCCCTGGACCCGGCGTCCGGCGCGGCGCTGTGGCGATTCCTCTTCGACCTCGATCTGACCTCGGTGATCCGGACGGGCACCCGCCCGGTCGACGATCCCTGGACGCAGCTGGTCTCCGACATCCGGCGGTGCGGGGTGCGGCTGAGGGACGCGCTGCACCTGCGGCCGGTGGACGTCGGCGCGGCGCTCGCGGCGCGGGCGTACGCCACCCCGGTGGATGTGGTGTTCGAGGTCGCGGACCCGTTCTGCCCCTGGAACGAGGGGCGTTGGCGGCTCTCCGGCGACACCAAGGGCGCCTCCTGCGAGCGCACCGCCGACCCGGCCGATCTGCGGCTGGGCGTACGGGAATTGGGCGCGGCCTACCTGGGCGGGGTCTCGCTGTCCGCGCTGGCGGGCGCGGGCCGGGTCCAGGAGGTACGGCAGGGCGCGCTGGCGGAGGCGGCGACCGCGTTCCTCTCCCCCGTCGCGCCCTGGCTTCCGCTCCACTTCTGAGGGCCTCTGACGGCTTTTCAGTCGGCGGCCCGTCTAAGCCCGCTGGCAGGCGGGGCACCAGAACAGATTGCGGGCGGCGAGACCGGCGGTACGGATCTCGCCGCCGCAGACGTGACAGGGCTGCCCGGCCCGGCGGTAGACGTAGACCTCGCCGCCGTGGTCGTCCACGCGCGGCGGACGGCCCATGGCCTCGGGGGTGTGCTCGGGGCGGACCGTGTCGATCCGGTTGTTCCGTACGCCCTCGCGCATCAACTCCGCGAGATCGGACCAGATCGCGTCCCATTCGGCGCGGGCCAGCCCGCGGCCCGGGCGGTACGGGTCGATGCCGTGCCGGAACAGGACCTCGGCGCGGTAGACGTTGCCGACGCCCGAGACCACCTTCTGGTCCATGAGCAGCGCGGCCACGCTGACCCGGCTGCGGGAGATCCGGGCCCAGGCGCCATCGGCGTCGTCGTCGGGACGCAGGGGATCGGGCCCGAGGCGGTCGTGGATCGCCTGTTTCTCGGCGTCGGTGATCAGGGCGCAGGCGGTCGGCCCGCGCAGATCCGCGTACCCCCCGGGGCCCGCCAGCCGCAGCCGCACGGTCTCGGTGGACGGCGGGGCGGGGGCCGGGCCGAAGGTGTACTTGCCGAAGAGCCCGAGGTGGACATGGACCCAGCCGGTGGCCGCGAAGTCCAGGAAGAGGTGCTTGCCGTGCGCCTCGGCGTGCTCGAGCACCTGCCCGTCCACCAGGGCCGCCCCGTCGGCGAACTTGCCCTGGGGACTGGTGGCGCGGACGGACCGGCCGCCGAACCGGTCGAGGTGGTCGGCGGCCAGTCGGTGGATCGTGTGCCCTTCGGGCATCAGTCGCCGGCGGGGTGATGGGCCGGGACGGGCGGCAGTTCGCCGGTGGTCTCGTAGTCGGCGAGCATGGCGATGCGGCGGGTGTGCCGCTCCTCGCCCGAGTACGGGGTGGCCAGGAAGATCTCGACGAACTTGGTCGCCTCTTCCCGGGTGTGCATGCGCCCGCCGATGCTGATCACGTTGGCGTCGTTGTGCTCGCGCGCGAGGGCGGCGGTCTGCTCGCTCCAGGCCAGCGCGGCGCGCACCCCCTTGACCTTGTTCGCCGCGATCTGCTCGCCGTTGCCGGAGCCGCCGATCACGATGCCGAGGCTGTCGGCGTCGGCGGCGGTCCGCTCGGCGGCGCGCAGGCAGAACGGCGGGTAGTCGTCCTGGGCGTCGTAGATGTGCGGGCCGCAGTCGACGGGGTCATGACCGCCCGCCCTGAGCCACTCCACCAGGTGATTCTTCAGTTCGTAACCGGCATGATCGGAGCCGAGGTACACGCGCATGTCCCGAGTGTGGCATGGCCGTGTCTTTCCCGCCGCGCCGGGTAGGCGCTCTGTGATTACGTCGCAACACCAAGGAACCTCATGGAAACCTCAAGTAACAATTTGAAAGCGAAGGTTCACCTGATGGTTCTCCTGAGATTCACTGGCGTCGCTCCTATTCCGGAAGCAAAGGATCGAGCCATATGAGCGCACAACCAGCAACCTCCCAGGACGGCCTCAAGGCCGGGCTCAAAAACCGCCATCTGTCCATGATCGCGATTGGCGGAGTGATCGGCGCCGGGCTGTTCGTCGGCTCCAGCGCCGGTATCGCCAAGGCCGGTCCTGGCATCCTCGTCTCCTACGCACTCGTCGGGCTCATGGTCGTCCTCGTGATGCGCATGCTGGGCGAAATGGCCGCCGCGAACCCGACCTCCGGCTCCTTCTCCGCCTATGCCGACCGGGCGCTCGGCCGGTGGGCGGGCTTCTCGATCGGCTGGCTCTACTGGTTCTTCTGGGTCGTGGTGCTGGCGGTCGAGGCGACCGCCGGTGCCAAGATCCTGGAGGGTTGGTGGCCCGCTGTACCGCAGTGGGGCTGGGCGCTGATCGTGATGGTCGTGCTCACCGCAGCCAACCTGGTCTCGGTCTCCTCCTACGGTGAGTTCGAGTTCTGGTTCGCCGGGATCAAGGTCGTCGCGATCGCCGCCTTCATCGTCATCGGCGGGCTCGCGGTCTTCGGCCTCCTGCCCGGCTCCAAGAACGAGGGCGCGGGACTGGCCCATCTGACCGACCACAGCGGCTTCCTGCCCAACGGTCCGGGCGCGATCCTCACCGGTGTGCTGCTGGTCGTCTTCTCCTTCATGGGCAGTGAGATCGTCACCCTGGCCGCCGGTGAGTCCGAGGACCCGGAGCGTGCCGTCTCCAAGGCCACCAACAGCGTGATCTGGCGTATCGCGGTCTTCTACCTGGGCTCGATCTTCGTCGTGGTCACCCTGCTGCCCTGGGACTCCAAGTCGATCGCCAAGAACGGGTCGTACGTCGCCGCGCTCGATTCGATCGGCATTCCGCACGCCGGCCAGGTCATGAACGTCATCGTGCTGACCGCCGTGCTCTCCTGTCTCAACTCCGGCCTCTACACCGCCTCCCGGATGGCCTTCTCACTCGGTCAGCGCGGGGACGCCCCGGCCGCGTTCGCGAGGACCACCGCGCGCGGTGTGCCGCAGGCCGCGATCCTCGGCTCGGTCGTCTTCGGCTTCATCGCGGTCTGGTTCAACTACCAGTGGCCGGACACGGTCTTCGATTTCCTGCTGAACTCCTCGGGCGCGGTCGCGCTCTTCGTCTGGCTGGTGATCTGTTTCACCCAGCTGCGGATGCGCGGCATCATCCTGCGCGAGAACCCGGACAAGCTCGTCGTCCGGATGTGGGGCTTCCCGTATCTGACCTGGGCGACCATCGGGATGATCTCGTTCGTGCTGGTCTACATGCTCACCGACAAGGACGGACGCGAGCAGGTGCTGCTGTCCACCGCCGCGGCGGCGCTCGTGGTGGTCATCGCGCTGGTACGGGACAAGGTCGCCGGGCCCAAGCCGGTCGCCGCCGAGACCTCCTCCAAGGAGTCCGAGTCCGTGGCCCCGTAGCCGCCCACCGGATATGCGTCGGGCGGGCTGGTTCTCCAGCCCGCCCGACGCATATCGGCAAGGGTGACGGCTCAGCCGCGGCGGCCCACCAGCTTCCAGGCGGTCGGCAGCGCGCCCATCGCCAGCGCCGCCTTCAGCGCGTCCCCGATCAGGAACGGGGTCAGCCCGGCGGCCACCGCCCGGCCGAGGGAGATGTCCATGGCGAGCGCCAGGTACGGGACGCCGACCGCGTAGATGATCGCGGAGCCGACCGCCATGGTGCCCGCGGTGCGCAGCGCCCCCCGGTCGCCGCCGCGCCGCGCCAGCGCGCCCACCACGGTCGCGGCGAGCAGCATGCCCAGCACATAGCCGAAGGACGGCATGGCGGCACCGGAGTCGCCCTCGGCGAACCAGGGCATGCCCGCCATCCCGGCCAGCGCGTACAGCGCGAGGGAGAGGAAGCCGCGGCGGGCCCCGAGCGAGGTGCCCACCAGCAGTGCGGCGAACGTCTGGCCGGTCACCGGCACCGGCGAGCCGGGGACGGGCACCGAGATCTGCGCGGCGAGGCCGGTGAGCACGGCGCCGCCCACGACGAGCGCGGTGTCACGGGCGAGAACGCGCCGGGCGGGGAAGACCGCGTCGGCCAGGACCGTCCCGGTCGAGGCGGCGGCGGAAACAGTGCTCATCAGCGGAACTCCGAGGTCGGGAGGGGGAGGACTACGCGACGGTAACCCGGCGTGGAGGCGCCGAACACCGTCGGATGAGCACAAAGGCCGGGCCCCGGACTTGGCGGCTTCGGCAGATGGATACGCAGATTGGCGCGATACGGAGCGTGACCATCGTGTCCGATATCCAGAAAAGCTTGACATAAATGTTGTCCTGATCGGACGCACGCCCCACACTGGGGGCGTTTTGCATCCGCCCGCCCCTCACACAAGGGACAGATACCAGCCATGAACCCGACACCTGCGTCCTCAGCGCCGCAGAGCGGCACCGAGGCGAGCGACGCGGGCGCGGACGCCTCGCGACCGCTCTCGCACGGCCTCAAGCAGCGCCACCTGTCGATGATCGCACTCGGCGGGGTCATCGGCGCCGGGCTGTTCGTCGGCTCCGGTGCCGGAATCGCCGCCGCCGGACCGTCGATCATCCTCGCCTACGCGCTCTCCGGGCTGCTCGTGATGCTCGTGATGCGGATGCTCGGCGAGATGTCGGCGGCCAACCCGGCCTCCGGTTCGTTCTCCGTGCACGCCGAGCGCTCGATCGGGCCATGGGCCGGATTCACCGTCGGCTGGATGTTCTGGGTGCTGCTGTGCGTGGGCATCGCCGCCGAGGCGATAGGCGCGGCCGGGATCATGGTCCACTGGTTCCCGGGCACCGACTCCTGGATGTGGGTCGCCCTCTTCATGGCGATGTTCTGCGGCACGAACCTCGCGGCCGTCAGCAACTTCGGCGAGTTCGAGTTCTGGTTCGCCGCCCTGAAAATCGCCGCGATCTCGATCTTCCTCATACTGGGCGTCCTCGCCATCATCGGCGTGCTGCCCGGCACCGACGCCCCCGGCGGCAGCAACCTCACCGGCGAGGGCGGCTTCATGCCCAACGGCGCGAACGGCCTCGTCGTCGGCCTGCTCGCCTCCGTCTTCGCCTACGGCGGCCTGGAGACGGTGACCATCGCGGCGGCCGAGTCCGAGAACCCGGTCAAGAGCGTCGCCGGGGCGGTGCGCACCGCGATGTGGCGCATCGCCCTCTTCTACGTCGGCTCGATGATCGTCGTGGTCACGCTCATCCCGTGGAACGACAAGTCGGTCGTCAAGGACGGCCCGTACGTGGCGGTCCTCGACCACCTCGACATCCCGGCGGCCGGCGACATCATGAACGTCATCGTGCTGGTCGCCCTGCTCTCCGCGATGAACGCCAACATCTACGGCGCCTCCCGCATGTCCTACTCCCTGGTCGTCCGCGGCGAAGGGCCCGCCGTCCTCGGCCGGGTCTCCGGCGGCGTCCCCCGCCTCACCGTGCTCGCCTCGTCCTTCTTCGGCTTCGTCGCGGTGCTGCTCAGCTACTGGTGGCCGGACACCATCTTCAAGTGGCTCCTCAACATGGTCGGCGCCGCGGTGCTGGTCGTCTGGGGCTTCATCGCCGTCTCCCAGCTCGTGATGCGCCGCCGCCTCCAGCGCGAGGCCCCCGAGAAGCTGGTGGTCAAGATGTGGCTCTTCCCGTACCTCACCTACGTGGCCCTGGCCGCCACCATCGCCGTCCTCCTGCTGATGCTCCGCGAGGACGACACCAGCACCCAGCTCTACTTCACGCTCGGCATGACAGCGGTGCTCGCGGTCATCGGCTACGCGCGGCAGAAGGCGATGTCCGTGCGGCACTGACCTCTCCTCTCCTCCGCTTCCCAGGCGGGGCGGGTCCTTGAGTCCAAGGGCCCGCCCCGCCTCGGTCTTTTGGCGCACTTCCCGGGGTTACCCCTGGCGGAAAACGCTCTTGCTGGTAGCGTGCAGTTGCAAGTTAATTGCAATAAGAATGATAAGCGTCCGGAGGGCTTGGCATGGCCATCTACACACTCCCTGAACTTCCGTACGACTACGCGGCGCTGGCCCCCGTCATCAGCCCCGAGATCATCGAGCTGCATCACGACAAGCACCACGCCACGTACGTCAAGGGCGCGAACGACACGCTGGAGCAGCTCGCGGAGGCGCGGGAGAAGGACCAGTGGGGGTCGATCAACGGGCTGGAGAAGAATCTGGCCTTCCATCTGTCGGGCCACATCCTGCACAGCATCTACTGGAACAACATGACCGGCGATGGTGGCGGGGAGCCGCTGGAGAAGGACGGGGTGGGCGAGCTGGCGGATGCCATCGCCGAGCACTTCGGGTCCTTCGACCGGTTCAAGGCGCAGCTGTCGAAGGCGGCCGCGACCACCCAGGGGTCCGGGTGGGGGGTGCTGGCGTATGAGCCGGTGAGCGGGCGGCTGGTGGTGGAGCAGGTCTACGACCACCAGGGGAACGTGGGGCAGGGCTCGGTGCCGATCCTGGTCTTCGACGCCTGGGAGCACGCCTTCTATCTGCAGTACAAGAATCAGAAGGTGGACTTCATCGAGGCCATGTGGAAGGTCGTCAACTGGCAGGATGTCGCCCGTCGTTACACGGCGGCGAAGGAGCGCGCCCACAATCTGCTGCTCGCGCCGTAAGAGACCTCCTGCTCACGTGATCGTCTTCTCAACCTTCACGGGCAGGCGGAAAACAGGGCCCCCGCGCGGTGGAGTCGCGCGGGGGCCCTGCCGTATCAATGGGTCGGCAGAAGAAGTCAATCGAAGATGGGGCCGACCGTGCGGGTGCGCTTGATCTCGTAGAAGCCGGGGATGGAGGCGACCATCAGGGTGCCGTCCCAGAGCTGGGCGGCGGCGTCGCCCTTGGGGGCGGGGGTGACGACCGGGCCGAAGAAGGCGATCTGCTCGCCGTCCGAGCCGGGGACGGCGATGACCGGGGTGCCGACCTCCTGGCCGACCAGGTCGATGCCCGCCTTGTGGGAGGCGCGCAGCTCGGTGTCGTACGCGTCGGAGTCGGCCGCGTCCGCGAGGTCGGCGGGCAGCCCGGCCTCCTCCAGGGCGGCGACGATCGTCGCGCGGTCCTTCTCCAGGCCCTGGTTGTGGAAGCGGGTGCCGAGGGCGGTGTAAAGGGGGCCGAGGACATCGCTGCCGTGCTTCTGCTCGGCGGCGACGCAGACCCGGACCGGGCCCCAGGCGGTCTTCATCAGCTCCTGGTACCTCTCGGGCATCTCGTCGAGCTTGGGCTCGTTGAGCACGGCGAGGCTCATCACATGCCAGCGCACCTCGACCGGGCGGACCTTTTCCACCTCGAGCATCCAGCGCGAGGTCATCCAGGCCCAGGGACACAGCGGATCGAACCAGAAGTCGGCAGGAGTCTTGACGGTCTCGGTCACGGTCTCTCCTCAGACGGGCACGTGCGAATAAAGAGCTATCTGGTGGGGACAACGTGGCCGGACCCGGGGACCATTCCCCGATACCGAGTGTCAGTGCCGCGTGACATGATTCCCGCTGTCCGAACGGCGAGACGGAACACGAGGGGAGCGCTTACGTGCCCGGTGAGAACCTGACCCGTGACGAGGCCCGCGAGCGGGCGAGGCTGCTGGCGGTGGACGCGTACGACGTGGCCCTCGATCTGCGGTCCGCGGTCGGGGCGGATACCGGACCGGGGCCGCGCACCTTCCGCTCGACGACGACCGTGCGCTTCCGCTGCGCCGAGCCGGGCGCCGCGTCCTTCGCCGACCTGGTGGCACCGGAGGTCCTCGCGGTGCGGCTCAATGGGCGGGAGCTGGACCCGGCGGCCGTGTTCGACGGGGCCCGGATCGCCCTGGAGGGGCTGGCGGGGGAGAACGAGCTGGTGGTGGACGCGCGGTGCGCGTACAGCCGCACGGGCGAGGGGCTGCACCGCTTCGTGGACCCCGAGGACGGCGAGGTGTATCTGTACACCCAGTACGAGCCGGCCGACGCCCGCAGGGTCTTCGCCAACTTCGAGCAGCCCGACCTGAAGGCGCCGTTCACCTTTTCGGTGACCGCCCCCGCGGGCTGGACGGTGCTGAGCAACGGGACGGTCGCCGGAGCCGAGCCGGCCGGTGACGGCGACGGGGCCGCGACCACCCGCTTCACCCCGACCCTGCCCATCTCGACGTACATCACGGCCGTGGTCGCGGGCCCGTACCACTACGAGAGCGACCGGTACCGCCGCACCCAGCCGGACGGCTCGGTGCTGGACATCCCGCTCGGCGCGCTGTGCCGCAAGGGGCTCGCCAAGCACTTCGACGCGGATGACATCTTCGCCGTCACCAAGCAGGGCCTGGACTTCTTCCACGACCACTTCGACTATCCGTACCCCTTCGGGAAGTACGACCAGGCGTTCGTGCCGGAGTACAACATCGGCGCGATGGAGAACCCGGGATGCGTGACCTTCCGCGAGGAGTTCGTCTTCCGCGGCAAGGTCACCCAGGCGTCGTACGAGCACCGGGCGACGGTCCTGCTCCACGAGATGGCGCACATGTGGTTCGGCGACCTGGTCACCATGGAGTGGTGGGACGACCTGTGGCTCAAGGAGTCGTTCGCCGACTTCATGGGGGCCTTCGCGCTGGTCGGGGCGACCCGCTTCACCGACGGCTGGGTCACCTTCGCCAACCGCCGCAAGGCTTGGGCGTACCGGGCCGACCAGCTGCCGTCCACCCATCCCGTCACGGCCGACATCCGGGACCTGGAGGACGCCAAGCTCAACTTCGACGGGATCACCTACGCCAAGGGCGCGTCCGTGCTCAAGCAACTGGTGGCCTACGCCGGGCAGGACGCCTTCCTGGAGGGCGCCCGCCGCTACTTCAAGCGGCATGCGTACGGGAACACCCGGCTGACCGATCTGCTGTCGGTGCTCACCGAGACCTCGGGCCGGGACATGGCGGCCTGGTCGCGGGCCTGGCTGGAGACCGCGGGGGTCAATGTGCTGACCCCGCAGGCCGTCTATGACGCCGAGGGGCACATCACCGAGCTGGCCGTCCTCCAGGAGGCCGGGGCAGACACCGCTGTGCCCGATGATGCGGCTCCGCCGCGTGGCACACTGCGCCCGCACCGGGTCGCGGTCGGGCTGTACCGGAAGGACGCGGTCGCCGGGGAGCGCGCCGGGGCGCTGGTGCGCTACGCCCGCGCGGAGGTGGACGTCGACGGCCCCCGTACGGTCGTCACCGAGCTGACCGGGGCCGAGCGGCCCGATCTGATCCTGGTCAACGACGAGGACCTCACGTACTGCAAGATCCGCTTCGACGAGGTCTCGCTGGACACCCTGCGCGAGCACCTGGGCGAGCTGAGCGATCCCCTCGCCCGCGCGCTGTGCTGGTCCGCGCTGTGGAACCTCACCCGGGACGGGCTGATGCCCGCCCGCGACTTCCTCGCGCTGGTGGACAGGTTCGCCGGGGCGGAGAGCGACATCGGCGTGCTCCAGATGGTCCAGGCGTGGGCGCAGTCCGCGCTGCACCACTACAGCGCGCCGGAGCGGCGCCCGGAGGCCGGGGGCCGGATCGCCGAGGGCGCGCTGCGCGAGCTGCGGCTCGCCGCGCCGGGCAGCGGACACCAGCTCGCCTGGGCGCGGTTCTTCGCCCAGGTCGCCTCCGGCGAGGCCGAGGTGCGGATGCTGCGCGGGCTGCTGGACGGCTCGGCCCGGATCGACGGGCTCGATGTGGACCAGGAGCTGCGCTGGACGTTCCTGGCGTCGCTCGCCGCGCTGGGTGAGGCCGACGAGAAGGCGATCGCGGCGGAGCTGTCCCGCGACGACACCGCGTCCGGCAAGCGCCATCAGGTGCGCCTCCTGGCCGCCCGGCCCTCGGCCGCGGTCAAGGCCGAGGCGTGGGCGGCCGTGGTGGACTCCGACCGGCTGTCGAACGCGCTGGTGGAGGCCACCATCGCGGGCTTCGACCAGTCGAACCAGCGCGAGCTGCTGACCCCGTACGCCCCGCGCTACTTCGAGGCGATCGAGCGGATCTGGCAGGAGCGATCGATCGAGATCGCCATGGCGATCGTGCGCGGGCTGTTCCCGTCCACCCAGGGCGACGCGACCACCCTGGCCGCGACCGACGCCTGGCTGTCCGGTCACCCTCAGGCACCGTCCGCGCTGCGCCGCCTGGTGCTGGAGGCCCGCGACGACCTCGCGCGGACCCTGCGCGGGCAGGAGTGCGACGCGCGGGCGGCCGGGTGACCGGCGCCCGATGACCGATGGCGGCGGGGGCCCTTTCGGCATTCGAACTGCCGTACTTTAGTGCGGTGTTGTCCGGTTTTGTCGACGGTTCTGTCACAGCGGTGAGCGGGGTGGAGCGGGCGGGAATGGCGGGGTCATGAACCACAACACACCGCTGTCCCCCCGCCCCCTCCACCACCTCTCGGACGCCCGCCGCCGGGTCCTGACGACACGTCAACTGCGTGAGCACGGCGTGACGTCGGCCCAGACCGCCGAGCGCTGCCGCCCCGGTGGCCCCTGGCAGCGGATGCTGCCGGGGGTGCATCTGCTGCACCCGGGCCCGCCGACCGGCGAGGAGCGGTTGTACGCGGCGCTGCTGTACACCGCGAGCCGCGGCCACGCGGGCGATCACACGGGCGACCAGGGGAGCGGTGAGGAGGCCGCGCGGGACGGCCGGTACGGCGAGGCGATGATCACCGGGCTCGCGGCGCTCGCCCTCCACCACTTCTCCTCCGCTCCCCCGCTGGCCTCCCTCGACCGCATCGACGTCCTCGTGCCGCACACCCGGCGGCTGCGCTCCACCGGCTTCGTGCGCTTCGTCCGCGCCCAGCCCCTCCCGTCGCCGCAGGACCGCGCCGGGATGCCGATCGCGCCGGTCGCCCGGGCGCTGGCCGACGCCGTCGCCCGGCTCTCCGACGCGGTGACGGTGCGCGCACTGCTCATCGAGTCCGTGCGCCAGGGGCACTGTGACGCCGCGGCCGTGGTCACGGAGCTGAGCGGGGCCCGGCTGTTGTCCCGGCCGCATGTCATGGACGCCGTGGACGCGCTGCTCGCCGAGGGCCGGGCCATCGCCGAGGGCCGGCTGTACGACATGGTGCACGGCTACGGCCTGCCCGAACCGCTGTGGAACGTGGAGCTGCGGCTGCCGGGCGGGCCCGCGCTCGGCGGGGTGGACGCGTACTGGCGGGACCAGGGCGTCGCGCTGGAGATCGACGCCCGGGCACCGCGCCACGGCGGGCCCGTCCCGGGCACCGCCCAGGCCCGGCGGCGCGAACGTCTGGAGGGGATGGGCATCACGGTCGTGCGCGTCACGCCCAAGCGGCTCCGGGAGGGCCTGGAGGAGCAGGCCGCGGTCGTCCGTACGGCGCTGATCGCGTCGTACGACCGCGGCCCGGCTCCCTATGTGATGCTCCTGCCGCGCTGATCCGGGTGGGCGCCCGCGCCGGTCAGGGCTTGCGCAGCAGCAGCTCGGTGTTGCGGTCGTCCGGGTCACCGGCGAGGGTCTGGCTGGCGCCGGGCGCGTTGAAGGCCAGTTCGCGGTAGAGCGCGGCGAGTCCGGTCTGCGACAGGTCCTCGAAGTCGGTGCGGCGCGGGGCGGCCGCCTCGATGAGCGTGGTGAACAGGGACAGCGTGCCGTCGTGGTTGTCCACGACCTCGATGACCCGGGCCAGCTGGGGGAAGTCGACGTGGGAGGCGGTGGTGATCTCCCAGAAGGTGTCGTGCGGCGTGATCTCGTTCTGGTGGCTGTGGCCGTTGATCCAAGCCAGCACCTGGGGGTGGCGCTGGAAGAGGGAGACCACCTCGTCGCCGCCGTGCCGGGCCTCGCCCGGGTGGGACGGGTCGGTGTTCATGTTGTTCAGGCTGTCGCTGTAGTGGTGGCTGTAGACGATGACGTAGTCGTCCTTGTGCTCCTTCAGCTTCTTCTCCAGCCACTTCAGCTGGGCGGTGCCGATCGAGCCGGTGTAGTGGCCGCCCGGGTCGGTGGTGTCCAGGCTGATCCCGACGACGTTCTCGGAGATCCGGAACGAGTAGTAGAGGGTGCCCTCTTCGAGGTTGGCCTGGGTGAAGCCGTGGCCGACCGGGCCCGGCCCGGCGGCCGTCGGGTCGAGGTGGGCGGCGACGTAACCCTTCTGGGTGAAGGGCGCGCGGCGCTCGTCGGGGGTGACCGTGCGCATCTCCTTGGCGTGCGCCTCCAGCAGCGCCTTCATGTCGTCGCCCTTGGGGTCGGCGCCCTTGCGCTGGCCCTTGTAGATCTTCTCGGCCTCGGCGGCCGGGATGAGCTGGAGCTTCCGCTTGCCGGTGGCCCACTCCTCCAGGTAGTCGCCGCCGAACGAGTAGACACCGCCCGCCAGATCGTCGTGGTTGCCGATGGTCGAGTACCACGGCAGCCGCAGCCCGGGGCTGTTGACGGTGCGCAGGGCGGCGTCGAGGAAGCCGTCGATGCGCGGGAAGCCGGCCTGCTTGTCGGAGTCGCGCAGCGCCTGGTCCGGGTGCCAGAACTCCTTGAGGCCGCTGTTCTGCACGCCCTCGTAGTGGCGCGGGTCGCCGGTGTTGGGGGTGATCCGGCCGCCGTTCATGGCGGTGAGGAACCAGTCCAGCTCGATCTTCGAGTTGTTGTCGGTGTTGTCACCGGTGGTCATCACGAAGGAGAGCGGGGCGCCGGTGGCCGGGCCGCCGCGCAGCCCGTTGATCCGCTCGATGAGGGAGGCGAGGCCCACGACGGTGAGCGCCTCGTGGGGGCGCCAGGCGCCGGTGCGCCCGGAGCGCAGGAACTCGTAGCGCAGCGGGTTCTGGACGTCCGTCAGGTGCAGGTCCGTCAGCTGGACGAACGAGGCGAGGGCGGTGCGCCGGTCCTCCCGGCCCGCCTTGGCGCCGGTGATGTCGGTGCGCACCCGGCGCTCCCAGGCCGGACCGTCACCGAGGCGCCGGTAGCCGCCGGTGGTGGTCGGCGCGGAGAACGTCTCCAGCGTGGTACCGGCGTTGGAGGGGGCGGCGGGCGCCTGGCCCACCCTGGCTCCCGCCGCGCGTGCCGTGGCGGGCTGCGATGCCTTTGCCGATCCGCTGCCGGGTCCGAAGGCGATGCCGAGGCCGGCCGTGGCGCCGGAGGCTGCCGCGGCGGTGAGGAAGGTGCGACGGTCGAGCGCGGCGACGGCGGAGGCAGCGGACCGTATGCGGGACATGCGCGATCTCTCCCCGAGTGGATTCGCGAAGCGGGTGGACAGCGGCGGCTGTCCTCACTTCGGATCGTTGGCATCGGGGATGGCCTGGGAGTGAACGACATGGCAACGCCGGTCGCCGATCTCCTCACGTCGATCTTCGTGGAGAAAAAGGCCATCGCGCCCTCGCGAACAGGAATTCTTCCGCTCACTTCGTGTTCACTCGCGCGGGAAGCCCGGGTCCCGCAGCGGGGCGCCGGACCAGCGTGGCATTGGTCACGGAAGGGTCACGGCAGGGCCTGAGACACTGGCCGGAAGGGTAGGGGCCATCACGAGACACAATCAAGGAAAAGGGTTGATATGAGGATCGGAATCGTCGGAGCGACCGGCCAGGTCGGCGGAGTGATGCGGAGGATACTCGCCGAGCGCGACTTCCCCGCCGACCAGCTGCGGCTGTTCGCATCCGCCCGTTCCGCAGGGCGCGCGCTCCCCTGGGGCGGCACCGAGGTCACCGTCGAGGACGCGGCCACGGCCGACTACTCCGGGCTGGACATCGTGCTGTTCTCGGCGGGCGGCGCCACCTCCCGGGCGCTGGCCGAGAAGGTCGCCTCGCAGGGCCCGGTCGTGATCGACAACTCGTCCGCCTTCCGCATGGACCCCGACGTTCCGCTGGTCGTCTCCGAGGTCAACCCGCATGCGGCGGTGCAGCGCCCCAAGGGCATCATCGCCAACCCGAACTGCACCACCATGGCCGCCATGCCGGTGCTGCGCCCACTGCACCAGGAGGCCGGGCTGACCGCCCTGGTGGCCACCACCTACCAGGCCGTCTCCGGCTCCGGGCTCGCCGGCGTCGCCGAGCTGGACAACCAGATCCGCAAGGGCGCCGACCGCGCGGCCGAGCTGACCCACGACGGCGCGGCCATCGACTTCCCCGAGCCGGAGGTCTACGCCCGCCCGATCGCCTTCAACGTGCTCCCGCTGGCCGGGAAGATCGTCGAGGACGGCCGGCTGGAGACCGACGAGGAGCAGAAGCTCCGCAACGAGAGCCGCAAGATCCTGGAGATCCCGGACCTGAAGGTCTCCGGCACCTGCGTCCGGGTCCCGGTCTTCAGCGGCCACTCGCTCCAGGTGAACGCCCGCTTCGAGCGTCCGATCAGCGTGGAGCGGGCCGTGGAGCTGCTGGCCGGCGCCCCGGGCGTGGCCCTCAGCGACATCCCGACCCCGCTGCAGGCCGCGGGGCAGGATCCGAGCTTCGTGGGCCGGATCCGGGTGGACGAGACGGTCGAGAACGGTCTCGCGCTGTTCCTGTCCAACGACAACCTGCGCAAGGGCGCGGCGCTGAACGCGGTGCAGATCGCCGAGCTGGTGGCGGCCGACCTGAGCTGACGCCTGACGCCGGTAGGGGGGAGCGGCCGCCGGCCGCTCCCCCTTCGGCGTTTCCCGGGTCGGCGCCGATGCTCGGTCCCACAAGCCGGTGTACCGGCGCTGACCGGTTCCGACGTGCGAGGATGGCAATCCGCCTGACGCATGGCGTACCACACATACCGCACATGACGAACGGGAGAGAGCCGACGTGCCTGGTACCAACCTCACCCGGGAGGAAGCGCAAGAGCGAGCGCGCCTCCTGACCGTGGACGCGTACGAGATCGAGCTGGACCTGAGCGGCGCGCAGGAGGGCGGCACCTACCGATCGGTGACCTCGGTGCGCTTCGACGCCGCCGAGGCGGGTGTGTCCTCGTTCATCGACCTGGTGGCGCCCACCGTCCACGAGGTGGTCCTCAACGGGGACGCCCTGGACCCCGCCGAGGTCTTCCAGGACTCGCGGATCGCGCTGCCGTCGCTGCACGCCGGGCGCAACGAGCTACGGGTCGTCGCCGACTGCGCGTACACCAACACCGGTGAGGGGCTGCACCGCTTCGTCGACCCGGTCGACCAGCAGGCTTACCTCTACACGCAGTTCGAGGTGCCGGACGCCCGCCGGGTGTACGCCAGCTTCGAGCAGCCGGACCTGAAGGCCACCTTCCAGTTCACCGTGACCGCGCCCGAGGGCTGGACGGTGATCTCCAACTCGCCGACGCCCGAGCCCAAGGACAACGTCTGGCGCTTCGAGCCGACGCCGCGCATCTCGACGTACGTCACCGCGCTCATCGTCGGCCCGTACCACAGCGTGCACAGCAGCTGGGACGGCAGTGACGGCCGGTCGGTGCCGCTCGGCATCTACTGCCGGCCCTCGCTCGCCGAGTTCCTCGACTCGGACGCCATCTTCGAGGTGACACGGCAGGGCTTCGACTGGTTCGAGGAGAAGTTCGACTACGCGTACCCGTTCGCCAAGTACGACCAGCTCTTCGTGCCCGAGTTCAACGCGGGCGCGATGGAGAACGCGGGCGCGGTCACCATCCGCGACCAGTACGTCTTCCGCTCCAAGGTGACGGACGCGGCGTACGAGGTGCGGGCCGAGACCATCCTCCACGAGCTGGCCCACATGTGGTTCGGCGACCTGGTCACCATGGAGTGGTGGAACGACCTGTGGCTGAACGAGTCGTTCGCCACCTACACCTCCATCGCCTGCCAGGCCTACGCGCCGGGCAGCAAGTGGCCGCACTCGTGGACCACCTTCGCCAACTCCATGAAGACCTGGGCCTACCGGCAGGACCAGCTGCCGTCCACCCACCCGATCATGGCCGAGATCAGCGACCTTGACGACGTCCTGGTCAACTTCGACGGCATCACGTACGCCAAGGGCGCGAGCGTGCTCAAGCAGCTCGTCGCGTACGTCGGCATGGACGAGTTCTTCCGCGGCGTCCAGGCGTACTTCAAGCGCCACGCCTACAAGAACACCCGGCTCACCGACCTGCTCGGCGCGCTGGAGGAGACCAGCGGGCGCGACCTCAAGACCTGGTCGAAGGCGTGGCTGCAGACCGCCGGCATCAATGTGCTGCGCCCGGAGATCCGGACGGACGCCTCGGGCACCATCACCTCTTTCGCGATCCGGCAGGAGGCCCCGGCGCTTCCGACGGGCGCCAAGGGCGAGCCGACCCTGCGGCCGCACCGCATCGCGATCGGGCTGTACGACCTCGCCACGACCGGCAAGCTGGTCCGCTCCGAGCGGATCGAGCTGGACGTGGACGGCGAGCTGACCGAGGTGCCCGGCCTGGTCGGCACGAAGCGGTCCGCCGTCATCCTGCTCAACGACGACGACCTCTCGTACGCCAAGGTCCGGCTCGACGCCGACTCCCTGGCCGTCGTCACCGAGCACCTGGGCGACTTCGAGGCGTCCCTGCCGCGGGCCCTGTCCTGGGCCTCCGCCTGGGACATGACCCGGGACGGCGAAATGGCCACCCGCGACTACCTGGCGCTCGTGCTGTCCGGCGTGGCCAAGGAGTCGGACATCGGCGTGGTGCAGTCGCTGCACCGCCAGGTGAAGCTCGCGCTCGAGCTGTACGCCGCGCCGGACTGGCGTGAGACCGGGCTCGCCCGGTGGACCGAGGCCACGCTGGAGCACCTGCGCGCCGCCGCCCCCGGCAGCGACCACCAGCTCGCCTGGGCCCGCGCCTTCGCCGCGACGGCCCGCACCGACGCCCAGCTCGACCTGCTCGCCGCGCTGCTGGACGGCAGCCGGACGATCGACGGCCTGGCCATCGACACGGAGCTGCGCTGGGCGCTGGTGGAGCGGCTCGCCGCGACCGGGCGCGCCGACGAGGCCGAGATCGCCGCCGAGCTGGAGCGCGACAAGACGTCGGCGGGCGAGCGGCACGCCGCCACGGCGCGGGCGGCACGGCCGACCGAGGCCGCCAAGGCCGAGGCGTGGGCGTCGGTCGTCGAGGGCGACAAGTTGCCGAACGCGGTGCAGGAGGCGGTGATCGGCGGATTCGTCCAGACCGATCAGCGGGAGCTGCTGGCGCCGTACGCCGAGAAGTACTTCGCGGCGGTCAAGGACGTCTGGAACAGCCGCAGCCATGAGATGGCGCAGCAGATCGCGATCGGGCTGTACCCGGCGCTCCAGGTCTCTCAGGCCACGCTGGACGCCACCGATGCGTGGCTGGCCTCCGCCGAGCCCAGTGCGGCGTTGCGGCGGCTGGTGACCGAGGCTCGGGCGGGCGTCGAGCGCGCCCTCAAGGCCCGCGCGGCGGACGCGGCGGCCGCCGCCTGACCCGTTGTGGGCAACCGCGGGGCGAGACGGGTGGGCACAACCCACCCACCGCCCCGCGGACGGCGACGAAAGCCCAGGTGGCCCCCGGCCAGGCCGTCCACGCCCAGGGTTTCATGGCCGGGTGCACGCCGGTGGCCCGTTTGTGCCCACCCGTTCCTCCCCCAGCTACCGCTGGGAGGTGCCCCCCGGCGGAACAGTTGCCCACAAACGGGGGCTAGTTTCGGCTGGGATCCGGCACGGCTTGGCGGACCATGGGGCCGAAACGGCTCAGGGCCTCGGGATGGCGTTCGGCGGCCGTGCGCAGCCAGCGGTCGGCCTCCTCGGGGCGGCCGAGCCCCCGTACGGCCTTGGCCAGCCAGTACGCGGCCTCCGCGTGGCCGCCGTCGTGCGCGGTGTGCAGCAGCGGTACGGCGTCGGCGTGGGCGCCGCGCCGGACCATGCTGCGGCCGGCGAGGAAGGCGGGCGGCACGAGGCCGGTGCGGGCGGCGCGGACGTACCAGCGCTCGGCCTGCTGCGGGTCGCCGCCGCGCTCCTCGGAGGTCCGGCCGAGCCACCACGCGGCGCCCCCGTGGCCGAGCCCGGCCGCGCGGTGGAACCAGATCTCGGCGGTGCGCCGCTGCCCGGCCTCGTCGTGGATGCGGCCGATGTCGTACGCGGCGGAGGCGTCGCCCTCGCCGGCTGCGGGTTCGTAGTACGGCACCATGAGCGTGCCCCTGGCGCCGCCCGACCGGTACAGCATCCGGCCGAGGGCGAGGAGGGCGCGCGGGGTGCCGGCCTTGCGGTACCACTCGGCGGCCTCGGGGAGCCGGTGGATGTGGTCGAGGGCCTCGGCGTAGGCGTACCAGGCGTCGGGCCCGCCGTCCCGGGCGCGGTCGCGCAGCCCGGGGAGGCGGTCGCGCCACCGGGCGGATCCCTGCCGCCCGGGGTCGTCGCGGATGGCGGCGACGTCCTCCAGGGCTCTGACGACCCGTTCCTCGCTCTCCGAGAACGGGTCCCAGTTCTCCGGGTCGATGCCGGTGGACAGCAGCCACTCCTCGGCCTCGTCCAGCCGCCGCTGGCGGGTGCACAGCACGCCGAGGTTGTAGCAGGCCCAGAAGTGGCCGCCGTCGGCGTCGTCGGCCGTGCGGTACCAGGACTCCGCGGCCCGCAGGTCGCCGCGCTCCTCGGACCAGACGCCGAGCACGAAGGCGGCTCCGTCGTAGCCGAGTTCATGGGCGCGCTCGACCAGGGCGCGGGCCTCGTCCCGGCGGGCGGCGTCGCGGGCGACGAAGATGGCCTGGTCGACCAGGGCCTTGACGCTGCCGGCCGCCGCGGCGCGGGCGTACAGCGCCTCGGCCTCGGCGACCAGGTGCGGATAGGTGTCGTACAGGGCCGCCCGGTCGGGGTCGAGCAGCGGGCGCAGCGCCTCGTACGCGGCGTCGGGGTCGCCCGCGGACTCCGCCGCGGCGAGGGCGTCACGCCGGGCCGCCAGCTCGGCGAGGAGGTCCTCGATCACCTTGCGGGTGCGGGTGGCGACGTCGTCGCCCTCGGCGGACGCCTCGGCCAGCCGCTCCAGGGCGGTGTCCCACTCGCCACGGGCGGCCAGCATCACGGCGCCGCTGGTCGTGCAGGCGACGCTGCCGAGCGCGGCCCCGCGCCCGTACCACTCCTCGGCACCGGCCGGGTCGCCCGCCTCCTGGAGGAGCCGGGCGAGCCCGAAGGCGCAGCCGCCGTCGCGGTCGGCGGCGGTGCGGTACCACCGTTCGGCCTCGGCGAAGTCGCCGCGGTCCTTGTGGCATTGCGCGAGGGTGCGCGAGGCGTCCGCGTCACCGGCGTCGGCGGCCCTGGCCCACCAGGGCAGGGCCGCGTCCAACTGTCCGCGCCCGGTGAGGAGTTCGGCGTAACGGCGGTACGCGCCCGGCTCCCCGGCCGCCGCCGCGGCCCGCAACTCGGCTGCCTCGTCGCGGCTTTCGCCCGAGGTTTCCGTAGGGGCCGCGCCGGACGTCCCGTGCGAAGGATGATCGACCATCACCCGATGGTGCCAGAGTGATCAAGCCTGTTCGGCACGGGCCCTGCGCCGGGCCAGCAGTGCCTCGCGGCGCTCGTCGAACTTGGTGGCCTGGTCGTCCAGTCCGCCCATGTAGAGGCCCAGTTCCTCCTGCGCCTTGAGGCCGTCGGGGCCGAGCCCGCCGATCTGCAGCACCTTCAGGAAGCGCAGCACCGGCTGGAGGACGTCGTCGTGGTGGATGCGCAGGTTGTAAATGCCGCCGATCGCTATCTGCGCGGCGGCGCGCTCGAAGCCGGGCATGCCGTGGCCGGGCATGCGGAAGCCGACGACGACGTCGCGGACGGCACACATGGTCTGGTCGGGCGCCAGCTCGAACGCCTTGGCGAGCAGGTTCCGGTAGAAGATCATGTGCAGGTTCTCGTCGGTGGCGATGCGCGCCAGCATCCGGTCGCAGACCGGGTCGCCGGAGTGGTGGCCGGTGTTGCGGTGCGAAATGCGGGTGGCCAGCTCCTGGAAGGCGACGTAGGCCACGGTGTGCAGCATGCTGTGGTTGTTGTCGGACTCGAAGCCCTCGCCCATGTGCGTCATCCGGAACCGCTCCAGCTGCACCGGGTCGACGGCGCGGCTGGTGAGCAGGTAGTCGCGCATGACGATGCCGTGCCGCCCCTCCTCCGCCGTCCAGCGGTGCACCCAGGTGCCCCAGGCGCCGTCCCGGCCGAAGAGGGTCGCGATCTCGTGGTGGTAGCTGGGGAGGTTGTCCTCGGTGAGGAGGTTCACCACGAGCGCGATCCGGCCGACGTCGCTGACCTTGGACTGGTCGGGGGCCCATGCCTCGCCGCCCATCACCCCGTCGAAGTTACGGCCGTCGCTCCACGGCACGTACTCGTGCGGCATCCATTCCTTGGCGACACCCAGGTGCCTGTTCAGCTCGGTCTCGACGACCTCTTCGAGCGCGTACAGGAGCTGGGTATCGCTCCACGCGGCCTGACCGTTGCGGCTGGAGGGGGCGAGGGTCACTGCGGAGCTCCTGGGGACGGGTACGGGGGACTTTACTTACGGCTCCGTAGGTTACGACACCGTAGGTTAAAGCGAAAATAAACCGCCCGGGTCCCGTGCGTAACTGCCGCGAATCGGGTGAGGGTGCGCGGATACGACGAGGGCGCCCCCGGCCGGTTCGGCCAGGGGCGCCCTCGCAGCGCCGTACAGCGCTTTCGTCTCTCGCTCGCCCGTCGTCAGTCGGTCTGCTGACGGGACTTCTTGTCACCCAGCATGACGAGGCCCGCGATCACCAGGAAGAGCACGATCGGGGCGACGACGAAGAGACCCAGCGTCTCGGCGACGCTCAGGCCCGGACCCGGGTCGTCACCGTCGTCGCGGGTGAGCGCGAACGCGGGGGACGACATCAGCTGCATCGCCGTCGTCGCGGCGATGACGGCACCGGCGCGCACGGCGTTCTTTTTGACCTTGTTGCTCACACGCTCAAGTTATCGGACGCCTGTGGGCGGCGCGTGCGCGGGGTGGCCCTTAAGGCCCTTCCGCCCGGTGGACGGTCACCGGCAGCAGCCGTGGCGTCGCGCGGGCCCCCTGGACCTTCACCCGCACCGCGTCGGCGGTCACCGCCGTGGGCAGCGCCAGGATGCGGCGCGCGCCGATGGTGGTGCCGGAGGCGATGTCCCGCCAGGCGCCCGCCGTCCGTGCCTGCACGGTGAACGCCTCGACCCGCTGCCCGTACCGGATGTCCTCGCCGAGCCGCACCCGGTCGAACGTCACGGACCCGCCACCGGTCGGCAGGGCGGAGCCGTAGGTGTTCCGTACAGCCGTGCCGAAGGCGGTGAGCGACGCGACGTCGGCGTCGTCGATCCGGCCGTTCTTCGCGGGCGGGACGTTGAGCAGCAGCGAGGCGTTGCGGCCCACACTGCGCTCGTACAGCGACATCAGCTGCGCGGCCGTCTTGGGGCGCTCCGCGGGGTGGTGGAACCAGCCGGGGCGCAGCGAGACGTCCGCCTCGGCCGGATACCACTGGAGGTACCTCACGCCGGGGGCGGTCAGCTTCGCCCGGGAGCCGATGTCGGCGTCGGTCGAGTCGTTGGGCAGCCCCCCGCCGATCACGGTCCCGGGGTCGACGGCGGACGGCGCCACCGACCACTCCGTCTCGCGGGCCACGCCGCTCTCGTTGCCCACCCAGCGCACGCCCTGGGCGCCCTGGAAGACGACGGTGTCCGAGGAGAGGGCGCGGATCAGCCGGAACCAGTTGGCGACGTTGTACTTCTGCGTGACCCCGGCGCCCGACCAGGGGTTCGCGCCGTCCAGCCAGAACTCGTCGACGGGGCCGTACTGGGTGAGGATCTCGTAGATCTGGTTGAGGTAGTACGCGTCGTAGTCGTCGGCCATGAAACGGAAGCTGGGCAGCTTGCCGGAGGCGACGTCGGCGGCGCGGTCGTCGCCGGGCACGAGGGTCGGGATGGTGCGCTCGGTGGGCGTGCTGCCGTTTCCGTACCGCCCCTGGCCCGCGGGCGCGCGGCCGGCGTCCTCCAGCGCCATGCGCTCCGGCAGCGACAGCTGTTCGCCGTTCGCCTGCTTCTGGCGGACCTTCTCGACCCACTGGGCGTGCCAGGCGTGCGGCAGTTCGGCCCCGTCGGCGGGCGAGAGGTACACCCCGACCCTCAGCCCTGCGGCGCGGGCCGCCTTCGTGTACGCCCCGAGGACGTCCCCGTCGGGGTTCCGCCCGCCGGGGCCGCGGGTCCACCAGGGGCTGGCGGCCACGTCGTGGTCCGTGTAGCGGCTGGGGTAGAGCGTGAAGCCGTCGTGATGCTTGGCGGTGAGCATGACCTGCTCGGCTCCGGCCGCCTTGTAGGCGCCCATCCACTGGTCGAAGTCGAGCGCGGCGGGGTCGAACAGCTTCTCGTCCTCGGTGCCGGAGCCCCATTCGCGGTTGGTGAAGGTGTTCATGCCGAAGTGGGTGAAGGCGGTGACCTCCCGCTGCTGCCAGGCGAGCTGGCCGGGGGTGGGGACGGTGTGGACGGCCTTGTCGATGATGCGGGTGGGGGTGTCGCAGGTCTCGATGACGTGCGCCGGGGCGTTGGTGATGGGGGCGTCGCAGTTGTCCTGGGCGGCCGCGCCGCCCATGGGTATCAGCGTCGCTGCGGCGGCCATGGTGGCGAGGGCGAGGGTGCGGAGTCTTCGGGCGGGTCGTCGTCCGGACATGGGGCCCCTCCGATATGCGGTTGTGTCCATGACACCTCTTCCCCCACCCCGCCCGTTCCCGAACCGGGGGCACGCCCCCGGCCCCGGGCCGTACCTGGCGACGGTCTCGCGGCCGGGTGCGGCCCGGTGGCCGGTTTGTGCCCACCCGTTCCTCCCCCAGCTACCGCTGGGAGGTGCCCCCTCTGCGGAACAGTTGCCCACACACCGGGGCGACGGGGTCCAGGGGCGGAGTCCCGGCGGGGGTGCGGGGCCGGAGCCTCTGCGTTGGGGGGGCTTGCCCCCGGGTTCGGGGAGGGGCGGGGTGGGGGCTAGGTCCCCTTTGCCAGGGTCGTCATCAGGGCGTGGAGGCGGGGGGAGGACGCCAGGGCCTCCAGGGTCATCGGGCGGCCCGCCGCGTCGGCGATCGGCAGTCGCCAGTTCGGGTACTGATCCCACGTGCCCGGCAGGTTCTGCGGTCGCCGGTCCCCCACCGCGTCGGGGAGCCACACGCCCACCATCCGCGCGGGCGTGCGCAGCAGGAAGCGGTGGACGGCCCTGATCGTGGCCTCCTCGTCGCCCGGCCCCTCCGGCAGCAGGCCGAGCCGCCCCAGCAGCTGCGTCCACTCGGCGACCTCGGCCGCCTCCGCGGCGCGCTCCTCGGCGAGCGAACCCCCGAGCAGGCCCAGGCGGTGGCGGAGGGCGACGTGGTCGCCCGTGAGCCGGGCCGCGGTGCTGGGGAGGTCGTGCGTGGTGGCCGTGGCCAGGCAGTCGGCGCGCCATTCCCCGGGGGCCAGCGGACGGGCGGCGCCGTCGCCGTTCCAGTCACGTTCGAACCACAGCACCGACGTCCCGAGCACGCCCCGCCCGGCCAGCGCCTCCCGTACGCCGGGCTCGACGGTCCCCAGGTCCTCGCCGATGACGGCGGCTCCCGCCCGGTGTGCCTCCAGGGCGAGCACGCCGAGCATGGCGTCCGCGTCGTACCGCACGTACGTGCCCTCGGTCGGCGGCCGGCCCTCCGGGACCCACCACAGCCGGAACAGGCCCATCACATGGTCGATGCGCAGCGCCCCCGCGTGCCGCAGCAGGCCGCGCAGCAGCTCGCGGTACGGGGCGTAGCCGGTGGCGGCGAGGGCGTCGGGGCGCCAGGGCGGGAGGCCCCAGTCCTGGCCGCGGGAGTTGAAGGCGTCGGGGGGCGCGCCGATGGACATACCGGAGGCGAAGACGTCCTGGAGGGCCCAGGCGTCGGCGCCGGAAGGGTGGACTCCGACCGCCAGGTCGTGCACCAGCCCGATGCCCATGCCCGCGTCGAGCGCCGCGCGCTGGGCGGCGGCGAGCTGGCCGTCGGTGAGCCAGGCGAGCCAGGAGTGGAAGTCGGTGCGGTCCAGGTGCTCGCCCCGGGCGCGGGCGGTGCGGGCGGAGCGCGGGTCGGCCAGGCCGTCGGGCCAGCCGCGCCAGTCGGGGCCGTAGGTCTCGGCGAGGGCGCACCACAGGGCGTGGTCCTCCAGGGCCTGGCCGCGCTCGGCGAGGAAGTCGCAGTAGGCGGCGCGGCGGCCAGGGCCGAGGGGGACGGCCCGTACCAGCTCCAGGGCCTCCCGCTTGAGGGCCCATACCGCGTCCCGGTCGATCAGGGCGCCGTCGTGCAGGACGGACGTACGGAGCGCCGCCGCGGCCTCCAGCAGCCGGTCGGCCCGCTCGCGGGCGGCGCCGCCGAGGTGGGCGTACTCGGGCACGTTCTCGACCCGCAGGTGGACGGGGTCGGGGAAGCGGCGCGAGGAGGGGCGGTAGGGGGAGGGGTCGGTGGGGGCGGCCGGGGTGCCGGGCACCGCCGAGTGCAGCGGGTTGAGCTGGATGAATCCGGTGCCGAAGGCGCGCCCGGACCAGGCGGCGAGGTCGGCCAGGTCGCCGAGGTCGCCCATGCCCCAGGAGCGGGCGGACAGCAGCGAGTAGAGCTGGACGAGGAAGCCGTGGCTGCGGGCCGGGGGCGACGGCATCCGGTCGGGGGCCACGATGAGGGCGGCGGTGGCGGTGCGCCCGTCGGGGGCGTGCGCGGTGAGGGTGTGCGTACCGAGGGGTAGGTCCGCGCCCGGCCGCCACGGCGTACCCGCGGGTAATAACGGGCGTTCGGCGGCCGCCGGCCCCCACCCGCGTGGCGCGCCGTCCTCGGTGCGCACGCGCAGCTCCGTGCCGTCGGGCAGGGCCTGGCGCGGCGCTCCGCCAGGGCGCAGGACCACGCAGGGGGGCAGCAGCCGGTCGCGCTGCCGGGCCTCGTGCCGGTCCAGCGCGTCGTTCACTGATCGGGGGGTGGAGGCGTCCACGCCCAGCGCGGCGAGTACGGCCACGACGGTGTCATCGGGCACTTGGACGGTGCGGCCCGGGGCGGGCTCGTAAGAGGTGGCGACACCGTGCAGCTCGGCGAGCCGCGCTCTGCCCATCAGTACTCCATCGGCCCCATGGCTGCGCCCGCGCCGGCCCCGGCGGCGACCGGCTCACTGGTCAGGGGAAGTTCGGTGGCGAGCGGGGGCTCGCTGGTCAGGGGAACGTTGTCGGCGAGTGGGGGTTCGCTGGTGAGGGGCGCCTCGGTGGCGACACCGGACCCGAAGCCGTTCAGTCCGCACAGTCCGCAGTCGGGGTCGGAGACCCCGGCGAACGGGTCCGGCTCGCGCACGGCTTCGGGCACGGGTTTGGACATGGCGGCGGGGAGAAGAGCTGACGCGGCCACACGGACCTCCGTGGGGTGTCGGCAGTGTGTCAATGACGAGCCCTACCCACTCAATCCGGCCGCAGACGTAAACGACACCCGGACGTGCCGTACATCACACCCGCGAGACAGGCGATTTCGCGGCCGAGAGGGGTCGGGAACACAGAGCTTACGGACAGAGCCCTCCTTCATCCGTCAGACTTGCGGAGGCGACACGACGGCGCGCAGGGGGGCGGACCGCAGGGGGCGCACATCCGTCGGCACCACCGTGCTTGCGGCATTGCCGACAGCTCGGTCAAGCGCGTTGACACTCTCACCGGCGCACTGGTGGGCTCGTCGCCGATTGGCGCCTTTTGCGGCCGATACGACGGGGCCAGCTAGCTGAATCGAGGAGACGCCGTGCACTTCCGGGGGAAGAAGCCGAGGGCAGTGGGGGCGACGGCCATGGCGGCCGCGGTCATCGGCGGATTACTCGGCGGCGCCCAAGGGGCGAGCGCCGCGCCCGTGGATCCCGGCACCGCCGGGGCCTCCACACCGGACCGGAAGAGCACCGGGGACGTACCGCCCGTCTGGCCACGGCCGCAGTCGCTGCGCGCACAGGGGACGGATGTGGCGATATCCAGCGAGGCCACGCTGGTCGCCGACGGCGACGCCGATCCGTACGCGCTGGACGCGCTGCGCGCCCTGCTGCACGACGCGGGGGTGCGTACGGTCAACGAGGCCACCCCGGGCGGCGCGCCCCCGGCGCGCGGGCTCGTGGTGCACGCCGGAGGCAAGGGCGCGCAGAGCGCGTTACGGGCGCTGCGGGCGCCGGAGCGCGGCGACCTTCCGTCCGGCGGCTACCGGCTGGCCACCGGCCGGGTGGACGGGCGCGCCACGGTCGCGCTGGACGGCGTCGGGCCGGACGGCCTCTTCCACGCCGTCCAGACGCTGCGCCAGCTGCTCGTCCAGCGGACCGGGCAGGACGCCAAGGACGCCAAGGCCTTCGCCGGGGTCACCGTCCGCGACTGGCCCGGTACGGCGGTCCGCGGCACCACCGAGGGCTTCTACGGCTCCCCCTGGTCGCAGCGGGACCGGCTGGCCCAGCTCGACTTCATGGGCCGCACCAAGCAGAACCGCTACCTCTACGCGCCCGGCGACGACCCGTACCGCCAGGCCCGCTGGCGCGATCCGTACCCCGCCGAGCGGCGCGCGGAGTTCCGCGAGCTGGCCACCCGGGCCCGCAGCAACCACGTGACCCTCGGCTGGGCGGTCTCCCCCGGCCAGGAGATGTGCTTCTCCTCCGACAGCGACCTGAAGGCGCTGCTGAAGAAGGTCGACGCCATGTGGGCGCTCGGGGTGCGCTCCTTCCAGCTCCAGTTCCAGGACGTCAGCTACAGCGAGTGGCACTGCGGCAAGGACGCCGACACCTTCGGCTCCGGCCCCGAGGCGGCCGCCAAGGCGCAGGCCAAGATGGCCAACGCGCTCGCCCACCACCTCGCCGGGCGCCATCCGGACGCGGCCCCGCTCTCGCTGATGCCGACCGAGTACTACCAGGACGGCGACACCGATTTCCGGCGCGCCCTGGCCGCCGAGCTGGACACCGCCGTCGAGGTGGCCTGGACCGGCGTCGGGGTGGTGCCCAGGACGATCACCGGCGGTGAGCTGGCCGACGCCCGGTCCGCCTTCGGCCACCGGCTGGTGACCATGGACAACTACCCGGTCAACGACTATGCCCAGGACCGGATCTTCCTCGGCCCCTACACGGGCCGGGACCCGGCCGTGGCCACGCAGTCCTCCGCCCTGCTGGCCAACGCCATGGAGCAGCCGACCGCGTCCCGCATCCCGCTGTTCACGGCGGCCGACTTCGCCTGGAACCCGCGCGGCTACCGCCCCCAGGAGTCCTGGCAGGCGGCCATCGACGACCTGGCCGGACCGGACGGCAGGACCCGCGCGGCGCTGCACGCGCTCGCCGGGAACGACGCGTCCTCGGTACTCGGCGGCGACGAGTCCGCGTACCTGCGCCCCCTGACCGACGCCTTCTGGTCGGCGGTCGGCCGTACGGACGTGGAGCGGCTGGACCGGGCGGCGGACCGGCTGCGCGCGGCGTTCGCCACGATGCGCGACGCCCCCGAGCGGCTGTCCGGGACGCTGGGCGACGACGTACGGCCCTGGCTCGACCAGCTCGGGCGCTACGGCGACGCGGGCGTCCGGGCGGTGGACATGCTCACCGCCCAGGCGCACGGCGACGGCGACAAGGCCTGGACCGCCCGGCTGGCGGTGGAGGGGCTGCGCGAGAAGATCTCGGACAGCCGGGTCACGGTGGGCAAGGACGTGCTGGACCCCTTCCTGAAGAAGGCCCTGACCCAGGCCGACGACTGGTCCGGCGTGAAGCGGTCGGGCAAGGAGAGGCTCCGCACCCACGAGGCCGACCACGCGGCCGCCGACGGCAAGGCGACCACCACGGTCGCCTCGTCGGGCGAACCGGTCACGGTGCGTTTCGGCCGCACCCGCCCGCTGTCGTCGGTCTCCGCGCTCACCGGGCGGTCAGCGGAGGGCTCGGGCACCGTCGAGGCCCATGTGCCGGGCGAGGGCTGGCGCAGGCTCGGCGCGCTGGCCACGGACGGCTTCACCCAGGTCGGCGCCAAGGGCGTACGGGCCGACGCGGTCCGGCTCAGCTGGGCGGCGGGGAGTACCCCGCCCACCGTGCACGAGATAGCCCCCTGGTTCGCCGACACCCCGGCCGCCGAGCTGCGGCTGTCGCGCGCATCGGTGGACGCCGAGGTCGGCGGCCGGTCGGCGACCGTCCAGGCCGAGCTGACCTCACTGCGCCCGGGCGATGTGAACGACAAGCTCACGCTGCGCACCCCGCGCGGCATCACGGCCCGGGCCCCCGAGGGGGTGACGGCCCCGCGCGGGGCCACGGCAACCGCCCGTATCGAGATGTCGGTCGACAAGGACACCAAGCCGGGCACGTACGCCGTCCCGGTCCGCTTCGGGTCCGAGCAGCGCATGCTGAGCGTCCGGGCCCTGCCCCGCACCAGCGGCCCCGACCTGGCCCGCGCGAAGGGCACGAAGGCGACCTCGTCCGGCGACGAGACCCCGGACTTCCCGGCGTCCGCGGCCGTCGACGGCGACTCCGGGACCCGCTGGTCCTCCCCCGCCGAGGACGGCGCGTGGCTCCAGCTCGAACTGGCCCGCCCGACCCACCTCGGGCGGCTCGATCTGCGCTGGCAGGACGCGTACGCCTCGCGCTACCGGGTCCAGGTCTCGGCCGACGGCCGCACCTGGCGTACGGCGGCGACCGTCACCGACGGCAAGGGCGGCCGGGAGATGGTGGGGGTGGACGCCCCGGACACCCGGTTCGTCCGGATCCAGGGCATCGAGCGCGGCACCCGCTTCGGCTACTCGCTCTGGTCGGTCGCGGCGTACGCGGTGGAGAAGGGCAAGGGCTGAAAAACCTCTCGGTTCTCCCCCAGCGGCCGGCTGAGGGGAGAACCGAGCCCTGAAAAAGCACCAGCCCGGTATCTCAGGCGGATTTGCCGTCGATCCGGGCCATCGCGTCGTCCGCGCCGAATGCCTCCAGGTATGGCAGCCAGCGCGGGTCCCTATGGCCGGTGCCGATGATGCGCCAGGCGAGGCCGGACGGCGGCGCGGGTTGATGGCGCAGCCGCCAGCCGATCTCGGCGACGTGCCGGTCGGCTTTGACGTGATTGCACCTGCGGCAGGCGGCGACCACGTTCTCCCAGGTGTGCTGCCCGCCACGGCTGCGCGGGATGACGTGATCGACGCTGGTTGCGACGCCACCGCAATAGGCGCATCTGCCGCCGTCGCGGGCGAACAGGGCGCGGCGGGTGAGCGGGACGGGCCCGCGAAAGGGCACCCTCACGAAGCGCTTCAGCCTGACGACGCTGGGAGCGGGGATCGCGCGGGTTGCGCTGTGCATCAGGGCGCCTGAGTCCTCGAGGCTGACGGCCTTGTCGTTGAGGACGAGAATGAGCGCGCGGCGGAGCGGTACGACGCCGAGCGGCTCGTACGACGCGTTGAGGACCAGGACATGCGGCACGGATGCCTCCTTGTACGCCGGCGGCGCGTGGCTCGCGCCGGGACGATCTCACCCAGTTTCCCCTGAACCCTGGCCGGAACGCCACTATCACCGGGTTAACGGTTGAGAGGCATTTCCGCGTACCGCACGTATACGACCCGAGCACACTGCACAGAGGCCCACCAGAGCTTCGCCGGAGTGGCAAGAATCACGGTCCCGGGCGGTCCGGGGTCCGCCCCGGCGATCACCGGGTCCCGGGCGGCGGCGGAAACCGCGAGCTGAGGCCGGTCCCCCTGCTTTCGTGCGCCCCCCGGCGCGCTCGCGTGCTCTCGAACACAGGAACGGCGCTTTCCCGCGCCCCGCTACTGTGTGAAGGAATTGCGCGTGCGCCATCCGCGCGCCGCGCGGGCATGCCGCACACGAAGGGTTTCCGCTGTGTTCTGGTCCGCTGCTCTGGCCGCTGACTCGACGCCTCGTCCCACGACCCCGACGCTGGACGATGCGCACAGGAGCGCCACCAACGCTGCGGGCTGGGTGGAGGAGAACTGGTCCACCTGGCTCAGCGTGGGGCTGCGCATAGCCCTGATCCTGGTGATCGCGTTTGTGCTCCGGTCCGTCGTACGGCGGGGAATCACCAAGCTGATAGAGCGCATGAACCGCACGACCCCGGCCGGGAACGGCACCGCGCTCGGCGGACTGCTGGTCAACGTCGAGCGGCGGCGACAGCGGTCCGCGGCCATCGGCTCGGTACTGCGCTCGGTCGCCTCGTTCACGATCATGGGGACCGCGGGACTGATGGTCCTCTCCGCCCTCCAGATCAATCTGGCGCCGCTGCTCGCGAGCGCCGGTGTGGCGGGCGTGGCAATCGGTTTCGGCGCCCGCAACCTGGTCACCGACTTCCTCTCGGGAGTCTTCATGATCCTCGAGGACCAGTACGGGGTGGGCGACTCGATCGACGCGGGGGTGGCCTCCGGCGAGGTGATCGAGGTCGGCCTGCGGGTCACCAAGCTGCGCGGGGACAGCGGCGAGATCTGGTACGTCCGCAACGGCGAGGTCAAGCGGATCGGCAACCTCAGCCAGGGCTGGGCGACGGCCGGGGTGGACGTCCAGATCCGCGCCGACGAGGACCTGGACCGGGTCCGCGCGGTGATCAGCCAGGTCGGAGTGGACATGGCCAAGGACGAGCCGTGGAACGAGCGGCTGTGGGAGCCGATCGAGGTGCTGGGGCTCACCGCGGTCTACCTGGACTCCATGGTCGTCCAGGTCTCGGCGCGGACCATGCCGGGCAAGGCGCTCGGGGTCGAGCGCGAGCTGCGCTGGCGGATCAAGAAGGCGCTGGACGAGGCGGGCATCCAGCTGGTCGGCCACCCGTCCGAGCCGAACCTGGCGACGGACGCGGCCGACCCGACGGCGTCCATGACCGCGCCGTCCGCACTGGCCAACCCGGAGTCGCCGCAGTCCGCGGCGGCCAGCCCCCTCACGCCGCCCGCCACGACGACACCGCCCGCCCCCTCGAAGTGAGAGGACGGGCGGCTCAGCGCCAGGCGGCGGCTCAGCGCCGGTGCGCCCCGTACGACGCCAGGTATCCGGCGGCCGGGGTGCCCACCCCGGTCACGTCGTCGTAGCCCACGACCGCGCTCAGCGAGCTGTCGCGGCCGAGGCTGCGCAGCGAGGTGACCAGGCCGTCCGAGGCGTCATGGCTGTTGACGTAGTCGACCCGGACCACGCCGAGCGAGACCCCGGCACCCAGCGGATGGTCGGTCACGTCGTGGTACGAGGCGGTGCCGTACCGGCCGTACAGCGACGGGTTGGCGAAGCCGAGGGGCCGTCCGCCGCCCGCCTGCTGGGCCAGCGCCTGAACCCCGGCGATCACCGGGGCGGCCAGCGAGGTGCCGCCGATGCGGTATTCGCCGTACTGGAGCGAACCGTCGGGGAAGGTCTGCGTCTGCCCCACCAGGAAGCCGGTGTTGGGGTCGGCGACGGCCGCGACGTCCGGGGTGACGCGCTGCTTGGCGCTGCCGCCGTTCGCCTTGGCGAGCGCGTCGGGCACCACACCGCGCTGGTAGAACGGCTGCGGCACGGTCTTGCTGGTGCCGCCTCCGGCGCCCGAGGTGAACGCGCCGGGCAGGGAGTTCCAGTTGGCGCCGTCCGCCGTCAGGGTGGACTTGGTGGTGCCCCAGCCGGTCTCCCACTGGTACGTGTTCCCCTTGCCGACGGCCAGTGAGGTGCCGCCGACCGCCGTCACCCACGCCGAGTTGGCGGGGGTGTCGACCTGCTTGGTGCCGGTGGAGGCGACGTTGTCGCCGTTGTCGCCGGAGGAGAAGTAGAAGCCGATGCCCTCGACCGCGCCCTGCTGGAAGATCTGGTCGTAGGCGAGCGCGAGGTCCGGGGTCTGGTGGGCCTCCACATCGCCCCAGGAGTTGGAGACGATGTCGGCCAGCCGGTTGTCGACGACCTTGGCGAGCGCGTCCAGCAGATCGTCGTCCGTGCAGGACGCGCCGCCGACGTACGTGATGTCGGACGCGGGCGCCAGGGCGTGCACGGCCTCGACGTCGAGGGTCTCCTCGCCGTACCAGCCGCTCGCGTCGCACTCCTCGGTGTGCCGGTACTCGGCGGGGAGCACCTGCGTCAGCTGGCCCTTGCGGTAGCCGGGGTCGCCGTTGCTCCGCGCGTAGCGGGCGGCGTCGGCGGCGATGGTCGGCGAGGCGTAGGCGTCGGTGATGGCGACCGTCACGCCCTTGCCGGTGTTGCGGCT
This sequence comes from Streptomyces sp. NPDC021212, assembly GCF_044332925.1. Lineage (NCBI taxonomy): Bacteria > Bacillati > Actinomycetota > Actinomycetes > Kitasatosporales > Streptomycetaceae > Streptomyces > Streptomyces sp. NPDC021212. The sequence continues at coordinate 220,558 of NZ_JBIRPZ010000010.1, forward strand.
CTTGGCACCGTAGGCGGCGCGCAACTGCTTGCCGGTGTAGCCCTTGACGGCGTACGGCTGCTTGGCGCCGTACGCGGAAGGCAGGCTCTTGTCGGTCCGGGAGCCGTAGTAACTGGAGAACGGCCCGGCGTTCTTGAAGACCGCTCCGGGCGGCGGCAGCGTCTCCCCCTGGGTGGCCATGTGCTTCGCCCGCTTGGGCGCGTTGTCCAGGCCGACGACGGTGAGGACGGCGCCGTCCAGCGAGGCGGGCACGGTGGCGGCCTTGGCCGGGGCCCGGTAGACCTTGCCGTCCTTGGCGTAGTTGTGCAGCTGGGTGCCGAACGCCTTCTCGGCGGCGGCCACTTTACCGGTCACCGAGAGGTAGTGCTGGTTGTGGCCGGTGACGGTGAGTCCTGAGCCCCGCAGCCAGGTGGTCACGGCGTCGGTCTGCTGCCGGGTCGGCCCGAACCGTGCCCGGGTCTGCCGCGCCGTCAGGTACCTGCGGTAGCTGGGCGAGGAGGGGTCGGACACGGCGGCCGCGTAGTCGGCGAGCCCCTTGGCGTCCCGCCCGGCGAGGTAGACGCGCGCGGTGACCTTACCGCTGTCGGCGGCGGCACCCCGGTCCGAACGCGCCGTGGCCCAGCCGGGCTTGGTCGCGCTCAGGGTGTCCCGGTCGGACGGTGCGGAGTCGGCCCGGGCGGCGGGTATGCCCGCTACGAGCGCACCGGCGGCCAGCGGCAGTGCCGTTGCCATCACCAAGGCCGTGCGTATACCGAAAGAAGAGGATCTCACGTAGCCCCCTGTGAATGATCCATATGGTCGATAGGCCACTCTCTCGGTGTCTTGTCCATGCCAGGTCCATGTCTTCGCCAAGAAGACGCCAAATCCGGATGCTCACCCCCATTGACGCCACCCCGGAAGCGCCCTACCTTCCTCTTCATCAATAGGAAAGTTTCTTAACAGAGTGAGGCGGGGCACCACCATGGCCGCACCACCCCCCGGCAACCCCAACGGCACCCCCGGGACCCCCCGGGTCCTGCGCGCCATGAACGACCGGGCCGCGCTGGACCTGCTGGCCGCGCACGGCCCGCTCACCCGGACCCGGCTCGGGGAGCTGACCGGGCTGTCCAAACCGACCGCCTCGCAACTGCTGACGCGCCTGGAGTCCGCCGGTCTTGTCCGGCCGACCGGCAACGTGACCGGCCGGCCCGGGCCCAACGCCCAGCTGTACGAGATCAACCCGGCCGCCGCCCATGTCGCGGCGCTCGCCGTCGACCAGGAGGGCATCACCGCCGCCGTCGCCGACATCACCGGCCAGGTGGTCGGCGAGCACCGGGTGACCGCCCCCACCACCGACGAGTCCCTGACCGGCCGCACCGCGGAGCTGGTGGCCGAGGCCGTCGACGGCGCCCTGGCCGCGGCCGGGCTCGACCGGGCCGACCTGCACGGGACCGTCATCGGCACCCCCGGCGCCCTCGACCCGCGCACCGGGACCCTGCGCTACGCACCGCATCTGCCCGGCTGGCAGTCGCGCGCCCTGCGGGACGAGCTGGCCGAGGTGCTGCACACCCCGATCGTCATCGAGAACGACGTCAATCTGGCGGCCGTCGCCGAACAGCACCACGGCACCGCCCAGGACTTCGACGACTTCGCCCTCGTCTGGGCCGACGAGGGGGTCGGCGCGGCCATCGTGCTCGGCGGCACGCTGCTGCGCGGGGCCACCGGCGGAGCGGGGGAGATCGGCTACATGCCGCTGCCGGGGGCGCCGCTCGCCCGCGGCGGGCCGGACGCCGCGGCCGCGCCGGACGGCGGCGGCGGGTTCCAGAAGCTGGTCGGCTGTCCCGCCGTCGTGGAACTGGCCCGGGAGCACGGCATCGAGGCACCCACGGCCGCCAAGGCGCTGACCGCCGCACTGCGCACCCCGGGGGCGGGCGACGAGGTGCTGACCGAGCTGGCCCGGCGGCTGGCCACCGGGCTCGCCTCCGTCGTCGCGGTGGTCGACCCGGAGCTGGTGGTGCTGTCGGGGGAGGTCGCGCAGGCCGGTGGGGAGCGGCTGCGCGAGCTGGTCGAGACCGAGCTGACGGGGCTCGCGCTGCCCCGGCCGGAATTGCGGATCAGCGATATCGAGGGGGACCCGATACTCATCGGCGCGCTGCGTCAGGCGGTCACCGATGCCCGTAACACCGTTTTCGACACCGCATGAGAATGACCGTTCCCGCCTGAACCGTTCCCGCCTGAACCTTGTTCGGGCCGAGCTCCTTTTCTCATCCGGCGCCCGCACCGCCGCTTCCCCTGCCGTCCCCCGCAGTAAAGGAAGTATCCCCATGCCCCGAATGCCGGCTGTCCTCGTCTCGGTACTGAGCGCCGGTGCCCTGCTGCTGACCGGATGCGCCAATCCCAGCACCGGCAGCGCGACCGACGATCCGACCAAACCCGTCACGCTGAAGTTCTGGCACGGCTGGTCGGAGAAGAAGGAGGTCAAGGCGATCGATGCCAGCATCGCCCGGTTCGAGGAAATCCATCCCAACATCAAGGTGAAGATCACCGGCAACGTCACCGACGCCACCTTGAACCAGGCGCTGCGGGCCGGCGGGAACGACGCTCCGGACGTCGCCTCGTCGTTCACCACCAACAATGTCGGACAGTACTGCTCGTCCGGGATGTGGGCGGACCTGGACCCGTTCATGAAGAAGACCGGAATGGACAAGAACAAGGTCTTCCCCAAGACTCTGCTGGACTACACCAGCTACGACGGCGACCAGTGCGCGCTGCCGCTGCTGGCCGACGCGTACGGCATGTACTACAACAAGGACGCGTTCCGGGAAGCCGGAATCTCCCGGCCGCCGCGCACCATGTCGGAGCTGAAGCGGGACGCCGTCAAGCTCACCAAGCGCACCAAGAACGGCGGTTACGAGCGGGTCGGCTTCATGCCGAACTTCCGGCTCTACCAGAACAGCCCGGACCGCCTCTTCGCCCAGTGGGGCCCGACCTACTTCGGCAAGGACGGAAAGGCGCGGCTGGCGAAGGGAAGCGCCGCCAAGGACTTCTTCGCCACCACCCGGGATCTGGTACGGAGCCAGGGCGGCTACGGCCCGCTGGAGAAGTTCCGTACGTCCTTCGGCGACGAGATGTCCTCCCAGAACGCCTTTCTCACCGGGAAGCTGGCCATGCACATGGACGGCGAATGGCGCGGCCTCTACATGAAGGGCGCAAAATTCAAGTGGGGCACCGCTCCCCTGCCGGTGCCCGACGACCAGCCCGAGACATACGGCCGGGGCTATCTCACCGGAACGGTGGTCGGCATAGGGCACAGCAGCAAACACCAGAACGCGGCGTGGGAACTGGTGAAGTTCCTGACCGCCGACACGAACCAGGTCGTCTCCTTCGCCAACGCCATCCACAACGTACCGTCCACCAAGGCCGCACTCGCCTCCCCCAGGCTCGATCCCGACCCCACCTTCCGCGCCTTCCTGGACATCGCGCAGAACCGATACAGCACCGCCCTGCCCGCCTCGATCAACGGCGGCCAGTACGTGGTCTCCCTCCAGGACTTCTCCTACGGCGTCGAGGAGGGCAAGGTGCACGACCTGGCCAAGGGCCTGCGGGAACTCGACAAGGAAATCGACGCCGACAATCTCCAGGCCCAGAACTGACGGAGCGCGACATGGCCACAGTGACGAACTCCCCCGCCCTGCGCCGCAAGGCCGCGCGCGAGCGGCTGCGCACCCTCGGTTTCCTCTCCCCCTGGCTGGTCGGTTTCACCGTCTTCTTCGGCTATCCGCTGGTCGCCACCGTCTATTTCTCGTTCATGCACTACAACCAGATCGAGGCCCCGACCTTTGTGGGGCTGCGGAACTGGCGGTACGTGTTCGAGCAGATGCCGTTGTTCGGCCCGGCGCTGTGGAACACGCTCTGGCTGGTCGTGGTGATGGTCGCGCTGCGGGTCGTCTTCGGTCTCGGCATCGGTCTTCTGGTCACCAAGGTCAAGGCCGGGGTCGGTTTCTTCCGCACCGCGTTCTACCTTCCGTATCTGGCTCCCCCGGTGGCGGCCACCGTCGCCTTCGTCTTTCTGCTCAATCCCGGCACCGGCCCGGTGAACGACATTCTCGGATCGATCGGGATCTCCGCCCCCAACTGGTTCAACGACCCGACGTGGGCCAAGCCGTCGCTCGTCCTGCTGTCCCTGTGGGGCATCGGCGACCTCATGGTCATCTTCATGGCGGCACTGCTGGACGTGCCGAAGGACCAGTACGAGGCGGCCGACCTGGACGGCGCGAACGCGCTCCACAAGTTCCGCTATGTGACCTGGCCGTCGATCACCCCGATCGTGATGTTCGCGGTCGTGACGGGTGTCGTCCAGACCATGCAGTACTACACCCAGGCGCTGGTGGCCGGAAAGCTCGCCTCCGGCGTCAGCATCGGGCCCGGTTCGGTCATCCAGCCCGGCTATCCCGACCACTCCACCCTCACCGTGCCGCAGCTCGTCTACTCGCTCGGCTTCCAGAACTTCAACACCGGGGCCGCCTGCGTGCTCTCGCTCGTGCTCTTCGCGATCGCGATGGCAGTGACGACGCTGCTGATGCGCCGGCGCGCCGGCCTGCTGTCGGCCGAGGACTGAGAGGACCGTCCGCCATGACCGCAACCACCACCCTCACGGCACCCTCCGCACCCGTCCGTCCCCACACCCGGCCCTCCCCCGCCCCGGCCGCCCGCCGCCGCGCCGCGCTCCACTGGATCGCCGTGCACACGGTCGCCATCGCCGCGGCGCTCTTCTTCCTGCTGCCGTTCGTCTTCGTCTTCCTGACCGCCGTGATGAGCGACGAGCAGGCGATGAGCGGCGCCCTGTGGCCCACCGAATGGCACTGGTCGAATTACGCCGACGTCTTCCGGACCCCCGGTTTTCTCGACTGGTGGCGCAATTCGCTGATGTACGCGGTGCTCGGCACCCTGTTCACGCTCTGCTCGTCCATCCCGGTCGCGTACGCGCTCGCCAAGTTCCGCTTCCGTGGCCGCCGTACCGCCATGCTCCTGGTCATCTCGACGATGATGCTTCCGCCGCAGGTCATCGTAGTGCCCATGTATCTGGTCTGGGCCCAGCAATTCCACCTGTCGGGCTCGCTGTGGCCCCTGATCATCCCGATGGCCTTCGGCGACGCGTACTCCATCTTCCTGCTGCGCCAGTTCCTGCTGACGATTCCACGGGAGTACCTGGAGTCGGCGAGGGTCGACGGCTGCGGGGAGTTCCGTACCCTGCTGCGCATCATCGTTCCGATGGCCAAGCCGGGCATCGCGGCCGTCGCGCTCTTCCAGTTCTTCTACTGCTGGAACGACTACTTCGGCCCGCAGATCTACGCCGCGCAGAACCCGGCCGCCTGGACGCTCAGTTACGGGCTGGAGAGCTTCAAGAGCGCGCACAGCGTCAACTGGAATCTGACCATGGCCGCGACACTGCTGGTCATGGCCCCCGTCATCATCGTCTTCTTCTTCGCTCAGAAAGCCTTCGTCGAAGGCGTCACACTGACAGGAGTCAAGGGTTGAAACTCGCAGTCGTGGGGGGCGGGTCCACCTACACCCCCGAACTCATCGACGGGTTCGCCCGGTTGCGGAATGTGCTCCCCATGGAGGAACTGGTCCTGGTCGACCCGGCCACGGACCGGCTGGAGCTGGTCGGCGGGCTCGCCCGCCGGATCTTCGCCAGGCAGGGCCATCCCGGGAAGATCTCCTGGACGGACGACCTGGACGCGGGCGTGGACGGCGCCGACGCGGTGCTCCTCCAGTTGCGCGTCGGCGGCCAGGCCGCGCGCAACCAGGACGAGACCTGGCCGCTGGAGTGCGGCTGCGTCGGCCAGGAGACCACCGGCGCGGGTGGGCTCGCCAAGGCGCTGCGTACCGTCCCGGTGGTGCTGGACATCGCGGAGCGGGTGCGCCGCCGCAACCCGGACGCGTGGATCGTGGACTTCACCAACCCGGTCGGCATCGTGACCCGGGCGCTGCTGACGGCCGGGCACCGGGCCGTCGGCCTGTGCAACGTCGCCATCGGCTTCCAGCGCAAGTTCGCGAAGCTGCTGAACGTGGCGCCCGGGGACGTGACGCTGGAGCACGTCGGCCTCAACCACCTCACCTGGGAGCGGTCGGTGCGCATCGGCGGGCCGGACGGCGAGGACGTGCTGCCCAAGCTGCTCGCCGAGCACGGTGCGGCGATCGCCGACGATCTGCGGATGCCGCGCGACCTGGTGGACCGGCTGGGCGTCGTCCCGTCCTACTACCTGCGCTACTACTACCAGCACGACGCCGTCGTACGGGAGCTGCGCACGAAGCCGTCGCGGGCGGCGGAGGTCGCGGCGATCGAGCGCGAGCTGCTGGAGATGTACGGCGACCCCGCGCTCGACGAGAAGCCGGAGCTGCTGAGCCGGCGCGGTGGCGCGTTCTACTCGGAGGCGGCGGTCGATCTGACCTCGTCGCTGCTGCGCGACAGCGGGGAGGTCCGCATCGTCAACGCGTTCAACGGCGGCACCCTGCCCTTCCTGCCCGACGACGCGGTGATCGAGGTCCCGGCCACCGTGGACGCTCACGGCGCGAAGCCGCTCCCGGTACGCCCCCTGGAGCCGCTGTACGCCGGGTTGGTCGCCCATGTCACGGCGTACGAACACCTGGCGCTGGAGGCAGCGTTGAAGGGCGGGCGGGAGCGCGTCTTCCAGGCGCTGCTCTCCCACCCCCTCATCGGCCAGATCGACTGCGCCGAGAAGCTGACCGACGACCTGATCGCGCACAACCGGGAGCACCTGGCGTGGGCCTGACGCAGTCCGAACCGGCCGGTTCCGCACCGGCCTCCACCGCCTCCACCGCGGGGCGGCCGTCCGTGCTGGCGATCGACGCGGGCAACAGCAAGACCGACGTCGCGCTGGTCGGCCCGGACGGAACCGTGCTCGGCACGGCCCGCGGCGGCGGCTTCCGGCCGCCCGTCGTGGGCACCGAGCGGGCCGTCGGCGGGCTCGCGCGGCTGGTGGAGGAAGCGGCGCGGCGGGCCGGTGGCTCCGGCCCGCCGCGGGTCGGGCACGTCTCCGCGTGCCTGGCCAACGTCGATCTGCCGAGCGAGGAGGAGCAGCTGACGGAGGCGCTGACCGGCCGCGGCTGGGGCGACACCCTCACGGTCGCCAACGACATCTTCGCGCTGCTGCGGGCCGGGGTCGCGGACGACGGCGAGCCGACCGGCGTCGCCGTCGTCTGCGGCGCCGGCATCAACTGCGCCGGTCTTGGCCACGGCGGGCGCACCGCCCGCTTCCCCGCCATCGGGCGGCTCTCCGGCGACTGGGGCGGCGGGGGCTTCCTGTCGGAGGAGGCGCTGTGGTGGGCGGCGCGCGCGGAGGACGGCCGGGGCGAACCGACCGAGCTGGCCCGCGCCCTCCCCGCGCACTTCGGCCTGACCACGATGTACGAGCTGATCGAGGCCGTCCACCTGGGGCGGTTGGAGCCGTCCCACCGCTATGCGCTGACGCCGGTGCTCTTCGCGGTGGCCGCGGGCGGCGACGCGGTCGCGCGCGCGATCGTCGACCGCCAGGCGGAGGAGGTGGTCACGATGGCCACGGTCGCGCTGACCCGGCTGGGCCTGCTGGCCGAGGAGACGCCGGTGATCCTGGGCGGCGGGGTGCTCGCGGCCCGGCATCCGCAGCTGGACGACCGGGTCCGCGAACTCCTCGCGGGGCGCGCCCCGAAGGCCGCACCCCGGGTCGTCACGGCCCCGCCCGTGCTCGGTGCGGCGCTGCTCGGCCTGGACCGCACCGGCGCGCCACCCGCGGCGCACGCCCGGCTGCGCGGACACTACGACGAGGATGCGCGGGCTCAGGGCACGCGAACGCAGCGTGTGCGAACGGGCGTCACGGAAACTGACGGTGACGACATGGGAACCGGGGGTCCTTCCGGAGCGTAATCAGAGTGGGGAGGAAAGATCGCGGTCCGAGCAAGATCCAGGCAAGACCGGTGACCTTGGCGGGGGGCGCGGTCCATACTTCTGCGGACAGTGACCGTGGGGTCCGGACCAAGGGGGAGGTCTTGTGTCACACCTGTCGACCACCGGCAGACCCGCGCCGCCGCCCGCGCCCGCGGCCCCGCCGCGGACCGCGTGGCGAGAGGGCGTGGACCGGTTGCGGGCCGGTGCCACGACCGAGCCCGGGCGGCTGCGGATCATCGGAGCCGTGCTGGCCGCGCTGGTGGTGGCGTTCGGGGCGGTGACGGCCTGGCAGGTCTCCGACCGGGAGACCGCGGCCGACGCGGTGGCCGAGCACAGCCAGCCGCTGAGCGCGGATGCCGCCCGGATCTATCGCTCGCTGGCCGACGCCGACACCACGGCGGCGAGCGGCTTCCTCGCGGGCGGCCAGGAGCCCGCCGCGGTCCGTCGGCGGTATGAGCGGGACATCGACACCGCGTCCGAGCTGCTGGTGCGCGCCGCGGCGAACACGGAGGGTTCGGCCTCGGCACGCGCCGAGATACGGAAGATCAGCCAACTGCTGCCGGTCTACACGGGGCTGGTCGAGTCCGCGCGAGCCAACAACCGCCAGGGGCTGCCGCTGGGCGGCGCGTATCTGCGGTATGCGAACGACACGATGCGCACCCGGCTGCTGCCCGCCGCCGACCGGCTGTACGAGGCGGAGACCGCCCGGCTCGGCGAGGACTACGGGGACGCGAAGTCCTGGCCATGGGCGGCGATAGGGGTGGGCGTGGTCGCGCTGGCCGCCCTGGGCTGGGCCCAGCGCCGTAACTACCGGCGGACCAACCGGGTGTTCAACCACGGTCTGCTGGGCGCGTCCGCCGCCGCCACGGTGGTGCTGGTGTGGCTGGTGGCCGGCCATGCCCTCGCCCGCGCCGATCTGAACGAGTCCGACGACCATGGGGCGAAGTCCCTGCGGGTGCTCAACGAGGCGCGGATCGCCTCGCTGCGGGCCCGCGCCGACGAGAATCTGACGCTGGTCGCGCGCGGCGCGGTCGTCGTCGACAAGGACGGCGCCAACAAGGGCAAGGACGCCTACGAGGTCAGCTACGCCTCCCGGATGGCCGGGCTCGTCGGCAGCGGATCCGGCGACCGTCCCGCCGGGGGCAGCCTGCTGGACCGGGCGCATGATCTCGCGGACGACGGCGGCGGCCGGGAGCCGGTGGAGGCGGCCACCACGGCGGTCCGCGCGTGGCAGGCCCGCCACAAGGCGGCGCGCAGCGCCGATGACGCGGGCGACTACAAGGAGGCGCTGGAGAAGGTCATCGGCGCCAAGGACAGCTCGGGCGAGTCCTTCGACCGGGTGGACGACGAGCTGGCGAAGGCGCTGGGCCATGAGCAGCGGCAGTTCCAGGAGGCGGCCGACGGCGGGCGCGGGGCGTTCACCGGGATGGCGGTCGGGGCCGGGGTGCTGGCGGCGCTGGGCGCGGCGGGCGCGGTCCTGGGCATAGGCCGCAGGCTGTCGGAGTACCGGTGACGGCGATGGGGGGAAGAGACATGCGACCGACACGACCACGTTCCGCGCGACTGCGCTCGGGCGTCGCCGCGGTGGTGTGCGCCCTCGGGGTGACCACGGCCATCATGGTGCCCGCGCTGGTGGACGGCGGGAGCGACGCCCCGCGGTCCCAGCCGTCCGACCGATCCCACGTGGGGCCACACGGCATGGGCGCCGGTTCCGAGGCGGCGGCGGAGAGCTGCGAGAAGCCGGAGGCGAGCCTGCGGCCCTCAGGGGCGAGCGGCCCGGCCATCAAGCGGATCAAGGAACGGAAGATCCATGGGCACAAGGTCGGCAAGCTGATCGCGGGCGTCGACCAGAACAGCTACCGCTGGGGCTATCGCGACCCGGCCACCGGTGAGCTGACCGGGTTCGACATCGACCTCGTGCGCGCGATCGCCAAGGACATCTTCGGCGATCCGGACGCGGTCATCTACCGCACCATTCCGACCAGTCAGCGCATCAAGGCCCTCCAGCAGGGCAAGGTGGACATCGTGGTGCGCACCATGACCATCAACTGCGACCGGATCAAGGACGTGGCCTTCTCCACCGCCTACTTCCAGGCCGGACAGCAGGTGCTGGTCCCCGACGGCTCGTCCATCACCGGCTACAACTCGACCCTGCGCGGCAAGAGGGTCTGCACAGCGCAGGGTTCGACCGCCGAGGCCGTGCTGGACGAGCCGGAAAAGGGCGCCAAGGCACTCGGCGCGATCAAGGTGAAGCCCGTTCCCAACCAGCTGGACTGCCTGGTCAGGCTGCAGATGGGTCAGGTGGACGCGGTGATCACGGACAATGCGCTGGCGGCTGGCCAGGCCGCCCAGGACCCCTCCGTCAAGCTGGTCGGCCCCCGATTCACCGACGAGCTGTACGGCGTGGCGATGAACAAGAACGACGACGACCTGGTACGCCGGGTCAACAAGGTCCTGGAGGACTACCGCAGAGGCGGCGCCGCCAGTCCCTGGCAGCGCGCCTACCGCACCTGGCTCGCGGACGATTTCGGCAGGACACAGCGGAACCCGGCACCTCCGGATCCCATGTACAAGGACTAGAGGGGCCAAGGACTAGAAGGGCCAGAAATTGAGGAGCCAAGAACCAGAGGGCACAAGGAGCCGACGACCGGCGGGGAGCCGAGCATCACGGACCGGCAAGGATTAGCGCCCGGTTCATACGCGTAGGGATGTCGCAGCAGACGGCAGACGGCAGACGGATCACGCCTGACGGATACGGACACGGACTCGGAGAGGTGATCGATGGGGGTCCCGGGACCCTTCCCCGGCACCGCGGGGACACCCGAGGGGCCGGCCATGGGCCGCGAAGAGGTGGACCGTGCGCTGGCGAGGCTCGGCGCCGAGCACGAGGCGATCGAGACGTCGCTGCTCGCCCTCCAGGACCACGCGGGCAGAAGGCTGCTCGAGGGCGCCGAGCTGACGGGCGTCACCAAGGACCGGTGGGCCACCACCGAGCAGGCCATCTCCCTTCTGTGGAGCTATTTCGACGCGTACACGGACGCCCTCCAGCGCGCCCGCGAGGTGCGCTCCCGACACCGCTGGTCCACCCCGGGCGAGTTGGCCGAGCTGACCGAGTTGCTGCGCGGCCCCGGTATCACCCTGCCCAGCACCGCCACCATCACCGGATCGCCGCTGCTCAGCGAGCAGTTGAGCCTGGAGCGGCTGGTCGACCGGATGAACCGCTGGTATGCCGAGGCGCTGGACGTCATCGTCACGGCCGACGCCGTGTGGTCCGCGTTGCCCGCCCGGATCGACATGCTCTCCGCCGAGCTGCACCGCACCCGTTCGCTCGCCCACTCGGTCGGGGTGCGGCCCGGGGATCACCCCTCGGGCGACGATCTGGAGCAGATCACCGCCGAGCTGACCGCGCTGCGCGCCGAGGTGGTCTCCGATCCGCTCGCCTTCTGGAAACCGGCCGCCGGCAGCTCGGCGCCCGGCGGCGGCAGCCCGGACACCGTCCGCTACGACCGCGCCGCCCGTGCGCTGGACGACGTGCGGCGCGAGATCGAGGCCGTCCTGGACGTCCGGCAGGACGCGGAGCGGCGTCTGATGCGGCTGCGCGATGTGCTGTCCCGCGCCGACCGCACCCTCGCGGAGGCCCGGCAGGCACGCGGTGAGGTGCTGGCGAAGATCGCGGCCTCCGAGGTGCCCGCGGTCAGCGGCCCGCCGACCGCCCTGCACGAGCAGCTGGTCACGGCCGCGGACTACCGCCGGCGCGCCCAGTGGCACCGGCTCTCCCCGCTGCTGGAGAGCCTGGAGCAGCGCGCCGACGACGAACTGCTGCGCGCCCGCGAGTCGTTGACGGCGGTGACCGCGCCGCTCGCGGTCCGCGCCGAGCTGCGCGGCCGGCTGGACGCGTACAAGGCGAAGGTCGCCCAGCACGGTATGGCGGAGGATCCGTTGCTGGTGGAGCGGTACGACGCGGCGCGCCGGATGCTGTGGAGCGCCCCGTGCGATCTGCGCGTCGCCGAGCAGGCGGTCCTGCGCTACCAGCGGGCGGCCGCCGAGGCGCTGGTGCCCCGGCAGCAGGACACCGCCGGTCACGGCGCCGCCGAGCACGGCAGCGAGGGGGAGCGGTATGAGTGACACGGTCACCTGTCAGCGGCGCGACTGCGGCGGGGCGTACGAGGACGTGGGCGGCGGCGAGCTGTACTGCGACACCTGCGGGATGGCCCCGGTGGTCTCCCCGCAGGGCATGGTGAGTTCACCGCCCACCGGCGTCGCGGGCGGCGGAGGCCGCGGCTCGGGCCCGTCCCGCTCGTCGTCGGCCCGCTCCTCCTCGCGTGCGTCCCGGCCATCCCGGTCGTCGTCGTCCCGGCGCTCGGTGTCCGGGCGGCTGTCCCGCACCTCCTCCGGGCGCTCCTCGCGTTCGGTCTCGGTGCGCGGCTCCGGCTCCTCCTCGGCCGCCTCGGGGCGGAACGCGCTGGGTGCGGGCCTGGTCAGCGTCCCGGGGGTGCCGCGCCCCGATCCGCGGACGGCGGTCCTGGCCAACCCCGAGGTGCCGGAGCGGAAGCGGTTCTGCAGCCGGGGCGACTGCGGGGCGCCGGTGGGCCGCGCGCGCGGCGACCGGCCGGGCCGCACCGAGGGTTTCTGCACCAAGTGCGGTCACCCCTACTCGTTCGTGCCGAAGCTCGGCCCCGGCGACATCGTGCACGGGCAGTACGAGGTGGCCGGCTGTCTGGCGCACGGCGGGCTCGGCTGGGTCTATCTGGCCATCGACCGTGCGGTGTCGGACCGCTGGGTGGTGCTCAAGGGCCTGCTGGACACCGGTGACGAGGAGGCGCTGGCGGCCGCGGTGTCCGAGCGCCGCTTCCTCGCCGAGATCGAGCACTCCAACATCGTCCGGATCTACAACTTCGTCGAGCACCTCGACCAGAACACCGGCAGCCTCGACGGCTACATCGTCATGGAGTACGTCGGCGGCAAGTCCCTCAAGGACATCGCCAACGAGCGGCGCACCCCGGACGGCAGGCGCGATCCGCTGGCGGTCGAGCAGGCGTGTGCGTACGGGATCGAGGCGCTGGAGGCCCTGGGTCATCTGCACAGCCGCAACCTGCTCTACTGCGACTTCAAGGTCGACAACGCCATACAGCAGCAGGATCAGCTCAAGCTCATCGACATGGGCGCGGTCCGCCGGCTGGACGACGAGGACAGCGCCATCTACGGCACGGTCGGCTACCAGGCCCCGGAGGTCGCCGAGCAGGGTCCCTCGGTCGCTTCCGACCTGTACACGGTGGCCCGCACGCTCGCGGTGCTCACCTTCGACTTCCAGGGCTATACGAACGTCTTCGTCGACAGCCTCCCGGACCCCGAGCACATCGAGGTCTTCCGGCGGTACGAGTCGTTCTACCGGCTGCTGGTGCGGGCCACCGACCCCGACCCGGAGCGCCGGTTCTCCTCCGCGCAGGAGATGTCCGACCAGCTGACCGGCGTACTGCGGGAGGCCGTGGCGCTGCAGACCGGGCGGCCCCGGCCGGCGCTGTCGACGCTCTTCGGGCCGGAGACCCGGGTGGTGGACACGGCGTTGTTCGCCGAGCAGGGCCAGGATCCGTCCCTGCTGGGCGGGCGGACCGCGGACCGGGGCGCGCCGCCGGGCGGCCCCGTACCGCCGCAGGGCCCGCCGGCCCTGCCGCTGCCCGCCATCGCGTCGCTGGACACCCGGGCCACCGCCCTCGCCCTGCCCGTGCCGCTGGTGGATCCGTCCGATCCCAACGCCGGTTTCCTGGCCGGGCTGCTGTCCGCCCCGCCCGCCGAGGTCGGCGCGGCGCTGCACACCGCGCCGGTCGACTCGCCCGAGCTGCGGCTGCGCCGGGTGCGCGCCCTGCTGGAGCTGGGGCAGGCGCAGGAGGCGGGCGTCGCGCTGACGGGGCTGGAGGCCGCGTACCGCGACGACTGGCGGATCGTCTGGTACCGGGGGGTGCACGCGCTGGCCATCGGCGACCACGAGACGGCCGCGCTGTCCTTCGACGCCATCTACGACGCGTTCCCCGGGGAGCCCGCGCCGAAGCTGGCGCTCGGCGTCTGCGCCGAGGTGCTGGGCCAGCTGGACAACGCGGCAGAGTACTACCGGCTCGTGTGGACGACCGATCCGAGCTTCGTGAGCGCCGCGTTCGGGCTGGCCCGGGTCCGGCTGTGCTCCGGGGACCGGGCGGAGGCGGTGCGGGTGCTGGAGTCGATTCCGGAGTCGTCGATCCACTACACGGCGGCCCGGGTAGCCGCGGTCCGGTCCCGGCTGCGCCAGCGTGCCGCGCGGGAGGCGCTGTTCGCCGATCTGACGGCGGCAGCCCTCCAGGTGGAGCGGCTGGGCGAGTTCGGCCTCGACGCGGTGCGGCGCGAGCGGCTGTGCACGGAAGTCCTGGGCATTGCGCTGGATTGGGTACTGTCCGGCAGCAGCGGCGCGCCGCCGGGCCAGGCCCGGCCGCCGCTGCTCGGCAGCAGCCTGGACGAGCGCGGGCTGCGGTTCGGACTGGAGCGCTCGTACCGGGTACTCGCCAGGCTCGCGCAGCGCGGCGAGGAAAGGATCGAACTGGTGGAGCGGGCCAACCGCTACCGCCCCAGGACGTGGGTGTGATCGATGTCGCAGATGCCACAGCTGCCCCAGCTGTCAGCCTGCCCGACCTGTGCAGAGCCGCTGGAGGCGGGAGACAACTACTGTGGCGGGTGCGGGGCCGACTTGTCGGCCGCCGTGCCGTCCGCACGGCAGGAGCCGGAGGACTACCGGCTGGCTGCCCCGGCCCCGGTGGACCCGCGGACCGCGGCGGCGCTCGACGCGCCACCCCCGCCGGGCCCGGCAGCGCCCGCCACACAACCGACCACCCCCGCCGGCGCACCCGCCGGCCCGCCCCCGCACACTCAAACGCACACCAGTACAGGCACGGCAGCGAGCGCGGGCACCGGCGCCGGGGCGGATCCCCGGCTGTCCGGCGGCGACAGCCGCCCCCGGTGCGCCGCGTGCCAGGAGGGCACCATCGACAGGGACGGATACTGCGAGCACTGCGGGCACGCGCAGGCGCGTGAGCGCGACCATATGGAGCGGGAGTTGGCGGGTGTCGCCGCGGCCAGTGACCGCGGGCTGCGCCACCACCGCAACGAGGACGCGTTCTCGGTGGCCACCGCGGCCCTCCCGGACGGCTCACCGGCCGTCGTCGCGGTGGTCTGCGACGGGGTCTCCTCGGCCACCCGCCCCGACGACGCGTCAGCCGCGGCCGCCCACGCGGCGGAAGCGTCGCTGCTCACCTCGCTCCCCCGCGGCGCCCACCCGAAGCAGGCCATGAACGAGGCGATCGTGGCCGCGGCCGACGCGGTCACCGCGCTCGCCGCGGAGACCGCCGCGCCGGTCCCGCAGGAGGAGCCCCAGCGCCATCAGAACGCTCCGGCCTGCACCATCGTCAGCGCCGTGGTCACCGGCGACATGCTCACCGTCGGATGGATCGGCGACAGCCGCGTCTACTGGGTGCCCGACGACCGGGCGACTCAGCCCGCCCGGCTCACCGAGGACGACTCGTGGGCGGCCCAGATGGTGGCGGCGGGGCTGATGTCGGAGGCCGAGGCGTACGCGGACGAGCGGGCGCACGCCATCACCGGCTGGCTCGGTGCGGACGCCTACGAACTGGAGCCGCACACCGCCTCGTTCAAGCCCGACCGGCCGGGGGTCGTGGTGGTGTGCTCCGACGGGCTGTGGAACTACGCCGAGTCGGCGGAGGAGATGGCCCGCGCGGTGCCGCCGGACGCCCGGGGCCGGCCGCTGCAGAGTGCGCGGGTCCTGGTGGGCCACGCCCTCAACGGCGGGGGCCACGACAACGTAACAGTGGCCGTGGTGCCGTTCCCCGCCGCGCCGGGCGGGGCAGGATCCGCCTGACGGCCCGAGGGGGACGGGCTCCGGCCCGGGGGCGACGGCCGGACGCCATCACTCCGCTCACGCTCTCGCGGCACGATGCCATGTCCGTACGTCCCTGTGGAGCGCCAAGGAGCGGATCAGATGGCCAATTTCTCCAAGTCCCAAGCGCCGCGGTTCTCGGTCGACGTCTATCAGAACGAGTACCTCCCGGAGGGAGGCCGTGAGGTCAACGCGATCGTCACGGTGACCTCGACCGGCGGCGGGACGACCGGAGGGATACCGATCACGGCTCCCGTCGCCGCCCCGGGCCAGTACGCCCGGGGCGGCGGCTCGGCCGACGCAGCCGTGGTGATCATGGTGGACTGCTCCGGCTCGATGGACTATCCGCCGACGAAGATGCGCAACGCCCGGGACGCGACGGCCGCCGCGATCGACACGGTGCGCGACGGGGTCGCCTTCGCGGTGATCGCGGGCACCCACAAGGCGGTCGAGGTCTTTCCGGGCAACGGGCGGCTGGCGACCGCGGATCCGGTCACCCGCGCCGACGCCAAGGACGCGCTGCGCGGGCTCGCCACGGCGGGCGGCACGGCGATCGGCACCTGGCTGAGGCTCGCCGACCGGCTGCTGGGCACGGCCGATGTCTCGATCCGGCACGGCATCCTGCTCACCGACGGCCGCAACGAGCACGAGAAGCCGGAGGAGTTGCGGGCCGCGCTCGACGCCTGCGCGGGCCGCTTCACCTGCGACGCCCGCGGGGTCGGCACGGACTGGGAGGTCAAGGAGGTCACCGGGATCGCCTCCGCCCTGCTCGGAACGGCCGATATCGTGGCGAATCCCGCCGAACTGTCCGCGGACTTCACGCAGATGATGGCGACGGCCATGCGGAAGGAGGTCGCGGACGTCCATCTGCGGCTGTGGACCCCGGTGGGCGCCGAGGTGGTGTTTGTGAAACAGGTCGCACCCACGGTCGAGGATCTGACCGGGCGGCGCACCGACACCGGACCGCGCTCGGGCGACTACCCCACGGGGTCATGGGGGGACGAATCCCGCGATTACCACCTGTGTCTGCGGGTTCCGGCGGCGGAAATCGGCCAGGAAATGCTCGCGGCCCGGGTCTCCCTCGTCCTGCCGCAGCCGGACGGCCAGGGCTCCCCGACCCCGCCGGCCCAGGGGCTCGTCCGGGCCGTGTGGACGACCGACATGGCCGCCTCCACCTCGATGAATCCGCAGGTCGCGCACTACACGGGCCAGGCCGAACTGGCACAGGTCATCCAACAGGGCATGAATGCGCGTAAGTCCGGTGATGTCGAGGGAGCGACCGCCAAGCTGGGAAGGGCCGTACAGCTGGCGGACGCCTCGGGGAACAAGGACACGGCGAAACTGCTTGCGAAGGTGGTGGACGTCGTCGACGCGGCGGCAGGTACTGTGCGACTGAAAGCGAAGGTTGCGGAAGCGGACGAGATGACACTCGAAACTCGCTCAACCAAGACAGTTCGCGTCAAGAAGTAGCAGACATAGATCGCGTTACGGCAGAAATGCCAAGAACGGCACAAGAGGGGGATCACCGACATGCCGACTTGCCCTAACGGCCACCAATCGACGGCCGACGACTGGTGCGAGGTGTGTGGCCACCGGATGTCGGGGACACCCATGCCCTCCGACCCCATCGCACCGCCTCCGCCGCCCCCGCCGATGCCCGGCGGCCCGGGTGCGCCCGGACCCGGCGGCTACGGCGGCCCGCCCCCGGGTGGCCCGCCCCCGTCCGGCTACGGCTACCCCGCCCCGCCGCAGCCGGGCGGCGGTTACCAGCCGGAGCTGTGCCCGCAGTGCCGTACGCCGCGTGAGGCGCAGGCGCCGTTCTGCGAGGAGTGCCGCTACAACTTCCTGACGCAGCAGCCCACCTCGTACGCTCCGCCGCCCCCCGGGCAGGGGGGCTTCCCGCCGCCGCCCGGGCCGCCGCAGCCGTACGGGCAGCCGCCGCAGGGTCAACCCCCTCACGGGCAGCCGCCGCAGGGTCCGCCGTCGCAGGGGCAGCCGCTGCCGCCCCAGCCGCCCGGCGGCGACTACCAGGCCTCGCGTCCGTCCCAGATCAACCGCCCGGCCGAGCCGCTGTCCCCGTCGGAGCCGAACCAGCCCTCCGGCCCGGCCTTCGGCGCCGCCGAGGACGACTGGCCGCTGGCGCCGCCGCAGGCGTCCGCCGGCGCCGCCCCGCCGCCACCGCCGGCTCCGCCGGCTCCGGCCCCGCCGCAGCAGCAGGGTTACGGCTACGGCTACCCCCAGGCACCGCAGCCGCCCGCGCCCCCGGCCCCGTCCTACGGCAACGAGGCGTACCAGGGCCCCGGCGCGCCCCCGCCGCCCAACCCGTACGGACAGGGCGGAGGCCACACGCCCCCGCCCCCGGCCGGCCCCGGGAACTGGACGGCGGTCGTCGCACCGGACCGTGACTACTTCACGGCGATGATGCACCGCAGCGGCCCGGAAGCCGCCGGGCTGAACCTCCCGGCGTACTCCCCCGAGCAGCAACTGCCGCTCAACGGCCAGCAGATCACCATCGGCCGCCGCCGCCACAGCACGGGCGAGGCCCCGGACATCGACCTCGGGCGCGCGCCCGAGGACCCGGGCGTCTCGCACCAGCACGCGGTCCTCGTCCAGCAGCCGGACGGCGGCTGGGCGGTCGTCGACCAGGACTCGACGAACGGCACGACGGTCAACGGCGGCGAGGAGCCGATCCAGCCGTACGTCCCGATCCCGCTCCAGGACGGCGACCGCGTGCACGTCGGCGCCTGGACGACGATCACCGTCCGCCGCGGCTGAGACCTGACCGCGGCCGGGCCGGGGCATGTCGCCCCGGCCCGGCCGCGGGGCCATGCCCCATCAGGTGAGTCGCGTGCCCAGCGGCCAGGCGTACGGGCCCTCCGCGTCGTCCAGCCAGGCCCACTGCCGCTCGCCCCGCACCGTGACCCCGTAGCGCTCGCGCCCCGGGCGCCCCTCGTGCTCCCACAGCGCCAGCGCCTCGACCGGCTCCAGCCGACCCGTGGCCACATTCAGCAGGAAGCGGAACGAATCGTCCAGCAGCGGCCACGACGGCAGCCCGTGCGTGGACACGTGGCCCGGCGTCCCGCTGCCGCGCAGCGGGACGAAGTACGCGGGCGTGGCCAGAAAGCGGCCCTCCGCGTGCCGCGCGTCCCGAACCCGCAGGCGCACCAGCCCGGTGGCCAGCGGCGTCAGCATCAGCGCCCCGGGCCGGCACTGTCCGAGCCACGCCGACGGTACGGACGGCACGGCGCACGTCGCGATGATCCGGTCGTAGGGGGCTCGCGCGGAACAGCCGCGCGCCCCGTCACCGGTGATGACGGCCGGACGGAATCCGGCCGCGGCGAGATGTCTGCGGGCGGCCTCGGTGATCTCCGGGTCGAGGTCGACGGTCGTCACCCGGGCGTCGCCGAGCCGATGGGCGAGCAGCGCCGCGTTGTAGCCGCTGCCCGCGCCGATCTCCAGCACCCGGTCCCCGTCCCGCACCCGCAGCGCGTCGAGCATCCGCGCCATCAGGGACGGCTGGCTGCTGGAGGAGATCAGCTCGCCGTCGCGCACGCGCGTCGCCAGGGGCGCGTCGGCGTACGCCCCGGCCAGCCAGCGGGCCCGGTGCGCCGGGTTCCGGTCGTCCCGCCACAGCCGGGTGGTGAGCGCCGCCCCGCCGCCGGCGCCCGCCTGGTAGTAGTACGGCACGAACAGATGGCGCGGCACCTCCTCGAACGCCGCCCGCCACCGCGGATCGGTGAGCCCGCCGCCCGCCGTCATCTCCCGGACGAGCCCGGCCCGCGCCACGGCGGCCGCCTCGGCGTACGGATCGGGCCGGTCGCCCGTACGTCCACGCCCGCCGCCCGTCTCCGTCACGCCCGCGCCGCCCATGCCTCCACTGTCCTGCGCCCGCCCCCGGCCCGCTACCTCCGTCTGCCGGGCGGGCCTGCGCGGGCAGGGCCTACGCCCCCTTACCTAGGACGGTCGGTCTGAGAGCATGGAGGCGTGAAAGACATTCCGCGCGGCACACTTCAGGAGCAGACCTTCTACGAGCTGGTCGGCGGCGAGCAGACCTTCCGGCGCCTGGTCCGACGCTTCTACCAGGGGGTCGCGGAGGACCCGCTGCTCCGGCCGATGTACCCCGAGGACGATCTGGGCCCGGCGGAGGAGCGGCTGGTGCTCTTCCTCATGCAGTACTGGGGCGGGCCCCGCACCTACAGCGACAACCGCGGCCATCCGCGGCTGCGCATGCGCCACGCGCCGTTCACCGTGAACCGGGCGGCCCATGACGCCTGGCTGCGCCATATGCGGGACGCGGTCGACGAGCTGGAGCTGGCGCCCGACCTCGAGCGCCAGCTGTGGAACTACCTCACCTACGCGGCCGCCTCCATGGTCAACACGGAGGGCTGAGGCGGCACCGCGCCTCAGGCCGGCGTCACGGACAGCCCGGACAGCCCGGACGTACGCACCGCGATCGAGCCGTACGGGGTGCGCAGCCGCAGCCAGCCGCCCGCGGCGAGCAGGGCCAGGGGCTCGGCCGCCGGGGCGAGGGCGGTGGCGCCGCGGGAGCCGGTGGCGGCGGGCGCGCCCGCCCGCGTGGGACGCAGGAAGCCCAGCGACTGGGCGGCGTGCACGGCGCGCAGCGGCAGCCCGGTGTCCCCGAGGGTGCGGGACCAGATCTCGTGGCCGATGCGGTCGCGCTCGGCGCGCGTGCGTCCCTCCTCGGGGAGCGCCTCGTCGCGGGCCCGGAACTCGGCGACCGCCGCCGCGACCGCCCTGCGCGCCTCGTCCGGGCCGGGCAGCCCCGGCACCTGGCGCCAGCCGCCGCGTGGCGGCAGCACCCCGGCCCAGGGCGGACCGGTGACGGCCTCCGGCACGGCGACGGTGAGCCCGCTGGACGCGCCGTCCGCCGGGCGGCCGTAGCCCGCCGCGTCCAGCGCGTCGGCGAACTGACCGGCCGAGACGGTGGTGTCCAGCGCGCCCGGCCCGCCGGGCGACCCGGCGTCCGTGGCGCCCGCGGTGACGACGGCCTCCAGCCGTGCCGTACGGATGGCCAGCACCTCGAAGGACGGCGGACGGCCGAAGACGGCCAGCACCCCGCCGCCCGCCTGCAGCCGGACCGCCGCGGCGCGGTCGTAGTGGATCAGCCGGGCCAGGAAGGCGGCGAGGTCGGCCGCCTCCCCGGCGTCGGCGAAGTGCAACTCGTGCCGGAAGGCCGTCATACCCTGACGGCCCCCTCGACGGACCTCCCGGCCCTCCCGGCCGCCTTCCCGGCGCCCGGCGCGGGCTCCAGGTAGCCGGTCAGGAAGGTCTCCTCCTCGGACGTGACGCGGCGCGGCCGGCCCGCTTCGAGGTCGAAGGGGACGATGCGGGTGGCGGCCCGCACGTACACGGTCTCCTCGTCCTTGATCTCATAGGCGAGGTTGATGTACGCGGCACGGATATCCGTCACCCAGGTCTCGATGGTCACCGGTGCGTGCCGGTGGACGAGCGGCTTCAGATAGTCGATCTCGTGCCGGGCCACGACCACCCCGCCGGTGAACGCGTCACTCCCGTTCCCCGGCGCCAGCCGCCACATGAAGTCGACGCGCGCCTCCTCCAGATAGCGGAGGAAGACCACGTTGTTCACATGGCCGAACGCGTCCATGTCGGACCAGCGCAGGGGACAGGAGTAGATGTGCCGGGCCATCCCCTCAGCCCCGGGTGAGCTTCTTGTAGGTGGCGCGGTGCGGACGGGCGGCGTCCGGGCCGAGCCGCTCGACCTTGTTCTTCTCGTACGACTCGTAGTTGCCCTCGAACCAGAACCACTTGGACTCGCCCTCGTACGCCAGGATGTGCGTGGCGACGCGGTCGAGGAACCAGCGGTCGTGGGAGACGACCACGGCGCAGCCGGGGAAGTCGAGCAGCGCGTTCTCCAGCGAGGACAAAGTCTCGACGTCGAGGTCGTTGGTCGGCTCGTCGAGGAGCAGCAGGTTGCCGCCCTGCTTGAGGGTGAGCGCGAGGTTGAGGCGGTTGCGCTCACCGCCGGAGAGCACCCCGGCCGGCTTCTGCTGGTCCGGGCCCTTGAAGCCGAAGGCGGAGACATAGGCGCGGGACGGCATTTCGACCTGGCCGACGTTGATGTAGTCCAGCTCGTCGGAGACGACCGCCCACAGCGTCTTCTTGGGGTCGATGTTGGCGCGGCTCTGGTCGACGTAGGAGATCTTGACGGTCTCGCCGACCTTGATCTTGCCCGCGTCCGCGGTCTCCAGGCCCTGGATCATCTTGAAGAGCGTGGTCTTGCCCGCGCCATTGGGGCCGATGACACCGACGATGCCGTTGCGCGGCAGGGTGAACGAGAGGTCGTCGATGAGGACCTTCTCACCGAACGCCTTGGAGAGGTTCTCCACCTCGACCACGACGTTGCCGAGCCGCGGGCCCGGCGGGATCTGGATCTCCTCGAAGTCCAGCTTCCGGGTCTTCTCGGCCTCGGCGGCCATCTCCTCGTAACGGGTCAGCCGGGACTTGGACTTCGCCTGGCGGCCCTTGGCGTTGGAGCGGACCCACTCCAGCTCTTCCTTGAGGCGCTTGGCGCGCTTGGCGTCCTTCTGCCCCTCGACCTTGAGGCGGGCCTGCTTCTTCTCCAGGTAGGTGGAGTAGTTGCCCTCGTAGCCGATGGCGCGGCCGCGGTCGAGCTCCAGGATCCACTCGGCGACGTTGTCCAGGAAGTACCGGTCGTGGGTGATGGCCACGACGGTGCCCGCGTACTTGGCGAGGTGCTGCTCCAGCCACTGCACGGACTCGGCGTCCAGGTGGTTGGTGGGCTCGTCGAGGAGCAGCAGGTCGGGGGCCTCCAGCAGCAGCTTGCAGAGCGCGACGCGGCGCTTCTCACCACCGGAGAGGGTGGTGACCGGCGAGTCGCCGGGCGGGCAGCCGAGGGCGTCCATGGCCTGCTCCAGCTGGGCGTCCATGTCCCATGCGTTGGAGTGGTCCAGGTCCTCCTGGAGCTTGCCCATCTCCTCGAGCAGCGCGTCGCTGTAGTCGGTCGCCATCTGCTCGGCGATCTCGTTGAAGCGGTCGAGCTTGCCCTTGGTCTCCGCCACGCCGTCCTGGACGTTCTCCAGGACGGTCTTGGACTCGTCCAGCGGGGGCTCCTGGAGCAGGATGCCGACGCTGTAGCCCGGCGAGAGGAAGGCGTCGCCGTTGGACGGCTGCTCCAGCCCGGCCATGATCTTCAGCACCGTCGACTTACCGGCGCCGTTGGGGCCCACGACACCGATCTTCGCGCCGGGCAGAAAGCTCAGCGTGACGTCGTCGAGGATCACCTTGTCGCCGTGCGCCTTGCGCGTCTTGCGCATGGTGTAGATGAACTCAGCCAAGAGAAACCGTCCGGCAATCTGGTAGGTATCGATGTGCGGCCGCGCCGCATGGGTGCATGCGGGCTCCGCCGCGTCCAGGGCAGAGACACCCCACCCCATCTTGCCGTACGGCGGGCCCGAGGCGGAAACCAGTTGGTCCGCCGTCCGGGGCGGCCGCCCCGACGCGAAGGGCCGGAAGCCCGCTTTCCGAGGCCCCGGCCCTTCCTCACCGTCCGTCGTCAGCGGTCGCTCCGCCGGGCGGTCACTCGCCCGAGGAGGTCTTCTTCTTGCGGACGAAGAAGATCGCGCCGCCGCCGGCCACGACGAGCGCGATGGCGATGCCCGCGATCACCGGGGTGGAGCTGCTGCTGCCGGTCTCGGCGAGGTCGTCACCGCCGGCGGTGTCGTCGACGGCGGTGGTGTCACCGCTGACGACCTCGCCGCCGGCGCCCCCGGCCGACGCCGGGCCCGCCTTGGTGGAGGGGGTCTCACTGCCGCCGCTTGCGCTGCCCGCGGTCTTGCAGTCGAGGACGCCCGAGAAGCTCTTCTCGAATCCGTTCGGGCCCCGGACGCTGAACTTGTAGCTCTGGTCCTCGTTCACCGGCACCGTGACGGTCTTCGACTGACCGGCCTCGACCGTGTACTTCTGGTTCAGCAGCGTGAAGGTGAACGCCTCGTCGCCCTTGTTGGTCGCCGTGACGTCCACACCGCCCTCGGCGCAGTCCTTCTCGGCGGTGACGGCCGGGACCGCGCCCTTCTCCGCCCAGTGGGCGGTGGCCGAGGCGGAGACGGTGCTCTCGCTGGAACCGGCGAGTATCTGGGTCTGGCTCTTGGTGTCGCTGGAGAACGCGCGGCCGACCGGAACCTTGGTGGCGGCCTGGGCGGTCAGCGTCGCGGAGCCGTCGGCCGCGTCGGACGGCACGTCGACGTAGACCTCGCCGCCGTTGGCGGCGCTGGTGATCGTCTTGCCGCTCTTGTCGACGAGCCTGACGCCGGAACCGGCGGCCTCGGTGCCCGGGGTGAGGGTGACGCTCTCGGCGTTGGTGCGGACCTTGACCGGACCGAGCCGCTCACCCGCCTTGCCGGAGACGGCCGGCGGTTCGAGGCTCAGCGACGCCTTGGGCTCGGCCAGGTTCCGCGCGCTCTTCTCCAGGTAGTCGGCGAGCTTCTCGGCCGCCGGGTCGACCGCGTCGACCTTCGCCCGGTCGGAGAAGCGCCAGATGGCGACCTGGGTACCGGCGGCCGCGGTCTTCTCGGTGAGGGCACCGGAGCCCGCCTTCGAGGCGAGTTCGGCGAGGTCGTTCACCTGGGGATAGGAATTCTGCAGAATCCAGTTGATCTTGCCCGCTTCGCGGTTGTTCGCCAGCGAGGTCTGACTCCAGGGCTTCTCTTCGTATTTCGCCTTGCTCTGCGTCGGGTTGTGCAGATCGATGCAGTACGTCTGGATGCTGCCGCCGTTGTCGACGGCCATCTCGAAGAGACCGGCGCCGACTTCCTGGTCACCCTTGTCGTGAATGACCGCCTTGTCGAAGGTCTTGAGACCGCTCAGCGTGGCGGTGGCTCCACCGCTTCCCGGAGGCACATCGTCCGCGGCGGCGGTACCGGCGCCGGCCATCGCGCCCACGGCGACCAGCCCTGACACCAGAACGGCGGCCGCGAAACGGGCGACACCCCGCCTCTTCACAGAAATCATGATTTCCCCTCCGGACGAGCGCCGGTCAGTTGGTGCGCCTCGCCAGCGAACTCGAAACTCAGTAACCCCCGTTGGGCACTCAGGGATCCTAGGGAGCGAAAAGCCGCACGATCCCCGGTTGACCCTGACCCCAACCGATCCGAATCGGAATTGTTATCTGCCCCACAGACCGCATATGACCTGGGATTATCGATAAATCACCCCTGGTCACAGGGGCGTTGCCCCGGTCGGTACGTTTACAAGAGGTTTGGCCTGGGATACCCGCCGGAAGGCGGATGTGCCGCGCGTGAGATCGTGCCCGACCGCCACCGCGTCGATCTCCGCGGTGATCCACCGCCTGGGTCCGCTCTCCCCCTCCCCCGCGCCCTGCCGCGCCTTCTCCCCCTCCCTCTCCTTCTCCCGCTCACGCACCCGCAGCGTGCCGTGGACCAGCAGCGGTTCGCCGAGCGTCACCGAAGCGGCCACGTTCGCCGCGAGGGTCCGCCAGGTCCAGACCGTGTAGAAGCTCGTGTACGCGTCCTGCCAGCCCTCGCTCTTCCGGTCCCAGCGGCGCACCGTCGCCGCAAGCCGGAACCGGGCCACCGCCACCCCGGCCGCCGTCTCCCAGAAGTCCGGCCGCGTGGCGGCGTTCCCCACCACCGTCGTCCAGGTCTCGTTCATGCCCGCTCCCCCGCTCCCCCGCGCTCCCCCGGCGGCCCACCGGACCGCCGACCCCCATGCTGCCCGCGATCCGCGATCCTCGCCGGAGCCTGTGCACAACCCTCAGGCTGTGGACAACCCGCTCCCCCGTTCCGGTGAAACGTCGCCCGGTGAACCGCCACACCCCGCCGCCCCGCGACCCGCCCCCGGGCCCGGGGCAGCCCTCACCCCTCCCCCGCCGCGATCACGTACTGCGCCCGCACCTCCCGGTACCGCGCCAGCTCCGCCCCCACCGGCCCCAGCACCCGCGTCCGGCCACAGCCCACCGCCGCCTCCCGCAGCCGCGCCTCCGCCGCCTGCCCGTACCGCCGCGCGGGCCCCCGCGCCGCCAGGCCGCACGACCACGCCAACCCAGCCCCGGCCAGCGCGCACCCCGCCACCAGCGCCGCGGGCATCCACCACTCCGGCCCGCCGAACAGCCCCGCCACGGCCCCCACCAGCCAGACCACCCCCACCACCTGGAGCACCAGCAGGGCCACCTGGGTCGCCGCCATCACCGACCACCACGCGGGCCGCGTCAGGCACTGGCCGCGCCGCGCGGCCGCCACCGCCTCGTCCACGGCCTCCGGCAGCCCCCGGCCGCCCCACCCCGCCGCCTCCCGCACCGCCTGGGCCCAGGGGCCGGGCAGCCCGGTCGTGGCCTCGTCGGCGAGCGTCCGTACGGCCTCCTCCACCGCGGGCCGCGCCGTGACCGCTTCCATCGCCGCCGCCTTCGCCCGCGCCCCCGGGACCTCCCGCTCATCCTCGGCCCGCCGACGGCTGCCCCGCCGCTCCCCCGAACGCCCGGCCCCCGTCGAGGCCGCCGAGGCCGTCGAACCCTCCGGATCCGCCGAACCCCACATCCCCTCCGTCCGGCCGCCGGCCGGCCTCCGCCCCCGCACCAGCCGCCCCCACGGCGTCCCGCACGCCCACTGCGCGTCCCGCAACCAGGCCCGCTCCGCGGCCTGCCCGGCCGCCGCCGCGCCCGCCGCCTCCGCCAGCCGGTCCTCGAACTCCGCCCGCGCCCGGGCGGTGAACCCGACCGGTGCCCCGTCCGCCACGTACTGCGGCCGCAGCCGCGCGGTCGTGCCGTCCACGTCCGCCGCCAGCCGCCGCTCCGCCGCGCCGCATTCGGCCGCGAGCCCGCCCAGCATGTCCCGCAGCTCCCCGACGCCCTCCCCGGTGAGCGCGGACAGGGCGAGCACCGCCGCGCCCGGCTCCCCGTGCTCGCCGAGCGCAAGACCGTCCTCGTCCAGCAGTCGCCGCAGATCGTCCAGCACCTGGTCGGCGGCGTCGCCCGGCAGCCGGTCCACCTGGTTCAGGACGACGAACGTCACCTCCGCATAACCGGCGAGCGGCCGCAGATAGCGCTCGTGCAGCACCGCGTCCGCGTACTTCTCGGGATCCACCACCCACACCACCGCGTCGACCAGCCCCAGCAGCCGGTCCACCCGGTCCCGGTGGCCCGGGGCGGCCGAGTCGTGGTCGGGCAGGTCGAGCAGGACCAGACCGCGCAGCGCCGGATCGTACGGATACGCCGGGCGGCGGCGGTCCGCGTGCGGGATGCCGAGCCGGTCCAGCAGCCCGTCGGCGTGATCGGTCCAGGCGCAGGAGAGCGGCGCGGCGGTCGTCGGCCGGCGGATCCCGGCCTCGGAGAGCGGTGCCCCCGCGAGCGCGTTGAAGAGTGTCGACTTACCGCTTCCGGTGGCTCCGGCGAGGGCGACGACTGTGTGCCCGAGCGGATGCCGTCCGCGCGCGGCGGCCTCGTCCAGCACCCGCCCGGCCCCGGCGAGGGTGCGTCCGTCCAGCCGGGTGCGGGACAGCCCCACGAGCTGCCGCAGGGCGTCGAGGCGCGGCCGCAGACTGCCGGCCGCGAAGCTGCGGGCGCCGGGCCCGAAGGGCCGCTCGTACGATGCGTACGCCTCGTAGGCCGCGTACGCCTTATAGGCGTCGCCGGAGCCGTAGGACTCGTACGACGGCTCGCAGGGCTCCTGCGCATCGCGGGGCCCGTACGACTCGTACGACTCGTACGCCTCGTCCGGCTCCCGCGCCTCCCGCGTCCCGGAGGCCCCCGCGGCGGGCCACGCCGCTGGTGCTGCCGGTGCCGCCGGGCCGGACGCCGCCGGGCCGGGCACCTCCCGGGGGGCGCGGCGGGCGGGCCGCCGCCCGGCGCGCCGGGCGATCAGGCCGTCGTCCCAGGTCTGCCGCGCCCCCACCACACCTTCGGAGGTCGCGTCGTCCCCGCGCCCGACCCCCTCCCCGCCGTCGAGACCGGTTGCAGTGGCCGTCACCTTCGGTCACCTCTCCTTCTGCAGTAGGGACAGCGCGGCGATCAGCTGGACCTGGTGGTCCGGGGTCGCGTCCAGGGCGTCGAGCGGCGCCAGCCGCCGATCGCGCTCCGTCTCCAGGACGCGCGCGACACAGCCGTCGAGCAGCCGCCCGCCGCGGTCGCCCAGCCGCAGCGCGCGGTGCGCGCCCAGCGTCTCGGCGAGCCTTTCGCCCGCCTTACGGGCCCGGCGCCCGCCCAGCAGGGCGGCGACCAGCAGGGCGGCGACCTCATCGGACGCGTCGGGCCCGCCGTCGTCGGGGATCCGGGCACGGGTCTCCTCCTCGGCCAGTTCCTCGACGCAGCGCCGCCAGCGCCGTACGGCCACGCCGATCCGCTCCCCGGCCTCGCGCGCGTCGGCCGGGGCGAGCCCGGTCCCTGCGGCGGGGTCCCGTTTCCCCGCCTCGGCGACCCGCTCGTCGGCGGCGGCCGCCGCGCTGCGCAGCAGGGTGGCGAGGGATTCGGTGAGCGCCGTAAGAAGCTCACCGGGGGTGCTGTCGTGCGGCTGGCCGTGCCAGTGGGTGAGCGCGCCGCCCGCGAGCGCCGCGCCCGCGGCGATCTCCCGCCGCACCCGCTCGGCCGCCTCCGCGTACGCCCCCTCGACCCGCTGGATCAGCCGCACCGCCGCGGCGTGCTGGGCCGCCGCCGCACCGGCCAGTGCGGGCAGCCGGGACCGGAGCGAGGCGAGGACCCCGGCCGCGGTGCGGGCGGCGGCGACGGTACGGGCCTGCGGGTCCTGGGCGTGCTGGGTGAGCCAGCCGCGCAGCGCGGCGACGGCGGTGGCGGGGAGCAGCCCGCTGCCGCCACCCGCCGACTCGGGCAGCTCGGGGATGGTGAAGCGGGGGACGTCGCCGAGCCCGGCCTCGTCGAGGAGCGCGGCGTACTGCCCGGATACCTCGGCGGCGACCTGGTGCGGCACCCGGTCGAGCACGGTGACAAGTGTCACGTCGTACTCCTTCGCGGTCCGCAGCAGATGCCAGGGGACGGCGTCGGCGTAGCGGGTGGCCGTGGTGACCAGCACCCAGATGTCGGCGGCGCAGATCAGCTCGGCGGCGAGATCGCGGTTGCGGGCGACGAGCGAGTCGATGTCGGGCGCGTCGAGCAGCGCCAGCCCCCGCGCGAGCCCCGGATCGGTCTCGATCCGCAGCGCCGCCGGCCCCTCGCCCTCCCGCGCCCGTTCCTCCTCGTCGTACGCCCCCTCCGCCCGGTCGCCCTGGGCCGGGACCCACACCCTGGTGAGCTGCGGCAGCACCCGTTTCCCGGCGAACCAGGAGTGATCGTCGGGGTGACACACCAGCACCGGCGTACGGGTCGTCGGCCGCAGCACCCCGGCCTCCGTCACCCGCCGCCCGACCAGCGAATTGACCAGAGTGGACTTCCCGGCTCCGGTCGATCCGCCGATCACGGCCAGCAGCGGCGCTTCGGGGGCACGCAACCGGGGCACGAGGTAGTCGTCCAGTTGAGCAAGCAACTCGGCTCGGCTGCGGCGAGCGCGGTCGGCACCGGGAAGGGGGAGCGGAAACCGTGCGGCGTCAACGCGGTCGCGCAGTGCGGTCAGCGCGTCGAGCAGCCGGGGCCGTACGTCCAAGATCGCCACATGCGAAGAATGCCCGGTTTTGATGTCTTTTTGAAGCGTATGCTCATTCGTGCGCGCCAAAGAGACCCACCCGGATCACCTCAGATCGGACACGGGGTGGACGTGACGGACGGGACTCAGGCATAACGAGTAGACAACACCCGCCGCTTGAGGCGTGAAAAACGATGCGAGTTTCGTACCTGCCTGCGATTATCGGACCGCTTCACCGAACCTCCACAACGTGCCACGGAGGTGAAGCAACCGGGGCGAGGCGCAGGGAGCCCTATCCTTGTCCCCGGCAAGGTCACGGATCCGCCGCGCCCGGCCACCGGCACCACGGCCGCACCGCGGACCCGGCACCCGGGGGCTCAGCAGTTCCAGGCCCACCACCGGCCCCCGTAGCTCAGTGGATAGAGCAGGCGCCTTCTAAGCGCTTGGCCGCAGGTTCGAGTCCTGCCGGGGGCGCCACCGGCTCACCGCCGGCCGGGCGCGCAGCTCCAGTCGCGCCGGCCCCGGCCGCCACCCACGCCGATACCCCCGACCCCGGGCTTGTGTGAACTCCTGACGAAGCCTGACCCATCGCTGGACGTCGCGGAGTTCACACGGCACCCGGCCCGCTCCTCAGGTGGAACTGGGGGGAGGCGTGTCGCCGAAGGAGAGCAGCAGCTTGCGCATCAGATGGGTCAGCTGCTCCTGCTCCGCCCGGTCCAGCCCGCTGAACAGGCGTTCTCCGTTGCGGACATGCCCCTCCACCGCGTTGTCCACCAGCTCGAATCCCTCCGGGGTGAGTGAAATCACCATGCGGCGGCGGCTGGCAGGGTCGAGTTCACGGTCGACCAGGCCACGGCGCACCAGCCGGTCGACCCGGTGGGTCAGCGCCGGAGGCTTGATCATCATGGTCGTCGCCAGGGCTTTCGGGGACAGTGCGTACGGCGGGCCACTGCGGCGCAATGTTGCGAGCACATCAAATTCCCAGCGCTCCATGCCCTCGGCGGCGAGGTACTCCACCATCCCCCACTCGACCAGCCGATTCGCCCGGAAGAGCCGCCCCATCAGCCCCATGGACCACGCGTCCAGCCCGGGACGGACCTCCGCCCACTGCTGAAGGATGCGGTCGAGCATGTCCTCCGCCTGCTCAGGCGCCTGATCAGGCGCTTGAGCAGGCGCCTCTTCGGCCGACTCGTTCACCCCGTCGGTCCCGCCTCTTCGGGTCGAGTTCAACATCGAACTATTTGACATGAACCGAGCCTACTTTCTACGGTCAGTGGCTGTCGGACAGCTCTGAGTACGCAACCGGGTAACACCCCCGGCCACGCCCATGAGCACACCAACCCTCAACCATGCCCATGGTCGGCGCCAGGCCCGGGATGCCTTTCGGCCGAAGGCCCCGGCCTGGGCCATGTCTGGGGTGACCACCGAAGACCTGAACAGACCCCATCTCGTCAGCACCGCTTGATCTCATCCCACGGCGTTCGCGGCCGAAGCCGTGCGCCGGAAGCCATCAAGAAATGACGCGGGAAGGTTTTTCATGCCTGTCGGAAACCACACCACCCTGCCTGCGCTCCTTCGAGCACAGGCCACGTCACGACCGGACGACATCGCCGTCGTCTCCGAGGACACCCACCTCACCTATGCGGGTCTCCTCGAACGAAGCGCACGTCTGACTCGCCGGCTCCAGGAGTCCGGCGTGCGGCACGACCACCGCGTGGGGCTCTTCGCCGATCCGTCCCTCGACCTCATCGTCGGCGCATGGGGCATCCTGAGCGCCGGTGGCGCGTATGTGCCGCTCTCCCCGGACTATCCCGAGGAGAGGCTGCGCTTCATCATCGAGAACGCCCGTGCGCAGGTCATCGTCTGCCAGTCGCATCTGGCCGACCGTCTGCGCCAACTCGCCCCGGGCGACACCCTCGTCGTCACGGTGGACGAGGCCCTGGCCGAGGAGCCGAGCGGGTCCCCGCCGTCCCTGCCGGACGCCGCGGAAGAGCCGCGGCCGGACGGGCTCGCCTACGTCATCTACACCTCCGGGAGCACCGGCAAGCCCAAGGGGGTGATGGTCGAGCACCGCAGCATCGTCGCCCAGCTCGGCTGGCTCCGGGAGTCCGGCCATCTGGACGGTGACACCGTCATCCTCCAGAAGACCCCGATGAGTTTCGACGCCGCCCAGTGGGAGATCCTCGGCTCGGCGTGCGGCGCCCGGGTGGTGATGGGCGCCCCGGGCGTCTACCGCGACCCGGAGGGGCTGATCGACACGATCGACCGCCACCGGGTGACCACGCTCCAGTGCGTCCCGACGCTGCTCCAGGCCCTGGTGGACACCGAGCGGCTGGGCGACTGCACCAGCCTGCGCCGGGTGTTCAGCGGGGGCGAGGCGCTCACCCGGGCGCTGGCCGCCGAGTTCTTCGCGACGCTGCCGACGGCGCGGCTGGTGAACCTCTACGGGCCGACCGAGTGCACCATCAACTCCTCGGCGTACGAGGTCGAATCGGCCACCGTGGACGACGAACCCACCGTCATCCCCATCGGCACCCCGGTCGCCCGCACCGGCTACCACGTGCTGGACGAGAACCACCGGCCGGTGCCGCGGGGCGAGACCGGTGAGCTGTACATCTCGGGCGTCCAGCTCGCCCGCGGCTATCTGCACCGGGACGAGCTGACCGAGGAGCGCTTCCCGCACCTCGCGCCGGACACCGGGCAGGACCCGGTGCGGCTGTACCGGACGGGCGACCTGGTGTCCCAGGCCGCCGACGGCACCGTCCACTTCCTCGGCCGGACCGACAGCCAGGTGAAGCTGCGCGGCTACCGCGTCGAGCTGGACGAGGTCGCACGCACCATCGAGAACCACGCCTGGGTCAAACGGGCCGCCGTGTTGGTGAAGGATGACGCGCGTACCGGCTCCCAGAACCTCGTCGCCGCCGTGGAGCTGAACCCCAAGGAAGCCGCCCTGATGGACCAGGGCAACCACGGCTCCCACCACCAGTCCAAGTCCAACAAGCTCCAGGTCAAGGCGCAGCTCTCCAACCCGGGGCTGCGTTCGTCCGAGCAGCTCGCCGGGCGGACCCACGTGGACCTGCCGGGGCGCGAGGCGAGCCCGGAGCTGCGCCGGGAGGCGTTCGCCCGCAAGACCTACCGCTTCTACGAGGGCGGGGACACCAGCCGCGCCCGCATCCTCAAGCTGCTCGACCACGGTGTCGACCCGCTGTCGTCCCGGCCGCTGGGCGAGCTGACGCTTCAGGGGCTGGGCACGGTGCTGCGGTCCTTCGGTCAGTTCCACAGCGAGGAGCGGCTGCTGCCGAAGTACGCGTACGCCTCGCCGGGCGCGCTGTACGCGACCCAGATGTATCTGGAGATCGCGGGCATCGGCGAGCTGCCGGCCGGTGTCTACTACTACAACCCGCTGGACCACCAGCTGACCCGGATCCGCACGGTCGAGGGGGGCGACTCCCCGCGGCTGAAGGTCCACTTCGTCGGCAAGCGGCAGGCCATCGAGCCCGTCTACAAGAACAACATCCTCGAAGTCCTGGAGTTCGAGACGGGCCATATGGTCGGCCTGTTCGAGCAGGTGCTGCCCGCCCACGGCCTGTCCATCCATCCGGACGGGTTCCGGCCGGAGGTGATGCCGCTGTTCGACGTCGCCGAGGACGACCACTACCTGGGCACCTTCGACATCCGGCAGAGCGACGGCCGGCCACCGGAGGACCCGACCGAGGTCTACCTCCAGGTCCACCCCGGGAAGGTCACCGACCTGCCGGGCGGTCAGTACCGCTACCGGGACGGCGACCTGGAGAAGATCTCCGACGAGCTGGTGCAGAAGAAGCACGTGATCGCCATCAATCAGGCGGTCTACGAACGGGCCGCCTTCGGTATCAGCGCCGTCAGCCGGGCGGACGAACCGTGGCTGGAGTACATCGCGCTCGGCAAGAAGCTCCACCACCTCCAGGCCAACCAGCTGGGGCTGGGGCTGATGTCCTCCGGATACAGCTCCAAGAGCGGCAATCCGCTGCCCGCCGCGCGACGCCTGGACGCCATCCTGGCCGAGCGCGGGATCCCGGCCGGCGCCTCCTACTTCTTCGTCGGCGGCCGGATCTCGGCCGAGCAGGAGGCGAGCGAGGGCATGGGCGAGGACATCGTCCACATGAAGGGCCCGACCGAGGTGATCAGGGACGACCTGGCCTCCTATCTGCCGGAATACATGCTGCCCAACAAGGTCGTCGTCCTGGACGCACTGCCGCAGACGGCCAACGGCAAGATCGACGTGAAGACGCTGGCCACCTTCGACGAGATGTCCCAGGGGCTGGAGAGCCGCGCCTTCGTGGCGCCGGAAACCGACGCCGAAAAGGCCCTCGCCGAGCTGTGGGGGGCCGCGCTGAAGTACGAACCGGTCTCCACCGAGGACAACTTCTTCGAAGCCGGCGGCAATTCGCTCATCGCGGTCACGCTCGTCAATCGCCTCAACAAGCGATTCGGTACCCGGCTGCCGGTTCAGGTGCTCTTCGAGGCGCCCACGGTCGCCCGGCTCGCCCGCCATGTCGACGGCACCGCCACCGGGGAGATATCCCGGTTCCTGCGGCTGCATTCCGAGGGCACCAAGCCGCCGGTCTTCTGCTGGCCGGGGCTCGGCGGCTATCCGATGAATCTCCAGCAGCTCGCCTCGGCCGCCGATGTGGACCGGCCGTTCTACGGAATCCAGGCGCACGGCATCAATGACGGCGAGACGCCGTACCCGACGATCCGGGACATGGCCGCGGCGGATGTGGCCGAGATCCGGAAAATCCAGCCGGAAGGCCCGTACACCCTGTGGGGCTATTCCTTCGGCGCCCGGATCGCCTTCGAGACGGCATGGCAACTGGAGGACGCGGGGGAACAGGTGGAGAACCTGTTTCTGATCTGCCCCGGGAATCCCCAGGTCCGGGAGACGGACGGAGAGCAGTACGGACGGGAGGCGACGTACCGCAATCCGGCCTACCTCACGATCCTCTACTCCGTCTTCACCGGCGGCATCAGCGGTCCCGACCGCGATCGCTGCCTGGAGACGGTCCGGAATGAGGACGAGTTCGTGGCGTTCATCCATGAACTCCTCCCGCAACTGGACGAAGCGCTCATCCGCCGGATCACCCGGATCGTGGAGGCGACGTACGAATTCGAGTACAGCTTCCACGAACTGTCCGAGCGCACGCTGAACACCCCCGTGACCATCTTCAAGGCAACGGGCGACGACTACTCGTTCATCGAGGGCAGCTCGGGCTATTCCGCGACGCCTCCGACCATGGTGAAGCTCGCCGGAGACCACTACAGCGTGCTGAAGGAAAAGGGGGTCGGCGAACTCGTCTCGGCGATCCACACCCGCCTCGACAACTGAACTCCAGGGAGGAAGACATGCCTCATCTCACCATCAAGCACTTTCCCCAGGACGTCGGCGAACAGCAGCGGAAGCAGCTCACCGAGGACCTCACCGCGCTCGTGATGCGGCACTTCGAGGTCCCCGAGGGCGCCGTCTCGATCGCACTGGAGCAGGTGGACCAGTCGGCATGGAACGACGCCGTCATCGTTCCGGAAATCATAGGGCGGGAGCACCTCCTCATCAAGGCCCCGGACTACTGAGAAACGATCCCAACTCCCCGTCACACCACGGCACAAGGAGCGCGATATGACCGACTGCCTCGGACCCCGTCTCAAAGTCGGCGTGGTCCTCCCCGCGACCAACACCTCCGTCCAGCCGGAAATGGAAGCCATGCGGCCGGAAGGGATTACCAACCACACCGGGCGCATGCAGACCGAGGACACCTCGCTGACGGGCGGCATCGACGATCTGGTCAGCAGTTATCGGGAGGCGACCCATCGGGCGATCGGCAGTCTTCTGCCGTGCAATCCCGATTGCTTCGTCATCGCCTTCTCGCCCGAGATCTATTGGGACGGGCCCGGATCCCAGGACGAGGTAGTGGCTTCGATGAAGTCCGCCAGCGGCGGCCTTCCGGTCACCATGAGCCCGGATGCCTTCACCACGGCGCTGTCGCTCTACGACGTCCGGCGGCTCGGGGTCATCACCCCGTACGTTCCGGCCGGTGACGACTCGGTGAGCCGGTTCTTCACCGAATCCGGATATGACGTGGTATCGATGACGGGACTGGGTTGCGCCAGCCCCGAGCGGATCGCCCATGTGCCGGAGCCCGAACTGCGCGAGGCCATCAAGGCCGTCGACACCCCGGATGTGGAGGCGATCGTGCAGGTGGGGACCAATATGGCCATGATGCGCGTCGCCGCCGGTGCCGAGGAATGGCTCGGCAAGCCGGTCATCTCCAACAACACGGTGCTCTATTGGCGGGCGCTGCGGCAGAACGGCATCGCCGACCGCGTCAGGGGATTCGGCTCCCTGGCCGTCACGTTCTAAAAAAGTAGCCCCTGAAAACAGCCGGGTGGGGGCGAGTCTGAACGCTCCCGCCCGGCGCCAACAGGAAAGACAGGAGAACTACATGAGCAATACGGGCAGCGCAAAGACTGCCGTGGACCCGCAGCGGGTCATCGAGGACGACCGGCTTCCCATAGGAAAGTTGCTGGCACTGACCACGGCCGGGTTCCTGGCCATCATGACCGAGACGACGCCCGCGGGTCTTCTTCCGCAGATCGGCGACGGCCTCGGCGTCTCCGAAGGGCTGGCGGGCCAGCTCGTCACGCTCTACGCGATCGGTTCCGTGGTCGCCGCCATCCCCGTCATCGCCGCCACCCGCAGCATGCGCCGACGGCCGCTGCTGCTCCTCGCGGTCGGCGGGCTGCTGGCCTTCAACACCGTCACGGCGCTGTCCACCAGCTACGAACTCACCCTCGTCGCCCGGTTCATCGCCGGTATGGCGGCCGGAGTCGTCTGGGGACTGCTCGCCGGATACGGGCGACGGCTGGTCCCCGAGCACCTTCAGGGCCGGGCGCTGGCCATCGTCGGGGTGGGCCAGCCGGTGGCGCTGACCCTCGGGGTCCCGCTGGGCACCTGGCTCGGGTCGCTGTTCGACTGGCGCGGCGTGTTCTGGATCATGTCCGGCGTCGCGCTGCTGCTGATGCTCTGGATCCGTGCGCTGGTCCCGGACTTCCCCGGGCAGAGCGCCACCGAGCGGCAGCCGATCCGACAGATCTTCACCATGCCGGGCATCAGTTCCGTGCTGGCCGTGGTGTTCCTGTGGATCCTGGCCCACAACATCCTCTACACCTACATCGCCCCGTTCCTGGAGCGGTCCGGTCTCGGTGGGCGTGTCGACCTCGCGCTGCTGGTGTTCGGCGCCGCGGCCATCGCGGGGATCTGGTTCACCGGAATCCTGGTCGACCGCAAGCTGCGCCCGGTCACCCTGCTCAGCCTCGCCGGGTTCGCGCTCGCGTCCCTGGTGCTGGGGGCCATGGGCACGTCCGTACCGATGGTGTTCCTCGGCATCGTCGTCTGGGGTGTGACGTTCGGCGGGGCGCCCACGCTGCTCCAGACCGCCAACGCCGACGCGGCCGGGGACGCGGCCGACGTCGCGCAGTCGATGTTCGTCACCGTCTTCAACCTCGCGGTCGCGGGCGGCGGCGTGTTCGGCGGTCTCCTGCTGGAGTCGGCCGGTGCCGGGTCCATCCCCTGGGTGCTGCTGGGACTGACCCTCCTGGCCACCGCCGTCGTCGCCCTGGCCCATCGGCACGGCTTCAAGCCCGGCCCCCGGGTCACCGACGGCTGAATCCCCCGTGGACCTCCTCCCCTGCGCGGGCAGCGGAGGAGGCCCCTTCACGTGCCGTCCCGTCAGCGGCGGGAGTGGCCGAAGAGCAGCCGGTAGGCGATCAGCAGCACCAGGGAGCCGCCGATGGCGGCTCCCCAGGTGGCGGGGTCGAAGAACTGGTCGTCGACGGGGCGGTCGAGGAACTTGGCGGAGAGCCAGCCGCCGATGAAGGAGCCGACGACGCCGATGACGGTGGTGCCGATCAGACCGCCCGGGTCACGGCCGGGAAGAAGGAACTTGGCGATGGCTCCGGCGAGAAGCCCGAGGACGATCCAGCTCACGATGCTCATGGTGCGGTTCTGCCCTTTCGATGTGCGGGGTGCAGGGCTGGTCTGCCCGTTGGGCTTCTTTACCGGGCCGTTGGGGGCAAACCTCACGTCGGAGACGTGAGGGGCACGGCACACGCCGGCCCGGTCAGGGAGCGTCCGACGCCGCCTCCCCCACCAGCTCCTCCAGGACGTCCGTCATCGTCACGAAGCCGAGGACGGAGCCGCCGTCGCCCGTCACCGCCGCCAGGTGGGTCCCGGCGCCGCGCATCGCCGTCAGGGTGTCGTCCAGCGGGGTGTCGGCCGGGACGCGGGTGACGGTGTGCAGGGCGGTACGGGGGAAGGGCCGGTCGCGGTCGGTCACGCCGAGGGTGTCCTTGATGTGGAGATACCCCAGAACGGTGCCGCCGGGGCCGGTGACCGGCAGCCGGGAAAAACCGGAGGCCGCCGCGGTGCGCTCCAGCACGGCGGGGGTGATCCGGTGGCCGACGGTGACCATGTCGCCGAGCGGGACCAGGATGTCCCCGGCCCGCCGGGTGCCCAGCTCCAGGGCGTCGCGCAGCCGCTCGCTGCCGGAGGCGTCGAGGAGGCCCGCGTCGCTGGAGTCCCGTACCAGCCGGATGAGTTCGGCGTCGGTGTAGACCGATTCGACCTCGTCCTTGGGCTCGACCTTCAGCAGACGCAGCAGCCCGTTGGCGAAGGCGTTGATGCCGAAGACGAAGGGGCGCAGCGCGCGGGTGAGGGCCACCAGGGGCGGGCCGAGCAGCAGGGCGGTGCGCTCCGGGGCGGCGAGGGCGATGTTCTTGGGGACCATCTCGCCGATGAGCATGTGCAGATAGGTGGCCGCGGTCAGGGCGAGCACGAAGGCGATCGGGTGCACCAGGGCCTCGGGGACCCGGACGGCGGCGAACACCGGCTCCAGCAGGTGGGCGATGGCCGGTTCGGCGACCGCGCCGAGAACGAGCGAGGAGATGGTGATGCCCAGCTGGGCGGTGGCCAGCAGGGCGGACAGGTGCTCCAGCGCCCACAGCACGGTGCGGGCGCGCTTCCCGCCCTCCTTGGCGCGCGGTTCGATCTGGCTGCGGCGCACGGAGATCAGGGCGAACTCGGCGCCGACGAAGAAGGCGTTGGTGAGCAGGGTGAGGGCACCGATGGCCAGTTGCAGCAGGGTCATCGGGCGTCCTCCCCCGCGTCGGCGGAGGCCGGGGCGGTGATCCGTATGCGGTCGGCGCGGTGGTGGTCCACCTTGAGCACGGTGAGCTGCCAGCCGTCGGTCTCGATGCCGTCGCCCGCCCGGGGGATGCGCTCCAGGGCGGTGGCCATCAGGCCCGCGACGGTTTCGTACGGGCCCTCGGGGACGGTCAGGGCGATCGCCGACAGCTCGTCCAGCCGTACGGCGCCGTCGGCCTCCCAGGTGCCGGGTCCGGCGGGCACCAGGGCGGGGGTCTCGTCGGGGTCGTGTTCGTCGCGTACGTCGCCGACGACCTCCTCGACGATGTCCTCCAGGGTGGCGACCCCGGCGGTGCCGCCGTACTCGTCGATGACGACGGCCATGGTGTGGGCGCCGCGCAGCCGGTCCAGCAGCCGGTCCACCGGCAGGCTGTCCGGGACCAGCAGCGGGGCGGTGGCCAGCTCGGTGACCGGGGTGGTGGCCCGGCGGGCGGCGTCCAGCGCGAGGACGTCGCGGATGTGCACGGTGCCGACCACCTCGTCCAGGCTGTCGCGGTAGACGGGGAACCGGGACAGACCGGTGGCCAGCGTGAGGTTGGCGGCGTCGGCGGCGGTCGCGCGCGCCTCCAGCGCCTGGACGTCCACCCGCGGGGTCATCACGTTCTCGGCGGTCAGCTCGCCCAGGTGGAGCGTACGGACGAACAGCTCGGCCGAATCGGGCTCCAGCGCGCCCTCGGCGGCCGAATGGCGGGCCAGCGCGACGAGTTCGTCCGGGGTGCGCGCCGAGGCCAGCTCCTCGGCGGGCTCCAGGCCGGCGCGGCGCACCAGGCGGTTCGCGGTGTTGTTGAGGTGATGGATCAGCGGGGCGAAGGCGGCGGTGAAGCCGCGCTGAGGGCCGGCGACCACCTTGGCCACGGCCAGCGGCCGGGAGATCGCCCAGTTCTTGGGCACCAGCTCGCCGACCACCATCAGGACGACCGTCGACATCGCCACGCCCAGCACCGAGGCCACGGACGAGGCGGCGGAGCCCAGCCCCGCGGCACGCAGCGGGCCGTGCAGCAGGGCGGCCAGCGAGGGCTCGGCGAGCATGCCGATCACCAGCGAGGTCACGGTGATGCCCAGCTGGGCGCCGGACAGCTGGAATGTCAGCTTCCGGGCGGCCTTGAGCGCGCCCGCGGCGCCCCGCTCGCCCTCCGCGGCGGCGCGCTCCAGCTCACCGCGCTCGACCGTGGTCAGGGAGAACTCCGCGGCGACGAAGAGCGCACAGGCCAGGGTCAGTGCCAGGGCCAGCAGGACCAGCAGCACTTCGGTCAGCACGCCGGTCCCCTTCCTGCGCGCTCGGCGGACCGCTCATGGACGAATCGCTCATGAGTGCGGACCGGCGAGTGCGCGCCGGGGACGGGGAGGGGGGTACTTGGGGGCTCGTCCATCGCGGTGACCGCGGCTCCTTCGTGACTCGAGGGGTTGTTGGTAAAAGAACGGTAAAGCACGATCCATGGTTCCCGCCCGGCACCCCGCCACCTCGCCCTGGCAAGGGCCCCGGGGAAGTGCGGGCGACACTCGGCCAGGTGGCCGAATTGATCCACCCATGACATGGGCGTGGGAGTTGCTTTACCCGGCCGGAGCGTTCGGTCCGGCGAGAACGGTGAACGGCGCACAGAGGAGGAGTGAACGCCGCGATGGGGTTCAAACAACTGCCTGGCCCCTTCGGTGCCGACGGGCCCACGGCGGACCCGGCACCGGCCGCCGGTCCGGTGCGCCCCGGCGGACCGCCACGGGACGAGGAACGAGGGATTCAGCTCACACCGGCGCCACGGTGCGCCCCCGCGGCCGAGGAGACCGAAGTGGCCTTATCGGCCAACCCGTACGGCCCGAATGGCGTCTTGAAGACCGATGGGCATGGCGGGCTGTTCACGGAGGGGCACGACTCCTCCACAAACGTGGAGGTGGGGGCATGGTTCCGGCAGGCGACCGGTCGTCGCGCCGGGGCAGTCGCAGCGCAGACCGCGACCCGGAACCGGTCGGCTGTAATGGAATTGCGCGGGTGGTGTGACGTACTTCATGCTGTCACAGATCTGACATAACACCGCGTAGCGAGACTCCTACCAATTTAGTACGTACTGTTGTGTGTTGGTGAAGCTCTTCTCGAAACAAGCGATTCCCGTGGAGCATTAGAGGACAGTCATGCAGCCCTTCGCCCTGAACCATGCGGTCCCAGCCGAACAATCACCGGCTGTCATTCCGTACTCGTACAACGCAGCCCTGCAGTTGAATGTGCTGTCCGATGGCCGCCCCGCCATCTCCGACCGGGGGGTGCTTCTGGAATGCGGCACGACGACCTCCACCGCGGGCTCCAAGACGCACTTCGACGACTGACCCCACCGAGCCCCCACGTCGATGACGGTACTCATCCTGACCTGCCAGGAGGATGTGACAGCGGACCTGGTGGTGGCCGAATTACGTGAGCGCAATGTCCCTCTGATCCGATTCGATCCCGCCGATCTCCCCGGACAGGCGGGGATCTCGACCGAATTCGAACGCGGTGACTTCACCGGCTATCTGTCCACCGACGGCCGCCTGGTCAGCGTGAACAGCCTGCGGTCCATCTGGGTGCGCCGCCCGGGACAACCGGCGGCGCACGCCCCCGAGCCCTCCGAGTGGCTGACCGCCGAGTGCGGCCAGGCCCTGTACGGAATGCTGTATTCCACCGAGGCGCGCTGGATGAACCACCCCAGCGCCGCCCTCCAGGCCCGTTCCAAACCGTGGCAGCTGCGCACCGCCCACCGCAGCGGATTCGCCGTTCCCCCGACGCTCATCACCACCTATCCGCGCGCCGCCAAGGAGTTCGCCGGT
Organism: Streptomyces sp. NPDC021212; assembly: GCF_044332925.1. NCBI lineage: Bacteria > Bacillati > Actinomycetota > Actinomycetes > Kitasatosporales > Streptomycetaceae > Streptomyces > Streptomyces sp. NPDC021212. The sequence continues at coordinate 262,008 of NZ_JBIRPZ010000010.1, forward strand.
CAGTTCCGGGACATCGTGGTGAAGACCGTCTCCGGCCCCCCGCCGGTCAATCCCCCAATAGCTCTGCCCACCACCCGTATCGACCCCGACACGGATTTCTCGGGCGTCGCGGCAGGTGCCACACTTCTTCAGCGCTACATTCCCAAAACGGCCGATATCCGTCTGACCTGCATCGGTGACCGTTCGTTCGCCGCCCGGAAGACCACCGCTTCCGGGCAGGTTGATGGGAGGTATGGTTTCTATGGCCATCTATGGGGCGCGGTGGACGTTCCCCGCCGGATCGCCCGGGCCGTGCAGGAATACATGACCCTTGGCGGTCTCGCCTACGGAGCTTTCGACTTCGCCGAGGACGAGGACGGCACCTGGTGGTTTCTGGAGTGCAATCAGGGCGGCCAGTTCGGGTTCATCGAGCTGGAGACCGGCCAGCCGATCGCCGCCACCATCGCCACCTGGCTGGCAGCGCCCAGGCCCGCGTAGTTCAGCCGATGCCCGTCAGGACGGCGACGCCGTTCACCCGGTCGTGTCCGAGGTCGTCCAGGGCGGCGTCCGCGCGGGCGAAGGGGTAGGGGGCGACCCTGGCGCGGATGTGGTGGGCGGCGGCCGCGGTGAGGAACTCGCGCCCGTCCTCACGCGTGTTGGCGGTGACGCTGCGCAGGGTGCGCTCGTGGAACAGATGGCGCTCGTAGGTCAGCGCGGGGATGTCGGAGAGGTGGATTCCGGCGACGCTCAGCGTGCCGCCCGCGTCCAGTGCCTCCAGCGCCACCGGCACCAGCTCGCCCGCCGGGGCGAAGAGGATCGCGGCGTCGAGCGGTTCGGGCGGCCGGTCGCGGGCGCCCCGCGCGGAGGCGGCGCCGAGTTCGAGGGCGAGGGCCCGGGCGGCGGCCGAGCGGGTCAGCACATGGACGACGGCGCCGCGGGCGATGGCGACCTGGGCGGTGAGGTGCGCGGAACCGCCGAAGCCGTAGATGCCGAGCCGTCCGCCCGCCGGGAGGTCGGCGCGGCGCAGGGCGCGGTAGCCGATGATGCCCGCGCACAGCAGCGGGGCCAGTTCCTCGTCGGCGTATCCGGCGGGCAGCTCGTAGGCGTACGCGGCCGGCACGGTGACGTACGGGGCGTATCCGCCGTCCGCGTCCCAGCCGGTGTAGACGGACGAGGGGCACAGGTTTTCCTGGCCGCGCACGCAGAAGCGGCAGCGGCCGCAGGTGCGGCGCAGCCAGGGGACGCCCACCCGGGCGCCGGGCGCGGGCCCGGCGGCCCGCTCGCCCGCCGCGATCACTTCGCCGACGGCCTCGTGCCCGGGGACGACGGGGGTGCGGTGCGGCAGCAGGTCGCCGTCGCGGACGTGAAGATCGGTGCGGCACACCCCGCAGGCCCGGACCCGGACCAGCAGCTCGTCGGCCGCCGGGCGCGGAATCGGCAGCTCCAGCTGGTCGATCCGGCCCGGCGTGCGCACCACCCAGGCTCGCATGGTGCCCGGGATGTCAGCTTTCGCACCCGTCACATGCCCAACGTAACGCCGTGGCGGGGCCGACCGCAGTCGATGACCCGGTCAGGACGCTGCGGCGCTGTCCATCGCGGTCGCAAGGCTCTTCGGACGCATGTCGGTCCAGTGCTCCTCGACGTAGTCCAGGCACGCCTGGCGGTCGTCCTCGCCGTGCGCGACGGTCCAGCCCTCGGGCACCTCGGCGAAGGAGGGCCACAGGGAGTGCTGGCCTTCGTCGTTGACCAGCACGAGGTAACGGCCGTCGGGATTGTCGAACGGGTTGCTCATGGACTCTCTCCTCGGTGTCTCACTCGTATCCCAGAACGCCTCACGATCTTCCGGGCCTGACGGTACCGGGCCAGGACACACGTCGTGAAGTGGTGCCTGCACCACCTAGCCTGAGCCACATGGAAAAGGGCACACGGCGGTCGCGGCACGGCGCGTGGCACGGGCAGGGTCCTGTGGTGTGCGCGGTCGCGGTCGGAGGCGCCATCGGCGCGACCGCCCGGTACGGGGCGTCCCTGCTGTGGCCGACCCCGGCGGGCGCCTTCCCCTGGACGACGCTGCTGGTGAACGTGGTGGGCTGCGCGCTCATCGGCGTCCTGCTGGTGCTGATCGGCGAGGTGTGGGCGGCCCACCGGCTGGTGCGGCCCTTCGTCGGCACCGGGGTGCTGGGCGGGTTCACCACCTTCTCGACGTACGCCGTGGACTTCCGGCGGCTCGTCGTGGACGGCCACGCCGCGACCGGGGCGGCCTATCTGGTGGTGACGCTGCTGGCGGCGATGGCGGCGGTATGGGGCGCGGTGGCGGGCACCCGTCGGGTTGTCGGGGCCGTGGGAGCGTACGGGAGCACGGGATGAACGCGAACGGGCTGAGGCTGACCGTCTTCGTCGGCGAGAACGACACCTGGCACCACAAACCGGTCTTCGCCGAGATCGTGCACCGCGCCCACCGGGCGGGTCTCGCGGGGGCGAGCGTGTTCCGCGGGGTGGAGGGGTTCGGCGCCTCGTCGCTGGTCCACACCTCGCGGCTGCTGTCGCTCAGCGAGGAGCTGCCGGTCTGCGTGGTGATCATCGATACGGAGGAACGGGTGCGGGCCTTCCTGCCCGAGCTGGAGGAGATCGCCGGCGACGGTCCGGTGATCCTGGACCCGGTCGAGATCGTCCGCTTCCCGGAGCGCGACCGGTGAACTGGCTCCTGGTGGTGGCCGGCGGGATGGTCGGCGCCCCGCTGCGGTATCTGACCGACCGGATGGTGCAGGCCCGGCACGACTCGGTGTTCCCCTGGGGGACGTTCGTGGTGAACGTGGTGGGGTGCGCCGTGCTGGGAGCGCTGACCGGGGCGGTGACGGCCGGGGCCGTGTCGTCGCAGGTGCAGTTGCTGCTGGGGACCGGGCTGTGCGGTGCGCTGACCACGTACTCGACGTTCTCGTACGAGACGCTGCGGCTGGCGGAGGACGGCGCGCGCGGTTTCGCGGTCGCGAACGCGGTGGGCAGTGTGGTGGCGGGGGTGACGGCCGCCTTCGCGGGCGGAGCGGCGGCCACGGCGCTCTGGGGCTGAGCCCCCTCGCGTGTCTCAGGACAGCAGGCGGGTGCTGGGCGGCAGGCCCGGGAGGTCGTCCGCGCCGGCCGAGCGCAGATACGCCAGCAGCACCCGGCGCAGCTCGCGCGCGGCCCTCGGCGGGGCGACGTCCTTGCGGTGGGCGACGGCGATGGTGCGCCGCATCGCGTGGCCCGCGAAGGGCGTGATCCGCAGCCCCGAGCGCGCCGCCACCATGCCGGGGAGGACGGCGATGCCGAGGCCCGCCCGTACGAAGCCGAGCACCGCGTCCATCTCGCCGCCCTCGACGGTGAACGAAGGCTCGAAGCCGGCCGCCCGGCAGGCCGCCGTGGTGAATTCCCGCAGGTCGTAGCCGCGGCGGAACATCACCATCGGCCGGTCGCGAAGGTCCTCGACCCGGATCCGGCGGGCTTTCGTGGGCGGCGGGGACGCGGGCGAGGAGGCGACCACCAGCTCCTCGCGCAGCAGCTCGGTGGTGGCGAGGGCGGGGGCCTGGCCGGGCAACGGGGTGATGATCAGCGCGAGGTCCAGCTCACCGGCGGCGAGGGTGCGGACGAGGTCCTGGGAGCCGCCCTCGTCGATGATCAGCTCGATTCCCGGGAACTCGTCGTGGAAGCGGCGCAGCACATCGGGGACGAGGCTGGCGCACAGACTGGGCGGGGCGCCGAGCCGTACCCGGCCGCGCCGGAGCTGGGCGACCTCCTGGACCTCGCGACGCGCGGTCTCGGTGTCGGCGAGGATCTGGCGGGCCAGCGGAAGCAGCGCCTCCCCCGCGTCGGTGAGGGCGATGTGGCCGCGGGCGCGGTGGAACAGCTCGGCGCCCAGCTCCCGCTCCAGCGCCCTGATCTGCTGGGACAGCGACGGCTGGGCGACATGGAGCCGCTGCGCGGCGCGGGTGAAGTGGCGGGTGTCCGCGACGGCGGCGAAATAGCGGAGCTGCTGTAGCTGCACCCAGCGATAATAGGCACCGGCTATGGAATCCAGCCACAGCATGTCTTGGACGAATCACCCGGCCGCTGCCTAGCGTCACGGACATGGCACTGGCGACACGGACGGACACGGGCCACGACCGGCGGCCCGGCCAGAAGCGGAAGCCGCCGCGGAAGCCGTCCTTCATCGGCTCCGTGTGGCGGTCGACCATCGGTAAGAAGGCCGTGATGGCCGTCACCGGACTGATCATGCTGGCCTATCTGGTGGCCCACATGTTCGCCAACCTGAAGATCTTCTTCGGGCCCGGCGACCTCAACGGCTACGCGCACTGGCTGCGCACCCTCGGCGAACCGTTCCTCCCGCACGAGGGGTTCCTGTGGCTGGCCCGCGTCGGGCTGCTGGCCTCCGTCGTGCTGCACGGCGTGGCCGCGTATCAGCTCAGCCGCCGGGATCTGGCCGCCCGGCCGCGCGGTTACGCCCATCAGCGGCGGCGGGCGAGCTACGCGACCCGCACGATGCGCTGGGGCGGGGTGATCCTCGGGCTGTTCATCGTCTGGCACATCCTGGATCTGACGACGCTCACGGTGAACGAGCGCGCCGAGCCCGGCCATCCGTACGAGAACGTCGTGGCGACCTTCTCCACCTGGTACGGCAACACCGTCTACATCGTGGCGATGCTCGCCCTCGGCCTGCACATCCGGCACGGCTTCTGGAGCGCCGCCCAGACCCTCGGGGCGGGCCGGCCGGGCCGCGACAGGGCCCTCAAACTGGCCGCGAATGGCCTGGCCGCCATCCTGACCTGCGGCTTCATCGCGGTGCCCATCGGCGTGATGAGTGGAGTGGTGAGCTGAGATGCACGCGTACACGGACTATGCGACCGGTGAGCCGATCGCCGACACCAAGGCTCCGGACGGACCCGTGGAGGAGCGCTGGGACCGCCGCCGCTTCGAGGCGAAGCTGGTCAACCCGGCCAATCGCCGCAAGTACACGGTCATCGTGGTCGGTACGGGGCTGGCGGGCGGGGCAGCCGGGGCGACGCTGGCCGAACAGGGCTACCACGTCGTGCAGTTCTGCTACCAGGACTCGCCGCGCCGGGCGCACTCCATCGCCGCCCAGGGCGGGATCAACGCGGCCAAGAACTACCGCAACGACGGCGACTCCATCCGCCGCCTGTTCTACGACACCGTCAAGGGCGGCGACTTCCGCGCCCGCGAGGCGAACGTCCACCGGCTGGCCCAGGTGTCGGTGGAGATCATCGACCAGTGCGTGGCGCAGGGCGTGCCGTTCGCCCGGGAGTACGGCGGGCTGCTGGACACCCGCTCGTTCGGCGGCGTCCAGGTCTCCCGTACCTTCTACGCCCGCGGCCAGACCGGTCAGCAGCTGCTGCTCGGCGCGTATCAGGCGCTCAGCCGCCAGATCGCCGCCGGGACCGTGGAGATGCACGCGCGCACCGAGATGCTCGACCTGATCGTCGTGGGCGGGCGGGCCCGGGGCATCGTGGCCCGCGATCTGATCACCGGCCAGATCTCCACCCACTTCGCGGACGCCGTGGTGCTGGCCTCCGGCGGCTACGGCAATGTCTTCTACCTCTCCACGAACGCCAAGAACTCCAACGCCACCGCGATCTGGCGGGCCCACCGGCGCGGCGCGTACTTCGCCAACCCCTGCTTCACCCAGATCCACCCCACCTGCATCCCGCGCTCCGGCGACCACCAGTCCAAGCTGACGCTGATGAGCGAGTCGCTGCGCAACGACGGCCGCATCTGGGTGCCGAAGGCGCAGGGCGACACGCGCCCGCCCGCCGAGATCCCGGAGGACGAGCGCGACTACTACCTGGAGCGGATCTACCCGGCGTTCGGCAATCTGGTGCCGCGCGACATCGCCTCCCGCGCCGCGAAGAACGTGTGCGACGAGGGCCGCGGGGTGGGCCCCGGCGAGCAGGGCGTCTATCTGGACTTCGCGGACGCCATCGCGCGGATGGGCCGGGCGGCGGTCGAGGAGAAGTACGGCAACCTCTTCGAGATGTACCGGCTGATCACGGCGGAGGATCCGTACGAGGTGCCGATGCGCATCTACCCCGCGATCCACTACACGATGGGCGGACTGTGGGTCGACTACGACCTCCAGACCACGGTGCCCGGGCTGTTCGCGATCGGCGAGGCCAACTTCTCCGACCACGGCGCCAACCGGCTCGGCGCCTCCGCCCTGATGCAGGGCCTGGCCGACGGCTACTTCGTCCTCCCGGCCACCATCAACGACTACCTCGCCCGCCATCCGCACGACGAGGTCGACCCGGCCCACCCGGCGGTGACCGAGGCCCTGGTGTCGGTCACCGACCGGCTGCGGCGGCTGCTGGAGAACGACGGCGACCGCACCCCGGACTCCTTCCACCGTGAGCTGGGCGAGCTGCTGTGGGACGAGTGCGGCATGGCCCGCACCGAGACCGGTCTGCGCAAGGCGCTGGACCGCATCCCGGCGCTGCGCGAGGAGTTCTGGCGGCGGATCAAGGTCCCGGGCCGCGGCACGGAGCTGAACCAGTCGCTGGAGAAGGCGAACCGGGTCGTCGACTATCTGGAGCTGGCCGAGCTGATGTGCCTGGACGCGCTGCACCGCACCGAGTCCTGCGGCGGCCACTTCCGCGAGGAGAGCCAGACCGCCGACGGCGAGGCCGCCCGCGACGACGAGGGCTTCTCGTACGTGGCCGCCTGGGAGTTCCGGGGGTCCGGGGGTCGCCCCCCGGGAGAACACAGCAGAGGCACCGGAGCTGCGCCCGTACTGCACCGCGAAGACCTGGTCTTCGAGCACGTCCACCCCACCCAGCGGAGTTACGCATGAGGCTCACCCTGCGGATCTGGCGCCAGCGCGGCCCCGAGGAGCCGGGCGCCCTGTCCGTCTACGAGGTCGAGGACATCTCGCCCGAGATGTCCTTCCTGGAGATGCTCGACACGCTCAACGAGCGGCTGATCCTGCGCGGGGAGGAGCCCGTCGCGTTCGACCACGACTGCCGCGAGGGCATCTGCGGGGCGTGCGGCATGGTGATCAACGGGCAGGCGCACGGCCCGGAGCGCACCACCACCTGTCAGCTGCACATGCGGCACTTCCACGACGGCGACACCATCGACGTGGAGCCGTGGCGCGCCGCCGCCTTCCCGGTCGTGAAGGATCTGGTGGTGGACCGGTCGGCGTTCGACCGGATCATCGGGTCGGGCGGTTTCATCTCCGCGCCGACCGGGAGCGCGCCGGAGGCGCACGCCACGCCCGTGCCGAAGCCGGTCGCGGACACCGCGTTCGAGCACGCGGAGTGCATCGGGTGCGGGGCGTGCGTGGCGGCCTGCCCGAATGGTTCGGCGATGCTGTTCACCTCGGCGAAGGTGACGCATCTGAACGTGCTGCCGCAGGGGCAACCCGAGCGGGAGTCCCGGGTGCTGGACATGGTCGGCACGATGGACGAGGAGGGCTTCGGCGGCTGCACGAACACCGGGGAGTGCGCGGTGGCCTGCCCGAAGGGGATCCCGCTCCAGTCCATCTCGGCCATGAACCGGGAGTTCCTGCGGGCGAGCCTCAAGAACGGCGGCCGGGGCACGCGCTGAGTTGCGCACCCATGTACGTGAAAAGTCTTCCCTCATCAGCTTCGCCGTCGCAACAGCCGCTCAACGACAATTGATGGAGGGGCACCCCTAATGTGCGGGGTCACCCTCACGAGTGGGGTCTTGGAGCGCGGGCTGCTGCCGCGCGCCCCCGGCGAGCGCCTGCGCCAGGTCGTCCAGCGCCTCCACCAGCAGGTCCGCGCTGCGCACCGCGACCCCCGGGCGCTCCCCGGCGCGCTCCTGCCAGTGCTCCAGCGCCTCCTGTACGGCGGTCCAGTCCAGTGGCCGCCGCTCCCGTACCGCCGCCACGGCCTTCGGGACCGCCGTCCGCAGCGCAGCGGCGAACTCCTCGGCCTCCTTCGACGGGGCCGCGTCACGGTCCGGCGGATGCGCCTCCAGCAGCATGGTGACCCGGCCCGCGGTGGACAGCGCGGTCTGCGCCGCCTGCGCCGCCCGGCGGCCGAGCCCCCGGTGGCGCACCGGTTCCCGCTGCGCCCGGGCCTCCAGTTGCTCGTACTCGCTGCGGGCCGCCCGCTGGTCCAGCAGCGCCTCCCGCACCTGGCGGGGGCGGCGGTCGGCGGGGTGGGCGTGGGCGTCGAAGACGGCGATGGCGTACTGGCCGCCCGCGGCCAGCCAGTCGGCCAGCCGGTCGCGCAGCAATGGGGTCTCCCAGGCGGGGAAGACCACGTACGCGGCCATCGCCACCAGACCGCCGATCAGCGTCAGCGCCACCCGCGCCTGAACGGTCTGGCCGACCTCCGCGCCCGCGATGCCGAGCAGGAAGACGACGTACGCGCTCACGCACAGCGAGGCCACGATGAAGCCGGTGCGCAGCAGCAGGTACATGGCGGCCACGGACACCACGGCCAGCGCGGCGCTGACGTACGGGCTGGGGTGGGCCAGCGTCACCACCAGCCCGCCGATCAGGACCCCGGCCAGGGTGCCGAAGAACCGGGCGACCCCGCGCGAGAAGGTCTGGCCGAAGTCCGGGCGCAGCACCATCACCGAGGTCAGCGGCGCCCAGTAGCCGTGGCCGAACGGCAGCACGGTGCCCAGCAGATAGCCGCAGACCGCGACCACGCACAGACGCACCGCGTGCCGCAGGATCCGCGAGTCCCAGCGGGCCTCGCGGCGCAGGGCGCGCAGCGCCACCGGTATCAGCCCGGGGACGGTGGGGCGGGGCAGATGGCGGCGCCCCTTGGCGCCCTCGGCGGTCACCGCCTCCACCCGCTCGTCCGAGGACTCCACGACATCGTTCACCAGGGCCAACAGCCGGAACGCGGCGCGGCGGGCCGCCCCGTTGAGCATCGGGCCGCTCTCCGGCACCTCCAGCACCGCCATCGCCTCGGGCGGCAGCCGGACCGGTCTGCTCCGGCGGATGGCGTGGGCCACCGCGTCCAGCACGGTCGCGGTCGCGGACAGCAGCTCCCGCACCCGGTCGCGCTCGGGCCCGAGCATCGGGGCGCCGACGACGGGATCGGCCATCGAGGCGAGCACCGGCCGGATCCGCTCGGCCAGCAGCCGGTAGCCGCGCAGCTGGCTCGGGCGGCGCTTCGCCGCGCGCGCGGTGACGGCGGCGGCGCTGCGGGCGTCCATCAGCGGCTTCGGGTCGAACGGCGCCTGCGGGTCGTGGCGCAGCCGACGGGCGTAGTCGGCCACGGCGGCGAGCGCGTCCGCGAGGGCGTCGCGCTGCACGCCCCAGGGCCGCACCGGGAAGAGCACGATCAGCGCGGCCTGGACGACCCCGCCGACCCCGATCAGCGCGGCGTGCTCCAGGGCGCCGAGCACGGAGGTGGGGAGGGTGACGGTGACCAGCATCACCGCGACCATCTGGGTCGAGACCAGCCCGGAGACCGGGCCGACCGCCCACGACATGCCGGTCAGCAGCGTCCACACGGCGAGCATCACGACGAATGTGGCGATGTGGGCGGCGGCCAGATAGCCGAGGAAGGTGGAGACCGCGAGCAGCGACGCCGCGGCCAGCGCCAGCTCCGGCCGGGGCCGCCAGCTCTTCTGGAAGATGGCGATCCCGGCGGAGAACGCGCCGAACGCCGACGACACCGCGAGGGTCGGCGAGCCGAACCAGAGGGTCAGCCCGACGACGATGGCCACTCCGCAGGCGCCGCGGACCGCGACCAGCGGCTCCAGCCGGATGCGCTCGATCGTCAAACCCGACTGGGCCGTCTGCTTCAGCGCGTGTGACCAGCTCATACGGCGAGACTACGACCTTGATCTGCAAGCGAGGAACCGGCCGTCTTTGGCCGATTCCTCGCTTACCCGCCCCTATCAGGCCGCGGATGCCTCACAGTCCACATCGAGCAGCTTGATCGGCCGGCTGGCGTCGAGATCCACGTACGCGGTGAAGGAGCCGGGCGAGCCCTGGCCCCAGGACGTGGTGATCGTCGCCCAGCCGACCCGAGCGGACTGGGCCGTGGTCACCTCGCCGACCTCGATGTGCCGCGGCGTGTTCTGCGCGCACAGCAGCAGGTCGTAGTCGGGGGTCTGGGCGATCCGCTCCTTCAGGTAGTCGGAGACCAGGTTCTCGCGCTCCCAGGGGCGCGGCCCGTGGTTGCCGTAGAAGCCCTCCAGGAAGTGGTGGATCTCCTCGGCGGTGAAGCGGCCGTTGGGGTCGGTCTTCACGCCGTGCGGCGCCGCGACCGCGGGTGCGCCCGCGGCGAGGACGAGCCCAAAGCCGAGCGCGGCCGCGGAGCAACGAAGGGTACGAAGCATAGGAGATCCCCCTGAATGCGGTCGTGTGCCCATTGTTCGGGCGAACACTCAAGAAGACCTACACCAGAGGTGGATGGTTGCACTGGGGCATGAGGAAACCCCCGCCGGTCGGTGACCGGCGGGGGAAGCGACCGTCAGGCGATCAGTGGTTCTTGGGGAAGCCCAGGTTGATGCCGACCTCTTCCGACGGCTCCGGCCAGCGGGTGGTGACGACCTTGCCGCGGGTGTAGAAGTGCACCCCGTCGTTGCCGTAGATGTGCTGGTCGCCGAAGAGCGAGTCCTTCCAGCCGCCGAAGGAGTGGTAGCCCACCGGCACCGGGATCGGCACGTTGACGCCGACCATGCCCGCCTCGACCTCCAGCTGGAAGCGCCGGGCGGCGCCGCCGTCGCGGGTGAAGATCGCGGTGCCGTTGCCCCACTTCGAGGAGTTGATCAGCTCGATGGCCTCGTCGTACGTCTCGGCGCGGACCACGCACAGCACCGGGCCGAAGATCTCGTCGCGGTAGGCGTCGGCGGTGGCGGGGACCTTGTCCAGCAGCGAGACGCCGATGAAGAAGCCGGCAGCGCATTCAGGGTGACCCTCGACCGTGTAGCCGGTACCGTCCACGACCACCTCGGCGCCCTGGGCCGCGGCCCCGTGGACGTACGAAGCCACCTTGTCCCGGTGCTCCTTGGTGATCAGCGGGCCCATCTCGGAGGACGGGTCGTTGCCGGGGCCGATCCGGAGCTTGGCGGCGCGGTCGGCGATCTTCTTCACCAGGTCGTCGCCGATGTCGCCGACGGCGACGACGACGGAGACCGCCATGCAGCGCTCACCGGCCGAGCCGTAGGCCGCGTTGATCGCGTTGTCCGCGGCGAAGTCCAGGTCGGCGTCGGGCAGCACCAGCATGTGGTTCTTGGCGCCGCCGAGCGCCTGCACCCGCTTGCCGTGCTCGACGGCCTTGGACTGGATGTACTGGGCGATCGGGGTGGAGCCGACGAAGCTGACCGCGGCGACGTCCGGGTGCTCCAGCAACCGGTCAACGGCCACCTTGTCACCGTTGACGACATTGAGCACACCGTCCGGCAGCCCCGCCTCGGCCGCCAGCTCGGCCAGCCGGTGGGAGGCCGACGGGTCCTTCTCGCTGGGCTTGAGGACGAAGGTGTTGCCGCAGGCGATGGCCACCGGGAACATCCACATCGGCACCATGGCCGGGAAGTTGAACGGCGTGATGCCCGCGACGACCCCCAGCGGCTGACGGATCGAGGACACGTCGACCCCGGTCGAGACCTGGGTGGACAGCTCGCCCTTGAGCTTCTCCGCGATACCGCAGGCCAGCTCGACGATCTCCAGCCCGCGGGCCACCTCGCCGAGCGCGTCCGAGTGCACCTTGCCGTGCTCCGCGGTGATCAGCTCCGCGATCTCGTCGCGGTGGGCGTCCAGCAGCTCGCGGTACTTGTAGAGGATCGCGGTGCGCCTGGACAGCGACGTGGTGCCCCAGGACCGGAACGCCTCCTTCGCGGCGGCGACGGCCGCGTCGACCTCCTCGACCGAGGCGAGGGCGACCCGGGTGTCCTGGGCGCCGGTGGCGGGGTTGAACACCGGGCCGTGATTGCCGGACGTGCCCTCGACGGACTTTCCGCCGATCCAGTGGTTGACGGTCTTCATGGGTGCGGAGCCTTTCTCTCGAAAAACGTCAGAGGTGGCGGCGGCGGCCGGCGGCGTGCCGGTCGTACTCCTCGCGGGCCTTCACGGCAGCGGGACGGGTCGCGGTCTCGGCTACAGGCACATCCCACCACGCCTGTGCGTCGGGTGCGCCCGACACTGTGTCGCCCGTTTCCGTCTCCACGTAGACACATGTGGGACGGTCCGAGGCGCGGGCCGCCGCCAGCGCCTCCCGCAGCTCGGCCACGGTCGCGGCGCGCAGCACGTCCATGCCGAGCGAGGCGGCGTTCGCGGCCAGGTCCACGGGGAGCGGATCGCCGGTGTACGTGCCGTCGGCGGACCGGAAGCGGTACGCGGTGCCGAACCGCTCGGCGCCGGTCGTCTCCGACAGACCGCCGATCGAGGCGTAGCCGTGGTTCTGGAGGAGGACGACGTTGATGTTGATGCCCTCCTGGACCGCGGTGACGATCTCGGTCGGCATCATCAGGTACGTACCGTCCCCGACCAGCGCCCACACCGGGCGGTCGGAGGCCGCGAGCCGTACGCCGATGGCGCCCGGGATCTCGTAGCCCATGCAGGAGTAGCCGTACTCCAGGTGGTACTGGCGGGGCGAGCGGGCCCGCCACAGCTTGTGCAGGTCGCCGGGGAGCGAGCCCGCCGCGTTGATCACCACGTCGTCGTCGCCGACCGTCGCGTCCAGCGCGCCCAGCACCTGGGTCTGGGAGGGGCGTACGGAGGGGTCCTCGGCGGCGTACGCGGCGTCCACCAGGCGCTCCCACCGGGTCTTGCCGGTGCGGTACTCGGCCTCGTACGTCTCGTCGACCCGGTGACCGGCCAGCTCGGCGGTCAGCGCCTCAAGACCGGCGCGGGCGTCGGCGACCAGCGTGGTGGCGGCCAGCTTGTGCGCGTCGAAGCCGGTGATGTTGAGGTTGAGGAACCGGACGTCCGGGTCCGCGAAGAGGGTCGCGGAGGCGGTGGTGAAGTCGCTGTAGCGGGTGCCGACCCCGATGATCAGGTCCGCGGTGCGGGCCAGGTCGTCGGCGACGGCGGTGCCGGTGTGCCCGATGCCGCCGATGTCCCCGGGATGGTCGTGGCGCAGCGACCCCTTGCCGGCCTGGGTGGAGGCGACCGGGATACCGGTGGCGTCGGCGAACGCCAGCAGGGCGCCCTCGGCCTCGCTGTGGTGGACGCCGCCGCCCGCGACGACCAGCGGCCGCCGGGCGGCGCGGATCAGCTGTGCCGCGGCGGCGGTCTCGGGCGCCTCGGGCGCGGGGCGGCGCACCCGCCACACCCGGTCGGCGAAGAACTCCTCCGGCCAGTCGAACGCCTCGGCCTGCACGTCCTGCGGCATCGCCAGGGTGACCGCGCCGGTCTCGGCCGGATCGGCGAGCACCCGCATCGCGGCGAGCGAGGCCGGGATCAGCGCCTCGGGGCGTACGACGCGGTCGAAGTAGCGGGAGACCGGGCGCAGCGCGTCGTTGACGGACACGTCGCCCGCGTACGGAACTTCGAGCTGCTGGAGCACGGGGTCGGCGGGCCGGGTCGTGAAGATGTCGCCGGGCAGCAGCAGCACCGGCAGCCGGTTGACGGTGGCCAGCGCGGCGCCGGTGACCAGGTTGGTGGCGCCGGGCCCGATGGAGGTGGTGACGGCCTGGGCGGCGAGCCGGTTGGACTGGCGGGCGTAGCCGACCGCGGCGTGCACCATCGCCTGCTCGTTGCGGCCCTGGAGGTACGGCATGGTGTCCTGCCCGGCCTCCAGCAGCGCCTGGCCGAGCCCGGCCACGTTGCCGTGGCCGAAGATGCCCCAGGTGGCGTTGATCAGGCGGTGCCGCTGCCCGTCCCGCTCGGTGTACTGGTGCGCCAGGAACTCGACCAGGGCCTGGGCGACGGTGAGACGGCGGGTGGTCATCGGGCGTCTCCTGCGGGAGCTTCAGGGGCTTGGTACAGCGGAAGGCGGGGGTCGACGGGCTGGTCGGGCCAGGTGGACCGGATCCAGCCGTGGTCGGGGTGGTCGCAGATCAGCCAGGCGCGCTCCTCGCCGGGGCCCGCCATGACGTTGAGGTAGTACATGGCGTGGCCGGGCGCGGCGATGGAGGGGCCGTGCCAGCCGTCCGGGATCAGCACGGCGTCACCGGAGCGGACCTCGGCCAGCACATCGGTGTTACGGCCGTGGCCGGAGGGCGAGACCCGCTGGTAGCCGATGCCCTCGCTGCCGTGGGCCTCGGCGATCTCGAAGTAGTAGATCTCCTCCAGCTCGCTCTCCTCGCCGGGGCGGCACTCGTCGTGCTTGTGCGGCGGGTACGAGGACCAGTTGCCGCCGGGGGTGATCACCTCGACGGCGATGAGCTTGTCGCACTGGAAGACGCCGGCGGCGGCGAAGTTGTTCACCTGGCGCGAGCAGTTGCCGGTACCGCGCAGCTCGACGGGAACGGCGGAGGCGGACCCGTAACGGGCGGGCAGCCGGCGCTCGCAGCGGGCTCCGGTGAGCGCGAAGCGGCCCCCGGCGCCGCTGGCGATCGTGGCGTGCGCGTCGCGCGGGACGTACGCGAAGTCGCTCACCCCGCTGAACACGCTGTCGCGGCCGTGCAGTTCGAAGGTCTCGCCCTCGGTGATCACCGTGCAGCCGCCGCTGAGCGGCAGCACGATCCACTCGCTGTCGCCGGTGGCCAGCTGGTGCGAGCCGCCGGGCGGCAGTTCGAGCACACGCAGGCTGGAGTAGCCCCAGCCGGCCCGCTCGGGATCGATGTCCAGCGCATACGGGCCGTCGGCCGCCTTACCGGCCTGCACATGGAAGCCAAGGGAAGGTTCGTTGGTGGTCATGGCGTCAGTGTTTCCTCCGGTTCCGGGGCCGATTCACAGCAGGCCGACGGCAGTGTCCACGGCGGTCTCCACGCTGCCCTCCGCCGGATAGAGCAGCGAGCGGCCCACGACCAGGCCCTGGACGGTGGGCAGACGCAGCGCCTTGCGCCACTTCTCGTACGCCCCCTCCTGGTCCTTCCCCACCTCGCCGCCGAGCAGCACCGCCGGCAGCGTGCTCGTCTCCATGACGGCGGCCATCTCGTCCGGGTCGTCGGTGACCGGCACCTTCAGCCAGGTGTACGCGGAGGTCCCGGCGAGCCCGGAGGCGATCGCGATGGACTTGGTGACGGCCTCGGCGCTCAGATCGTTGGAGACCCGGCCGTCTATCCGGCGGGAGATGAACGGCTCGACGAACACCGGCAGCCGCAGCTCCGCCATCTCGTCGATGGCGCGGGCCGTGGTGAGCATGGTGTTGAGCGACCCGGCGTCGTCGTAGTCGACCCGCAGCAGCAGCTTCCCGGCGTCGAAGCCGAGCCGGGCGATGTCCTGGGGGCGGTGGCCGGTGAAGCGGTCGTCCAGCTCGAACGAGGCACCGGCCAGCCCGCCGCGGTTCATCGAGCCCATGACGACCTTGCCGTCGAGGGCGCCGAGCAGCAGCAGGTCCTCCAGGATGTCGGCGGTGGCCAGCACGCCGTCGACGCCAGGGCGGGACAGTGCCACGCACAGCCGCTCCAGCAGGTCGGCCCGGTTGGCCATGGCCAGCTTGTGCCCGCCGACGGCGAGGGCGCCGCGCGCCGGGTGGTCGGCGGCAACGATCATCAGTCGGCCGCTGTCACCGATCAGCGGGCGGCGGACCCGGCGGGCGGCCGCCTCGGCGATGGCCTCGGGATGCCGGCTCCGCACCGTCACGAGGTCGGAGATGCTGATGCTCAAAGCAGGGGTCCTCTCTTATTTGAGGCTCGATGGCGACGTGGGCGCCCGCATCACGATTGGCTGAGCAGGGCCTCGACCTCGGCCTCGGTGGGCATCGCGGAGGAGCAGGCGAGGCGGGACGCGACGATCGCACCCGCGGCGTTGGCGTACCGCATGATCCGCTCCGGGTCCCAGCCCGCCAGCAGCCCGTGGCACAGGGCGCCGCCGAACGCGTCGCCCGCGCCGAGGCCGTTGACGACGTCGACCGGGACGGGCGGGACCTCGGTGGATGTGCCGTCGCGGTGCACGGCGAGGACTCCCTTGGGGCCCTGTTTGACGACGGCCAGCTCGACGCCCGCGTCCAGCAGGGCCTGGGCGCACGCCGTGGGCTCGCGTACACCGGTGGCGATCTCGCACTCGTCCACGTTGCCGACGGCGACGGTGGCGTGGCGCAGGGCCTCGGCGTAGAAGGGGCGCGCCGCCTCGGGGTCCTTCCAGAACATGGGGCGCCAGTCGAGGTCGAAGACGGTGATGCCGCTCCTGGCGCGGTGGGCGAGGGCGGTGAGGGTGCTGCCGCGGCTGGGTTCCTCGCTGAGGCCGGTGCCGGTCATCCAGAAGATCCGGGCGGCGCGGATCGCGTCGAGGTCCAGCTCGCCGGGGTGGATCTCCAGGTCGGGGGCCTTGGGACGGCGGTAGAAGTAGAGCGGGAAGTCGTCGGGCGGGAAGATCTCGCAGAAGGTGATCGGGGTCGGGTAGTCCTCGACCGGCGTGACGAAGCGGTCGTCCACGCCGAACCCCTGGAGTTCCTGGTGGATGTACTCGCCGAACGGGTCGGCGCCGGTACGGCTGATCACCGCGGCGCGGTGACCGAACCGGGCCGCGGCCACCGCGACGTTGGTCGCCGAGCCGCCCAGGAACTTTCCGAACGACTCGACCTGCGGCAGCGGCACTCCGGTCTGCAGCGGGTAGAGGTCCACTCCGATGCGGCCCATCGTGATCAGGTCGTACGGCTCACTCATGCGTGCCCCTTCGGCAAATTCAGGAAAGACGCAGCTCAGGGTTGGCGTGGGCGAACAGAGGGTCCCGCCCGGCCCCTTCAGGTCTAGACGCGCCCACAGCCCCCTGTCAAGGATTTGTCATTACATTCGGACGTAACCACGAGAGCCGCCGAGAGTCACCGCGGGGCGCGTTATAGCCTCGTTACGTCCAGATGAAATGTTGTCATGACAAACCCTTGACAGGTAGTGGGCGCGAGGAGTTGGCTCCCCCTCATGCAACGGCCGTGTTAACACCGGACCTGGCTTGAGAGGTGCTGGAAGAGATGGACCTCAGATTCGACCGCCGACGCCGCAGCGCGAGACTCACCACCATCGCCGCCATAACGGTTCTCCTCGCAACAGCGTGCAGCAGCCAAGGGGGCAAGAAGGCACAGGACGCCGGGGACGACATATCCGCCGGCAAGGCCAACACCCCCCGAATGAAGATCGCGATGATCACCCACGCCGCCCCGGGTGACACCTTCTGGGACACGGTCCGCAAGGGCGCCAAGGCGGCCGCGGCCAAGGACAACGTCGAACTGGTCTACTCCAGCAATCCCAATGGCGGCGACCAGGCCAACCTCATCCAGAACGCGATCAACCAGAAGGTCGACGGCATCGCCGTCACGCTGGCCAAGCCCGGCGCGATGAAGGGCGCGATCGCCAAGGCCGAGAAGGCCGGGATCCCCGTGGTCGGCTTCAACTCCGGCCTCGAGGACTGGAAGTCCCAGGGGCTGCTCGAATACTTCGGCCAGGACGAGAACCTCGCCGGTCAGGCCTTCGGCAAGCGCCTCAACGAGGTGGGCGCCAAGCACAACATCTGCGTCATCCAGGAGCAGGGCCATGTCGCCCTGGAGGCCCGCTGCGCGGGTGTGAAGAAGACCTTCAAGGGCAAGACGGACAACCTCTACGTCAACGGGACCGACATGCCGTCGGTCAAGTCCACGATCTCCGCCAAGCTCAAGCAGGACTCGAGCATCGACTACGTCGTCACGCTCGGCGCGCCGTTCGCCCTGACCGCCGTGCAGTCCGCCAAGGAATCGGGCAGCAAGGCGAAGGTCGCCACCTTCGACCTCAACAAGGACCTCATCGCCGCCGTCAAGAGCGGGGACGTGCAGTTCGCGGTGGACCAGCAGCCGTACCTCCAGGGCTACCTGTCCGTCGACTCCCTGTGGCTCTACAAGAACAACGGCAACTTCAGCGGCGGCGGCGAGCAGCCCGTGCTGACCGGCCCCGCGTTCGTCACCAAGGACAACGTGGAGAAGATCGCGAAGTTCGCGCAGAAGGGCACGCGGTGATCCGGTCATGACCCACGCCGCCCCACCCGCCGCCGCGCCGCCGGCCTCCCCGCCGGCGCGCCCCAAGACCCGTACCGCCGAACGCTCGCTGGCGCGCCGGGCGCTGGCCCGGCCGGAGATCGGCGCGCTGGTCGCCGCCATCGGCGTCTACATCTTCTTCTTCGCCGTCGCCCCGACCTTCCGCCAGGCGGACTCGTTCGCCACCGTGCTCTACCAGGGGTCCACCCTGGGGATCATGGCGCTCGCCGTCTCCCTGCTGATGATCGGCGGCGAGTTCGACCTGTCGGCCGGTGTCGCCGTCACCTCCTCGGCGCTGGCCGCGAGCATGCTCAGCTTCCAGATGACCGCCAACGTCTGGGTCGGCGTCGGGGTCGCCCTGGTCATCTCGCTCGGGGTCGGCCTGATCAACGGCCTGCTGCTGATCAAGACCGGGCTGCCCAGCTTTCTGGTCTCCCTCGCCAGCTTCCTGATGCTCCAGGGCCTCAACCTGGCCATCACCAAGCTGCTGACGGACAACGTCGCCACGAACGCCATCAACGACATGGACGGCTTCGACTCGGCCAAGGCGGTCTTCGCCTCCGAGGTCACGGTCTTCGGCGTCGATGTGAACATCACCGTGTTCTACTGGCTGGCCTTCGCCGCCCTCGCCACCTGGGTCCTGCTGCGCACCAAGTTCGGCAACTGGATCTTCGCGGCCGGCGGCTCCAAGGAGAGCGCCCGGGCGGTCGGCGTGCCGGTGAACCTCACCAAGATCGCGCTCTTCATGACGGTGGGCTTCGCGGCCTGGTTCGTCGGCATGCACCTGCTCTTCGAGTACAACACCGTGCAGGCCGGTGAGGGCGTCGGCAACGAGTTCTACTACATCATCGCGGCGGTGATCGGCGGCTGTCTGCTCACCGGCGGCTACGGCTCCGCGATCGGCGCGCTCCTCGGCGCGTTCATCTTCGGCATGGTCAACCAGGGCATCGTCTACGCCAACTGGAACCCGGACTGGTTCAAGTTCTTCGTCGGCGTGATGCTGCTGCTCGCGACGCTCGTGAATCTGTGGGTGCGCCGTCAGGCCGCCAGGAGGTGATGGAAATGTCCGCAGACGACCTCACGAAGGCCACCCCCGCCACCGAGGCCGGCCCGGAGCCGGTCGTCCAGCTCAAGGGCGTCGGCAAGCTCTACGGCAGCGTCCGGGCCCTGGAGAACATCGACCTCGACGTCCGGCCGGGCCAGGTGACCTGCGTACTCGGCGACAACGGCGCCGGCAAGTCCACCCTCATCAAGATCATCTCCGGGCTGCACCAGCACGACGAGGGCGAGTACGTCGTCGACGGCAAGCCGGTGCGGCTGAACAACCCGCGCGAGGCCCTCAACCTCGGCATCGCCACCGTCTACCAGGACCTGGCCACGGTGCCCCTGATGCCGGTGTGGCGGAACTTCTTCCTCGGCTCCGAGCTGACCCGGGGCCCCTGGCCCGTCCGGCGGCTCGACATCGAGCGGATGAAGGAGACCACCCAGGCGGAGCTGTCCGCCATGGGCATCCACCTGGACAACCTGGAACAGCCCATCGGCACCCTCTCCGGAGGCCAGCGGCAGTCCGTGGCCATCGCGCGGGCGGTGTACTTCGGCGCCAGAGTGCTGATCCTGGACGAGCCCACCGCGGCGCTGGGCGTCAAGCAGTCGGGCGTCGTCCTGAAGTACATCGCGGCGGCCCGCGAGCGCGGCCTGGGCGTCATCTTCATCACCCACAACCCGCACCACGCGTACATGGTCGGCGACCACTTCTCGGTGCTGCGACTCGGCGCCCTGGAGCTGAACGCCGCCCGGGACGACGTCAGCCTCGAGGAACTCACCAACCACATGGCCGGGGGCACCGAGCTGGCCGCCCTCAAGCACGAACTCGCTCAGGTGCGCGGGGTCGATGTGGAGGAGCTTCCCGAGGTCGTCAACACCCCTTCGCCCTGACACCTCGGCCTGACATCCTGACATTACGTCCGAATGTCCTGACGAACTCTTGACGGCCACCGGTCCGGCCCGTAAAGCTGCCCAAACCAGCATGAAACGCGGGCCCCGGCCGGCACCGACAGCAAGCGACCCGCACTGCCCCCTTCCCCGGTCCCCGACCGGCGAGAGGAGAACCCCCTTCCATGACTGCCGCCGCCTCCCCCGTACCCGCTCTGGACCGCATCCGGGTCGGCTCGGCCCCCGACTCATGGGGGGTGTGGTTCCCCGACGACTCGCAGCAGGTCCCCTGGCAGCGCTTCCTCGACGAGGTCGCGGAGGCCGGCTACGAGTGGATCGAGCTGGGCCCGTACGGCTACCTGCCGACCGACCCCGCCCGGCTCACCGAGGAGATCACCCGCCGGAACCTCACCGTCTCGGCGGGCACGATCTTCACCTCCCTGCATCGCGGCCCCGAGATCTGGGACGCCACCTGGGAGCACGTCTCCCAGGTGGCGGAGCTGACCCGGGCCATGAACGCGAAGCACCTCGTGGTCATCCCGTCCTTCTGGCGCGACGACAAGACCGCCGAGATCATCGAGCCGCCCGAGCTGACCGCCGAGCAGTGGCGCCATCTGTCCACCGGCATGGAGCGCCTCGGCCGTGAGGTGCGCGAGCGCTACGGGCTCGACATCGTCGTCCACCCGCACGCCGACACCCACATCGACGGCGAGGAGAACGTGGCCCGCTTCCTCGACGCCACCGACTCCGACCTGGTCAATCTCTGCCTGGACACGGGCCACTACGCCTACTGCGGCGGGGACAGCGTCAAGCTCATCGAGACCTACGGCGAGCGCATCGGCTACCTCCACCTCAAGCAGGTCGACCCGGAGATCCTGGCCGACGTGGTCAAGAACGGCGTGCCGTTCGGCCCGGCCGTCAAGCGCGGCGTGATGTGCGAGCCGCCGAAGGGCGTCCCGGAGCTGGAGCCGGTCCTGGCGGCCGCCCAGAAGCTGGACGTGGACCTGTTCGCGATCGTCGAGCAGGACATGTACCCCTGCCCGCCCGAACAGCCGTTCCCGATCGCCGAGCGCACCCGCCGCTTCCTGCGCTCCTGCGGCGCCTGACCTTCCGCCCCCTCCGGACGAGCAGAAAGAGAAGAGAGACACCTATGACCCAGCAGGGCACGCTCGGGGTCGCCGTCATCGGGACCGGCAAGATGGGCGCCGACCACGTCCGCCGCATCAACGACGTGATCAGCGGCGCCCGGGTGGCTGCCGTGGTCGACATCGACGAGGCCCGCGCCAAGGCCGTCGCCGACACCTCCGAGGGCTGTCAGGCGTTCACCGACCCGGCCGCCGCCATGGCCGCGCCGGGCGTGGACGCGGTGCTGATCGCCTCGCCCGGCCCCGCGCACGAGGCCGCGCTGCTCAGCGCGTTCGAGCACGATCTGCCGGTGCTGTGCGAGAAGCCGCTGACCCCGGACTCGGAGTCCGCGCTGCGGGTGCTGGAGGCCGAGCAGCGGCTCGGTCACCGCCGCGTCCAGGTCGGCTTCATGCGCCGCTACGACACCGAGTTCATGAAGCTCAAGGAGTTGCTCGCCACCGGTGAGCTGGGCCGGCCGCTGCTGATGCACTGCCGCCACCGCAACGCGTCGGTGCACTCGTACTTCACCACCGAGATGCTGATCACCGACTCCGTGGTGCACGAGATGGACCAGTCGCGCTGGCTGCTGGAGCAGGAGATCGCCAACGTCACCGTGCTCAAGCCGACCCCCAGCTCGCACGCCCCCGAGGGGCTCGCCGACCCCCAGGTCGTGATCTTCGAGACCACCGGCGGCGCGATCGTCAACGTCGAGATCTTCGCGACCTGCGGCTTCGGCTACCAGGTGCAGGCCGAGGCGGTCTGCGAGCGGGGCACGGCGCGCGTCGGCGACGCCCACGGCATGCTGGTCAACCGCCCCGGCACCTGGGGCGGCGAGATCGCCCCCGACTTCGTGGCCCGCTTCGAGGAGGCGTACGACCGCGAGGTGCAGTCCTGGGTCAACGCGACCAAGCGCGGCGAGGTCGAGGGCCCGAGCGCGTGGGACGGCTACGCCGCGGCCGCCGTGTGCGAGGCGGGGGTGCGGGCGCAGACCACCGGCGAGCGCACGCCCGTCGACATGATCGTGCGCCCCGCCTTCTACGCCTGACGGCCACGGGCGGGCCGGCCGCCACCACGGCCGGCCCGCCCCTCCCTCTTGCGCACGTCCTGCACGTTTTCCCTGTTGGAAAGGTTTCTCCTTCTCATGAAGATCGCCCTCGACCCGCATATGCTGCGCAAGGGGCCCCTGCTCGAACTCCCGGCCCTCGTCGCCGAGCTGGGCTTCGAGTACATCGAGCTGTCCCCCCGAGACGACTTCATCCCCTTCTTCAAGCACCCCCGGGTGGACGACGGCACGGTGCGGCAGTTCCGCAAGGCGCTGGACACCGCCGGGGTGAAGATCTCCTCCGTACTACCGCTGTTCCGCTGGTCCGGTCCGGACGAGGACGAGCGCCAGGCCGCCGTCCGCTACTGGAAGCGGGCCATCCAGATCACCGCCGATCTGGGCGTGGACAGCATGATCTCGGAGTTCAACGGCCGCCCCGAGGACCCCAGCCGCAGCGAAAGCCAGTTCTGGCGGTCGATCGAGGAGCTGCTGCCGGTCTTCGAGCGCGAGTCCATCCGGCTGACGCTCGAGCCGCACCCCGATGACTTCATCGAGGAGGGCTACGAGGCGATCAACATGATCCGGGGCATCAACCACCCCCAGGTCTCCTACCTCTACTGCGCCCCGCACACCTTCCACCACGGCAACGACGCCCCCGGACTGATCAAGCACGCGGGCGATCTGCTCACGAACGTGCACCTGGCCGACACCTTCGATCACACCGCGTCCTCGGGGCTGCGCTACATCATCAACCCGCCCGGTTCCCCGGCCCGCATCCACCAGCACCTGGACATCGGGCAGGGCGAGGTCGACTTCGACGCCCTGTTCGGCGCGCTGCGCGACAACGACTTCGACGGCACGCTGACCTCCTGCGTCTTCGCCTGGGAGGACCGGGCCCACGAATCGTCCCGCTTCATGCGCCGGAAGATCGACGAGTACCTGTCCACCTGGAAGTAACTCCTCCTGGACGTAACGACAGACGGGAACGCACCTCCATGCGCATCGGATTCCTCGGCGCGGGCCGCATCGGCGCCTTCCACGCCGCCGCCCTGACCGGTACGGACGGGGTCGACGACCTGCTGATCGGTGACGCCGACGCGGGGCGGGCCGCCGAGGTCTCGATGCGCGTCGGCGCCCGGGCCGCCGCGTCGGTGGACGCGGTCTTCGAGGACGGCATCGACGCCCTGGTGATCGCCACCCCGACCGTCACCCACGCCGAACTGATCACCCGGGCGGCGCGCGCCGGGCTGCCCACGTACTGCGAGAAGCCCATCGCCCTGGACCTCGCGGGCACGGTGCGCGCGCTGCGCGAGGTCGAACGGGCCGGGACCATGCTCCAGATGGGGTTCCAGCGCCGGTTCGACGCCGGATATCAGGCCGCGCGGGAGGCGCTGCGGGAGGGGAGGCTCGGCCGGGTGCACACCCTGCGGGCGATCACCTCCGACGCCGCTCCCCCGCCGCCGGAGTTCCTGCCCCACTCGGGCGGGCTGATCCGGGACTGCCTGGTGCACGACTTCGACGCCGTGCGCTGGCTGACCGGCCGTGAGGTGGTGGAGGTGTTCGCCTCCGGCTCGGCCGGGGGCGCCGCCTTCTTCCGGGAGGCGGGCGACGTCGACACGGCGGCGGCGCTGCTCACCCTGGACGACGGCACGCTGGTCACCGCGACCGCCACCCGCTACAACGGCGCCGGTTACGACGTACGAATGGAACTGTCCGGGGAGCGCGACCAGTTCGTGGTCGGCCTGGACGACCGTACGCCGTTCACCTCGGCCGAACCGGGCGGTCCGCCCGGTCCCGCCCGGCCCTGGGCCAACTTCCTGGAGCGATTCGAGGCCGCGTACCGGGCGGAGCTGGCGGCCTTCGTCAAGGCGGCCCGGGGCGAGGCACCCAACCCGTGCTCCGGTCAGCAGGCGCTGTACGCGCTGCTGGTGGCCGAGGCGTGCGAGCTGTCCCGGCAGGAGCACCGCCCGGTGCGGCTCACCGAGATCACCAAACGGATGTCCGACCTGGAGGCTTGAGGCCGTTGGGCCGCCGCGTCACCCGGCGGTCACGGCCGTCACATCTCCGCGCGTCTTACGTCACAGGTGTTCAACAGCCCCTAGCCGCCCGTCACCCGGCGTCGTTCACCGGTCACAGGCCGACTGAAAGGGCGCGAGTGATGACCGATCGAAGGCTGTGGTCCTACAAGGAGATCGCCGCACATATCGGTGTGCAGACCGACACCGTACGGTCCTATCGCAAGCACGGTCACATGCCGTCCCCCGATCTGGTGGAGGGCGGCAAGCCGTATTGGTACGCGGACACGATCCGGGCCTGGGTGGCCCGCAGACCCGGCAACCGCCGCGCCCGGCGCGACACCAAGGACTAGCGATCACCGGGCGCGGGCTGGCTCAGCGAATGCTCACCCGGTCCCGGCGGCGGCCCTTGCCCTTCTCCTCCCCGGCGGGATCTTCGGAGGAAGAGGAAGAGGAGCCATCGGAGGGGGCACCGGACGAGGGAGCGGACGAGGCGGCGGGCTCCCCTTCGCTCAGCCCGAACCGGGTGTGCAGCCGCCGCAGCGGGCCCGGGGCCCACCAGGTGGCCCGGCCGGTCAGCTTCATCACCGCCGGCACCAGCAGACTGCGCACCACCATCGCGTCCATCAGGACGGCCAGGGCGATACCGAGGCCGAGCATCTTGGTGTTGGTGACCCGCGAGGTGCCGATGGCCACCATGACCACAGCCAGGATCAGCGCCGCCGCCGTGATCAGCCCGCCGGTGCGCCGCAGCCCGAACTCCACCGCCGCCTCATGGTCCCCCGTGCGCTCGTACTCCTCCTTGATACGGGAGAGCAGGAAGACGCCGTAGTCCATGGAGAGCCCGAAGGCGACGCAGAACATCAGCACCGGCAGGGTCGTCTCTATGTCTCCGGAGCTGGTGAAGGCCAGTGGCCCGGACAGATGACCCTCCTGGAAGACCCACACCATGGCGCCGAACATCGCGGTGAGGCTGAGCGCGTTGAGCAGCACGGCCTGGATCGGGATCAGCACGCTTCCGGTGAGCAGGAAGACCAGCAGCAGGGTGACGGCGATGATGATCGCCCCGGCCCAGGGGATCCGCTCGCCCAGGGACTGCTTGGTGTCCACCAGGACGGCGGCGGTGCCGGTCACCGAGGTGCGGAACGGGGGACTCTGGGCGCGGATGTCCCGCACCAGGTCCTGGGTGGCGGGCTCCACGCCCTCGCCCTTGGGCTGCACGCTGAGATACGCCGCGCCCCCGGCCGCCCGCGCCGCCTCGGCCGGGCCGGGCTTGCTCACCTGGCGGCCGTCCGAGAAGTGACCGGCCGGGCTGTCCACCCGGAGCACCCCGGGAAGGACGGAGACCTTGGCGCTGTAGTCGGCGAGCGCCGCGGCACCGGGCCTGCCCTCGGCGAGGATCTCCACCCCGCCGCCGGGTCCGCCCGCGAAGCCGTCCCGGATGTGCTGCTGGACCACGTGCGATTCGGCGCCGGAGGGCAACTGGCGGTCGTCCGCGGTGCCGAACTCCACCCGCAGGAAGGGCAGCCCCAGCGCCACCAGCCCGGCGACGGTGGCCAGCGCGAAGACGGGGGCGCGCCGCATCACCAGCCGGGCGAACCGCCCCCAGCCCGCGCCCGGTTCGGCCCCGTCGGCCCCGTCCGCCCCTCGGCCGGCGGGGCGGCCGCGGCGCAGCAGCCGGGTGAGGTCCCACTTGTTGACCCGGTCGCCGAGCAGGATGAGCGCGGCGGGCAGCACCACCAGGGCGGCGGCCGCGGCGATGAGCACCACGGCGATGCCCGCGTAGGCGAAGGAGCGCAGGAAGTACTGCGGGAAGACCATCATCGCGGCGAGCGAGACGGCGACGGTCAGCGCCGAGAAGAGCACGGTCCGCCCGGCGGTGCGCAGGGTGGCGGCGACGGCCGGGAGCGTCTCCCCGCCCGCCGCCAGCTCTTCGCGGAAGCGCCGCACGATGAACAGGGCGTAGTCGATGGCGAGTCCGAGGCCGAGCGCGGTGGTCAGGTTCTGCGCGAAGACCGAGACATCGGTGAACTCGGTGAGCACGCGCAGCACGGCGTCGGTGCCCAGGATCGCGATGACGCCGATGCCGAGCGGCAGCAGGGCGGCTACCGCGCTGCCGAAGACCATGACGAGCAGCACCAGGGTGACGGGCAGGGCCATCATCTCGGCGCGCAGCAGGTCTTCCTGGATGGTGGTCTGCATCTCCTGCTTGACCGCGACCGGTCCGCCGACGGCGACCTCGACCGGTCCGTGCTGCCCGCGGTAGTCGGGGGCGATGCGGTCCAGCGCCTTGCCCTGGGCCGTCTCGTCGCCGGTGATGCGCGCGGCGATGATCGCCTCGCCGCGGTCCTTGCTGCGCAGCGCGGACGCGCCGGTGTCCCAGTAGGACGTGACGCCGGTGACCGCCTTCTCGCCCGCGAGCTTCTTGGCGAGCGCCCGGGCCTCGGTGGCGACCTTCGGGTCGTCCACCTTCGTGCCGCCGCTGTCGAGGAGCAGGATGAGGTTGGGCTGGGAGGCGGGGAAGCGCTTCTCCAGCGCCTTCGTGGCGTACGAGGACTGGGACGCCGGGTCCTCCCAGCCGCCGCCGGACAGCCGATCGGCGACTCCGCTCCCGGCCACGACGGCCAGCGCCGTGAAAAGCAGGGCGACCAGCAGGGACAGCCGCGGTCTGGCGGTGACCAGGCGCGTCCATCCTCCGATCCGCTCGCCGGGCGGCCGACTGACATCGGTCATGACGCGGTGTCCCCTTCACATGTGCCCATGCGGCCGGTCCCGCTCGCGCAGGCAAGCGGACAGGCAGCATGGATCGCCGATTGCCGGAAGCGGCAAACACGAGCGGCCGCTCGCATTTTTCAAGAATGCGAGCGGTCGCTCGTGTTTGTCAATCGCTCATGGGAAACTGGGGATTGTGACCGAGAGCCAGGCAGCCCGACCCGTAAGCCCCCGCCGCAGGCAGGCGCGCGGCGAGCGCCGGATCCAGCAGTTGCTGGACGCCGCCGCCAGCGTCTTCTGCCGCACCGGCTACACCTCCGCGAGCACCAACGCGATCGCCCGCGAGGCCGGGGTCTCCCCCGGCACGCTGTACCAGTTCTTCCCGAACAAGGAGGCCATCGCCGTCGAGCTGGGCGACCGCCTCACCCAGCAGATGCGGGACACCCACGGC
This sequence comes from Streptomyces sp. NPDC021212, assembly GCF_044332925.1. Taxonomy (NCBI): domain Bacteria; kingdom Bacillati; phylum Actinomycetota; class Actinomycetes; order Kitasatosporales; family Streptomycetaceae; genus Streptomyces; species Streptomyces sp. NPDC021212. The sequence goes on from NZ_JBIRPZ010000010.1 coordinate 289,284, forward strand.
GCGGCCTTCACCGACGAGAACGCCGCGCTGCCGCTGGGCGAGATGCTGGACGTGGTCGTCGACCCGTTGATCGAGTTCAACTGCGCCAACCCCGTCTTCCTCACCCTGATCCGCTCCTCCGATACCCCGGGCACGGTCACCGAGAAGCACGCGGCGGTGCACGCCGCGCTGCAGACCCGGGTCGAGGAGCTGATCGGCACCTACGCCCCCGAGCTGCCCCCGGAGCGCCGCACGCGCACCGCGACCATGGCGTTCACCCTGTTCAAGGCCGGTCTTGAACTGATCCTCTCCCACGAGGGCGAGGACCGGGAGGCGTACATCGCCGAGATGAAGAACGCCCTGTACGGGTACCTGGCCCCCGCCATCGGCACCGAGGCGGCCCCCGTCCGGCACTGACCGCCACAGGCTGACGGCACCCTCTCAGAAGTCGGCACGGCCCCGGCTTTCGGGAATACCCCCTAGGGGTATAGAGTTGAAATAGTCAGGAGGCGCTGCGCCAACCGGCGCTCCTCGCGTACCGTCAGCCACTCCCCCACAGAGGAGAAGTCCATGAGCCCCGAGGCGAACACCGTCACCGCCGTCTACCAGGTGACCGGCATGACCTGCGGCCACTGCGAAGGGGCCGTCGCCGAGGAAATCGGCGCCCTCGACGGCGTCAGCTCCGTCAAGGCCGTGGCCTCCACCGGCCAGGTCACCGTCGTCTCGGCCGCCCCGCTGGACGCCGAGGCCGTCCGCGCCGCCGTCGACGAAGCAGGTTACGAACTCGCATGACCATCACGGCTCCCGTCGCCGGGCACGAGGCGCGGGTCGAGCTGGCCATCGGCGGCATGACCTGCGCTTCCTGCGCGGCGCGCATCGAGAAGAAGCTCAACCGGCTGGACGGCGTCACCGCCACGGTGAACTTCGCCACCGAGAAGGCCCAGGTCTCCTACGGCAGCGGCATCGAGGTCGCGGACCTCATCGCCACGGTCGTCAAGACCGGCTACACCGCCGAGGAGCCGCCCCCGGCCGAGCCCGCGCCCGCGCCCGACGGCGGGGCGGACGGCGCCGAGGCCGCGCCCCCGGCGGGCGAGCACGACGTGCTGCGCCACCGCATGCTCGTCTCGCTCGTCCTCTCCCTGCCGGTCGTGGTGCTGGCGATGGTGCCCTCGCTCCAGTTCGACAACTGGCAGTGGCTCTCCCTCACCCTCGCCGCGCCCGTCGTCGTCTGGGGCGGGACCCCGTTCCACAAGGCCGCCTGGACCAACGCCCGGCACGGCGCGGCCACCATGGACACCCTGGTGTCCCTCGGCACCCTCGCGGCGCTCGGCTGGTCCCTGTGGGCCCTGTTCTTCGGCGACGCGGGCATGACCGGCATGCAGCACGGCTTCGACCTCACCGTCACCCGCGCGAACGGCTCCTCCTCGATCTACTTGGAGGCCGCCGCCGGAGTGACCACGTTCATCCTCATCGGCCGCTACCTGGAGGCGAAGTCCAAGCGGCGGGCGGGCGCGGCGCTGCGCGCCCTGATGGAGCTGGGCGCCAAGGACGTCGCCGTCCTGCGCGGAGGCAAAGAGGTACGGATCCCGGTGCGCGAACTGGCCGTCGGGGACCGCTTCGTCGTACGCCCCGGCGAGAAGATCGCCACCGACGGCACGGTCGCCGAGGGCAGCTCGGCCGTCGACGCCTCGATGCTGACCGGCGAATCCGTACCGGTGGACGTCGCGGTGGGCGACGCGGTCGCGGGCGCGACCGTCAACACGGCGGGCCGCATCGTCGTGGAGGCCACCCGGGTGGGCGCCGACACCCAGCTGTCCCGGATGGCCCGGCTGGTGGAGGACGCGCAGAACGGCAAGGCCGAGGTGCAGCGGCTCGCCGACCGGGTCTCCGGCGTCTTCGTGCCGATCGTGCTGCTGATCGCCGTGGGCACCCTGCTGGCCTGGTGGCTGACGACGGGCGACGCGACCGCCGCCTTCACCGCCGCCGTCGCCGTCCTGATCATCGCCTGCCCGTGCGCCCTGGGCCTGGCCACCCCGACCGCGCTCATGGTCGGCACCGGCCGCGGCGCCCAGCTGGGCATCCTCATCAAGGGCCCCGAGGTGCTGGAGTCGACCCGCCGGGTGGACACGGTCGTCCTCGACAAGACCGGCACCGTGACCACCGGCAGGATGCGGCTGCACCAGATCATCCCGGCGCCGGGCACCGGCGAGGACGAGCTGCTGCGGCTCGCCGGCGCGGTCGAGCACGCCAGCGAGCACCCCATCGCCCGCGCCATCGCGGACGGCGCCGCCGAGCGCACCGGGACGCTCCCGGTGCCCGAGAGCTTCGGATCGGTGCCCGGGCTCGGCGTCCAGGGCGTCGTGGACGGACACGCGGTGCTCGTCGGCCGCGACACCCTGCTCGCCCAGTGGGCCATCGACCTGCCGGAGGACCTGGCGGCCGCCAAGGCCGCGGCCGAGACGGAAGGCCGTACGGCGGTCGCCGTGGCCTGGGACGGGCGGGCCCGCGGCGTCCTCACCGTCGCCGACGCCGTCAAGGAGACCAGCGCCGAAGCCGTCGCCCAGCTGCGGGCCCTGGGCCTCACCCCGGTGCTGCTGACCGGCGACAACCGGCGCGTCGCCGAGACGGTCGCCCGCGAGGTCGGCATCGACGAGATCATCGCCGACGTCCTGCCGCAGGACAAGGTCGACGTCGTGAAGCGGCTGCAGGGCGAGGGCCGGACGGTCGCCATGGTCGGCGACGGGGTCAACGACGCCGCCGCCCTGGCCACCGCCGACCTCGGGCTCGCCATGGGCACCGGAACGGACGCGGCGATCGAGGCCGGCGACCTCACCCTCGTCCGGGGCGACCTGCGCGTGGCCGCCGACGCGATCCGGCTGGCCCGCCGGACCCTGGCCACCATCAAGGGCAACCTGTTCTGGGCGTTCGGCTACAACGTCGCCGCGCTGCCGCTCGCGGCGGCCGGTCTGCTCAACCCGATGATCGCGGGCGCCGCGATGGCGTTCTCCTCCGTGTTCGTCGTGAGCAACAGCCTGCGGCTGCGTTCCTTCACGGCGTCCACGGTCTCCACCAAGTCCCCATAAGCCGCACAACACCCATACACAAGAGCCTCGATATTTGAATCGGGGCTCTTGCCCTTTACGCCCCCATATGGCAAGAGACGCAGATCACAGACAACCCAACGTAACCATTGAGGGGGGTCGCGGGTCTAATGGGGCGGTGAGGATACGTCTTGGGGGACGCATCCTGCTACGCGTGGCCGGGGCGACGTACCCGGGGAGCTTTGAGCGGCCCTCCCGTACGTACGCGTCCCGGCAGATCGCGTCCGTACGGCCGTAGGGCCCCTTGAACGCCCGGACCGGATCCCGTGGGGGGAATCCGAACCGGGACAAGGGAAGCGCCCCGCTCCGACCCGTGGGGGGATCGGCAGCGGGGCGCTTCTGGCTTATCTCGGCGCCGTCTTCAGCCGCAGTCTTCTAGCGCTCCTCGACCGGGACGAAGTCGCGCTGGACGACGCCCGTGTAGATCTGGCGCGGGCGGCCGATGCGGGAGCCCGGCTCCTTGATCATCTCGTGCCACTGGGCGATCCAGCCCGGCAGCCGGCCGAGCGCGAACAGCACGGTGAACATCTCGGTCGGGAAGCCCATCGCCCGGTAGATCAGACCGGTGTAGAAGTCCACGTTCGGGTAGAGCTTGCGCTCCACGAAGTAGTCGTCGGCGAGCGCGTGCTCCTCGAGCTTGAGCGCGATGTCGAGCAGCTCGTCGGACTTGCCGAGCGCGGAGAGGACGTCGTGCGCCGCGGACTTGATGATCTTCGCCCGGGGGTCGAAGTTCTTGTAGACGCGGTGCCCGAAGCCCATGAGCTTCACGCCGTCTTCCTTGTTCTTCACCTTGCGGATGAAGGTGTCGACGTCGCCGCCGGACGCCTGGATGCCCTCGAGCATCTCCAGCACCGACTGGTTGGCGCCGCCGTGCAGCGGGCCCCACAGGGCGTTGATGCCCGCCGAGATGGAGGCGAACATGTTGGCCTGCGAGGAGCCGACGAGCCGGACCGTGGAGGTCGAACAGTTCTGCTCGTGGTCGGCGTGCAGGATCAGCAGCTTGTCGAGCGCGCTGACCACGACCGGGTCCAGGTCGTACTCCTGCGCCGGGACCGAGAACGTCATCCGCAGGAAGTTCTCGACGTAGCCGAGGTCGTTGCGCGGGTAGACGAACGGGTGACCGACCGACTTCTTGTACGCGTACGCCGCGATGGTCGGCAGCTTGGCCATCAGCCGGATCGTCGAGAGGTTGCGCTGCTTCTCGTCGAACGGGTTGTGGCTGTCCTGGTAGAACGTCGACAGCGCGCTGACCACGGAGGACAGCATCGCCATCGGGTGGGCGTCCCGCGGGAAGCCGTCGTAGAACCGTTTGACGTCCTCGTGGAGCAGCGTGTGGCGGGTGATGTCCTCACGGAACGCGGCGAGTTCGTCGACCGTCGGCAGCTCGCCGTTGATCAGGAGGAAGGCAGTCTCCACGAAGGAGGCGCGCTCCGCCAGCTGCTCGATGGGGTACCCGCGGTACCGCAGAATGCCCTGCTCGCCGTCCAGGTAGGTGACGCCGGACTTGTACGCGGCGGTATTGCCGTAACCGGAGTCCAGGGTCACCAGACCGGTCTGGGCACGCAGCTTGCCGATGTCAAAGCCCTTGTCGCCGACGGTGCTGTCGACCACCGGGTAGGTGTATTCGTCGTCTCCGTACCGCAGTACTACAGAGTTGTCGTCGCTCACGTCATCCCTCACCGACGTCCGGTTCTCTTCCTCGAGGTGCCCTGACTCCCCCCACCTTCCCCTACTCGGGTGATGAGTGTGCACTCGGGGTCGTTTGAAGGGCCTTTTGGCGGCACTGAGTGCCGCCCTCCACGGCCATCCTGCCCCGATCGTCACCGTTCGGAAACCCTCTTGACACACTCGACTCCTATGTCCCGCCGAGCCGGTGATCCAGCGCCGTACAGCGTCTGCCCGCCGAGACGGTACGCACCGCCTGCCCGAGCGCGCGGCGCGAGCCGACCAGCACCACAAGGCGCTTGGCCCGGGTCACCGCCGTATACAGCAGGTTCCGCTGCAACATCATCCAGGCCCCGGTGGTCACCGGGATCACGACGGCCGGGTACTCACTGCCCTGGGAGCGGTGGATGGTCACCGCATAGGCGTGAGCCAGCTCATCCAGCTCGTCGAAGTCGTACGGCACCTCCTCGTCCTCGTCGGTCAGCACGGTCAGCCGCTGCTCGTCGTTGTCGAGGGAGGTGACGACTCCAACCGTGCCGTTGAAGACCCCATTGGCCCCTTTCTCATAATTGTTGCGGATCTGCGTCACCTTGTCGCCGACACGGAAGACCCGGCCGCCGAAACGCCGCTCCGGGAGGTCCGGCCGGGCCGGGGTGATGGCCTGCTGCAACAGTCCGTTGAGGGTGCCCGCGCCCGCCGGGCCGCGGTGCATCGGGGCGAGGACCTGCACGTCACGGCGGGGGTCGAGGCCGAACTTCGCGGGCACGCGGCGGGCCGCCACGTCCACCGTGAGCCGCCCGGCCTCCTCCGTGTCGTCCTCCACGAAGAGGAAGAAGTCCGACAGGCCCTGCGTGATCGGCGGGGTCCCGGAATTGATCCGGTGGGCGTTGGTGACCACCCCGGACTGCTGTGCCTGGCGGAAGATCCGGGTCAGCCGGACGGCCGGCACCGGGCTGCCGTCGGCCAGCAGATCGCGCAGCACCTCCCCGGCGCCGACGCTCGGCAGCTGGTCCACATCCCCCACGAACAGCAGATGGGCGCCCGGCGGGACCGCCTTGACCAGCTTGTTGGCCAGCAGCAGATCGAGCATCGACGCCTCGTCGACGACCACCAGATCGGCGTCCAGCGGGCGGTCCTTGTCGTACGCCGCGTCCCCGCCGGGCTTCAGCTCCAGCAGCCGGTGCACCGTGGACGCCTCGGCCCCCGTCAGCTCGGCGAGCCGCTTGGCGGCCCGGCCGGTGGGGGCCGCGAGCACCACCTTGGCCTTCTTGGCGCGGGCCAGCTCCACCACGGACCGCACGGTGAACGACTTGCCGCAGCCGGGGCCGCCGGTGAGCACCGCGACCTTCTCGGTGAGCGCCAGCCGCACCGCCTGGCTCTGCTCGGGGGCCAGGTCGGCGCCGGTGCGCTTGGCGAGCCAGCCCAGCGCCGCGTCCCAGTCCACGCCCTGGAAGGCGGGCATCCGGTCCTCCTCGGTGCGCAGCAGCCGCCGCACCTGCCCGGCCAGCGAGATCTCGGCGCGGTGGAAGGGCACCAGATAGACCGCCGAGACCGGCTCGCCGTCCTCCGGGCCCGGCACCGGCTCGCGCACCACGCCCTCGTCCTCGGCCGCCAGCTCGCCCAGGCAGTCGATGACCAGGCCCGTGTCGACCTGGAGCAACTTCACGGCATCGCCGATCAGTCGCTCCTCGGGGAGGTAGCAGTGGCCCTGGTCGGCTGACTGGGACAGCGCGTACTGCAGACCGGCCTTGACCCGGTCGGGGCTGTCGTGCGGGATGCCGACCGATTGGGCGATCTTGTCGGCGGTGAGGAAGCCGATGCCCCAGACGTCGGCGGCCAGCCGATACGGCTCGTTCTTCACTATCGCGATCGACGCGTCGCCGTACTTCTTGTAGATCCGCACCGCGATGGAGGTGGAGACGCCGACGCCCTGGAGGAAGATCATCACCTCCTTGATGGCCTTCTGCTCCTCCCAGGCCGCGGCGATCATCTTGGTCCGCTTGGGGCCGAGGCCCGGGACCTCGATCAGCCGCTTCGGCTGCTCTTCGATGACATCGAGGGTGTCGACGCCGAAGTGCTCGGTGATCCGGTCGGCGATCCGCGGGCCGATGCCCTTGATGAGACCCGATCCGAGATAGCGCCGGATGCCCTGCACGGTGGCGGGCAGGACCGTCTGGTAGTTCTCGACGGTGAACTGTTTGCCATATTGCGGATGGGAACCCCAGCGACCCTCCATCCGCAGCGACTCGCCCGGCTGCGCGCCCAGCAGCGAGCCGACGACGGTCAGCAGATCGCCCGCGCCACGGCCCGTGTCGACCCGGGCGACCGTGTACCCGTTCTCCTCATTGGCGTAGGTGATCCGCTCCAGAACCCCTTCGACCACCGCGAGTTTGAGCATGCACCGACCGTACCGCCGGGGGCGGACACCGGGTCAGGGGCGGACCTCGGGCTGTGGACAACCGGGAGGGCCAGGGGATGGCGCGTCCGGCGGAGCGGATCATCACGATCCGGTTGCGGCCCGTTCCGGCGTCTTGCCCCACACTCGTGTAATCGATTCCAATCTCCCTCGGCGTCATCGATGTAATCGATTCCACGAGGACCACGAGGAGGTGGGGCGATGCCGGCCATCAAGGACGTGGCGCAGCGCGCCGGGGTCTCCGTCGCGACGGTCTCCCGGGTGCTCAACGACCACCCGGCCGTCCGTACGGACACCCGGGACAAGGTGCTCGCCGCGGTCGCCGACCTCGGCTACCGCCCCAACGCCGTCGCCCGCTCGCTGCGCACCCATCAGACCCGCGCCCTCGGGCTGGTCATCAGCGATGTACTGAATCCTTTCTTCACCGAGCTGGCCCGCTCGGTCGAGGACGCGGCCCGGGACCGTGGCTACAGCGTGGTCATCGGCAACGCCGACGAGCGGCCCGACCTCCAGGACCATCACGTCGGCACCCTGGTGGACCGCCGCATCGACGGCCTGCTGGTCAGCCCCACCGACGGCGGCTCCCCGCTGATGCTGGACGCCGCCCGTACGGGCACGCCCATGGTCTTCGTCGACCGCTGGATCGAGGGCGAGGGGCTGGACGAGGTGCCCGTCGTCCGCACCGACGGCGGGGCCGCGGTCCGCGATCTGGTGGCCCATCTGCACGCCCTCGGCCACCGCCGGCTCGCCATCATCGCGGGCCCGGCCGCCACCACCACCGGGCGCGAGCGGGTGGACGCCTTCCGCTCCGCCCTGCGCGAGTTCGGCCTCGCCCTGCCCGCCGACCACATCGGCCAGGGCGACTTCCAGGCCGGCAGCGGGCGGCGGGTCACCGCCCGCTTCCTCGATCTGCCCCACCCCCCGGAAGCGATCTTCGCCGCCGACAATCTGATGGCGCTCGGCGCGATGGACGAGATCCGCTCGCGCGGGCTGCGGGTGCCCGACGACGTGGCGCTGGCCGCGTTCGACGACATCCCGTGGTTCGTCCACACCGATCCGCCGATCACCGCCATCGCCCAGCCCACCGGAGACCTCGGCCACGCCGCCGTCCGCGCGCTGATCGACCGCATCGAGGGGCGACCCGCCGCATCGGTGACCCTGTCCGCCCGCCTGGTCCCCCGCCGCTCCTGCGGCGAGCCCGAAGGGAGCACGCCATGACCACGACGCCCAGCCCCGAGCCGGAACCGGCGCCGCCCGCGCACGCGGGCCCGGACGCTGACGCGCACGCGAACGCGGACCACGGTGCGGAGATCCTGCGGATGGAGGGGGTCCGGAAGACGTTTCCCGGCGTGGTCGCGCTGGACGGCGTCGACTTCGACCTCCGCCGGGGCGAGGTGCACGTACTCCTCGGCGAGAACGGCGCGGGCAAGAGCACGCTGATCAAGATGCTCTCCGGCGCGCACCGCCCCGATGGGGGACGCATTCTGGTCGACGGGAGCCCGGCCCGTATTCACGGGGCGCAGGATGCCGAGCGGCTGGGCATCGCCACCATCTACCAGGAGTTCAACCTCGTCCCCGACCTCAGCGTCGCCGAGAACATCTTCCTGGGCCGCCAGCCGCGCCGCTTCGGGCTGGTCGAGCGCACGAAGATGGACGAGCGGGCCGCCGAACTCCTCGCCCGCGTCGGCGTGGACGTCTCCCCCCGGACCCGCGTCCGCGACCTCGGGATCGCCCGGCTCCAGATGGTCGAGATCGCCAAGGCGCTCAGCCTGAACGCCCGCGTTCTGATCATGGACGAGCCGACCGCCGTGCTCACCACGGAGGAGGTCGACAAGCTCTTCCGGATCGTCCGCACGCTGCGCGCGGACGGGGTGGGCGTCGTCTTCATCACCCACCACCTGGAGGAGATCGCCGCCCTGGGCGACCGCGTGACCGTCCTGCGCGACGGCCGCAGCGTCACCCAGGTCCCGGCCGCCACCGACAGGGACGAGCTGGTGCGGCTGATGGTCGGACGGTCCATCGAGCAGCAGTACCCGAGGGAGCGCCCCGCGTCCGACGACACTTCCGCAAGCGACGGCAAGCCGTTGCTGAAGGTCCGGGGGCTCACCCGTGACGGCAGCTTCCACGGCATCGACTTCGACGTGCACGCCGGAGAGGTGGTCGGCCTCGCCGGGCTCGTCGGGGCGGGCCGTACGGAGGTCGTACGGGCGCTCTTCGGCGCCGATCCGTACGACACCGGAACCGTCGAGGTCGGGGGCGTACCGCTGCCCCGCCATGACGTGGTCGCCGCGATGGACGCCGGGATCGGCCTCGTACCGGAGGACCGCAAGGGCCAGGGGCTGGTCCTGGACGCGTCCGTGCAGGAGAACCTGGGCCTGGTCACGCTGCGCGGCGCCACCCGCGCCGGGCTCGTCGACCGGGCCGGGCAGCGCCGCGCGGCGGAGCGGATCGCCGAGCAGCTGGCCGTCCGGATGGCCGGTCTCGACCAGCGGGCGCGCACCCTCTCCGGCGGCAACCAGCAGAAGATCGTCATCGGCAAGTGGCTGCTCGCCGACAGCAAGGTGCTCATCCTCGACGAGCCGACCCGCGGCATCGACGTGGGCGCCAAGGTCGAGATCTACCAGCTCATCAACGAACTCACCGCGTCCGGCCACGCCGTCCTGATGATCTCCAGCGACCTCCCCGAGGTGCTGGGCATGAGCGACCGGGTCCTGGTCATGGCCCAGGGCCGGATCGCCGGGGAGCTGACCGCGCGGGAAGCGACCCAGGACGCCGTCATGGCCCTGGCGGTGAAGGACGTCAAGGGCGTCGAAGGAAGCACAGACGGCGCCGACGAAGGAGTCGGCGCCAACGAAAAGGAGGGCTCCCGTGGCCACTGACACGCTCGCGTCCACGAAGGACCCCGGGGGCCCGGCCGTACTGCGCCGCGTGCTGCTCGACAACGGCGCGCTGAGCGCCCTGGTGCTGCTGGTGGCGGCGATGTCGCTACTGTCCGGCGACTTCCTTGACCCCGACAATCTCCTCAACGTCGGCGTCCAGGCGGCGGTCACCGCGATCCTCGCCTTCGGCGTCACCTTCGTCATCGTCTCCGCGGGCATCGATCTGTCGGTCGGCTCGGTGGCCGCGCTGTCCGCCACCGTGCTCGCCTGGTCGGCGAGTTCGCAGGGGCTGCCGGTGTGGCTCGCTGCGCTGCTCGCCGTCGCCACGGGTGTCGCGTGCGGCCTGGTCAGCGGGGCGCTGGTCTCCTTCGGCAAGCTGCCGCCGTTCATCGCCACGCTCGCGATGCTGTCGGTCGGCCGGGGCCTCGCCCTGGTCATCTCGCAGGGCAGCCCCCTCTCCGTCCCCGGCTCGGTGTCCGGCCTCGGCGACACCCTCGGCGGCTGGCTGCCGGTCCCGGTGCTCGTGATGGTCGCGATGGGCCTGATCACCTCCGGGGTGCTGGGCCGTACGTACGCGGGCCGCGCGATGTACGCGATCGGCGGCAACGAGGAGGCGGCCCGGCTCTCCGGCATCCGGGTGGGCCGTCAGAAGCTCGTCATCTACGCCCTGTCCGGCGGCTTCGCCGCGATCGCGGGCATCGTGCTCGCCTCCCGGCTCTCCTCCGCGCAGCCGCAGGCCGCGGTCGGTTACGAACTCGACGCGATCGCCGCGGTCGTCATCGGCGGCGCGAGCCTGTCCGGCGGCGTCGGCAAGGCGTCCGGCACGCTCGTCGGCGCGCTGATCCTGGCGGTGCTGCGCAACGGGCTCAACCTGCTGGAGGTCTCCGCCTTCTGGCAGCAGGTCGTCATCGGCGTCGTCATCGCGCTGGCGGTGCTGCTCGACACCGTGCGGCGGCGCGCCGGGGCCCGGCCCGCGGCGCCGGGCGCGTCGGCGGGCGGGCCGTCCGGTGGCGGCCGTAAGGCGGCCGTGAACGCCGGGAAGTTCGCGGTCGCCGCCGTGGTCGTCGCCGCGTTCGCCTTCGGCTCGTCCCTGTGGCACTCCGGTTCGGACGGCGGTACGAAGCCCAAGGTGGGGCTGTCGCTCTCGACCCTCAACAACCCCTTCTTCGTCCAGCTCAAGTCGGGCGCGCAGGCCGAGGCCAAGCGCGCCGGGATCGGCCTCACCGTCACCGACGCCCAGAACGACGCCTCCCAGCAGGCCAATCAGATACAGAACTTCACCAGTCAGAGCATGAAGTCGATCATCATCAACCCGGTCGACTCCGACGCGGCGAGCCCGTCCGTCAAGACGGCCAACAAGGCCGGTATACCGGTGCTCGCCGCCGACCGCACGGTCAACAAGGCGGACATCGAGTCCCTGGTGGCCTCCGACAACATCGCGGGCGGCAAGCTCGCCGCGAGGACGCTGGCCGAACGGCTCGGCGGCAAGGGCAAGATCCTGGTCCTCCAGGGCGTCGCCGGTACGTCGGCCTCGCGCGAGCGCGGCCAGGGCTTCGCGGAGGGGCTGAAGGCGTACCCGGGCATCAAGGTCGTCGGCAAGCAGCCCGCGGACTTCGACCGCACCAAGGCCCTGGACGTGACGACCAACCTGCTCCAGGCCCACTCCGGCGTCGACGGCGTCTTCGCCGAGAACGACGAGATGGCGCTCGGCGCGATCAAGGCGCTGGGCTCCAAGGCGGGCAAGTCCGTCAAGGTCGTCGGCTTCGACGGCGAACCGGACGGCCTCAAGGCGGTGCGGAACGGCACGCTCACCGCGACCGTCGCCCAGCAGCCCGAGGAGCTGGGGCGGTTGGTCGTACGGAACGCGATCAAGGCGGCGAAGGGCCAGAAGATCGCCGGAGCGGTCAAGGTCCCGGTGAAGGTCGTCGCGGCGAAGTGAACCGGCTCACCGCCTGACGCGTAACGGCTGACAGGTGACAGGTATCGGCTGACACGTAACGGCTGACAGGTATCAGCTGACAAAATTGCGCGTCTGAAAGGACATACCCCATGCACGACTACGACCTGCTGGTCGTGGGGTCGGCCAACGCCGATCTGGTGGTCGGCGTCGACCGCCGCCCCGGGGCCGGGGAGACCGTCCTCGGCTCCGACCTGTCCGTCCACCCGGGCGGCAAGGGCGCCAACCAGGCCGTCGCGGCGGGCCGCCTGGGGGCCCGTACGGCCCTGCTGGCCCGGGTCGGCGACGACGACCACGGCCGGCTGCTGCTGGACTCGCAGCGGGCGGCCGGGGTCGACACCGTCGGCGTCCTGGTCGGCGGCGCGCCCACCGGGGTCGCGCTGATCACGGTGGACCCCTCGGGCGACAACAGCATCGTGGTCTCCCCCGGCGCCAACTCCCGGCTCACCCCCGGGGACGTGCGCGGCGCCGGGAGCCTGCTTGCCGCCGCTCGCGTCGTGTCGCTCCAGCTGGAGATCCCGCTGGAGACGGTCGCCGAGGTGGTGCGCGCCGCGGCGGCGGGCTTCGGCGACCGCCCCGGGCCGCGCGTGGTGCTCAACCCCTCGCCGCCCGCGCCCCTGCCCGCCGACGTACTGGCCGCGTGCGATCCCCTCGTCGTCAACGAGCACGAGGCGCGGTATCTGCTGAGCGACCATCCGGCCGGGACCGCCACGGACCCCGAGGCGTGGGCGTCGGCGCTGCTGGAGCGCGGCCCGCGCTCAGTGGTGGTCACCCTGGGCGGCGCGGGCGCGCTCGTCGCCGACCGCGACCGTACGGTGCGCATCCCCAGCCTGCCGGTCGAGGCCGTGGACACCACGGGCGCCGGTGACGCCTTCACCGGTGCGCTCGCCTGGCGCCTGGGCGTCGGCGACGACCTGGAGACCGCCGTCCGGTACGCCGTGCGCGTCGGCGCGGCCGCGGTCACCCGGGCCGGGGCGCAGGCGTCGTTCCCGACCGCCGACGAGGTGGCGGCGCTGTGAAGCGTGCGGGGATCCTCAACCGTCATCTGAGCGCGGGCATCGCGCTGTTGGGCCACACCGACACGGTGATGGTGTGCGACGCGGGCCTGCCGATACCGTCCTCCGGTCCCCTCGTCGTCGACCTGGCCTTAACGGCGGGAGTGCCGTCGTTCGAGCAGGTGCTGACCGGGCTGCTGGACGAGCTGGTGACCGAGGGGGCCGTCGCGGCGCGGGAGGTGAGCGAGTACAACCCGGCGGCGTTGGCCCTGCTCGACTCCTGCTTCCCGTACCCCGCGCTGGATCTCGTGTCGCACGAGGAGCTGAAGTCCCGGACCTCCGACGCGAAGCTGGTCGTGCGGACCGGCGAGGCACGGCCGTACGCGAACGTACTGCTGCGGTGCGGCGTGCCGTTCTGACGGTGCCCTGTTCCGAACCCGTGCTGGTGCGTTTCGAGGGGCCCGGTCCGTCGACCGGGCCCCTCGTTTCCCCCTCCCCAGGCTCCCTCTGAAATCCCCCCAGATCCCCTCCCAGGAAGCCCGATGCCAGGTACGACCGGCCAGGGCGGGGAAGGGTTGCACGATTTTCTGAAGTTATCGATCTGTGACGTCGGCTCCGCAGAACTCCGCCTCGATCACCTTGAAGTAGCGGGACGAGTCCGGGAGCCGGTCGCCGTTGGCGTTGAACGTCAGCTGATGCGTGCCGTCCTCCGTGCCCACCACCGCCGACAGCGAGCCATTGGTGCGGCCGGTCTTGCCCACCACGCTCACCCCGCAGGACAGGGTGGCCACTTCGACCCCGAGCCCGTACCCGATACCACCCTCCGAGGGCATCTCGTTCAGCATCTCGTCCAGCTGGGCGCGGGGCAGCAGTCGGCCGCGCATCAGGGCGCGGTCGAAGCGGTTGAGGTCACCGGCGGTGGATATCAGCTCGCCCGCCGCGCCCAGCCAGCTCATGTTCTGCTCGGTGGCGTCGTGGACCGGGGCGCCGGGGGAGTCGTCGTGAAGCCATGAGTACGCGACGGGGTGCGGCCCCGGCATCCGCGAGCTGGTGCCAGGGAACGACGTCGCGCGCAGCTTCAGCGGCTTGATGATCCGCCGCGTCACCTCCTGCGCGTAGGAATGTCCCGTCGCCTTCTCGATGACCATCCCCGCGAGGACGTAGTTGGTGTTCGAGTACCACGGGTCCCCGCCCGGCGCCGAGTGCGGCGGATGCTTCATCGCGACCGCCACCAGGTCCTCGGGCGTGTAGGTGTCGTAGCGGTGCTCGGGGAAGCCGCTGCCGGAGGTGTTGAGCTGGAGGTCCGGGTCGTCGGTGTAGTTGTAGAGGCCGCTGGTGTGGTTGAGCAGGTGCCGCAGGGTGATCCCGGCGCCGTCGTTCCCGTTGCCCCGCACCAGCCCGGGCAGCCACTTCTCGACCGAGTCGTCCAGGCTCAGCCGTCCCTCCGCCTCCAGTTGGAGGAGCACGGTCGCGATGAACGGCTTGGTAATGCTCGCCGCCCGGAAGTGGTCACCGGGCGACCGTTTCCGACTGGTGTCGGTGTCCGCGTACCCCGCCGACCCGAACCAGGTCTCCCCACCGTCCCGCACCATGGCCGCCACCCCGGGCATTCCTCCCTCCTCCACCCACTCCCGCAGCGCGTCACGCGTGGCCTCGTGGCCGTCCGTCGTGGCGGCGTGCGCGGGCGTGAGGGTGGCGGCGCCCACGGCCAGGCTCACCACCAAGGCGCATAAGCCGCCGCGTGCCGTTCTCTGTCTCATCCGCAGACCTCCGGTTCACCGAGGGGCCTGGGTGGCCCCCGTGGTGTGAGTGACGCGGTCCGCGTTCCAGGGGTTGATCCGGCCGGTCTCCGGAGAATGTGTGGGTGGTGCGACAACCTCGGGTGGCGCCGCGCGTCTGGTGGGGTGAAGGCGGGTTCCCGGGACGGCCGTTCGGCCCCCTCGGTGCCGCCTGTCCCGTCAGTGCTCCTTCGACCTCCTGGAGTCGTTGTCCTATGCGGCACATCCGCGCCAAGAAGCTGAACCGCCCCGCACGCGCCTGGGTTCTGGGGTCGGCCGCCGGTATCGCCCTGATCCTGGGCGGCGGCATGGCCGCCCAGGCGGCCACCGCCGACCACTCGCGACCGCCCAAGCCGGTCCCCTCCACCCCGGACACCCCGGTGCCGACCCCGGCCAACCCCAAGCCCGTCCCGTCCACCCCGGCCAAGCCCAAGCCCGTCCCGTCCACCCCGGACACTCCGGCGCCGGCCCCCGTCCCCGGTGACGCGGAGGGCAGGCCCCTGCCCGCCCCCGCCGAGCCCGGGCCCGCTCAGGCCGGCCGCTAGCAGCCACGGACGGGGCAGGCCGGATCCGGAGCCGGTCTGCCCCACCGATGAGGTGAACGAGGACGATGCAGCTCACTCATGCCCTGCCCTGGTGGGTCCGGCTGCTCCGCCGCACCCGGACGACCGCCTCCCCGCCGGGCGTGGAACCGCCACCCGCCCGGCGGCGGTTCCGGCTGTTCAAGCCGGTGGAAGGCCAGGACGGCCGGGAGCCGGGCCCCACGCTGGCCGATCTGTACCGGGCCCGGCGGCTGGACATGGTCCGGCTGGCGGTGTTCCTGGTGGACGACCAGCACACCGCCGAGGACGTCGTCCAGGACGCCTTCGCCGCGGTATGCCGCAGGCACGGTTCCGCGTTGGACAGCCTGGAGGACGCGCACGCCTATCTGCACACCGCTGTCGTCAACGCCGCCCGCTCCGTGCTGCGCAGACGCCGCACGGCGCGCGCGTACACCCCACCCCACCAGGGGCAGGGCGCGCCGGTCGACGAGCGGCTGCTGCTCGCAGAGGAGCACCGCCAGGTTCTGGACGCGCTGGCGAAACTCACCCGGCGCCAGCGTGAGGTACTGGTGCTGCGCTACTGGTCGGATCTGACCGAGGCGCAGATAGCGGAGACCCTGGGCGTGTCCCGTGGAACAGTGAAGTCCACCGCGAGCCGCGCGCTGGACACCCTCGAGAAGCTGCTGGAGGTGGACCGATGACAACGAGGCGTCCCGCCGTCGAACGACGCCTGCGCACCGCCCTCGACGCCCGCGCGCGGCTCGTCACCGCCCACGACCTGTCACCGGCGCGGCCTCCCACGGGCCGGGCCTGGGGCACCCGCCGGATATGGCGGACCGCGTCCCTCGTCGTCGTAGCCGCGGCCGCCACCGCCGTCCTCTGTTTCCTGCTCCTCCCCGGCTCGCCGGAGCGAAGCCGCCCGGCGCCACCGGCACACGACCCCCGCATCTCGGACACCCCCACCCCCACCCCCACGCCGAGCGATAGCCCCCGCCCCCGACCGTCCCCCTCGAAGCCGGTCCCGGGACCGCCCCGCTGATCAAGGACGCCGACGCTCGTTCGGCCGATGCGACCGGGGGAAGGTCGCGCGGCCGGCTGCTAACTTGCGGAGGCGTGGACGACAGCGTGAACGACAGCGTGTACGTGGGCAACGCGGGCAAGGACGCGGCACTGGACCGCGGGTGGATCCTCGGGCACTTCAAGGATGCCGACGATCCCCGCCACAGCGCGGACGTGGAGATCAAGTGGGGTGTCCACCCGCCCGGGGACGAGCGGGCGGAGTGGGTGCGGGGCGAGGAGCGGACGGCTCTGCTGGTGCTCATCAGCGGCCGCTTCCGCGTGGAGCTGCCCGGCCGCAGCGTCCTGCTGGAGCAGCAGGGTGACTACGTCGTGTGGGGGCACGGCGTCGACCACTCCTGGGTCGCGGAGGAGGAGTCGGTGGTGCTGACGGTGCGGTGGCCGTCGGTGCCCGGCTACGCGGTGCCCCGGGAGGGCGAGGCGGACGGGCGTCAGCTGCCGTAGAGCCAGCTCCCGTAGGCCGCCTCGTCGACCACGCCGTTGAGCCCGATCGCGGCGGACGCCAGGACCAGGACCATGACGCCGCAGCGGACCATGGTCGGGGCCATGATCGTGGCGCCCTCGTACTGGCTGGTGAGCGAGCGAAAGTCGCGCCACCGACGGATGTCGCCGCGGCAGCACGCCCAGAGGAACGCGCCGAACACGACGAACACCCCGCCGAAGACGAGCGCCATGCCGCCGACGACCGCGAGGAATTCCTCCCGGTCGCTGTGGTCGCCGACGCGCCACATGGCGATCAGCAGGACGACGATCGACGCCAGTCCGTACAGCGCCCCGCGCAGCAGGACGTCACGCACCCGCAGCCGTGGCCGGGTGATTCCGCGCTCCCCCGAGTTCATGGCCGCACCCTATCCAGCGCGGCTACAGCACCAGCGCGCGGTAGCGGTCGGCCACCTCTGCCAGGACCTCGGCGCCGTCGCGGGCCCAGAGGTCCGGGTTGAAGATCTCGACCTCGATGGGGCCGTCGTAGCCGGTCGCGTCGACCTGCTCGCGGAACCAGCGGAAGTCGACCGCGCCGTCACCGAGCTGGCCGCGCCCCAGCAGCACGCCCTCCGGCAGCGGCGTGACCCAGTCGGCCAGCTGGAAGGCGGCGATGCGGCCCTCCGCGCCCGCGCGGGCGATCTGGGCGGCCACCGTGTCGTCCCACCACAGGTGGTACGTGTCCACGACGACGCCGACCTGGTCGGCCGGGAAGCGTGTCGCCAGGTCGAGGGCCTGGGCGAGGGTGGAGACGACGCAGCGGTCGGACGCGTACATCGGGTGCAGGGGTTCGATGGCCAGGCGGACGCCGCGCTCGGCGGCGTACGGGCCCAGCTCCCCCAGCGCGTCGGCGATGCGCTCGCGGGCGGCGAACAGGTCGCGGCTGCCGGGCGGGAGGCCGCCGGAGACCAGGACCAGGGTGTCGGTGCCGAGGGTGGCGGCCTCGTCGATGGCGGCGCGGTTGTCGGCCAGGGCGGCGGCGCGCTCAGCGGGGTCGATCGCGGTGAAGAAGCCGCCGCGACACAGCGACGTGACGGTCAGCCCCGCGTCGCGGACCAGCCGGGCGACGGCCTCCACGCCGTACTTCTGGACCGGCTCGCGCCACAGGCCGACGCCCGTGACGCCCGCCTTGACGCAGCCCTCCGCCAGCTCCGGCAGCGACCACTGCTTGATCGTTTCCTGGTTCAGGCTCAGGCGCGGCACGGAACTCATTGGGCGATTCCATGGACGGACAGCAGGTGTTTCATACGGGACTCCGCCAGGGCCGAGTCCGGGAACAGGCCCAGGCCGTCGGCCAGTTCGTACGCCCGCGCCAGGTGCGGCAGCGAACGGGCCGACTGCAGGCCGCCCACCATCGTGAAGTGCGACTGGTGGCCCGCCAGCCAGGCGAGGAAGACCACGCCCGTCTTGTAGTAGCGGGTCGGGGCCTGGAAGAGGTGGCGGGAGAGTTCCACCGTGGGGTCGAGCAGGGCGCGGAAGCCCGCGGTGTCGCCGGTGTCCAGGCGGCGTACGGCCTCGGCGGCGAGCGGGCCCAGCGGGTCGAAGATGCCCAGCAGGGCGTGGCTGAAGCCGCGGTCGTCGCCCGCGATCAGCTCGGGGTAGTTGAAGTCGTCGCCGGTGTAGCAGCGGACGCCGTCCGGGAGGCGGCGGCGCAGGTCGATCTCGCGCTGGGCGTCGAGCAGGGAGACCTTGATGCCGTCGACCTTGTCGGGGTGGGCGGCGATCACGTCGAGGAAGGTGCGCGTGGCGGCGTCCAGGTCGGTGCTGCCCCAGTAGCCCTCCAGGGCCGGGTCGAACATCGGGCCCAGCCAGTGCAGGACGACCGGTTCGGTGGCCTGGCGCAGCAGGTGGCCGTACACGTCCAGATAGTCGTCGGGGCCCTTGGCCACGGCGCACAGGGCGCGGGAGGCCATGAGGATCGCCTGGGCGCCGGATTCCTCGACGACGGCGAGCTGTTCCTCGTAGGCCGCGCGGACCTCGTCCAGGTTGTACGGGTAGCCGATCTCGGTGACGGCGAGCTGATCGGTGCCCACGCCGCACGCGATACGCCCGCCGACCGCCTTCGCCTCGGCCGCCGAGCGCCGGATGAGTTCGGCGGCACCGGCCCAGTCCAGGCCCATGCCGCGCTGCGCGGTGTCCATGGCCTCGGCCACGCCGAGCCCGTGCGACCACAGGTGGCGGCGAAAGGCGAGGGTGGCGTCCCAGTCGACGGCGGCGGGGCTGTCGGGGCTGACATCGGCGTACGGGTCGGCGACCACGTGGGCGGCCGAGAAGACGACCCGGGAGGTGAGCGGGGCGCCGGATGTCAGCGACAGCGGTTCGGTGCGGGGCTCGTAGGGGCGGGTGGCGCCGCCCGGCCCGGGCAGGTGGAGGGTCACAGGCTCAGCTCCGGTACGTCCAGCCGGCGGCCCTCCGCCGACGACGCGAGGCCCAGCTCGGCGAGCTGGACGCCGCGGGCGCCGGCCAGCAGGTCCCAGCGCCAGGGCTCGTCCAGGGCGACGTGGCGCAGGAACAGCTCCCACTGGGCCTTGAAGCCGTTGTCGAACTCCTCGTTGTCGGGGATCTCCTGCCACTGGTCGCGGAAGGACTCGGTGGCCGGGAGGTCGGGATTCCAGACCGGCTTGGGGGTGGCCGAACGGTGCTGGACGCGGCACTTGCGCAGGCCCGCGACGGCCGAGCCCTCGGTGCCGTCGACCTGGAACTCGACCAGCTCGTCGCGGTTGACGCGGACCGCCCAGGAGGAGTTGATCTGGGCGATGGCGCCGCCTTCGAGCTGGAAGATGCCGTAGGCCGCGTCGTCGGCGGTGGCGTCGTACGGCTTGCCCTGCTCGTCCCAGCGGGTCGGGATGTGGGTGGTGGCCTGGGCCTGAACGGTGCGGACCGCGCCGAACAGCTCGTGCAGGACGTACTCCCAGTGCGGGAACATGTCGACGACGATGCCACCGCCGTCCTCGGCGCGGTAGTTCCAGGAGGGGCGCTGGGCGCTCTGCCAGTCGCCCTCGAAGACCCAGTAGCCGAACTCGCCGCGGATCGAGAGGATCTTCCCGAAGAAGCCACCGTCGATGAGCCGCTTCAGCTTCAGCAGGCCCGGCAGGAAGATCTTGTCCTGGACGACGCCGTGCTTGATGCCCGCGGCCTGGGCGAGCCGGGCCAGTTCGAGGGCGCCGTCGAGGCCGGTGGCGGTCGGCTTCTCGGTGTAGATGTGCTTGCCCGCCGCGATGGCCTTCTTGATGGCGTCCTCGCGGGCGGCGGTGACCTGGGCGTCGAAGTAGATCTCGACGCTGTCGTCGGCGAGCACGGCGTCCAGGTCGGTGGAGACGTCGGCGGCGGGGTCGAGGCCGTGGCGCTCGGCCATGTCCTTCAGGGCGTACTCGCGGCGGCCGACGAGCAGCGGTTCGGGCCACAGCACGCTGCCGTCGCCGAGGTCGATGCCGCCTTGTTCACGGATGGCGAGGAGTGACCGGACGAGGTGTTGGCGGTATCCCATCCGGCCGGTCACACCGTTCATGGCGATCCGCACGGTCTTGCGTGTCACGTGGCTTCGTCTCCTCACCAGGGTCACCGTAAGCGCTTGCAGTAAGCGCTTTCTAAAAACTAACGCTAGCCGCCCCGGCCACCCCTGTACAGAGCAGGCACAGGGGAGACACAGAGGCGGTCAGCGCTTCAGCGTGAAGTCACCGCAGCGTCAAGCGATATGCGAGAGGCGAACGCCCGGTGATCAGCACGCGCAGCCCGGACACGGGCAGATCGCCGCCCATCCAGGTGTAGCGCTCCCCCGGGTCCACGACGGCGGGCTGGCGCGGGCCGCTGCCGTTGCCCGGGCCGAAGGTGATCACGTCATCGCCCGACGTGTACGTCCCGTACCCCTTGACCAGCTGGTATGTGTCCTTCTGGCCGGGCACGGGCTCGACGCCGCTCAGCGTGCCCCCGGCGCGGAAGCACAGTTCGAGGGCGAGCGGGACCTCGGACTCGCCGACCTCGACGTCCAGGTTCCAGCCGCCGTCCGCCTCGGCCGCCCGCACCTCGGTGTGCAGGGTGCGCCACTGCTTGGGGCGGTGCGGGAAGTCCATGGCGGACCAGAAGCGGCCGTCGTCGGTCAGCGGGTAGCGGCCGTCGGGGCGGCGGTGTTGCGGCGGCAGCGGTAGGTGGAATCCGGCGCGGACGTCCGCCCACAGGCGCCAGCCGTCCGCCGTGCGCTCGACGTTCTCGGCGCGGAAGTGGCCGAGCGAGAAGAACTGCGGGGACAGCCGCAGCGAGTCCAGGATCGCCGCGCCCTTGCGCCACTTGAAGAAGGTCGGGTTGGTGGACAGCCCGGAGGAGATCGCGTGGACGTCGGGGAAGTCCGTGCCGCCGAAGAGGGACGTACGGGTCGCGCCCCGGCCGATCCGCACGAGCCCGCTGTCCTTGTCGTGCCAGGTGAACTCGGACGGCACCGCGGTGGCCTTCGGCAGCGGCGCGGCCAGCTCCGGTTCGTCCAGCACCTCGGCGAGGAAATCCCCGAGCGGGGTCTCGTCGAAGGTCTGGTCCGCCCCGCGCCGCTGAACGGTTTCGGCCATGGCCGCGAAGCGCCCGTCCTTCTCCCGTAGCGCCAGCGCCCGGTACTGGAGCCAGTACTCGGACAGATGCTTGACCGTCTTCTCGTCCTGGCGGCGCGAATGCACCGTCTCCACATCGCCGTTGGGCTCGACGAGGTGGAGCGTGGCCTCCAGGTTGCGGCGGACGTTGTCGTACAGCTCGGGGCGGCCGGTGAGCCGGGCGAGGGTCAGCAGCGCGGGGTTGGTGACGATGGGCGCGTACGTGGCGCTGCGCTCGCTGTACTGGCCCGCCTCGTACTGGTCGATGCCCTCGGCCAGCCAGGCGTCGATGCGGCGGGTGTAGCGGGCGTCGGGCCAGAAGGAGTGGATGCGGGCGAGCGCCGCGCACACCTTCCAGCGGTGGTTGGGGGTGTGCAGCCCGCCGGTGGCGAGCCCCGACCCGGCCTTGCGGAGGATCTTCTTCAGGGTGGCGCGGATCGTCGCGGTGGACGCGTGGTCGTCGTCGTCCAGCAGGCCGTACAGCAGGCCCAGGTCGACGATCGAGAAGGCGGTGTCCGGCGGGGAGTGCACCGCGCCCTGGTCGAAGAGGCCGTCGTCGAACTGGGCGGCGGCCAGCGCGTCGGCGAGCCGGGTCATCGGCGCGATGAGCGCCGCGTCGTGGTGGTGCTCCGCTTCAGCCCACACATGGACCGAGGTGAGCAGGCGCAGACTGCGGGCGGCGGGGCGGGCCTGGCCGAGGTTGTTCAGCTGGGCGAGGGTGGCGTCGAGCCCGTCCACCACCTCGGCCACCCGCTTGTCGGCGGCCTTGGTGAGCAGCTCCAGGAACGGCTTGTCGGTACGGCCGGTGGCAGCGGCGGCCGACGCGCCCGGGGCGCCCGCGGCGAGCAGTCCGCCCGCGGCGGCGGATCCGGTGACGAAATGGCGGCGGGGCATGCTCATAGATGGTGCTCCGTGGCTCTGGCGGCGATCGCGAGCGGACCGGGGACGAGGAACACGAGGGGCGGATAGGCCCAGGCGCAGACGGCGGCGGTGGCCACGGCCAGCAGCAGGAGGAGGCTCGCGCGGGGCGTGCGCACAGTGGCGTACGCCGCCGAGCGTAGCGCGGTGCGCCAGCTCGTCGCCGATTCGGGGCGGGCGCAGGCCCGCAGCAGGACGACGACGAGCAGCCCGCCCACGATCAGCAGCGCGGGCCGGAAGGCGACCGCGCCGGGCAGCCCCGCCCCGGCCGCGAGCGCGTTGAACAGCAGTAGCGCGCCGCCGGCCAGCGTCCCGGCCCCGGCCAGCAGATCGCCGGTGCGCAGCCGGGCCCGCAGGGCGCGGAGGTAGCCGCCCGCGGTGGCGGGCGCGTCCTCCCGTACCCGCCGGTCGAGGACGGCGCAGGCCGTGGACATGGCGGCGGGCGCGGTGATCAGCGGCAGCGAGGCGGCGGCGGTGGCCAGCCCCACCGCCAGGACGTCGGCGAAGAGGGCGAAGCGCGGGCCGGTCAGCTCGCCCGGTTCACGGGTGGTCGCGGAGGACGGCATGGCGGCTCACCCCTTGATTCCGGAGTTGGCCATGCCCTCGACCAGGAACCGCTGGAAGGCGAGGAAGAAGAGCACGATGGGCAGCAGGGCGAAGACCGACATCGCGAACATCGGGCCGAAGGCCGACTGGCTGGAGGCGTCCACGAAGGAGCGCAGGGCCAGGGTCAGGGTGAACTTCTCCGGCTCGAAGAGGTAGATGAGCTGGGTGAAGAAGTCGTTCCAGGTCCAGATGAAGGTGAAGATCGCCGTGGTGATCAGCGCGGGCCTGATCAGCGGCAGGATGACGCTGAAGAAGGAGCGGAAGGGCCCGCAGCCGTCGATCCGGGCCGCCTCCTCCAGCTCGCGCGGCAGCCCGCGCATGAACTGGACGATGAGGAAGACGAAGAAGGCGTCGGTGGCCAGGAACTTCGGCAGGATCATCGGCCAGTAGGTGTTCACCATGCCGAGCTGGTTGAAGATGATGTACTGCGGGATGAGGATCGCGTGGTGCGGCAGCATGATCGTCGCGATCATGAAGGCGAACAGCGGCCCGCGCATCCGGAACCGCAGCCGGGCGAAGGCGTACGCGGCGAGCGAGCAGCTGATGACGTTGCCGAGGACGGCGCCGCACGCGATGAGCAGCGAGTTCCACAGCAGCCGGCCGACGCTGACCTCGTTCACGCCCTCCATGGCGGTGCTGTAGTTGCTCCACTCCAGGTGGCTGGGGAGCAGCTTGAGGCTGGCGATGACCTCGTCGGCCGGTTTGAACGAGGTGGCCACCAGCCAGGCCAGCGGATACAGCATCACCAGCAGGACGGCGATCAGGCAGACGTGCAGCACGATCCGGCCCGTGGAACGCCCCTGGGCCACAGGCGCGCCGGCGTTGATCGGGGCGGTGGTCATCGGGCCCCCTCGTTGTTGTCGTTGGCGTAGAAGACCCAGGCCCGGGAGGTCCGGAAGAGCACCGCGGTGACGGCGGCGATGGCGAGCAGCAGCGCCCACGCCATGGCGGAGGCGTAGCCCATGTGGGAGGCGGTGAAGGCGCGGTCGTAGAGGTAGAGGGTGTAGACGAGGGTGGAGTCCGCGGGTCCGCCCTTGCCCGCGCTGACCGCGAAGGCCGGGGTGAAGACCTGGAACGCCTGGATCATCTGGAGCACCAGGTTGAAGAAGAGCACCGGTGACAGCATCGGGATGGTGATGGAGCGGAACTGCCGCCACCAGGACGCCCCGTCGACCGCAGCCGCCTCGTACAGCTCGGCGGGGATCTGCTGGAGCCCGGCGAGGAAGATCACCATGGGGGCGCCGAACTGCCAGATGGTCAGCAGCGCGACCGACAGGATCGCCCAGCCCGGCCTGTTGATCCAGCCGCCGATGTCGATGCCGACGCCGGAGAGGAGGTTGTCGACGGTGCCGCCGTCGTTGAAGATCGCCCGCCAGACGAGGGCGATGGACATCGACGCGCCGAGCAGCGAGGGGGCGTAGAACGCCGAGCGGTAGAAGCCCTTGCCGCGCTTGACGGACTTGAGCGCGATCGCGACGGCGAGGGCCAGCACCAGCTGCAGCGGCACCGCGATCACGACGTACGTCAGCGTCGTGACGACCGACCGCCAGTAGCGGGGGTCCTCGGTGAACATCTGCGTGTAGTTGCGGAGGCCCACCCACTGCGGGGCGTCGAACATGTCGTAGTCGGTGAACGACAGATACAGCGAGACGGCCATCGGCAGCAGCGTCAGCACGGTCGCGCCGATCACCCATGGGGACAGGAACACCCAGGCGGCGCCCTGCCTCTCGCGCTTCGGTGCCCGCTTGGCGCCCGCGGCGGGGGGCGCGGCGTCCTGGGAGCGGGTCGCGGTCGCGGTCATTGCCTCAGCTCCGCCTTCGCCTCGGTGATGTAGTTCTCCGCCGCTTCACGCGGCGACATGCGCTCGTACGACACCTGGTCGTAGTCGCGGCTGAAGGTGGACTGCAACGAGGCGTCGCCCTTGGGCGGCGCGGCGGGCGGAGCGCTGAGCTTGCCCTCGAACTGCTTCTGGTACGCGGAGATGACCTGGTCGAAGCCCTCCAGCTTGGGCAGCACCTTGTCCCGGATCGGGTCGTTGGCCGGGATGCCGCGGGTGGCGCCGAGGATGGCCCCGGCCGCCGGGTCGTTGAGCAGGAAGTCGATGAACTGGGCGGCCTGCTTGGGGTGCTGGGTCTTGGCCGAGGCCCCGAAGAACATCGACGGCTTGTAGTACAGGGCGGGCTTGCCGTCGTCACCGGCGGGCAGCGGGGCCAGCTTCAGCCCCTTGCCGACGATCGGGTCGTAACCGCTGGACGGCGCGTCCCAGTTGAAGTCGGAGACGGCCTTGAGGCGGCCGAGCGGGGTGTTCTCCACCGTGCCGTCCATCTGGGTGGTCTGCTCGGCGGGGGCCACCACGCCCTCCTTGCGGAGCTTGGTGGTGAACTCCCAGAAGCGGGTCAGATCGTCGGCCGTGAAGCCCAGCTTGCCGCCGTCGGTGTAGAGGGCCTTGCCCCGGCCGCGCAGCCAGATCTCGAAGACGTCCTCGCTCTGGCCCGGGTCGGTGGAGCCGACCCGGCCGCCGGTGGCCTTGGACTTCGTCAGCTTGCGCATCGCGTCGGTCCAGTCGTCCCACGTCCAGTCGACGGTCGGCTCGGGGACGCCCGCCTTGCGCCACAGCGCCGCGTCGTACGCGATGGTCTCGGCGCCGCGGGCGACCGGCAGCGCGTACTGCTTGCCCTCCACGACCCCGGTGGCCAGCAGCCCCTTGTCGATGTCCGCGGTGCGCAGCTCGCGGTGCTTGCCGAGGTCGAGCAGGATGCCGGAGGTGGCGTACTGGTTGATCTGCCGGTAGTCCAGCTGCATCACATCGGGTGCGTCGCCGCCCGCGGCCTGGGTGGCGAGCTTCGCCTTGTACGTGTCGAAGCCCGCGAACGACGTGCTGATGTCGACGCCCGGGTGGCGCTGCTCGAACAGCTTGACCACCTTCTCCGTACGGGCCGCCCGGTCGGGGTTGCCCCACCAGGTGAACCGCAGGGTGACCTTGCCACCCGAGCCGCCGCCCTCACCGCCGCCGCAGCCCGTGAGGGTCCCGCCGAGTGTGAGGACGAGAGCCAGGGCGCAGGACACCGTTGTCCGTTTTTTGCGCATCGCCGGGCCGACCTCCCTCCTGTGATGTGCCGATGTGCCTGTTCGTGTGGGGGGATGCCGGTGCTTATTCGCCGTAGTACGGGAGCGTGGCGCCGGGCAGTTCGTATTCGTCCCGCCGTCCGCACATGCCGTAGCCGCCGCGGCGGCTGGGCCCGGTCGCGGTGACGCGCGCGTCGGCGAGGTGGGCCGGGTCGCCCGCGGCGAGCGCGGTCAGTTGCTCACCGGTGCGCTGCGCGGCGGCGAGCGCGCCGTCCCGCCAGCGCGGCTCCCAGCCCTTGACCTTGGGCGCGACGATCCGCACCGCCGCCTCGTGGAAGGCGCGCAGCGGTGCGTCGTCGCCCTTCTCGGCGGCGGCCCGCAGGGCGAGATAGCCCTCGACCGCCAGGTCCCGGCGGCGCCGGGCGGCAGCGTCCGCCTCCGGGCCCTCCTTGGCGGGCAGTGCGGCGGCCGCCGCGTAACGCTCGGGGTCGGCCAGCACCTCCGGCGGGAACGTGAACACCGCGTCCCCGGCCTCGGGCAGCCCGCTGTTCTGCATCAGCACGGTCACTTTGAGGCCGCCGCCCTGCACCATGCGGTGCACCGTGCCGGGGGTGAACCACACCACCGCGCCCGGCTCCAGCGGCGTCTCGGTGAAGCCGTCGGCCACGGTCAGGGTCTGGACGGCGCCGCGCCCGGCCGTGACCACGTACGCCTCGGTGCAGGCGAGGTGGAGATGGGGGCTGCCGCCGCACACGCCGTCGGCCGCCTCCCATTCGTACGCGCTGATGTGGGACATCCCCACGCCGCCCGGCAGGGGGGCGGGCATCGCGCTCATCTCGCTCACCACCCGTGGTTCTTGAGGTAGCTCTCGGCGCGCGTCCGGTCCCACGCGCCGTCGGCGACCACCACGCGGTAGCGGTAGCCGAAGGACTCGCCCGGCGGCAGCTCGAACTCCTCGAAGAACGCCCACGAGGGGGCGACCGAGGGGATCGGCTCGGAGCGCACGAACCAGTGCGAGGCGTGGATCGCGGTCGCGTTGTCGAGGTTTTCCGGGGCGTGGGCGAACAGCAGCGTCGAGTGCGCGTCGATGTCGTCGTGCTCGCCGGTGAAGGCGACCCAGGGGGCGTCCGCGGCCGGGGTGCCCATCAGGTCCGAGGCGCCCGCCTCGCCCTCGCCGCCGCGCCCGTCCGGGCCGAAGGCGTCGCCGCCGGTGAAGTCGCGGGGGCCGCGCCAGTTGAGCCCGGTGTACCCGGCCATCTCGCGGCCCGCGGTGGTCGGGGAGCCGAAGTGCAGTGCCTCGCCGCGGGTGTTGGTGAGCCGGATGGACCAGTCCAGGGCCCAGGTGCCCTCGTCCGGCTCGACCGAGTGCAGCTCGATGGTGCGCAGCTCGCGCGCCCACTCCTGGCCGCCGCTGTGTTGTACAGAAGGGTTGGCGATCCAGGTGAGCTTCTCGGTGAAGCGCAGCCGGTCGTCGGTGACCGTGAACTCCTCGAAGCCGTCGTGCCGCATGGAGCCGACCCGCTCCTCGACCCGCTGATAGCCCTGGTCGGGGCCGAGGTAGGAGTTGCCGCCCCAGAAGTTCTGGCCGGACAGATGGCTGGACGTCATCTGCAGGCCCTTGTGCCAGCGGTGGTCGTTGGGCCGGTAGCCGGAGACCGGGCTTCCGACGAGGGTGCGCAGCGGGTGGGCATACGGCTTACGGGCCTCGAAGGCGTCCGGGTCGGGCGCGTAGACGTAGGCCATCAGCTCGACGCCGCCGGAGGCTACCGAGATCCGCTCGCCGTGGGTGTGGGTGACGGTGATCTGCTGGGTCATGACGGCCTCAGCTCTCCTTCTTCGTGGCCTTCGGTGCCTTCGGTGCCTTCGGTGCCCACTCGGGGTGGTTTCCGTGCATGGCGTCGTAGTACGGGTCGCCGGGCGCGATCTCTCCCGCGTGCACGGGCTGCCCGGTGAAGGCCGCCTTGTAGAGCGCGGCGATGAATTCGAGGGTGCGGCGGGCGTCCGGGCCGCTGCCCGGGGGCCGTACGCCGTCCCGCATGGCGTCCAGCAGCCCGGTCAGCTGGGCCGCGTGCGAGCTGGGCAGATCGGCGGCGGGGGTGCGCCAGCGCTCCTGCCGGGCGGGCTCGTCGCGGACGTGCGGGGCGGGGGTGTAGACCCAGTCGTCGTTGCGGTGGCCGTAGAGGTGGGTCAGCTCGACGGTGGCGTCCGCGCAGTCGATGCGGATGCGGCTGACCTCATCGGGCGAGAGCACGCTGTTCACGACGGTGGCCATGGCGCCGCTTGCGAAGCGGACCAGCGCGGTGGACACGTCCTCGCTCTCCACGTCGTGCACCAGCCGCCCGGCCATGGCGCGGATCTCGGTCCAGTCGCCGAGGAGGTGCAGCAGCAGATCCATCTGGTGGATGCCGTGGCCCATGGAGGGGCCGCCGCCCTCGCTGTCCCAACGGCCGCGCCAGGGCACGGCGTAGTACGCGGTGTCCCGGTGCCAGGTGGTCTGGCAGTGGGCCACCAGCGGCCGGCCCAGGGCGCCGGTGGTCAGCAGGTCCTGGGCGTGGACGGCGCCCGAGCCGTAACGGTGCTGGAAGACGACGGACGCGTACGGGCCTCCCGCCTCCTTTTCCGCTTGTGCGATCTCGTCGTACTCGGCGAGCGTCAGGCACAGCGGCTTCTCGCACAGCACCCACGCCCCAGCTGTGAGCGCGGCCACCGTCTGCTCGCGGTGGAGGGACGGCGGCGTGCCGATGAGGACCAGGTCGGGGCGCTCGGCCTCCAGCATCGCGGACACATCGGGATAGCCGGCGACGGTGAATCCGGCGCTCTCGGCCGCCGTCGCGCGGAAGGCGTCGAGCCGGTCCTCGTCCACGTCGACCGCGGCGACCAGATCGACCCGGTCGGCGTGATCGCGCAGGGCGGGCAGATGGCTGCCCGTGACGATGGCTCCGGTGCCGATGACTGCGGCACGGATACGGGCGGTGGCTGCTGAGGCCATGGAGTGGGGCTCCTCGCCAACGGGACGGAAAGCGCTTGCTGAGGGACGACCCTAGGCACGGGCCGGATGTCAGGACAAGACCCCGGCAAGCAGATTCCCCCGCCCGTTCCCCGTTCGATATGCGATGGCCGCGGCGGCGCTGACCAGTGAGACCATGGACCCGGCCCCACCGGCGCACGCGGTGCCGTGCCAGGCGTCGGGAGCCCGGCATGATCGGCAAGACACCCCCTGGCGACCCGGGTGACCATCCAACGGAGGAAACATGGCAGTGACCCTGGCCGACGTGGCCGCACGGGCTCGGGTCTCGGCGGCCACCGTGTCGCGCGTCCTGAGCGGCAACTATCCGGTTGCCGAATCGACCCGGGCCCGGGTGCTGCGTGCCGTCGAGGATCTGGAGTACGTGGTCAACGGTCCGGCAAGCGCTCTCGCCGCCGCCACGTCCGATCTGGTCGGGGTGCTGGTCAACGACATCGCGGACCCCTTCTTCGGCATCATCGCGGGCGCCGTGCAGTCCGAGATGGGCGCCCCGGGCGGCAACGGCGGCTCCGGTGTCTCCGGCGCCGAGAAGCTGGCCGTCATCTGCAATACGGGCGGCTCGCCCGAGCGCGAGCTGAACTACCTCACCCTGCTCCAGCGGCAGCGCGCCGCCGCCGTCGTCCTCACCGGCGGTGCGGTCGAGCACCCCGACCACGCCGCCGCGGTCGCCGCCAAGGCGTCCCGGCTCGCCGCCTCCGGCACCCGGGTGGTGCTGTGCGGGCGCCCCCCGATCGAGGACGCGATCACCCTCACCTTCGACAACCGCGGCGGCGCCCGGCGGCTCACCGAACACCTGCTGACCCTGGGCCACCGCCGCATCGGCTACGTCGCGGGCCCCGCCGAGCGCACCACTACCCGCCACCGCCTGGAGGGCCACCGCGAGGCCCTGGCCGCGGCGGGGCTCGACGCGGACGCGGAGCGGCTGACCGTCCACGGCCTCTACGACCGCGCCTCCGGCTACGACGCCACCCTCGAACTCCTCCGCCGCAACGCCGACTTGACGGCCGTCGTGGCCGCCAACGACACCATCGCGCTCGGCGTCTGCGCGGCCCTGCGCGACCAGGGCCTGCGGATCCCCGACGACGTATCGGTGGCGGGCTTCGACGACCTCCCCTTCAGCGCCGACGCCGTGCCCGCCCTGACCACGGTCCGGCTGCCGCTGCACGACGCCGGGGTACGCGCCGGGCGCCTCGCCCTGGGCCGCGAACCACAGCCGCCGGGCGGGGTGGCCATGGTGCGCGCCGAACTGATGGCACGGGCCTCGACGGCCCCGCCGCGGCACTGAGGCGGCCGTCATGGGACCCGAGGAACGCCCGGTACGCCTGCGCACCCCCGCCCCCGGCGACCTGGGGTGGATCGTCCACCGGCACGGCGTCGAGTACACCCGGGAGTACGGCTGGAACACCGAGTTCGAGGCCCTGGTGGCCCGTATCGTCGGCGACTTCGGCACCCGCCACGACCCGGCGTACGAACGCACTTGGATCGCCGAGCGCGACGGCCGCCCCGTCGGGTCGGTGATGTGCGTACGGGACGAGGCGCCCGCGACGGCCCGGCTACGACTGCTGTTCGTCGAACCGGACGCGCGGGGCCTGCGGCTCGGCGAGCGGCTGGTGGCGGCGTGCGTGGACTTCGCCCGCGCGGCGGGCTACCGCGAGTTGGTGCTGTGGACCACCGACGTCCAGGCCACCGCCCGCCGGATCTACCAGCGGGCGGGGTTCGAACTGATCGCCGAGGCGCCGCACCCGGGGTACGGCGCGGGCCCCCTCACGGCACAGGACTGGCGGCTGCCCCTCAAGGCTCATCCGCCGGGGAAGATCACATCACTGCACGAGTAGAACGTCTGGGATTGTCCGCGTCCACCTCGAGACCGAGGTGCGTCAGACCGTCCGCGGCGCTTGCACGCAGGTTTGAGCCAGCAGGGCGGTGGTGAGACCGCGGCCTCGGTAGTCGCGACGGGTGCCCAGGCGGGCGATCGGCAGGCAGGCGTGCCGCCCTCGGTCTACCGGCGGGGGTAGCCTGAGACAGTCGTCACGCCCTCCGCGACGTCCTCCGCAGCGGCTGGACCCCGGCCTGATCGGCGTAACCCGCGGCGTCCGACCCGGTTTCGACACGCGCCAGATTGACCGACGAGCCGTCGACGTCTGTTCGAAGACCCCTCGTTCCCGAGACGGTTTGCATACTCGGCACGCTCCAGGGTGATGCCGATCATGACGGCGCCGCCCGCGAGCCAGGGCGGCGAAGCAGCTCGCGACGAAACGAGGGAGCCGTGAGGATGAACAGCGAGTCGATCCTGCCGGAGGACGACGCCGCCGTCTTGCTGGGGCGCCTCTGGGATCCGGCCCGGCGCGGACCGTGCGTGGTGGCCGTGGACCGCCGGGGTGTCCACGCCCTGTCGGCGGAGACCGGCACGGTCTCGGAGCTCCTGGAGCGCGACGACCGCGTCGAGGTCGTCCGGCGGGCCGTCGCCGGCACCCCCTCCTGGCGGACGGCCGAGGTGGTGGCGGCCTCGCTCGCCCGCGACCGCTCCCGCCCTCACTTCCTGGCGCCGGTCGACCTCCAGGTGATCAAGGCGTGTGGCGTCACGTTCGTGGACAGCATGATCGAGCGCGTCATCGAGGAGCGTGTCGGCGGCGACCCCGCCCGCGCCGCCGAGACCCGCGGGCGCATCACCGAGGCGATCGGCGGCAGCCTCGCCGACGTGCGGCCCGGCTCGGAGGCGGCGATGCGCGTCAAGGGCGTGCTGCGGGAACAGGGGCTGTGGTCGCCGTACCTCGAGGTCGGCATCGGCCCCGACCCCGAGGTCTTCACCAAGGCGCCTGTGCTCTCCTCCGTCGGCCTGGGCGCCGAGATCGGCGTGCCCCGCGCATCCAGCTGGAACAACCCGGAGCCCGAGCTGGTCCTCGTCGTCACCTCCCGCGGCGAGGCGGTCGGCGCGACGCTCGGCAACGACGTGAACCTGCGCGACATCGAGGGGCGCTCCGCTCTCCTGCTGGGCAAGGCGAAGGACAACAACGCCTCCAGCGCCATCGGCCCCTTCATCCGTCTCTTCGACGGGGCCTTCACACTCGACACCGTCCGCGAGGAGGAGATCACCCTCCAGGTGTCGGGGCCCGAGGGCTACGAGCTGGAGGGCCGCAACAGCCTGGCGCGCATCAGCCGCGGCTTCGAGGAGCTGATCGGCGCGACGTACGGCGACCACCACCAGTACCCGGACGGATTCGCCCTCTACACGGGCACGCTGTTCGCCCCGACGGCCGACCGCGACGAGCCCGGCCAGGGCTTCACCCACAAGCCCGGGGACGTCGTGCGCATCAGCAGCGCCCGGCTCGGCACGCTCGTGAACACCGTCGGGGTCGCCGAGGAGCTGCCACGCTGGGAATTCGGCATCGCGCAGCTGATCCGGCACCTGAGCGTGCGTTCCGGCGCCTAGCGCGCGACCCGGCGCCTGGTCGCGGACCGATCGCGGGACGCGGGCCGATCGCGGGACGCGGGCCGAGGAAGTGGACGAAGGCGACTACCTCGACGTCCGTATCGGCCACGGGGATCCCGAGTCGGCCGATGTGGGCCACCCGCCCTGGCCTCAGACGCCTGCTCTTGCCGATGGGGCCGTGGTGGTGTTCGCGGCGAGCAACTTCGCGTTCGCCTTCGGCGTCGCGGGCGGCGACACCGCCTCCGCGCCGGCGGCCGGTTGCCCGGTGGTGCTCAAGGCCCATTCGGGCCATCCCGGCTGTCACGGCGCACCGGCGAGCTCACCTTCCTGCCGAGCGGGCCGACGTTCGTGATCACCGGCTCCTTCGTGGCCTTCTCGATGGCCACCACCGCGCCGCCGTCCGCGGTGCGGGACCGGGTTTGTTCCACCCCTTGTACGTACGTGTCGGCCTCGCCCGTGTGCTGATCGCCCGCGTCGAGGGCCAGAACCCCCTCCGTTACCAACTGCCGATCGGCGAGAAGCTCCCCCTGCACCCGGGCGCCGGGAAATCCCTGGCCGCCTGGATGCCCGAGGACGAACGCGATGCCTACATCGACAGCGTCACCCCGTTCACCCGGATCTCCGGGGAACGGGTCGGCGCCGATGACCTGCGCGGCGAGCTCCAGCGCACCAAGGACGAAGACCACGCCGTCTCCCTGAGCGAACGCGTCCTGGACGTCACCGCCGTCAGCGCCGCCATCCACCGCGGCGACCAGGTCCTCGGCGCGCTCAGCGTCGCCGGTCCCAGCGGCGACCTGCCCGCCGCCGACCACCCACGCGTCATCACCGAAGTACGCCGGGCAGCCGACGCCATCGCCGCGCGCTGCCCCTGAAACAGGCTGCCCCTGAAACAGAAAGTGCCGCCGTGCCCCACCCCACCCTCACCTACCGCCAGCTGCTGCACCGCACCGACGCCCCGCCCGGCTCCAGCTGGCACCTCTTCCCCGACCAGCCCGAACGCGGCATGGCCAACTTCGCGGGCCCCGAGCAGATCCGGCAGGCGGCCCACGAGGTCCGCGACGGCCGGGCCTTCAACCTCGACTACGCCCTCGACGCCTTCGACCCGCCCATGTCCCGGGCCCGCGGCATCCCCCACCACCGCATCACCGCCAAGCACGACCAGGCGCGCGACGACGTCCTGGACGAATTCTTCCTCCAGGCCACCACCCAGATCGACGGCCTGCGCCACCGCCGCGCCTCCGGACACGGCTTCTACAACGCCGTACCCGACCACGAGATCGCGCCCCGCAGCCCCCGCCTGGGCGTGCAGCTGTGGGCCGAGACCCCGCTGGCCGGCCGCGCACTGCTCATCGACATCGACGGCCTGCTCCGCGACCGTGGCACACCGTTCCTAAACAGTGTGCAGGAGTGACATTTGCTGCCAGCTCCCGGAACTGCGCGCGTCCCGAACGGTGTTGGATGCGCTGGTCCCCCGCGTTCGCTGTGTCCCCGTCCGGCTGCCGTGCATCGTGTGCACGCTCCGTGACGGGTGGGCGGGTTTCCTCACGCCCTCGTGCGCCTGGTCTGGCCTGGGCGGTCCGATGCCCCGCAGCATCGCTCTGGTACTGCGGGGGCGGTGCCGTCCGTCGCCGGATCGGGTGCCCGAGGGCGCGTCGCCCGATCGCGATGCCAGCGGCATCGTGACGGGACATTTTTCGTTTCCTCGAGGTGAGGGGCTTCTTCCAGTGCTGATCGCCCCACATCGATGTGTACGCAGGGTCCACGGCAACGATCGACAGGCCGTGTTCGGACGCCATGGACACGAGCCGGGCCTTGAGCTTGCCGGTGGGGATGCCGGAGATGATCTGCCTGAAGCGCTTACGTCTGCCGTGCTTCTCGCGGGTCTTCTCGGTGGCGAAGTCCAGGTTCTCCAGGCCGATGGCTTTGACGCCGCACCGGTCTGCCCAGTGCAGCAACTGGCTGATGGCATGCCGGACCTGGGCGTCACGGTGGTCTGCGCGGCCGGACAGGTCGTAGAAGAATCGCTTGGGGTCGCCGACCGGGTTGCCGTGCCGGTCGAGCCGGTAGGCGGCGAAGTGGTCGGCGTTGGTGTCCACGCCGACCATGCCCTCACACCGCGCCGTCTGAAGCGGGATCGCCTGGACAACGGGCCGTGTCCATGACGCTGTCAGGTACCAGCGGCCCCGCTCCATGTCCAGGTGGATGCGGTAGGCCACGGCCCGGTTGTCCTCGATCCGGTCGCGCCACTCGGCTCCCCTGTGCTGGAACCGCACGCGGGTGGCGAGGACGTACCGACCGTGCTTGCTGTTGGCCAAGTGGGCGAGCGGGGCAGGCAGCTTGATGCTGACCTCGCCATCCGGTGTGACGCGGATGGTCTCGTTGCCGAAGCGTTTGCCGGACTCGCCGTCGGCGGCGAGGAACCACCGTTCGGCTTCCCACCGCTCACGCCACTGCTCGGCAGTGAGCTGCGCGGCTTCGAGGTTGTGACGGTTGTTGAGGAGGCGCCGGCCGCCACGCACGACGTGCACGACACCGGTCTCACGCTCAGCGCGGGCCACGTCCAGGCGGTGTTCCAGGGCCGCCAGACGGCGCGACTTGTGGAACCACTCGCCCCGACTGCGGTATCCGCCGGGTGCCCGTTTGGTGCCCTTCTCCCCGATCGGCTGGGAGAGGCGGTGCATCAGCGTCCGCACACCAGCCTCAAGCCCTTGGATGTGGGCGAGCTGGCAGCGGCGGGAAAGCGCCCACTGATCGTGAGTGGCCTTCGTGATCGAACCGGCCCACCGGGATGAGGAATCGGCCGTCAGGCCCTGCTTCCGGGCGGCCCACGTGTCGCTGCTGTGGTCCAGGCCGTCAGCGCAGCGGTTCTTGATGTCCAGCGAGGCAAGGCGTCCGAGGTGTTCACCGACCAGCCGCAACACCTTGTCGTCCACGTCGGTGAGGTGCTTGAGGCGGTCGCGTATCGCCACCCCGGACGGCCCGAGCACGACGAACGGCGCGTCGATGGTGCGGAGCTGCTTCTTCTTCGGCTCACTCATCGGCAGCCGCCGCTTCGAGAGCCTTCCTCGCCCGGTTCTTCGCCGACCGGCGGCCGTACAGGCGGGCGCAGAACGACGTCAGCACCTCCACCATGTCCCGGGCCAGGTCGTCTTCAACTTCGCCGTCATCGAGGACGACGAGTCGGCGACCAGTCGCGGACAGGGCGGCCTCGATCAGCTCCACATTCATCCGTCCGAGGCGGTCTTTGCGCTCGACCACAACCGTGGTCACCGCCGGGTCGGCCAGCAGCCGCTTCGCCTTCGCGCGGCAGCCGTTCATGCCCGAGGCGATCTCGGATTCGATCCGCACAACCTTCTGCCCAGCCTTTGCCGCCCATGCCGACAGGCGAGCGGTCTGCCGCTCCAGGTCCGGCTTCTGATCGAGCGAGGAGACACGGGCATACAGACCTACACCGCCGGTCACGGAAAGTGAGGTGTTCGCATCGATGTTCACCAGGATCGTGCGCGGTCCCACGCGTTCCGCAGGTACCGGCAATGTGCCCTCACGGAACCAGCGATACGCGGTACGCGGGGCGATCCCCTGCGCGCGTGCCCATTCCGTCAGATTCATACGCAAGACCGTACAACATCCGCGACATCTAAAAGACACTCATGGACACTTATGTGAGAGCAGTTTCCGACCCCTCGACCACGCGACCGGCCCCGCCCTCGGCCCCGATCTGCTCGATGCGGCACTTGAGGCACAGCGTTGCCGTGTCGAACCGGGCGATCTGGTCCTCGTCCACACCGGCTGGGCCCACTGGTACCTCACCACCGACCCCGGCGCACGGGCCGCGGTCCGCGCCGAACGGCGCGCCACCGGGTTCGTCCAGTCCCGGGACTTCGCCGCCTGGTGCTGGGACCACCGCATCGCGCTGCTGGCCACGGACACCTTCGCCGTCGAAGCCCTCCCCGTGCTCCCGGACAGCGACTTCCACGACAGCGCCCCCGAGGACGGCGGCATGATGCACCAGGAACTCATCGCCAAACTCGGCCTGCCCCTGGGTGAGCTGTGGAACCTGACCGCACTGGCCGCCGACTGCCGGGCCACCGACCACTGGACCAGCCTCCTGACCGTCAAGCCCCTCAACCTCACCGGCGGCGTCGGCTCTCCCGCCAACGCCACCGCCCTGCGCTGACCGAGGCCCTTCGCGCACCGTGCCCGTTTGGCGGTACACCGCGTGAGGTCCTTGCTCTGCTCGGTCCGATCTCACTCTTCGTGGCCGTACGAACAGCTCATCACGCGGGTGTCTCTGCACCCGATCGCCCACGGTTGAGCCCGTCGCACAGGACGGGGCGAGCGGGTGTGAGCAGAGGCTCCGAGTGGAGGTGAGCAGAGGCTCCGGCGTACGGGCTCGAGCAGCTGGGAAGCAGTACTCAGCTGGGGAAGCTGCGCAGGAGCAGGCGCCACGCCGCGGTCGACGAGACCGGCGTCAGGGTGGCCGTCCGGGCGTCCGCCCCGGTCACGGCCCACAGCCCGTCGGCGGTGTCGAGGACCCGCAGGGTGCCCGTGCAGGTGTTGCCCGACGCATCGGGCCACCGCGTCGCCACCTCCCACCACCGCGCGCCGTCCGCGGTGGACGCGCCGACCGCCGCCAGCACCCGGAGCCCGGCCGGCGGACCGTCGTGCGGCGCGGCACCGGACAGCTCCTCGGGTGCGGCACCGAACAGGCCGTCGACCTCGGCGGCGGGCAGCGGCACCGGCACCGCGCCGGGCACCGGCCGCGGCCCGAGCCCGACGACCCGGGCCACCGCGGCCGGCACCGAAACGGGCACCAGGCAGGCCAATTCCACCAGGCCGTCCGGGGTGTCTTGCGCCTTCGAGGTGTCCGGGGGCTCCGGGGTGTCCGGGACCTCGGGGGCGTCCAGGAGCAGTGCCGCGGACTCGGCGCCCAGCCAGCCGGCGCCGTGCACACCGCTGCCGTCCACCGCGGCACCACGGACGGACACCATGCACACGGGGTCGGCGATGGCTTCCGCCAGCGGCGCGACGGCCGGGTGCGGCTGCCCGTCGGACAGCACCCCGGCGTCCGCCAGCGCCCGCAGCCCCGCGCCGTCGGCCCGCTCGCCCTCCGCCCAGTCGTAAAAGGCCTCGAACAGCTCCGGGGACAGCCGCAGCCGCCCGCTGTCACGGTCGAAATACGCAGTGGCCGTACCGGCCCTACCGGTCACGCGACCCCCTCCCGGAGCCGGAAGCGGCCCGCGACCGAGGCGAACAGCTCCGCCTTCGCGTCGTAGTCGAAGGTCGCGGCCGAGGCGGTCACGGTGAAGCCGCGCCGCCCGCTCGTCCACGCCCACTGTTCCGCGGTGATGGCCCCGGCCTCGGGGAGAACGTGGTGGAAGAGCCGCCGCGTACCGGAGCCCGCGGGCTGCTCGTCCAGCAGCAAGTAGTCCTGGAGGTGGTCCGTCAGCGCCTGGGCC
The DNA here is from genome assembly GCF_044332925.1 of Streptomyces sp. NPDC021212. Taxonomy (NCBI): domain Bacteria; kingdom Bacillati; phylum Actinomycetota; class Actinomycetes; order Kitasatosporales; family Streptomycetaceae; genus Streptomyces; species Streptomyces sp. NPDC021212. The sequence continues at coordinate 327,231 of NZ_JBIRPZ010000010.1, forward strand.
ACGATCCGCTGCCACTGGTGCCCGTCGGGGACGTCCTCGGCCGTGACGACGACGTTCGCACGGAACGCCGCGCCGTCGCCCGGCTCCACGGCGATCAGGGCGACCGGCGGCCCCGGCGACTCGACCTGCTCCCAGCGCGCCGGCAGCGCGATACGGAACTCCCGCTCCTCGTAAGGGCGCAGTTCGGTACTGGTCACGTGAGCTGCCCCGCCTGCTCCTTGATGAACGCGGCCACCTGCGGCGCCCTGCCCCTGGCCACGTCGAATACGTGGGCGTCGCTCGCGGTCCGTACGACCAGCCGGCGGAAGGGCGACCGCATCCAGAACCCCCGGCGCGGGCGGCCGTCCGCGCCCGCCCGCGCGGGCACCACCTCGACCCCGGTGATCTCCCCCGCGGGAACCGTCACCACGGTCGCCTTCCCGCGCAGCGAGTCCTCGCGCTTGGTGGCGGCGAAGCCGAGGCCCTGCGGGTACCAGGCCAGCGTGCCCTCGACGGTGCCCTTGCGGGCCAGCGCGTGATCCTGCTCGTCGGTGTCCGGATCACGCACCCACCCGCCCTTCCACTGCACCACGGGCTCGGCCACGTGCCCGAACTCCCGCCGGACCTCTTCCTGGCTGAGCACGGCGGGAGCGTCCTCGACGTAGGAGTCGATCAGGGTCGTCAGCGCGCCCTGGGGCGGCGCGCCCTTGAAGTCCTTCTTGTACTCGCCACTACGGAACCAGCGAGGCCCCCACCATTTCGGGAGGCTGAAGAACCCGGCGAACAGGACCAGGGCATGCACAGCGCTGATCAAGCCGAAGGGAAGGACTACCCACTTGGGAACGCCGAAGAGGTAGTAAATCCCGCCGCCGAACAGCGCGAAGGCGAAGGTGGGAATGCCGATGAGCGCCAGGTTCGGGCCGCGGTCGATGACTGCCCAGGAACGGGCCTGCAGCGTACGACCGAGCCAGCACCAGACGGTGTAAACACTTCCGACCCCGCCTACGACGGTCGCGGGGAGGCCCCGGACCCCCCAGGATTGCGCATGGTCGAATTCCAGGTAGCCGCCCAGGAAGACCAGACCCATGACGACCACGGGCGACCTCGGCGAAAAGATCGACAGGGTCCGCTGGCGCCCCACGATTACCTCACTTCCCAATAATTCCGTTGAGCCAGTCGCCGGCTTCACTGCCGATACCGGAACCTGCCGCAGCACCGACAAGACCACCGACCACCGCGCCCACCGGCGCGCCGACACCGCCGAACACGGCACCGACCGCCGCACCGGCCGCGGCGCCTCCCTCCGCTCCTGCCCAGGCTCCGCCGGTCGTCGCGAGGGATTTGGTAGCGGTACGGGCAACCCGCTTCCCGGTGGACATGTTCTTGTCCTGCGCGTCGGCGCCCCACTGGCTCAGTCCCGAGGTGACGGCGGTGAGACCGAGGCTGGCCCGGCCACCCCACTTCCCGACCGTGCCCCACTTATTGCGGGCCGCGGCCGCATAAGGCTTGGCCTGCCAGTTCTTGCTCCACATGCGCCGGTAGGTGTTCTTCCAGAGCGGCTCGTTCTTCCACGCCAGGTAGCCGTAGCGGCCGCTCGGCAGCACTCCTCTGGGCGCGAATCGGCCGTATTTGTAATAGCCCATCCACGACACGGCGGCGCCGAGCCCCGTCGTCCCGTAACCGCCGTACCCCAGGGTCTGACGTCCCTGCTCGGCCCAATTCGTCCCGGGCCCGTCATTCGTGGCGTTGATCTTGTCCACGGCGGTCCGGAGGGCCTCGTCATACGCGGCGACCTTGCCGCGAACGGCCGAGGCGATGCGGTCGTTCTCCTCGACCAGGTCCGGCTTGTGCCGCCAGCCGTCGCCCAGTGGCTTCGCCTTGGCGGCGAGGCTCTCGGCGTCGCGTTTCAGCTGCCGAAGCGACTTCTTGACCGGCGCGCCGACGTGGGCGTATTCCTGCAGGGCGTCGGCGGTGGTCCGGGCGGCCTCGGCGACCTTGCTCGCCTGCTGCTTGACGGGCGTTATCTTCTCGCTGAGGACGATGCCGTTGGGCACGAGGTAGTGCATACCGACACCCTCGGCCCACGCCACATCGATTTCCCCGCCCCGGCGCTCCAGCCCGGAGGCGTTATGGCGGATTTTCTTGACCGCCGTCTCCAGATCACCGAAGTGGACGTCGTCCAGCGTCGGAATTTCCTCGGGATCGACCAGCGCATCCGTCATTCACCGACCACCCGGCCCGAGCCAGCCGTTTCCCGTGGAGTTCGCCCGGTCGATTCCCTGATGTGCGTTCCCCCGCATTTCATGGTCCCCGTCGTCGAATAGTCCGGTCGCCTCCCCGGCGCCGTCCACCGTGCGCGTCACCCGGGACGACATGATGCCGGTCTTCTGCTGGACGTCTCCCGAGAGCCTGGTCAGCGCGCCGGCGACGGGAGCGTCGCTCGCCAGCCCCGCTTCGTCGAGGGCGTCGAGCAGCATCCGGACGTCCGTGTCGATGTCGTCGCCCTGCCTGGTGGCCTTCCGGCCCGTCTCATGCATCCCGGTCGGCGAAATGTTGAATTTCATGACTCGGCCCTCAGCGAATTCCGTTCGACGCACTCTCGAATAGCCGTGCGCCAACGATTCGCTCCCCCGGCATCCAGTGACCGCCATCGGCAGCACCACGGACCGGCCGACAGAGCGCGGACAGCGTCTCGCTTCTCCGGTTGAATTCGAGGCTCACCCCGTTGTCCTCTCGCTCGGGTATACGGATGCGTCCACCCGTACCGCCCCCAGTGAACCCGACCGCGCGGCGCCGGGACAACCCCGGCCCGAAGGGCGCGCCTGCTATTGCCGGGGATGTCGGACACCGCCGGATGAAGTGCCCTGCAGACCCTGGACTACCGTCTCCAGCGGGTGCGGCGGCTCACCGATGTCGATCCCGGGGTCCGCCGTTGGCGGCGTCGTAGCCGGGGCCGCCGACCAGGGTGTCGTTGCCGGAGTGTGAGGCGTTGTCAGGGCTGTCGCCGAAGAGGTAGTCGTTCCCGGTGCCGCCCGTGATGTTGTCGTTGCCGTTCTGACGCCGCACAGCCTTCCGCCCGGCCACCCGGCGCGTCTTCGTGAACCAGGGAGAAAACGCCCGCCCGCGAGGGGCACCCGTCTGTCAATCCGCGCAAAGCCGGAGTGGTCCGGGCGCTATGTTCTGAAAAACCGCTCGCGCCGGGGCGGCCGTACCGGAAGGATCGGCTCCCATACGCACCACTGGTGCGAACCGCACAAGAGCAAAGGGTGAACCCCCTGAGTACGCAGCACCTCATCGAGTGGACCGAGGACGGCCATCCCCGAACCGCCCAGTGGCGCTCCGAAAGCGGCGCGCCGCCACCGCGGCGGGTCGTGCTCGCGGACGACCGGCTGACGGCCGACGCCGCGTACCGCCTCGTCTGCGAGGGCACCGCGCTGCTCTGGCGCGGCGACTACCAGGGCGCCCGCCAGCTGCTCGCCGCGCTGGCGCGGCGCGTCGACCGCGGGCCGCGGCGCCCCCGGGGGCGGCGCGGGCCGGCGGAGAGCGCGGCCGAGGCGTTCCACCGGCACCGGCAGGAACAGGGCCGCCGGGCCCGGTTGCTGGGCATGCTGCTGGTGCCGCTGGACGCCGACCTCGCCGTACCGCTGCGCCGGGCGCCCGACGTGCGGGACGCGTGCACGCAGGTGTACGGCACCGCGCAGGGCCCCTCGGTGATCTCGCTGCGGGAGTTGCTCGGACTGATCGGCGCGCACGAGTGGCGCGAGAAGGGCGTCGAGATCCCGGCGCTCGGCGGCGACCGCATCCATCCGTACTACGGGGTCTTCTCACCCGTGCGCGGCGAATACGTCGACCTGGTGGCCGAGGCCCCGCTGCCCGCCTCCCGCACGGCCGCCTTCGACATCGGCACCGGGACGGGCGTGCTGGCCGCCGTGCTCGCGCGGCGCGGCGTCGAACGCGTGGTGGCCACGGACCAGGACGCGCGGGCGCTGGCCTGTGCGCGGGAGAACGTGGCGCGGCTGGGCGTCGCCGAACGGGTGGAGGTCGTACAGGCGGACCTCTTCCCCCCGGGCCGCGCCCCGCTGGTGGTCTGCAACCCGCCCTGGGTCCCGGCGCGCCCCGGCTCACCGGTCGAGTACGCGGTGTACGACCCCGGCAGCCGCATGCTGCACGGCTTCCTGAACGGCCTCGCGGACGCCCTCACCCCCGACGGCGAGGGCTGGCTCATCCTCTCCGACCTCGCCGAACACCTGGGCCTGAGGACCCGTGAGGAACTGCTGGGGGCCTTCGAGACCGCCGGGCTGACGGTCGTCGACCGCCTGGACACCCGCCCCACCCACCGCCGCACCACCGACCCCACCGACCCGCTGCACGCGGCCCGCGCGGCGGAGGTGACGTCCCTGTGGCGCCTGGCGGCGGGGTGAGGGAGCGTTTGGGGTCGGCGGTCCCGGGATACCGGTCTTCGGCACGGCAGGATTGACCTCGCCCCCTGCTGAGCCCCCACGACCCCACGGAGCCCGCCATGAAGCTCGCCTTCTCGACCCTCGGCGTCCCCGGCCTGCCCATGACCGATGTCGCCCGGCTCGCCGCCGGGAACGGGTATCACGGGGTCGAGCTGCGCGCGCACCCCGAGGAGCCGGTGCACCCCGGGATCGGGGTGGACGAACGCGCGCGGGTGGCCGGGGAGTTCCGGGACGCCGGGGTGGAGATCCTGACCGTCGCCGGGTACGTACGGGTCGCGGCGGAGGGCCCCGACGAGCCGGTGCTGACCGGGCTCAAGGAACTCCTCGCGCTCGCCCACGACCTGGGCGCGAAGTACACCCGCGTCTTCCCGGGCGGCGGCGACCAGAGCCCCGCCGAGGCCGACGCCACGGCCGCACGCCGCCTGGGGGACGTAGCGCCGATCGCCGCCGATGTGGGCGTACGGCTGCTGCTGGAGACCCACGACTCGCACCGCACCGGCGCCGACGCGGCCCGCGTCCTGGGGCCGGTCGGGCACGGCAGCGTCGGCGCGATCTGGGACGTGATGCACTCCTGGCTGGGCGGCGAGGACCCGGCCACCAGCTACGCGGCGCTCTCCCCGCACCTGGGCTACGTCCAGGTCAAGGACATCGCCTCCGCCGAGGACACCACGCCGCTGCCGCTGGGCGCGGGCGTGCTGCCGCTGACCGAGTGCGTGGAGCTGCTCAGCCGCGAGGGGTGGGACGGCTGGCTGTGCTGGGAGTACGAGAAGCGGTGGTACCCGCAGGCGCAGGAGCTCCCGGGCCTGCTGGGCCCTGGCCGGGACCACCTGCTGCGGCTGCTCGCCGACGCCGCCTGAGCCCCGGGCGCTGTACGGCCGGGGCGTCAGGGCCCGGTGCGCGACGCGCTCGTGGCGGGGGCGGGCCCGGGGTCGGCGACCGGCTCGACCGCGGCGCAGCGGCTTCCGTCGTCCGGCACCTTCAGCGCCGTGAGGTAACCGTCCGCCGCGCCGCGGGTGCAGTCACTGCGCCCGTAGACGCTGTGCCCAGCGCCCTCGTACGTCAGCAGGACCGTCGTCCCGCGGGTCTGCCGGTGCACATGGGTCACCCATGAGTAGTTGTTCGCGGGGTCGTGGCGGGAGTGCATCAGCAGGATCTTGGGGGCCTTGGTGATGCGCAGACGGTGTTGCGGGTTGTTCACCTGGTCCGGCCAGCCGAGGCATCCCGCCACGCCGGCGTGGACGCGGGGTGAGCCGCGCATGTGCGGTGCGGCCCGTAGTTCGGCCGCGGTCAGGCGTGCGTATTCCGGGTAGTTCCTGGCCCGGATGCGCCAGTCCTGGCAGAACACGGCTGGGAAGGCTTCCGATTCCTTCGTCTCCCGCGTGGTGTCCGAGGCCGTGGCCGGCCCTGGCGCGGCTGCTGTCTGCGCGTCGAGTTCGGCCACGTAGGCCGCCAGTTGGTCCCAGTCCGGGCCGTAGAACATGGTGAAGGCGGTACGTGTGATCGCGTTCGCGGTGAGGGCCTGGTCCGGATGGTCCGGATCCCGTATCTCGCCCCGGTCGGCCCTGGCGAGCAGACCGTCCCATACGGCGGTGACATTCCGGCCGTGCAGCGCACACGAGGGCGAGCGGTCGCACCACCTCACGAACTGGCGGAAGGAGTCCTCGGCGGTGGCCGCCGAGGAGACGAGGAAGTCCCGGGCCCCGAGACTGTGGTCGATGTTCGCGGTGAGGGCCATGGCGCGGATCCGGTCGCCGTACAGCTCCGCGTACTGTTCGCCGATCAGCGTGCCGTAGGAGTGCCCGAAGTAGGTGATCTTCTGTTCGCCGAGTGATCTGCGGAAAGCTTCCATGTCCCGGACGACGCCGAGGGTGTCGGCGTGGTCGAAGATCGGACCGCTGTGCCGGCGGCAGTCCTCGCGCAGCTCCCGGTTGTAGGCCACCAATCGGTCGAACTCCGCCTGATCACGCGGGTACGGCGACGGCTGTCGGTCGAGCAGTCCCTGCGAGCATGTCACCGGGCTGCTGGCTCCGATGCCCCGCGGGTCGAAACCGACGATGTCGAACCTCGCCCGCACATCCGCGCTGAAGTAGGTCTCGGCACGCTGACGAACGAAGTTCACCCCCGACTCACCCGGCCCTCCCGGGTTGACCAGCAGTACGCCGACCCGACGATCCGGGTCGGCCGCCGTGAGACGGGCCACCGCCAGGCCGAACTTCTCGCCTCCCGGGCGGGCCCAGTCGATGGGCAGGCGCAGGGTTCCGCACTCGGCGGGGGTGCCGTTCTCGGGGCACGGCTTCCAGCCGATCGAGGACGGTGGTTCTTCCGGGCTTGTCGAGGACGGTCTCCCCGCTTCCACCGACGTGTCGGCGTCCGCCACGCCCGCGCCCAGCACCAGCGCCGCGGCGGTGAGCGCTCCGGCGAGCGCCCTGGTCAACGGTTGCACAGGTTCCTCCTGATGGTCCTTCGCACACGGATCAGGAGTGGCCACCCCTCGGCGAACCCTTGCAGCGAGCCGAGGGGGCCACAACCGTCCGTGGCCGGGATCAGGGGGCGGCCAGGGAAGCTCCGGAGCGGGAGTCGGGGTTGGCCCCCGGGGATTCGTCATCCGTGGCATCACCGCCGGACCGCGGCCGCCGGAGCGGCAGGCGCGGGCGTACGGACGGGAGCGACGTCAGCGCCACGCCGCCCACCAGCAGGGCCGCGGCCAGCCAGCGCAGCGGGCTGACCCCCTCGCCCAGCACCAGCGCCGCCGAGGACATGCCGAAGACCGGCACCAGCAGGGAGAAGGGCGCCACCGCGGAGGCGTCGTACGTGCGCAGCAGGAAGTTCCAGAGGCCGAAGCCCAGCACGGTGGAGACCCAGGCGACGTAGACGATGGCGCCCGCCCCGGCCCAGTCGAGCGCGGCCAGGGCGTGCAGGCCGGGGTCCGCACCCTCGAACATCAGGGACAGGCCGAGCAGCGGCAGGACGGGCACCACGCTCACCCACACCATGAAGCTCAGCGGGTCGGGCGGGGCGGCCTTGCGGGTGAGGACGTTCGAGACGCCCCAGAAGGCCGCGGCCGCGATGACGAGGACGAAGCCGAGCAGCGGGCCCGAGGTGCCCTCGTCGACGGCGGCGACGGCGATACCGGTGAGCGCCACCGCCATGCCCAGCAGCCGTCGGCGGCCGGGGCGTTCGGAGAGGAAGACGGCCGCGAACAGGGCGGTGAACACGGCCTGGATCTGGAGCACCAGCGAGGACAGCCCGGCCGGCATGCCCTCGTGCATCCCGATGAACAGCAGCCCGAACTTCGCCACGCCCAGCGCGAGTCCGACCCCCAGGATCCACCGCCAGGAGACCCGCGGCGGGCCGACGAGGAAGATCGCGGGCACCGCCGCCACCAGGAAGCGGAGGGAGCAGAAGAGGAGGGGCGGGAAGTGGTCGAGGCCGACGTCGATGACCACGAAGTTGACGCCCCACAGGGCCGTGACGAGTACGGCGAGGCCGATGTGCGCAGGTCGCATGGGTAGAGGATCGGGTGACAGGACCTTTTAGCACCAGCGCGGATGACTTCATGGTTGGATGCAGAAAACGTGAATTGTGGGAGGTGGGGGCGATGCTGGATCTGTCCCGGCTGCGAGCGCTGCACGCGGTGGGCGTGCACGGTTCGGTCAGCGCGGCCGCCATCGCACTCGGCTACACCCCGTCGGCCGTGTCGCAGCAGATCGCCAAGTTGGAGCGGGAGACCCGGACGACGCTGCTGGAGCGGCAGGGCCGCGGCGTCGTCCTCACCGACGCGGCCCGGCATCTGGCCGCCACCGCCCAGCAGCTCCTCGCGATCGTCGAACAGGCGGAGACCAGCCTGGAGGAACGGCGGGGCCGGCCGACCGGGCGGCTGGTGATCGGCGCGTTCCCGTCCGCGGCGCGGGGGTTGATGCCCGCCGTACTGGCCCGGCTCGCCGCGGAACACCCGTCGCTGGACGCCCGGCTCGTCGAGGTCGACCCGCGTCTGTCGGTGGATCTGGCGGCGCAGGGCGTCATCGACCTGGCCGTCGCCCACGACTGGGACATCGCCCCGTTGCCCGCCCCGGACGGGCTCGGGCGGGCGATGATCGGGGACGACCTGTGCGATGTCCTCGTACCGGTGGGTCATCCGCTGGCGGGGCGGGAGACGTTGCGGCGCGACGACCTGCCGGGCCAGCGGTGGACCTGCCAGCCGCCGGGGACGGTGTGTCACGACTGGCTCGTACGGACGCTCCGGGCGTCCGGCAGCGAACCGGACCTGGCCTACCAGGCGGCGGAGAACCACACCCAGATCGCGCTCGTGGCGGCGGGCCTGGGCATCGCCCTGATGCCGCGCCTGGGGCGGGGGCCACTGCCGGAGGGGGTGCGGGCGGTGCCGCTGGAGCCGGTGCCGGTACGCCGCCTCTACGCCCTCTGGCGCCAGGGCGCCGCGCGCCGCCCCGCGATCACCGAGACGGTCGCGGTGCTGCGCGAGGAGTGGCCGCGCCGCGCGGCCGCCGCCGCGTAACGCCTCCGGCGGCTCTTTCCCCACCCCACCCCGCCCCTTCCCGAACCGGGGCCGCCCGAGGACGCCGCCCGGCTCGGCGGGGTTCAGGGGCGTGCCCGTCCAGGGCCGGGATGGGCCCGCGCGCGGCAATGGGCGCCTGGTTGGCGTGGCATCCGACCACCGCGGTGGCGATCAGCCCGCCGGGTCGTTCGGGTGTCGGGCAGGCCCCGACGCGGGGCTCCGCAGGGCGGACAGGGCGGGGCGTGCGCCGCACGACAACAGGGCGCCGCGCAGGGGGCAGCACGCGGAGGGCAGAGGCGCGCGGTGACGGGGGCGGGCCCGACCCCGAGGCGGGTTGGTCGGGAGTTCGGTCGGGGCCGGGTGTGACCATGAGGGCATGCGTACCCGTACGTACCGATTCGCGAAGGCCCGGTCGGGCGCGGAACCGGCTGGCCTTGCGGGGCGTCCAAGCGGCGTGCTGATGGGGAGTCTCCGCACGGCGGTATCGGCCTCGCTGCTGGCTGCGTCGCTGGCCACCCTCCTCGCCTCCTGCGGCCACCAGCACCCCGCCGCCGGCGCGCACCCCTCCCAGAGCGTCGGCGGCACGGGCCGCATCGACACCGGGCTCGCCTATGTGGCCAGTACGGCCGGCGCCGTGCCGGAGGCGCATGCCGTGCTGCGGACCGAGGGCCGACTCGCCGCCTTCGCCCGGCGCTTCGGGAAGCGGGCTCCGGCGATCCTCGCGAAGGCCGGGAAGAACGACTTCGGGCGCAACGCCCTCGTCGGCTGGTCGGCGACCACCGGATGCTCCAAGTGGCCGTCCGCCACCCTGCATCGCCCAGGGGGCGGCGATCGGCTCACGCTCGTCGCGGCCGCGCATCCCTCGCCGCCGCGCGAGTGTTTCGCACCGTTCCACATCGTCGCCGTGTTCACCGTGCCGAAGGATCGGCTGCCCGTACGGCCGCGTTTCGTCGCCCCGTAACGACCGAAGCCGCCCGCTCATGAACGAAGTTGAACCGAATTACCGGTTCCCATTGACCAGGCCCCACCCGGCACACGAGCGTGTCGTATGAACGCCAGTCGCCCCCCTCCGAAGATCATGGAAGGAGTGCGGGTGCACAAGCCGACCTCGCGCCGCACCCTGCTCGCCGCGGCGACCGCCGCCGTCGCCACCGCCTGCAGCCCGCGAACGTTCAGCTCTCCCGAAACGTCCACGTCCGCCCCCGCCACACCGGCGTCCAGGTCCGCGGCCCCGCGGCGGCCCGTGCCCGCCGCCCGCAGCGATCGGGACCGCGCCTCGGACCTGCTCGGCCGCATGACGCTGGACCAGAAGATCGGCCAGCTCTTCGTCCTGTCGGTCTACGGCCACTCCGCCACCGCCCCCGACCCCGCCGACGCCGCGGCCAACCGCAAGAAGTACGGCGTCGGCAGCGCCGCCGAGCTGGTGGCCAGGTACCACCTCGGCGGGATCATGTACACCGAGTGGGCGCACAACATCCGCGATCCCCGGCAGATCGCCGCCCTCTCCAACGGCATCCAGAAGGCCGCCCTCGACGGCTCGGCGCCCGTGCCGCTGCTCCTCTCCACCGACCAGGAGCACGGCATGGTGGCCCGGATCGGGGCGCCGGCCACGCTGCTCCCCGGCGCGATGGCGCTCGGCGCGGGCGGCAGCGTGCCGGACGTACGGGACGCCGCCCGGGTCGCCGGGGCGGAGCTGGCCGCGCTCGGCATCCGGCAGGACTACGCGCCGGACGCGGACGTCAACGTCGACCCGGCCAACCCGGTGATCGGCATACGTTCCTTCGGCGCCGACCCCAAGGCGGTCGCCCGGCTGGTCGCGGCCCAGGTCAAGGGGTATCAGGGCGCCGGGGTCGCGGCCACGGCCAAGCACTTCCCGGGGCACGGCGACACCTCCGTGGACAGCCATGTCGGGCTGCCGACCATCACCCACTCCCGCAAGGAGTGGGAGCGGCTGGACGCGCCGCCGTTCCGGGCCGCGATCGCCGCCGGGATCGACTCGGTCATGACCGCGCATCTGCTGTTCCCCGCGCTCGACCCGGCCGACGACCCGGCCACGCTCTCCCACCCCATCATCACCGGCGTCCTGCGCGACGAACTCGGCTACGACGGCGTCGTGATCACCGACTCCCTCGGCATGCAGGGCGTGCGCGAGAAGTACGGCGACGACCGGGTGCCGGTGCTCGCGCTGAAGGCGGGCGTGGACCAGCTGCTGACCCCGCCCGACCTGCCCGCCGCCTGGAACAGCGTGCACACGGCGGTGCGGAAGGGCGAGATCAGCGAGGACCGGCTCGACGCCTCGGTGCTGCGCATCCTGGAACTCAAGGCGCGCCGGGGACTGTTGGACGATCCGTACACCAGCGGCCGCGCGGTGGACCGTACGGTGGGCACCCGCGAGCACGCCGCCACCGCCGACCGGATCGCGGACCGCACCACCACCCTGATCACCAACCGCGGCGGGCTGCTGCCGCTGTCCCGCCGACGCCACCGGAAGCTGCTCGTGGTCGGCGTGGACCCCGCCGCCCCGACCGGCACCGGCGGCCCGCCGACAGCCGTCCTCGCCCGTGCCCTCGACGCCCTCGGCTTCACGGCGAAGGCCCTGTCCACCGGCACCGGCAGCTCGCCCGCCCCGTCCCCGGAGCGGATCGACGAGGTGGTCGCGGCGGCGCGCGAGCGGGACGCGGTGATCGTCCTGACGCGCGACGTCGACGCCGGGTCCGGTCAGCGGCGGCTGGTCTCGGAGCTGTCCGCCACCGGGATGCCGGTGGTCCACGTCGCGATCAAGGATCCGTACGACATCGCCCGGTTGGGCAACGACCCGGGCGCGTCGCTGGCCACCTACGGCTGGACGGACGTCGAAGTGCGCGCCGCGGCCCGGGGCATCGCCGGGAAGCGGAACCCGCGCGGGCGACTGCCGGTCGCCGTACGGCGCGCCGACGCCCCGTCCCGGGTGCTGTACCCGATCGGGCACGGGCTCTCGTACTGAGACCGGGGCGGGGGCGGGGCGGTAAGCCCGCCCCTCCCCGAAACCGGGGGAAACCCCCGGGCCCCCGGGGGCCCCGGGGGCCTGGAATGCCGCAGCCCCCGGTGCGGGGGCGGGGCGGCCCGGAGCCGCTCCGGGGGCCTTACGGCCTCAGGGCCGGGTCTCGCTCCGCCTCTCGGCGGTCCAGCTTCGCGTCGTGGCGGGCCAGGGGCTTGAAGGAGGTGGGGACGCCTGCCCACTTCTGGACCGCGGCCGTCGCCTTCGCCTTCTCGTCCGCCGTCAGCTGGGCGATGTTGGAGCCGTGGTTGCCGCCGGGGGCCGTGTAGACGTAGGAGTCGCGCGCGCCCTTGCCCAGGCGGAACGGCTCGGCGCCCCACGGGTCGTTCTGTCCGTAGACGAACAGCATCCGCCGCGCGTCATGGCGGACCCAGCGGTCCACGTCGCGCATCGCGCCCGGCTTGAAGCGCATCGGGATGTCGCGCGGGACGTAGTTGCGCGGGTTGTAGATGCCGGGATAGCGCAGCAGGCCGTCCAGGTGCGGGGTCTTGAAGGTGGGGGCGCCCAGCTCGGTGCCCGCCTGGTAGTAGTACGGGGTGTACGTCTCCAGGCCCTGGTCGGTGTAGGCGGCGAAGCCGGAGATGTCGTCGATGAACTTGTACAGCTCGTCGGTGGAGGCCGTGGCGGCGGGAACGTCCGCACAGTCCTTCAGCAGGTGGTACTGCCAGAAGGCCCACACCAGGTCGAGGACGACGTTCTCGTACGCCTTGTCGGCGCTGCCGACGACCGTGAAGGTCTGCTTCTCCTCGTCGGCCCACTTCTGGTAGCGCGCCACGATCTCGTCGCGCCGCACGAGCGCCTCGCGCTGGACCGCGTTCAGCCTGGTGCGGCATTCGGCGGTGCCGACGCCCGCGAAGAAACGGTCGTAGGCCGAATCCTCGTCGTTGACGACGTCGTTGGGGGCGACGTAGGCGATGGTGCCGGCCATGTCGTGCGGGTAGAAGCGGCGGTAGTAGGTGGCGGTCATGCCGCCCTTGCTGCCGCCGGTGGCGAGCCAGTTCTTGCCGTAGACCCGGTGCAGCGCCCGGTACAGCCGGTGCTGGTCGCTGGCGGCCTGCCAGATGTCGAGCTTGGACCAGTCGGCGGGCTGGGGCCGCGACGGCGTGAAGAACCGATACTCCATGGACACCTGGTTGCCGTCCACGATCTGCGTGGGCTCACTGCGGCGCGGCGTGGTGGCGACGTTGTAGCCGGAGGTGAAGAACACCGTCGGCCGGTCGGTGGCCTTGTGCAGCAGGGTGAACCGCTGCGCGAAGGTGCCCTTGGACGGGTGCCGGTGGTCGACCGGCTGCCGGTAGGTGAAGACGAGGAAGCGGTAGCCGTCGTACGGCTGCTCCTCGACGAAGCTCATCCCGGGTATCGCCAGGACGCGTTCCTTGATGTCCGGCTCGGCCGTGGGGGCGGCCGCTGCGGCGGGTGTGCTGCCCGCACCGGCGCCGACCGCCCCCACGATTATCACGAGCGACAACAGCCATCTGAGCGCCTTGCCCATTCGCCCTCCCCTTGGACGCACATCAATCACACAGGTCGCCGAGAACCTATCGGGGCACAGGCGGAGTGGCTAGAGGCGTCCGATCAGGCCAACCTGCCGCCGAATACGGAGAGTTGTTACCGTCACCCCCTTTCGTAGCGGGCTGTGATGGCGCATCCTGCCTACATGGACCGAGACGAACGGCACGACCGGAGCGAACGGGCCGAGCGGCTGACGCAGTATCTGACCGAATTGCAGGAACGAATCGATCCGCGCTCGCTGGAGCTGCTCATGCGGCTGCTGCGCGAGCTGAGCACCTCACCGGCCGTCCGCGGGGGGACGTACGAACTCGGCATGGGGCCCGAGGAGAAGGAGCTGTTCACCCCCGCACTCCAGGCCGAGCTGCTGGTGCTGTTCGGCCTGCTCACCTCCCAGGACGAGCGGGTGGTCGTCGACCTCGGCGACAGCCCGCACGCCAAGGGCATGAAGGTGCTGGTGCCCCAGGACCGGGCGGGGGACCCCGACTTCCTGCACCGCCACAAGCAGCGGGTGGCGGCCGAGGCGGAGCAGCGGGAGGCGGACCGGCGCGAAGTGGAGGGCATCGCGAGGGCGAGCGGCATGGAACCGTGACGTCACGGTATGTGACGAGCGGTGAACGCCGAGAGTTACCGGCCGTATAGTCACGGCCGGGCGGCGCACCCGTGAGACGGCCGAACCGCCTCGGAGGGTGGGGAGTTACGCCCCCACCGGGGCCGTCTCTCCCGTGAAGGTGCGCCACAGCTCGGCATACCGGCCGTCCGGCCGCGCCACCAGCTCCTCGTGCGTACCGTCCTCGACCACCCGTCCGTGGTCCAGGACCACCACGCGGTCCGCGCGGGCCGCGGTGGTCAGCCGGTGCGCGACGACCAGCGTGGTGCGCCGGCCCGCGAGCCGGTCCGTGGCCTGGTTGACCAGGCCCTCGGTGGCCAGGTCGAGCGCGGCCGTGGCCTCGTCGAGCAGCAGGATGTCCGGGTTGACCAGCTCGGCGCGCGCGAGCGCGATCAGCTGACGCTGCCCGGCCGACAGATTGCGCCCGCGCTCGGAGACCGCGTGCAGATAGCCGCCGTCGAGCGAGGCCACCATGGCGTGGGCGCCGACCGCCCGGGCGGCCGCCTCCACTTCGGCGTCGCTCGCGCCGGGGCGCCCGTAGGCGATGGCGTCGCGCACGGTCCCCGGGAAGAGATACGGCTCCTGCGGTACGACGCCCAGCCGGTTGCGGTACGCGGTGAGGTCCAGCTCGCGCAGATCCGTACCGTCGACCCGTACGGCGCCGCTGGTGGGGTCGTAGAAGCGGGCGACCAGCTTGACGAGCGTGGATTTGCCCGCTCCCGTCTCCCCCACGAACGCCACCGTCTGCCCGGCCGGGATCGTGAGATCGATGCCCGACAGGGCCTCCTCGCCATCCCCATAGCGGAAGTGCACATCGTCGAAGGCCACCTCGCCGCGGACCGTCCGCACCGCGCGCGGGCTCTCCGGCGCCGGGGTGGTGGTCGGCTCCCGCAGCAGCTCCTGGATGCGGCCCAGCGACACCGTTGCCTGCTGATAGCCGTCGAACACCTGGGACAGCTGCTGGACGGGCGCGAAGAACAGGTCGATGTAGAGCAGATAGGCGACCAGCGCGCCCGCCGTCAGCGTCCCGTCGCTCACCCGCCCGGAGCCGACGACCAGCACCAGCGCGGCGGCGGTGGACGACAGCAGCTGCACGAACGGGAAGTACACCGAGATCAGCCACTGGCCGCGCACCCGCGCCTGCCGGTACGCGTCGCTGCGCCCCGCGAACCGCTCCCGGCCGACGCGCTCGCGCCGGAACGCCTGCACGATCCGCAGCCCCGCCACGCTCTCCTGGAGGTCGGCGTTGACGGTGCCCACGCGCTCGCGGGCGAGTTCGTACGCCTTGACGCTCTTGCGGCGGAACACGAACGTGCCGATGATCAGGGGCGGCAGGGTGGCGAACACCACCAGCGCCAGCTGGACGTCGATCACCAGCAGCGCGACAAGGATGCCGAAGAAGGTCAGCAGGCTGACGACGGCGGTGACCAGACCGGTCTGGAGGAACGACGACAACGCGTCGACATCGGTGGTCATCCGCGTCATGATCTTGCCGGTCAGCTCGCGCTCGTAGTAGTCGAGCCCGAGCCGCTGCAACTGCGCGAAGATCTTGACCCGCAGGGCGTACAGCATGCGCTCGCCCGTGCGCCCGGTCAGCCGCGTCTCCCCGAACTGCGCGGCCCACTGCGCGAGGACGACGACCAGCGCCAGCCCGGACGCCGCCCACACCGCGCCCAGCGCCATGCGCTGGACGCCCTGGTCGATGCCGTGCCGGATGAGCACGGGCAGCAGCAGCCCGGACACCGCGTCGACCGCCACCAGCAGCAGACAGAACAACAGCGGCGCCCCGAACCCGCGCAGCAACTGCCGTAGCCCGTAACTCCCCTCGGGCCGTGCGGCCCGCTCCTCGTCCACGTCGGGTGTGTCGGTGGCGGGCGGCAGGGCCTCGACCTTGGCCAGCAGTTCGGGCGTGGCGGGCATCCCGGCCAGCGCCCCGGCCATCCCGGGGGCGGGGGCCGGTGTGGCGGTGGTACGCGTCTCCGGGGCGGTCGGGTCGTCCCCGTCGCGGCGCACCCACAGCTCGGGGGTCACGCCGTCCGCGCGCGGTACGGCGTGCTCGGGGTCGTCGCCGCCGCGCAGCCGTGCCGTCGGCCGGTCGCCGTCCTGGCACGGCTCGACCAGTCCGGTGGCGGCGGCTTCGCCGCCGAACGCCCCGGCGAGCCCCGCCACCGGGCGGCCCGTGTGCTCCGGGTCGTCCCCGCCGCGCGGCCGCACGGCCGGGCGCCCGGCCGGGTCGCGGGTGATGCCGCTCAGCTCGTCCGGGTCCGTCAGCAGGCGGCGGTACAGCTCGCAGCGCTTGCGCAGCTCCTCGTCCGTGCCGAGGTCCACCAGACGGCCGCCGTCCAGGACGGCGATGCGGTCGGCGAGGGCGAGGGTGGAGAGGCGGTGGGCGATGAGGAGGGTCGTACGGCCCGCCATGACGCCCCGCAGCGCCTCGTGGATCTCGTGCTCGACGCGCGCGTCCACCGCCGAGGTGGCGTCGTCGAGGACGAGCAGCCGGGGGTCGGTGAGGATCGCGCGGGCCAGGGCCATGCGCTGGCGCTGGCCGCCGGAGAGAGTGAGGCCCTGCTCGCCGACCTCGGTGTCGTAGCCGTCCGGGAGGGCGGAGATGAAGCCGTCGGCCTGGGCGGCGCGGGCGGCGGCCCTGATCTGCTCGTCGTCGGCGTCCGGCAGCCCGTAGGCGAGGTTGGCGCGCACGGTGTCGGAGAAGAGGAAGCTGTCCTCGGGGACGAGCCCGATGGCGGCGCGCAGCGACGCGTACGTCAGCTCGCGCACATCGTGGCCGCCGACCCGCACCGCGCCGTCCGTCACGTCGTAGAAGCGGGGCAGCAGCAGGGACAGGGTGGATTTGCCGCTGCCGGAAGCGCCGACCACGGCGACCGTCTCGCCCGGTTCGATGCGCAGCGACACGTCGGAGAGCACGGGCCGGTCGGGGTCGTAGCCGAAGGTGACGTGATCGAATTCGACCGTCGCGGGCGCGTCGGCGGGCAGTTCGCGGGCGTCCGGGCGCTCCTTGATGACCGGTTCGGTGTCGATGAGTTCGTAGACCCGCTCGACACCGGCCCGGGCCTGCTGCCCGACGGTCAGCATCATGGTCAGCATCCGCACCGGGCCGACGAGCTGCGCGAGGTATGTCGAGAAGGCGACGAACGTGCCGAGGGTGATCTGCCCGCGGGTGGCCATCCAGCCGCCGAGGGCCAGCATCGCGACCTGGCCGAGGGCGGGGACGGCCTGGAGGGCGGGGGTGTAGCGGGCGTTCAGCCGGACCGTGCGCAGCCGGGCGGCGAAGAGGCGTCGGCCGACCTCGCGGAGCTTGCCCGTCTCCTGGGCCTCCTGCCCGAAGCCCTTGACGACGCGGACGCCGGTGACGGCCCCGTCCACGACCCCGGCGACGGCGGCGGCCTGCCCCTGGGCGTACCAGGTGGCGGGGAAGAGCCGGATGCGGCTGCGCGAGGCGAGGACCCACAGGGCCGGTGCGACGGCGAGGGCGACGACGGTGAGCAGCGGGGAGAGCACCGCCATCACGACGAGCGAGACCAGGAAGAGCAGCACGTTGCCGATCATCATCGGCACCATGAAGAGCAGCCCCTGGACGAGCTGGAGGTCGCTGGTGGCGCGGCCGACGATCTGGCCGGTGGACAGTTCGCCCTGGCGCCGGCCGTCGAGGCGGACCAGGGAGTCGTACATCTGGGTCCGCAGATCGTGCTGGACGTCGAGCGCGAGCCGTCCGCCGTAGAAGCGGCGGACGTAGGTGAGGGCGTAGACGACGAGGGCCGCCACGATCAGCAGGACGGCCCAGGGCGCGAGCGCCCGGTCGTGCTGGACGATCACCTCGTCGATGATCAGCTTGGTGACGAGCGGGACCAGCGCCATGACGCCCATCCCGGCGAGCGAGGCCCCGAGCGCGAGCAGCACGTTGCGCCGGTACCGCATGCAGTGGCGGAACAGTCGCCGCGCCCAGCCGGGCTCCGCGCCGGTACCCGTTTTGTCGCCCTTGTCACCCTTGCCGTCCGCCACTCGTGACCTCCCGGTTTCCACTGCTGCCGGAAGGCCCAACACACACGTGTGCGGATTTCATCCTTCCGCAACAAACGGACCGAGGGTGAGGTCGCTACGCCGCCTTGTCGCGCGACACCTCCTCCTCCGGTACGACGGTGACCGCGGCGCAGCGTGCGGCGATGTCGTCCAGCCGCAGGCCCAGGGTGGTGGCCAGGGCGGCGAGGGTGAAGAAGGCGGGGGTCGGAGCCCGGCCGGTCTCGATCTTGCGGAGGGTCTCCGCCGAGATCCCGGCCCCGGCGGCGACGTCCGCCATGCTGCGTTCGCCGCGGGCCTGCCGTAGCAGGACGCCGAGGAAGCGGCCGCGTTCACGTTCCAACGGGGTGAGAGGAGTGCGCACCATGGCCGTGATACTAATACCGGTATAAGAATTGGGTCGCACTCAGGAGGGCCGCACCGTGGTCGAGATCAAGACGGACGCGTCACTGGACGCCATGCGGGAGGCCGGCCGGGTCGCCGCGGGCATCCTCACGGCGGTGCGCGAGGCCGCCACCGTCGGCGTGAGCCTGCGCGAACTGGACGAGGTGGCCCGGGAGGTGCTGCGCCGAGCCGGGGCCACCTCCCCGTTCCTCCACTACCGGCCGCGGTTCGCCCCGACCCCCTTCCCCGCGACCATCTGCGCCTCGGTCAACGACGCGATCGTGCACGGCATCCCGAACGGCTACCGGCTGCGCGACGGCGACCTGGTGTCCATCGACTGCGGCGCGGTCCTCGACGGCTGGGCCAGCGACTGCGCGACCAGCTTCACCGTCGGCACCGCCCGCCCCGAGGACCTGCTGCTCAACGAGACCGGCCGGAAGGCCCTGGAAGCGGGCATCGCTGCGGCCGTCGTCGGCGCCCGGATCGGCGACATCGCCCACGCCATCGGCAGCGTGGGCCGGGCGGCCGGCTACGGCATCATCACGGACTTCGGCGGCCACGGCGTGGGGCGGCAGATGCACGAGGACCCCGCGGTGCCCAACGAGGGGCGGCCGGGACGCGGTTACCCGCTGCGGCACGGGCTGGTGCTGGCCATCGAGCCGATGTTCCTGGCGGGCGGCCGCGACGCGTACCGGACGGACGACGACGGCTGGACGCTCCGCACGGTGGACGGCAGCCGGGCCACGCACAGCGAGCACACCGTGGCGATCACGGACGACGGGCCGCGGGTCCTCACCGCGCCCTGACCGCCCGGAGCACTCAGACCGTTCAGCAAACACTTATGGGTGCCGACTAGGGTCACACCAGGCGAATCACCGCACATCAGAAGGGTGATGATCGAGATGGTGGCCCGGATCGACGACATCCCGCCCTCGGAACGGTTCGCGGCCTGGCGCGCCCTGTGCGACCGGACGACGATCCCCATGGAGCTGCGCAGCACCCACGAGGACGACTTCCGGGCGACGATGTGGGGCATCCACCTGGGGCAGGTCAGCGTGTCCGGCACCTCCGTCCCCTCCCTGTGGAACCACCGGACACCGGCCCACATCCGCCGGTCGGATCCGGAGACGTACCACCTCCAGCTGCATCTGCGCGGGGAGACGGACGTCCGGCACGCGGGCACGACCACCACGCTCGGCGCCCGGCAGTTCATGCTCTCCTCCACGTCCCGGCCCTACGAGGCGGTCATCGGGCGCGGCAGGACCGACACGATGACGGTCGCCGTGCCGCCGTCCCTGGTGCCGTTCCCGGCGGCCGACCTCGACCGGCTGCTCGGGCGGCGGCTGTCGGGACGGACCGGCATCGGCGCCCTCCTCGCCGACGTCCTCGTCAGGCTGGGCGCCGAACACGCCGCGTACCGCCCGGCCGACGCGCCGCGCCTGGGCACCGTCGTGGTCGATCTGCTCACCGCGCTGCTCGCGCACGAGCTGGACGGCGACGCGGAAACCGGGGGCGGGGGCGGGACCGGGGCCGGGGGCGCCGGTGCTCGGATGGCCCCCGAGAGCCACCGGCGCGCCCTCCTCCTGCGGATCCAGGACTTCGTGCAACGGAACCTGCACATCCCCGACCTGACCCCGGCCTCGATCGCCGCTGCCCACCACATCTCGGTGCGCTACCTCCATCGGCTCTTCGAGCGGCAGGGGCACACCGTCGCCGCCTGGATCCGCGCCCAGCGCCTGGAGCGCTGCCGCCGCGACCTGGCCGACCCCGCGCAGAGCGGCATACCCATCCACGCCATCGCCGCGCGCTGGGGCTTCGCCCACGCGGCCGACTTCAGCCGGGCGTTCCGCGGCGCCTATGGCGTACCGCCCCGGGACTTCCGCCTGGCGGCGCTGTCGCAGCCGGCACACACGGAGAAGTGAGCAGGACTCCCCCCGTCGAAGCCCTGCTCACCTTCGCTGCTCAGCATGGACCGGCAGCCGCCGGGTGTCGTTGGCGTGCGGTGCACAGTTCTTGATGCTCCGTGCACCCTACGCCCGGTGCCGGTGTTACTTCGTCACCTTCAGCTCCTCGATTCCCGCGCGCTTCTTGTCGTCCGCCGAGCGCAGCGTGACGCGGACGTAGCGGGCCGGGCCCGTCGTACCGTCGCGCCAGTGCCGGCCGTCGAGCGAGGTCTGCGTGCGGTGCGAGGCGGGGCGGGTGGTGGTCCACCGCGGGGTGACCTCGCCGATCCGTACGGCCCGGCCGAGGTCGGCGGTGAGAGTGCCCCGGGCGGCGTCGGGAACCCAGGCGGTGGCCGCGTTGCCGTCGAGGGCGGCGCCGGGCTCCATGCCCGGCTCATGCGAACTCGCGGTCGCCTCCTGGCAGCGGGCCAGGTTGGTGGTCGGGGTGAGGTCCGGGCGGCGGGTCTTGAGGACGGCGGGGGCGCCCTCGCTCACGACCTGCTTCCCGCCCTGCGGGGTGTCGATGGCGAACGGCGCACCGGCGGTCAGCCGCACCGTCGTCTCGTGCGGGCCGATCGCCACGTCGTACGTACGGCCCTGCCAGCGCAGGCCCCGCAGGCGCACGCCGTCGCGGAGCTGCGGCGGCAGCGTGGGGTCGAGCCGTACGGCGTCCTCGCCCATCCGCATCCCGGTGAGGCCGTGCGTGAAGACCTGGAGGAAGCCGCCCTTGCCGGTGAGGAAGTCCTGCGCGGGGGACCCGGCCAGCGGGTCGTTGGCGCCCGCCTTCTGGCCGCGCGCCTCCGAGAACTGGTCGAACGGGCCGCGCACGAACGGCTTGATGGAGCGCATCAGGTACGTGTACGAAGAGCAGCCGGGCTCCCCGATGGACGCGGCGTCGATCGCGTGCACCGAGTCGGTCATCGCCGGGCCGTCGGGGTCGGTGCGCGCCGCGTAGTAGTCGAGCGTCTTGGCGGCGCTCTCCCGGGACATCGGCCACTCCAGCGGATACATGAGCAACACGGTGTCCGCCTGCTTGATCAGCGAGCCCTTGTAGCCGTCGTACTGCCGGAAGACCTGCTTCTTCTTGTCGTACGGGATGCGCAGCTTGTCCGCGATCCGGCTCCAGGCGGCGGGGGGCTTCTCGCCGAGGAGGCGGGCGGCGCGGGCGGCGTCGCGCAGGGCGGTGGCGGCTCCGGCGTTGGTGAACACCGCGTCGTCCACACCGTTGCTGTACTCGTCGGGGCCCGCGACGTTCTTGATGGAGTAGCTGCCGTCGGTGTTGTGGGTGACGCGCCCGGCCCAGAACTCGGCGATGCCCTTGAGCACCGGCCAGCCGCGCTGGCGCAGCCAGGTGGCGTCGCCGGTGGCCTGGTAGTACTGCCAGGCCGCGAGGGCGATGTCGCTCTGGAGGTGGTTCTGGGTGCGGCAGTGCGGCGGGTCCCAGCTGTGGCACTCGGTCCACAGCCCGCCCTTGCTCGCGCTGGTCCACGGGTAGAAGAGGCCGGGGTAGCCGAGCTTGCGCGCGTTGCCGCGGGCACCGGCGCGGGTCTTGTAGCGGTACTCGACCACGGACTTGGCCAGTTCGGGGTGGCTCGCCAGCAGCCCCGGGTACATCCAGGTCTCGGCGTCCCAGAAGATCAGGCCGCCGTAGTTGTCGCTGGTCAGCCCGGTCGGGGAGATGCTGTTGCGGGAGCCCGCACGAGTGGCGGACAGCAGCCCGTACTGCGCGGAGCGCACCCAGTCCTGGAGGTCGCGCCGGCTGCGGCCGCCGATCTCGATGTCGGAGCGCCAGAGCTTCCGCCAGGCGGCGGTGTGCTCGGCGAACAGCGCGGGCCAGCCCCGGTCGGCGGCCCGGCGGGAGGCGGCGACGGCGTCGGCGCGCGGGGCGTGGGAGGTCAGCGCGGTGTCGACGCCGACGTACTTGGTGAACTCATACGCCCGGCCGGACCGCACCGGGAAGCGGACGCCCTGCCGGGCGCTCAACTTCTCGTCCGAGTCGTCCTTGTCCGCCCGTTCCGCGTTCGTGTTCTGTACGGAACGGCCGGGCCGCAGGGTGGACGCGACGGCGCCGTCGGTCCTGGTGCCATCCGTACGGAACGCCACATCGACCGTACGGTCGCCATGGTTTCCGCCGCCGGTCTGCGTCATGCGGCGCGCGCCACGCCCGTCGATGCGGTCGGTGACGGTGGCGTCGCCGCTCCAGTGCGGGGTCATGCGCAGCCGTACGGCGCCCACGTGCGCGTCGTTGCGGTCGGCGAGCACGTCGTAGGTGAGGTCGGTGGCGCGGCCGTCGGACGCCGTCCAGGTGAGGGACGTACGGACGAAGCCGCAGCGCATGAAGACGGTCTGCCGGTAGTGCGAGACGCGTCCCGCCGATGTCCCGGAGCCGAAGGTCTCCGCGCCCTTGCCCCCGGTGGCCACGTTGAGGGTCGACCAGTTGGGGATGGCGGCGGCGACCTGCCGGTTCTCGGTGGTCTTCTTGTTGTGCGCGTACAGGCCGGAGACGAACGCGCCGTCGTAGCGGGGCGTGAACAGCGGCCATCCGGTCTTGTCGCCGCCTCCCGTGTAACCGGTGCCGTTCGGCGGCACGCGCTGCCCGAGATAGCCGTTGCCCACGTACGCGTGGTAGCTGTCCTTCGGGTCGATGCGGTCGGAGGTCAGCGCCCAGCCGTCGGACGGCCCCCGCGCACAACCCCCGGCGCCGGCACGGGCCGCCGCTGAGGAGTCGGATTCGGGAGCGGCGGACGCCGGCGGCACGGCGGCGACCAGCCCGCAGGCGAGCAGCGGGGCGATCAGCCGGGCGGCGCGCGGCAGCCGGGGGGTGGAGTACGTCATTGTTCTCCGTCGAGGTTCGCCGGTGACGGTCGCAGCGACGATAAAGAGGTGAACACAACAGGTCAATGAATGGCGCAACGCCTTCACTACCTGAACATGAGTTCACGCATCGGAACATCGTCAGAACGCCGTGGGGCGCACCAGACCCGTCTCGTACGCGAAGACCGCCGCCTGGGTGCGGTCACGCAGGCCCAACTTGACCAGGATCCGGCCGACATGGGTCTTCACCGTCTGCTCCGCCACCACCAGCCGGGCGGCGATCTCCGCGTTCGACAGCCCCTGCGCGATCAGGGCCAGCACCTCCGTCTCACGCTCCGTCAGATCGCCGATGCGCTCCTTGAGGGGCGCGCGGAGGGCGCCGGCGGTCACCGGGAGAACTCGGCGATGAGGCGCTTGGTGATGTTCGGGGCGAGCAGCGCTTCCCCGGCCGCCACCACCCTTACCGCGTCATAACCGCCGCCCGGCAGCGGGCCGGTGGCCAGCTCGCCCCCGAGCATCGCCGTGCGCTCGCGCATCCCGAGCAGCCCGTGCCCGGCGCCCGGCGAGGGCGGGGCGGGGCCGTCCGGCGGAGTGTTGCTGACCCGTATGGCGAGGGCGCGCACGTGGTAGCCCAGCTCCACTCGCGCCTGCGTGCCCGGCGCGTGCCCCAGCACATTGCTCAGCGCCTGCGCCGTCAGTCCTTCACCGGACCAGGGGAACGTGGTGATGGCGATCAGGGGCCGTGCCGACAGCGTCGGCGCGACCGTTGCGACCGTGGTCGCCCACCAGGCCGGGACCGGCCGGAACAGCGCCATGACGAGCGCCGTGGACTGGACGGCGGCGAAGAGCGTGCCCCAGCCCGCGCCGAACCCGTACAGCTCCGGGTACTTGTCGAGGCACGCGATGAACAGCACCACCGCGCCCAGCACCACCGGCAGCGCGAACGCGGGCAGCCGGTCCAGCCAGCTCGGCCCGCTTCGGCGCGGCAGCGGATCGGCCGCCGTCGTCCACAAGTCCTCGCGCAAGGTAACCGGAACCGTCCGCAGCCCCCGCAACGCCCGCCCCGCCCACGCCCGCCCCCTCATGGACGCGAGCCTATCCACGCCGCACCGCTCCCGCTCGCTTCCGCGCCTGCCCCACCGCCCTGCCGGGACGGCCCTCGCGCACCACCCGGCCACCCGGGCGCGGTCGGGCGTGTTCGTACGTGCCGAACGCCGCCCGGCACACCAGCAGCGCGGCCGCGAACACCGGCAGCCAGGCCAGGCGGGCGGCGAGCCAGGCCGGTCCGTCGGGCACGGTGTGCAGGCCGGGCAGCGGGCCGCTCAGCCGCAGGGCGGTCGAGGTGACCGCCATCATCGCGGTCTGGTGCCACAGGAAGACGGTCATCGCGGATGCGTTCAGCAGTGTCACCACCGCCCACACCGGGGGCCGGGCCAGCGCCCGGCGCAGTGGGCCGAGCAGCAGCAGCGCCGCCCCGCACTGGGCCAGGCCGAAGGTGACGGCGGCCAGGGTCGGCGGGTTGAGGTTGGATATCGCGGCGCCGGGCACCCCGACCATGGCCGCCGGGTAGCCGCCGAACAGGACGAGACCGGCCGTGACCGTCCCGCCCCCGAGCAGCAGCACCCAGCCGGTCATGCGCCCCCGCAAGCCCCCGCGCGCCCATGCCGCGCCCAGGCAGTACGGGACCAGCCAGCCCGCCGCCAGGTTGATCCAGCCGAGCCAGGCGGGGCCGCCGAGGCCGAAGCGGAGCAGGTCGACGTGGAGGACGATGGCGAGCGGCCACAGCGGATGCAGCCGCGCCACCAGCGGGGTCGCCGCCGTGAGCGCAGCGAAGACCAGCAGGAACCAGAGCGGCGACAGCACCAGTTTGAGCAGGCTGTGCAGGGTCGTCAGGCCCACCCCGGAGGCCAGCATCGCGCCCGCCGCCAGGGTCCACACCACCAGCACCGCGGCGACCGGCCGGAACAGCCGGGCCATCCGGGCACCCAGCCACTGGCGGTACGTCACGCCCCGGGCGCGGGCGGACGCGTGGCCGCGCGCGCCCATCTGTCCTCCGACCAGGAAGAAGACCGCGAGGGTCTGAAACGCCCAGGTGAGCGGGACGAGATGGGGCTGGTACTGGAGCGGGCTGGTGGCCCGCACCGTGCCGCTGTCGGCGACCAGGGCGGTCACCATCCAGTGGCCGAGCACCACGCCGAGGATGGCGAACGCACGCAGCGCGTCCACGGCGCGGTCGCGCTCGGGCGGGGTGGCGGCGTCGACGCGCCGGATCAGCTCACGCATGCCCGTCCCCCACGATCCGGGCCAGGCTCCGCAGGCTGACGGAACCGGGCTTGAGGTAGTCGCTGTGGCCGCCGTCGCCCGCGTCGAAGATCCGGGCGCCGAACCCCTTCGAGACGGGATCGGTCCCCAGCCCGACGGTGGTGAACAACAGCGGGATCCGCACGTGCGGGACGTCGGCTATCCAGTCGTGCGCGCCCCGGCCCGCCCAGACGGCGGCCCGGGTGTGCAGCTGGCCGACGCCGTCGGCGGCGACGCCGGGGCTGCCGTACAGGACGATGTCCGCGGCCGCAGTCCCGGACGCGGCCCGCGCGCAGAGCAGGGAGCCGTAGGAGTGGCAGAGCAGCGATATCCGGGCCCGGGGCGCCGCGGTGGCCAGCTCCCCGACGAAGGAGGCGAGCCGGGGCGCCGCCCGGTCGGCCAGCCCCGCCGTCAGCACCTCGGGGCTCACCGTGCCCGGCGTCTCGTACCCCAGCCAGGCGACGACGGCGCCGCGCTGCCCGAGTTGGTGCCGCAGGGCGACGGCTCCGGCGCGCAGGCGCCCGTACCGGTCGAGGCCGGTGTCCGACCCCGGCACCAGGACGGCGACCCGCGTGGCGCGCGACAGATCCCCGAAGACCTCGACGGAACGGCCCCCGTCCCGCCCGTCGAAGGAGAGGAACTGCCGCGCCGGGTCCGCCATTTCCCGCAGCGCGGCCGCCCGCCGCCGGTCCCCGTGCCCCGCGGCCATCCGCTCGGCGGCCCGTATGTCCGCGCGGTGCGCGGCGTACCGCGCGTCGAGGGCGGCGGGCGTCGCGGCGGTCAGCGCGGGGAGCACCGACGGGGCGGGCGCCGGCACCGCCGCGGGCCGCGCGGCCCCCGCCACCGGCACGGCCACCGAGGCCGCGACGAGCACACCGAGCAGAGTGCGGCGGATGCGGCCGCGCACGCGGAATGCCATCCCTGTCCCCTTCCGTACCGGATGTTGGTACCTACGGAAGGTAGGGAGCAGCGCGGGTAGTTGGCGTCACTCCAGGGGGTGCACTCGTCGCGTAGCTCTCAGGTACTACGGGTACGACGCCCCCTCGAACCGACCCGCCGGGCTCAGGCGGCGCGCGAGGCGGCGATCTGGCGGGCCATGATCGTCGTCAGTTCGTACGCCGTGTGGGAGGCCGCCACCGCGGTGATCTCCGCGTGGTCGTACGCCGGGGCGACCTCGACCAGGTCGGCGGAGACCAGGTGGCAGCCGGCCAGGCCGCGCAGGATCTCCAGCAGCTCGCGGGAGGTGAGGCCGCCCGCCTCGGGGGTTCCGGTGCCGGGGGCGTGGGCCGGGTCCAGGACGTCGATGTCGATGGAGATGTAGAGCGGACGGTCGCCGATGCGCTGCCGGAGCTGGTCGGCGACCTCGTCCACGCCGCGCCGCATGACATCGGCGGAGGTGACGATGCCGAAGCCCATCTTCTCGTCGTCGTCCAGGTCCTGCTTGCCGTACAGCGGGCCGCGGATGCCGACGTGCGAGAGGGCGGCGGTGTCGAGGATGCCCTCCTCGACGGCGCGCCGGAAGGGCGTGCCGTGGGTGTACTCGGCGCCGAAGTACGTGTCCCAGGTGTCCAAATGGGCGTCGAAGTGCAGCAGCGCCACCGGACCGTGCTTGCGGGCGACGGACCGCAGCAGCGGGAGGGCGATGGTGTGGTCGCCGCCGAGGGTCATGAGCCGGGCGCCGCTGTCGAGGAGGTCGTCGGCGGCGGCCTGGACCGTCTCCACCGCCTCGTCGATGTTGAACGGGTTCGCGGCGATGTCCCCGGCGTCGGCGACCTGGGCGAGGGCGAAGGGCGCGGCGTCCTGCGCCGGGTTGTACGGGCGCAGCAGCCGGGACGCCTCGCGGATGGCGTTGCCGCCGAAGCGGGCGCCGGGGCGGTAGGAGACGCCGGTGTCGAAGGGCACGCCGACCACGGCGACGTCCGCGGTGCCGCCGACCTCGTCGACGCGCGGCAGCCGGGCGAAGGTGGCGGGGCCGGCGTAGCGCGGGACCCGGGAAGAGTCGACGGGGCCGACGGGGGCTGCGGTGGGCTCACGGTCGCTTGCGGTCATGAATCCGAGCGTAGGCAGAGCGGTCGCTCGACCACATGTACGTTCCCTAGCACCCGGCCGGGGCGATTTGGACACCACGTCCATGGGCCGGACGGCCTCGCCGGTATCGTGCCTGGTGGGAGCGGATGGGTCGTACTCGCACGTCGCATCCAATGTCGCGAGGTCGCGGCGCGGCCCGGCGGGGTGATCGGTGTCTCCCCCGCTCGCGCCCCTCGCGTGATAAGCTCGCGACAGTTGCAGTTTTGGTACCCATGAACGTTATGTGCGCCTGACGGGATGTAGCCTCAGGCGCATTTTTGTTTTGACCGGTCATTTCCGGATGGGGTCAATGCGGCGACGCGGAATCCGTCAAACGCGGGTTCCGGATCGACCCCCATTGAAGGAGAAATGACATGGCCACCGGCACCGTGAAGTGGTTCAACTCGGAAAAGGGCTTCGGCTTCATCGAGCAGGACGGCGGCGGCGCCGACGTCTTCGCCCACTACTCGAACATCAACGCCCAGGGCTTCCGCGAGCTCCAGGAGGGCCAGAAGGTGTCGTTCGACGTCACGCAGGGCCAGAAGGGCCCGCAGGCCGAGAACATCGTTCCCGCCTGACGCAGCGCATATCGCGAGCCGGGGCCCGCACCTGAAGAGGTGCGGGCCCCGGCTCGTGCCCGCTTTCCGCGGGCCGATCCCCGCCCGTTCCAGGAAGGCCCCGCATGAGCCGTTACGCCCGCCCGTCCCGCAGGCCCCGGTCACACTCCCGTTCCACCGTTCGTACCAGCCGTCCCTCCGACGGCGGCAACGAATTCGCCCTGCCGCGCGACACCACCCCGGTGCTGCCCGCCGTCGCCACGTTCGCCGAGCTGGACCTTCCGCACGGCCTCGCCGCGGAGCTGAAGGACCAGGGCGTCACCGTGCCGTTCCCGATCCAGGCGGCCACCCTCCCCAGCGCGCTCACGGGCCGTGACGTACTCGGGCGCGCCCAGACCGGCTCCGGCAAGACCCTGGCCTTCGGCCTCGCGCTGCTGGCCCGCACCGCCGGGCGGCGCGCCGAACCCCGCCGTCCGCTCGGCCTGGTCCTGGTGCCCACGCGGGAGCTGGCCCAGCAGGTCTCCGACGCGCTCACGCCCTACGCCCGCCGGCTGCGGCTGCGCCCGGCCACCGTGGTGGGCGGCATGTCGATCAACCGTCAGGCCGACGCCCTGCGCAACGGCGCCGAGGTGGTCATCGCGACGCCGGGCCGCCTTCACGATCTGATCGAACGCGGCGACTGCCGGCTGGACCAGGTGCGCATCACCGTCCTCGACGAGGCCGACCAGATGGCCGACATGGGGTTCCTCCCGCAGGTGACCCGGCTGCTGCGCCAGGTGCCCGCCGACGGCCAGCGCATGCTGTTCTCCGCGACCCTCGACAACAACATCAGCCGGCTGGTGAACGAGTTCCTCACCGACCCTGCGCTGCACTCGGTCGACCCCTCGGCGGGCGCGGTCACCACGATGGAGCACCATGTGCTGCACATCGCGGACACCGACAAGCGCTCCGTCGCCACCCGGGTCGCCGCGCGGGACGGCCGCGTCATCATGTTCCTGGACACCAAGCACGCCGTCGACCGGCTGACCCGCCATCTGCTGGCCAACGGCGTACGGGCTGCCGCGCTGCACGGCGGCAAGTCCCAGCCGCAGCGCACCAAGACCCTGGAGCGCTTCAAGACCGGCGTCGTCACCGCGCTCGTGGCCACGAACGTCGCGGCCCGCGGCATCCATGTCGACGACCTCGACCTGGTCCTCAACGTGGATCCGCCCGCGGACCACAAGGACTATCTGCACCGTGGCGGGCGCACCGCCCGCGCGGGCGGCTCCGGCAGCGTCGTCACCCTCGTCCTGCCCGACCAGCGCCGCGACATGACCCGGCTGATGTCCGCTGCGGGCATCACCCCGAACACGGCCCGGGTGCACTCGACCGACGCCGAGCTGACCCGCATCACCGGCGCGCAGGAGCCCTCGGGTGTCCCGGTGACGATCAGCACTCCGGCTCCGCAGCAGGCGCCCGGCCCCCGGCAGGCGCGCCGCGGCGGCGGTGGTAGCGGCGGTGGCGGTGGCTCGAGCCGCGGCTCCCGGGGCGGCTCGGGCCGCGGGTCCGGCGGCGGATCCGGGCGCGGATCCGGCGGCGCGTCGGGACGGGGCTCCGGCGGCGCGTCCGGGCGCGGATCCGGCGGGTCGGGACGGGGCTCCGGCGGCTCCGGCGGGGCGGGGCGGGGCTCCGGCGGCGGGGTGGGCCGTAGCCGCCGTTCCGGCCGCTAGGGCCTGTCCGGCGGATCCAGTGGCCGGTGGCGGTCCGGGACCGCCCCGGCCATGACGAGCCCGGGGCGCTCGGGCTCGTCACCGCAGTTCGCCATGGGTCGTTCGTCATGGCCGCGTCATATCCGCGTCCGTCCGCAGGCGAGTATTGCCGCCCATTCGCCGGACACAGGGGCGACAATGGGCCACATGCCGATACCCAGTACCGTGCCCAGCCGTGCCGAGCTGATCGACCATCTCGTCCGTACGCGCATCGCGGGTGACGTCGCCACCCCGCGCGAGAACAACCTCTCCCACTACCGCAAGCTCGCGAACGGCGACCGCCACTACTGGCTGGGGCTCGAGCTGGACGACCGCTGGGTGGACGAGCAGGACGTGCTGGCCGTCATGGCGGAGCGGTGCGGGGTGGTCGACGACCCGGAGCACCGCACCGGGCAGGACACGATCGACCCGGAGCTGACGGTCGGCGCGCTGGACCGGATGGCGTCGGTGCTGCGGAAGGCGGCCGAGGCGCGGCAGCGGGTGCTGTTCGCCACGGGCCACCCGGGCGGGCTGCTGGAGGTGCACAGCGCCACGGCGTCGGCGCTGCACGCGGCGGGGTGCGAGATCGTCGAGATCCCGGGCGGGCTGCACGCGGACGAGGGGTACGTCTTCCAGTTCTGCGACGTGGCCATGCTGGAGCGCGGCGCGACGCTGTGGCACACCCACTCCCCCGCCCCCATGGCGGCGATCCTGGACGGGCTGGCCCGGGAGGGGCGGCAGCTGCCGGACCTGGTGGTCGCCGACCACGGCTGGGCGGGGTGCGCGGGGCAGCGCGGCATCGACGCGGTGGGGTACGCGGACTGCAACGACCCGGCGCTGTTCCTCGGCGAGGCGGAGGGAACGCTCCAGGCGGTGGTCCCGCTGGACGACCACGTCACCAACCCGAGGTTCTACGCGCCGATGACGGCCTATCTGCTGGACGCGGCGGGGCTGACGGCCCAGTTCTGACGCGCGCCGGATCGGGGCGCGCCGGATCGGGGCGCGCGCCGGACCGCCCGCACGCCGGGACGGACGCGCGTCGCCCCGCCCGTCCCGGGGGTTACTTCTTCGGGCGCGGGACCCGCATGACCCCTTCCTGGATCACCGAGACGGCCAGCCGCCCGTCAGCCGTGAAGATACGGCCCTTGGCGAGGCCGCGGCCGCCGGACGAGGACGGGCTCTCCTGGTCG
The DNA here is from genome assembly GCF_044332925.1 of Streptomyces sp. NPDC021212. Lineage (NCBI taxonomy): Bacteria > Bacillati > Actinomycetota > Actinomycetes > Kitasatosporales > Streptomycetaceae > Streptomyces > Streptomyces sp. NPDC021212. The sequence goes on from NZ_JBIRPZ010000010.1 coordinate 358,354, forward strand.
TACAGCAGCCAGTCGTCCACGCGGAACGGCCGGTGGAACCACATGGCGTGGTCGAGGCTGGCGCCGACGATGTCGCCGACCGCCCAGCCACCGCGGCCGTGGGCGAGGAGTATCGAGTCCAGCAGCGTCATGTCGGACACATAGGTGGCCAGGCAGACGTGCAGCAGCGGATCGTCGGCGGCGCCGTCCAGTTTGCCGTCGGTCCGGAACCACACCTGCGACTTCGGATCGCGGGGCTGTCCGACGCTGCCGTACGGCGGAGCGTCCACGTACCGCAGGTCGATGGCGGCCCGTGCCTTCAGCATCCGGTCGACCACCCCCGGCCCGGCGAACAGGTGCTCGTACCGGGGCAGCAGTTCCTCGGCGGTGGGCAGCGAGAGCGGATCCGGCACGTCCGGCATCGGCTCCTGGTGCTCCAGCCCCTCCTCCACCAGCTGGAAGGAGGCGGACAGATGGAAGATCGGCTTCCCGTGCTGGACGGCGACCACGCGGCGCGTCGTGAAGGAGAAGCCGTCGCGGATCCGGTCGACCGTGTAGACGATCGGCGCGCCGGGGTCGCCTGGCCGCAGGAAGTACGCGTGCAGCGAGTGCGGCGGACGGTCCTCCGGGACCGTGCGGCCCGCGGCGACCAGGGCCTGGGCGGCCACCTGGCCGCCGAAGACCCGCGGCACGAGGGGTGCGGCATCGCTGGTGCCGCGGAACATGTCCTCTTCGATCCGCTCCAGGTCGAGCAGGTCGAGCAGGCTCTGTAGTGCGTCATTCATGGTTCAAGCAGTCTTGCAGACCCGTGTTGCGGCACCGTTGCCGACGAGCGTGCACATGGCGACCGTCACAGCCCCATCGACTTGGCGACGATGGAGCGCATGACCTCGCTGGTCCCGCCGTAGATGCGGGTGACGCGGGTGTCCGTGTAGAGCCGGGCGATGGGGTACTCCATCATGTAGCCGTAACCGCCGTGCAGCTGGAGGCACTTGTCGATGACGACGGCCGCGCGCTCGGTGGTGAACAGCTTCGCGGACGCGGCGTCGGCGGCGGTCAGCTCGCCGGCGTCGTGCGCGTCCAGGGCCCGGTCGACGACCGCCTGCATCGCGTCCACCTCGGCCTTGCAGTCGGCCAGCGTGAACTTGGTGTTCTGGAAGGACGCCACGCTCTTGCCGAAGACCTCGCGGTCCCGGACATAGGCCTTGGCGAACTCGACCGCGGCGGCGGACTGCGCGTACGCGCTGACCGCGATGCCCAGGCGCTCCTGCGGCAGGTTGTGGGCGAGGTAGCCGAAGGCCTTGCCCTCCTCGCCCAGCAGGTCCTCCACCGGCACCTTGACGTCGGTGAACGACAGCTCGGCGGTGTCGGACGTCTTCAGCCCCAGCTTCTCCAGCTTGCGGCCGACCGCGTAGCCCTCGCTCTTGGTGTCCACGACCAGGATGGATATGCCCCCGCGGCGGTCCTCGGGGGTGGCGGGGGCGGTGCGGGCGCAGACCAGGACGCGGTCGGCGAGCACCCCGCCGGTGATGAAGGTCTTGGCGCCGTTGAGCACGTAGTGCGTGCCGTCCTCGGACAGCTTGGCGGTCGTCTTCATGCCCGCCAGGTCCGAGCCGGTGCCCGGCTCGGTCATGGCGATGGCGGTCATCATGTCGCCCGAGACGAAGGAGGGCAGCCAGCGCCGCTTCTGCTCCTCGTTGGCGTACTTGAGGATGTACGGGAGACAGAGCGCGGTGTGGACGCCGCTGCCGCCGAAGCTCACCCCGGCGCGGGCGCACTCCTCGGTGATGACCGCGTTGAACTTGAAGCTGGTCTCGCCCGCGCCGCCGTACTCCTCGGGGACCTCGATGCCGAAGATGCCCAGCTCGCCGAGCTTCTTGTAGAAGTCGCGCGGGGCCTGACCGGCCTCCCGCCACTCCTCGTAGTAGGGCACGACCTCGGCGGCGATGAAGTCGCGGATGGTCTCCCGGAATGCCTCGTGATCCTCGTTGAACACCGTGCGACGCATCTCTGCGGCCTCCCTCTGGCTAAGCGCTTGCTCAGTCGAAGTTACCGCCCGGTCACGTCGCCTGTCCAGAGCCGTCCGAGGCGTGGGCCGCGCCGAACGCGCCGAGGGCCAGGCGGTGCAGCAGGGCGGCCGTGGCCGCGCGGCCGGGGAGGGCGCCGGGGCGACCCAGGTGCGGGGTGGAGTTGAGCAGCCCGAACACGGCGTGGACGCAGGCCCGGGCCTCGGCCTCGGCGAGCCTCGGATAGACCTGCCGCACGACCTCGACCCACAGCTCCACATACTGCCGCTGGAGCGAGCGCACCAGCTTGCGGTCGGTGTCCCGGAGCCGGTCCAGCTCGCGGTCGTGGAGGATGATCAGCGGGCGGTCGTCCAGGGCGAAGTCGATGTGGCCCTCGATGAGCGAGTCCAGCGCCGCCGCCGGGGCGTCCCCGGCCTCCGCCGCCTCCGCGGCGCGCAGCTTGCCGCCCGTCAGCAGCCGGCCGCTGATACCCACCAGCAACTCGGCCAGCATCGCCTCCTTCCCGGCGAAGTGACGGTAGAGACCGGGACCGCTGATGCCGACCGCCGCGCCTATCTCGTCGACGCCGACGCCATGGAAGCCGCGCTCGGCGAAGAGGCGGGCGGCCTCCTTGAGGATCTGTTCGCGGCGGGTCGGTGCAGGGGCTTGCGTGCTCATGGAAGCAATTCTAGACAGCCGGGTTAGTGGTCGTTAACCTGATGGGTATCATGTTAACGACCACTAACCAGCACGGCGAGTTGAGGGGGCCCGTAGCGATGGAGCAGGCACCGGTGCTGCGAAGCGGCGCCGACCCGGGGTCCGACGTCTGGCAGGCCAACGAGGCCGCACACCGCGAGCTGGCCGCGCGGCTGCGCGAGAAGCTCGCCGCGGCCCGGCTGGGCGGCGGCGAGAAGGCGCGGGCCCGGCACACCGCGCGCGGCAAGCTGCTGCCGCGCGACCGGGTCGACACCCTGCTGGACCCGGGCTCGCCGTTCCTGGAGCTGGCACCGCTCGCCGCCGACGGGCTGTACGAGGGCCAGGCCCCGGCGGCGGGGGTGATCGCCGGGATCGGCCGGGTCGCGGGCCGCGAAGTGGTCGTCATCGCCAACGACGCCACGGTCAAGGGCGGCACGTATTACCCGATGACGGTGAAGAAGCATCTGCGCGCCCAGGAGGTCGCGCTGGAGAACCGGCTGCCGTGCGTCTATCTGGTCGACTCCGGCGGCGCGTTCCTCCCCATGCAGGACGAGGTCTTCCCGGACCGCGACCACTTCGGGCGGATCTTCTACAACCAGGCCCGGATGTCCGGCGCCGGGATCCCGCAGGTCGCGGCGGTGCTCGGGTCGTGCACGGCGGGCGGGGCCTACGTCCCGGCGATGAGCGACGAGGCCGTCATCGTGCGCGGGCAGGGCACGATCTTCCTGGGCGGGCCGCCGCTGGTGAAGGCGGCCACCGGCGAGGTCGTCACCGCGGAGGAGCTGGGCGGCGGCGAGGTCCACTCCCGGGTCTCGGGCGTCACCGACCACCTCGCGGAGGACGACGCCCACGCCCTGCGCATCGTCCGTACGATCGTCTCCACCCTGCCGCCCTCCCCCACCCAGCAGGGCGCGCCGCCCTGGCCGCTCACGCCCTCCGAGGAGCCCGCGGTGGACCCCGCGGGGATGTACGGGGCGGTCCCGGTCGACTCCCGCACGCCGTACGACGTGCGGGAGGTGATCGCGCGGGTGGTGGACGGCTCGCGGTTCGCCGAGTTCAAGGCCGAGTTCGGGACGACGCTGGTCACCGGCTTCGCCCGGATCATGGGCCATCCCGTGGGCATCGTCGCCAACAACGGCATCCTGTTCTCCGAATCCGCCCAGAAGGGCGCCCACTTCATCGAGCTGTGCGATCAGCGCGGCATCCCCCTGGTCTTTTTGCAGAACATCTCGGGCTTCATGGTCGGCCGCAGCTATGAGGCGGGCGGCATCGCCAAGCACGGCGCCAAGATGGTCACCGCCGTCGCCTGCACCCGCGTTCCCAAGCTGACGGTCGTCATCGGCGGCTCCTACGGCGCGGGCAACTACTCGATGTGCGGCCGCGCCTATTCGCCGCGCTTCCTGTGGATGTGGCCCAACGCCAAGATCTCGGTGATGGGCGGCGAGCAGGCCGCCTCCGTCCTCGCGACCGTCAAGCGCGACCAGTTGGAGGCGCGCGGCGAGAAGTGGAGCGCGGAGGACGAGGAGGCGTTCCGGGCGCCGGTCCGCGAGCAGTACGAGACGCAGGGCAGCGCGTACTACGCCACGGCGCGGCTGTGGGACGACGGGGTGATCGACCCGCTGGAGACCCGTACGGTGCTCGGCCTCGCCCTCACCGCGTGCGCGAGCGCCCCGCTGCCCGACCGGGCGCCCAAGGAACCCGCGGCGCCCGGCTACGGCGTCTTCCGGATGTGAGGGGATGCACCCGATGAGTGCGGCGCATGCGATGTTCGACACGGTCCTGGTGGCCAACCGCGGGGAGATCGCGGTGCGCGTCATCCGCACCCTGCGGCGGCTCGGCGTCCGCTCGGTCGCCGTCCACAGCGATGCCGACGCGGACGCCCGGCACGTCCGGGAGGCGGACACGGCCGTGCGGATCGGCCCGGCGGCCGCCGCGGAGAGCTATCTGTCGATCGAGCGGCTGCTGGAGGCGGCGGCCCGCACCGGCGCCCAGGCCGTCCACCCCGGCTATGGCTTCCTCGCGGAAAACGCGGCGTTCGCCCGCGCCTGCGCCGACGCCGGGCTCGTCTTCATCGGCCCGCCGGCCGGGGCCATCGAGCTGATGGGCGACAAGATCCGCGCCAAGGAGACCGTGCGCGCGGCCGGGGTGCCCGTGGTGCCGGGCTCCTCGGGCAGCGGGCTGGGCGACGCCCAGCTCATCGACGCCGCCCGGGAGATCGGCACCCCCGTGCTGCTCAAGCCCTCCGCGGGCGGCGGCGGCAAGGGCATGCGGCTGGTGCGGGACGAGGCGCTGCTCGCCGACGAGATCGCGGCCGCCCGGCGCGAGGCGCGCGGCGCGTTCGGCGATGACACGCTGCTGGTCGAGCGCTGGATCGACCGGCCGCGCCATATCGAGATCCAGGTGCTGGCGGACGGCCACGGCCAGGTGATCCATCTCGGCGAGCGCGAATGCTCGCTGCAGCGACGCCACCAGAAGATCATCGAGGAGGCGCCCAGCCCGCTGCTGGACGACACCACCCGGGCGCTGATGGGTGAGGCCGCGGTGCAGGCGGCCCGATCGTGCGGCTACGTGGGCGCGGGCACGGTGGAGTTCATCGTGCCGGGCGCCGACCCGTCCGCGTACTGCTTCATGGAGATGAACACCCGCCTCCAGGTCGAGCACCCCGTCACCGAGCTGATCACTGGGCTCGATCTGGTGGAGTGGCAGCTGCGGGTCGCCGCGGGCGAACCGCTGCCCTGCGGACAGGACGGCATCGCCTTCGACGGCCATGCGGTGGAGGCCCGCATCTGCGCCGAGACCGCCCGTGTGGCGGGCGACGGCCGGGTGGACTTCCTCCCGTCGGCCGGGCCGGTGCTCGCCCTGGACGAGCCCGCGGGCGAGGGGGTGCGCGTGGACTCCGGGCTGAGCACCGGCACGGAGGTCGGCACGGTGTACGACCCGATGCTCGCCAAGGTCATCGCCCACGGCCCGGACCGCGCCACGGCGCTGCGCCGGCTGCGCGCCGCCCTCGGCTCCCTGACCGTCCTCGGCGTCGACACCAACACCGGCTTCCTCCGCCGCCTGGCCGCCCACCCGGAGGTCGCCTCGGGTGAGCTGGACACCGGTCTGGTCGACCGCGCGGCGGCCTCGCTCCTGCCGTCCACGATCCCCGACGAGGTCTACGCGGCCGCGGCGCTGCTGCGCCAGGCGGCGCTGGAGCCGCGTCCCTCGCGGGGCGGCGGGTCCGGTGCGGATGCCTGGCTCGATCCGTTCTCGGTCCCGACCGGCTGGCGGCTGGGCGCCGACCCCGCCTGGACGGTCCACCGGCTGCGGATTCCCGGCCACGAGCCGGTGACGGTCCGCGTGCGCGGCCGGGCCCACGAAGCGCGGGTCCGTATCGAGCGCGCGGACGGCCACGGCGGCGAGCCGGACGGCACGGCGGCGCGGCTCATCGGGCTGGACGACGGGGCCGTGCTGCTGGAGCTGGGCGGGGTCACCCACCGCTTCCGGCATGTCGTCCACGGCGCGAGCCACTGGCTGGGGCAGGGCGGGGATGCCTGGCGGGTGGTGGGGCATGACCCCATTGAGGAGGCGCTGCGCGGCGGGGCCGCCGCGGCGCACGCAGGCGAGCTGACGGCCCCCATGCCCGGCACCGTCACCGTCGTGAAGGCGGCCGTCGGGGACGAGGTCACCGCGGGCCAGGGCCTGCTGGTGGTCGAGGCGATGAAGATGGAGCACCTCATCTCCGCCCCGCACGACGGGACCGTCACCGAGCTGGAGGTGACCCCCGGCAGCACGGTCGCCATGGACCAGCTGCTGGCGGTGGTCGCCCCGCGCGAGACCCCCGAGACCGAGGAGCGTGCGTGATGACCCTTCCCATGACCGTCCCGGCCCCGGGGCTGCCCGCCCGGGTGCGCATCCATGAGGTGGGGCCGCGGGACGGGCTGCAGAACGAGAAGACGCTCGTGCCGGTCGCCGTGAAGGCCGAGTTCATCCGGCGGCTGGCCGACGCGGGGCTGACCACCATCGAGGCCACCAGCTTCGTCCGCCCGGAGTGGGTGCCACAGTTGGCCGACGCCGAGCAGCTGATGCCGCTGATCGACGACGTGCGCGCCCGGCTCCCGGTGCTGGTGCCCAATCAGCGCGGTCTGGAGCGCGCGCTCGCGCTGGGCGCGCGCGAGATCGCCGTGTTCGGCAGCGCGACCGAGTCGTTCGCCAAGGCCAACCTCAACCGGACGGTGGACGACGCGCTCGCCATGTTCGAGCCGGTCGTCACCGCGGCGCGCGAGGCGGGCGTGACCGTGCGCGGCTATCTGTCGATGTGCTTCGGCGACCCCTGGGAGGGCCCGGTCCCGATCTCGCAGACCGTCTCGGTGAGCCGCCGCCTGATCGACATGGGGTGCGACGAGGTGAGCCTCGGCGACACCATCGGCGTGGCCACCCCCGGCCATGTGCGGGAGCTGCTGGCCACGCTGGGCGAGGCGGGCATCCCCGCCGACCGGCTGGCCGTCCACTTCCACGACACCTACGGCCAGGCCCTCGCCAACACCCTCGCCGCCCTCCAGTACGGCGTGACCACCGTCGACGCCTCCGCGGGCGGCCTGGGCGGCTGTCCGTACGCCAAGAGCGCCACCGGCAACCTCGCCACCGAGGACCTGGTCTGGATGCTCGACGGCCTCGGCATCGAGACCGGGGTCGACATCCGCCGTCTCACCGCCACCAGCGTGTGGATGGCCCGGCACCTGGGCCGACCCAGCCCGTCCCGCACCGTCCGCGCTCTCTCCCAGAAGGAGATGTGAGTCATGGCGATCGACCATCGTCTCTCCCCCGAGCACGAGGAACTGCGCCGCACCGTCGAGGCGTTCGCGCACGATGTGGTCGCCCCGAAGATCGGGGAGTACTGGGAGCACCATGAGTTCCCGTACGAGATCATCCGCGAGATGGGCCGGATGGGGCTGTTCGGCCTGCCCTTCCCGGAGGAGTACGGCGGGATGGGCGGCGACTACTTCGCGCTGTGCCTGGCCCTGGAGGAGCTGGCCCGGGTGGACTCCTCCGTCGCGATCACCCTGGAGGCCGGGGTCTCCCTCGGCGCGATGCCGATCTTCCTGTACGGGACGGAGGAGCAGAAGCGCCAGTGGCTGCCCGGGCTCTGCTCCGGGGAGACCCTGGGCGCCTTCGGCCTCACCGAGCCGGGCGGCGGCTCCGACGCGGGCGCCACCCGCACCACGGCCCGGCTGGACGAGACCACCGGCGAATGGGTGATCAACGGCACCAAGTGCTTCATCACCAACTCGGGTACGGACATCACCGCCCTGATCACCGTCACCGCCGTCACCGACCGCACCGAGGACGGCCGCCCCAAGATCTCCTCCATCATCGTGCCGTCCGGCACCCCCGGCCTCAGCGTCGCCGCCCCCTACTCCAAGGTCGGCTGGAACGCCTCGGACACCCGTGAGCTGTCCTTCGCCGACTGCCGCGTCCCGGCCGCCAACCTGCTGGGCGACCTGGGCCGCGGCTACGCCCAGTTCCTCCGCATCCTCGACGAGGGCCGCATCGCGATCTCCGCCCTGGCCACCGGGCTGGCCCAGGGCTGCGTGGACGAGTCGGTGTCCTACGCCAGGACCCGCGAGGCCTTCGGCCGCCCCATCGGCGCCAACCAGGCCATCCAATTCAAGATCGCCGACATGGAGATGCGCGCCCACATGGCCCGCGTCGCCTGGCGCGACGCGGCCTCCCGCCTGGTGAGCGGCGAGCCGTTCAAGAAGGAGGCGTCGATCGCGAAGCTGTATTCCTCGGAGGTCGCGGTCACCAACGCCCGCGAGGCGACACAGATCCACGGCGGATACGGCTTCATGAACGAATACCCGGTGGCCCGCATGTGGCGGGACTCCAAGATCCTGGAAATCGGCGAGGGGACGAGTGAGGTGCAGCGGATGCTGATCGCACGGGAGTTGGGATTCGCAAGCTGATCACCCGGCGGGCCAGGGGATCTGCGGGGAGCGGTAATAGTCGATGCCCAGGGCGTCCCAGCGGGGCGCCTGGGCGGCGAGGCGCACCCGATAGTCGTCCCAGTTGTGCGTGGACCGGGGCGACCAGCCCAGTTCCGCGATGCCGGGGAGGCGGGGGAAGGCCATGTATGCGATGTGGGCACTGGTGGAGAGGGTCTCCGACCACAGCGGGGCCTCCACGCCGAGGACCGAGGACGGCGGGGCACCGGCGATGTAGCTGCCCGGGTCCCAGTCGTAGGACTGCTTCGCCTCGACGTATCCGGCCCAGCTGAGTCCCAGCGGGGTGCTCGGGTCGTACTTCATGTCCAGGTAGGCGCGGTTGGCGGGCGAGAGGATGAGGCGGGTGCCGTTCTTGGCGGCGTCGGCGACCTCCTTCTCGCTGCCGTTGGTCCCCCAGTACTGGGCGATCGCCCCCTTCGCGGGGCGGGCGCCGGTCAGCTGGTGCCAGCCGACCACGGTCTTGCCGTACTTGGCGACGATCGGCTGGACCCGGTCCATGAAGGCCACGTAGTCGGCGTGGCTGGTGGAGTGCGCCTCGTCGCCGCCGATGTGGAGGTAGCGGCCGGGGGTGAGGGCGGCGAGTTCGCGGATGACGTCGTCGACGAAGTCGTACGTCACCTCCTTGGGCGCGCACAGCGAGCTGAAGCCGACCTCGGTGCCGGTGTAGAGCGGCGGGGCGACGCCGTCGCAGTTGAGGTCGGCATAGGAGGCGAGGGCTGCGTTGGTGTGGCCGGGCATGTCGATCTCAGGGACGACGGTGAGATGGCGGGAGGCCGCGTACCGCACGATCTCCCGGTAGTCGGCCTTGGTGTAGAAGCCGCCGGGCCCGCCGCCGACCTGGGTGGAGCCGCCGTACGTCGCCAGCCGGGGCCAGGAGTCGATGGCGATCCGCCAGCCCTGGTCGTCGGAGAGATGCAGATGCAGCTTGTTGATCTTGTAGAGGGCGAGCTGGTCGACGTACGCCTTGACCTGGTCGACGGTGAAGAAGTGCCGCGAGACGTCGAGCATCGCGCCCCGCCAGGCGTAGCGCGGCACATCGGTGATGGTGCCGCCGGAGATCCGCCAGGGGCCGGGCTGCCGGGTGGCGCGTTCGACGGACGCGGGCAGCAGCTGACGCAGCGTCTGGATGCCGTGGAAGAGCCCGGCGGACGTACGGGCGCTGATGGTGACGGCGCGCCGGGTCACCTCCAGCCGGTAGCCCTCCGCGCCGAGCCTCTCCGCCCCGAGCCTCTGCGCGCCGCGCTGTGCCGCGTCGCGCCGTGATGCGTCGCGTTGCCGTACGTCGCGCACGATCCGCAGCCGGATGCCGTCCCCGCCCCCGCGCGCGGTGACCGGCAGCCGGTAGCCGGTGGAGGGGCGCAGCACGCCCGCCAGATAGTCGCCCGCCGTGCGCGCGGCGCGGGAGCCGGGGGCCACCCGGATCTGGGTCGTCGGGCGAAGCGTGTACGGGCTCTTGCCGGGCCGTACGGAGGCGGGCGCGGGCACGACCCGGTCCAGCGGCACCGGCACGTCGCCGGCGGCGACGCCGGACGTGGCCGAGGAAGAGGGTGCGGCGGTGGCGGCGGTCCCTGCCCCCGCCCCCGTCGCCACGGTCAGCAGGAGGGAGCACAGCAGGCGAGCACGGCGTCGTCTCAAAGGGGTTCCCTTCAACGAAGCGGGTCGCATCTTGCGTACCGCGACGCCCAGTTGGGGTCAAGGTGTAGACCAATGTGTCGCTGTGTGCCTGTCAGAATTCACCCCATGGCGGAAATCACCCAGCGCGATGGCGCCTGGACCTTTGACGGTGAGTCGGTACGGATCGTCCCCGGGCGCGACAAGAACGTGCACCTGGCGCGGCAGGCGCTCGGCGAGCTGACGGTGCCCCTGGAGGCGCTGGCGGGCGTCGCGTACGAACCGGGGCGCAAGTCCGGTCGGCTGCGGCTGCGGTTGCGCGCGGGTGCCGATCCGTTGGCGCAGGCCACGGGCGGCAAGCTGCCGGACGCGGCCGATCCGTATCAGCTGTCGGTCGACCCGGACCGCACCGGCGTCGCCGAGTATCTGGTCGACGAGGTCCGGCAGGCCCTGCTGCTCGACCAGGTGCCGTCCGGCCCGTGCGACCGCTATCTGCTGCCCGGTCCTCCGGTGCCGGTGTCGGCGACGGCGGGTGACGCCACCGCGTCCTTCGACGGTGAGCGGATCCGGCTGGAATGGAACTGGAAGACGGAGGAGTCGAAGAAGTCCGGCGGCCCCCGCACCATCCCGCTGGCGGACCTGGCGGCGGTGGAGTGGTTCCCCGCCGCCGGGCTGGAGAACGGCTTCCTCCGCTTCACCGTGGGCAAGGCGACGGCGACGGCCGCGCCCAAGTACGACCCGCACGCCGTCGTCCTGTACGGCTTCCGCAAGGATCCGCTGATGGCGCTGGTCGCGGCCGCCGTCACGGCCCGGATGCCGCATCCGTTCGCCCCGCCGGAGCCCGCCGACGCGCCCCCGGCCCTGGACGCGCCCCCGGCCCTGGACACGGCCCCCGGCGGGCTCCAGAAACCCGAGGAGGGTGACGAGGACCACGACGCCCTGCTGCGACGCCTGCGCGCACTCGGCGATCTTCACCAGAGCGGGGTCCTCACCGAGGAGGAGTTCACCACCGCCAAACAGGCCGTGCTCCGCCGGTTTTCTCGCCATTAAGGTCAGAGCCTGCCCGATATCGGGCAGAAATTTTGCGAAACACCCCTCGGGGCCTCAGTATCTACGGATGCTCGATCGCCGGATGTCCCACGACGACCTCATCGACCACCTGGTCCGCAGTACGCCGCTCAGCCGCGGCGAGGCGGCCCGGGTGGTGCTGGACGTGCTGGCGTACTTCGACGAGACGACGGAGGAGTTCGTCCGGCGACGCCACCGTGAGCTGCAGTCCGGCGGACTGACCAACACGGACATCTTCGAGCGGATCACGGCCGAGCTGCCGTACCGCGCGGTGGCACCGCCCGAACTCTCGCTGCGCCAGCTGCGCCGCATCGTCTACGGCTGACGTCGCCACCACGCCCGGACAGGCGGCCGCCACCGCCGGCACGAAACGGGCGCGAGCATTCATGATCGATTCAATCGGGAGGGCCTGAACACCATGTGCGGAATCGTCGGGTACATCGGGAAACGCGACGTGGCGCCGCTGCTGCTGGAGGGGCTGCAGAGGCTGGAGTACCGCGGCTACGACTCCGCGGGCATCGCCGTCCAGGCCAAGCCGGGCAAGGGCGCACAGAACGGGCAGTCCGCCGCCGGGCTGAAGACCGCCAAGGCCAAGGGCCGGGTCCGCGACCTCGAAGCCAAGCTGCCCAAGCGCTTCGCGGGCACCGCGGGCATCGCGCACACCCGCTGGGCCACCCACGGCGCGCCCAATGACGTCAACGCCCATCCGCACCTGGACGCGGACGGCAAGGTCGCGATCGTCCACAACGGCATCATCGACAACGCCTCCGACCTGCGCGCCAAGCTCGCCGCCGACGGTGTGGAGCTGGTCTCCGACACCGACTCCGAGGTCCTCACCCACCTCATCGGCCGCTCGCAGGCGGCCACCCTGGAGGAGAAGGTCCGCCACGCGCTCGCCCTGGTCGAGGGCACGTACGGCATCGCCGTGCTGCACGCGGACTTCCCGGACCGCATCGTCGTCGCCCGCAACGGCTCCCCCGTGGTGCTGGGCATCGGCGAGAAGGAGATGTTCGTCGCCTCGGACGTCGCCGCGCTGGTCAGCCACACCCGCCAGGTGATCACCCTGGACGACGGCGAGATGGCCACCATCAAGGCCGACGACTACCGCACCTACACCACCGAGGGCAGCCGCACCGCCCCCGCGCCGACGACGGTGGAGTGGGAGGCCGAGTCGTACGACATGGGCGGCCACGACACATACATGCACAAGGAGATCCACGAGCAGGTCGACGCCGTGGACCGGGTGCTGCGCGGCCGGATCGACGACCGCTTCTCCACCGTCCGGCTGGGCGGGCTGAACCTGGACGCGCGCGAGGCGCGCGGCGTCCGCCGGGTGAAGATCCTCGGCTGCGGTTCGGCGTACCACACGGGTCTGATCGGCGCGCAGCTGATCGAGGAGCTGGCCCGGATCCCCGCGGACGCCGAGCCCGCGAGCGAGTTCCGCTACCGCAACCCGGTCGTGGACCCGGACACCCTCTACATCGCGGTCAGCCAGTCCGGCGAGACGTACGACACGCTGGCCGCCGTCCAGGAGCTGAAGCGCAAGGGCGCGCGGGTGCTGGGCGTCGTCAACGTCGTGGGCAGCGCGATCGCCCGCGAGACGGACGGCGGCGTGTACGTCCACGCCGGTCCGGAGGTGTGCGTCGTCTCCACCAAGTGCTTCACCAACACCGCCGTCGCCTTCGCGCTGCTCGCCCTCCACCTGGGCCGTATCCGCGACCTTTCGGTCGCCGACGGCAAGCGGATCATCGCGGGGCTGCGCAAGCTGCCCGAGCAGATCGCGGAGGTGCTGCGCGGCGAGGAAGAGATCAAGAAGCTCGCCGCGGAATACGCGAATGCAAAGAGCATGATGTTCGTCGGGCGGGTGCGCGGCTACCCGGTGGCGCGCGAGGCGTCCCTGAAGCTGAAGGAGGTCTCCTACGTCCACGCCGAGGCGTACCCGGCCTCCGAGCTGAAGCACGGGCCGCTCGCGCTCATCGAGCCCGAGGTGCCCACCGTCGCGGTTCTCCCGGACGACGATCTGCTGGAGAAGAACCGCGCGACGCTGGAGGAGATCAAGGCCCGCAGCGGCCGGATCCTGGCCGTCGCGCACCAGCGGCAGGAGAAGGCGGACCACACGATCGTGGTACCGCGCAACGAGGTCGAGCTGGACCCGATCCTGATGGGCATCCCGCTGCAACTGCTGGCGTACCACACGGCGCTGGCGCTCGGCCGGGACATCGACAAGCCGCGCAACCTGGCGAAGTCGGTGACCGTGGAGTGACCTTGGGCCCGGCGGTCCCCCGCGTGCGCCACCACGCACGCGGGGGCCGCCCCTGGGCCGGCGTCGCCCTTACGCCGGCGCTGGCCACCGCGCGAGAACCGTCACTTCCCGCCCGGCGCCACGCCGAACGGTTTATGCCCCGCACACGTGCCCAATCCACCTCTACGCACGGGTAGTTTTCGCAGGTGTCAAGATGGTCTTGGGTCCATCTCGGCTGCGGGAAAAGGGAGTTGAGGCTGTCCAGTTCTGAACGTCCGCCCACAGCGGTGCCCGAACGGAGGTTTCAGCGCGGGACGGCTGGAGAAAAGCTCGGGGCTCGATGGCCAGGCCAAGACCCGGCCTTGGCCGGGTCCGGGCTCAGGGGACGACGATGACGGGCCGCTGCGCGCGCCGCGCGAGGCGCCCCGCGACGGAGCCGAAGATCCGCCCCACCAGCCCGTGCGTGGAGCCGACCACGATGGCGTCGGCCGCGTACTCCCGGCCGACCTCCTCCAGCTCATGACAGATGTCGCCGCCCCGCTCGACGAGGATCCACGGCACCTCGGTGAGGTGATCGGCACAGGCCAGCTCGAGGCCCAGCACCTCGGTGCGGTGATCGGGAACGTCGACGAAGACGGGGGGCTCACAGCCCGCCCAGACGGTCGTCGGCAGCCGGTTGGCCACATGGACGATGATCAGACCTGAGCCGGAACGCCGGGCCATGCCGATGGCGTACGCGAGGGCGCGCTCGCTCGATGTGGAACCGTCGAATCCGACCACGACGCCGTGCTGGAAGGCTGGATCGCAGGAATGACGTGTTTCTTCCGCCGCTTGGGGGTGCGCCAGGTGATCGGCGACCCGCTTGCGGTCCGCGGGTTCGGGGATTTCGTGACCGGCCATCGGTGTCTCGGCGAAGGGTGTCCTCGTGCGGAGGAATACGGCGGGGACTCAGGTTGAAGTTGGCGGGGGACTAGAGCTCCGCTAGAGCTTGAGACGAGTATCGAACGAAGAAAATCCGTCCGGGATTCATCTTTCCAAGCCCTTACCCCCTAGGGTACGGCGTCATTCCTAGCCCGCCCAGAGGTTGCCCCGGCAGCGGAGCGGCCGAAGCGTTCCCCGGAGCATGCCGGAGGGCGGCCCGTAACGCAATGCCCCAAGTGGTCCCGACTCGGACCGCGCCGACCCCTCGCGTACGCCGTGCGGTCGCCCCGCAGTGACCTGTCGGCGGGCCGGGCGTTGTAGTAGCCGCGGAGCGATCACCTCCGTACGGAACAGACCGGACGGCCCGTACCGGCCGCCGCCACCATCTCCCCACGGACCCTCCCGGAGGCCGGTCCCGACCCGTGCCGGAGCCCCGTTCCACCGCTCTTCCACCGTCCGCCGACCCGCTTTCCCCTCATCCGTCCACCATCTGTCCACCGCGCGAGAGGAGCCGCCACCGTGTCAGGCATCCGTGAGTACGACGCCCCCGGCGCCCCGCCCGGCGACGGCCCGGGGCACCTCCACGACGGCCTCCGCCGCGGCACCCCCGGCCGCCCTCGCGGTGGCACCCTGGGCGACCCCCGAGGCGGCCCCGGCCCCAGTGGCCCCGGCTGCGACCCGGTGAACGAGGTCATCCGCTGGTCCGCCTTCGGCTGCGCCGTGGTCCCCGCCGTCCTCCTCCTCTGTGGATCACCGCCGAGCGGCGCGGCGGGCGCCGCCGTGGGCCTCGCCGCCGTGACCGCCGCCAGCCACTCCCTTCTGCGCTACTACGAACGCGCCATCGCCCGGCTGGGCGGCGGCGCGGCGAGCCCGCACCGCGGGCGGCACGGACGCACCGGGATCGGGACGCACCGGGGCGGCCGGCGGAGCTGACGCCGTCCCCGGGCCGACGGCGCGACCCGGCAAGGCCCGGAAACGGTTCCCGACGACGCCCGAAGCGCGCCACGTCGTACTCCGTACACACAACCGCCCTGCGGGATGAGCCGGTCGTACGCCGGTCGAAGTACCCGTCCGCACGTCTGCGCCCGCTGGTTTTCAGCCAACTTCGCATCCCAGTTCTTCCCTTGGCAAACGCCATGCTCAACCCCCTTCCTGCCAGCGTGGAAAGGGGTACGAGCGGCCCGTACCCCCTACGGGAAGTGGGCGTCAGCTGGAGGCCCACTTCACAGCGAGGGCTACGAGTGCAACGCTTCGTGATCGAATGCTTCGCGCCAAGTTGTCATGTCGACATAGTGGCGGGTGGTGAACTGGTCACGGCGACCACACGCGACACAGTAGATTCGATCTTGGCCATGACCGGCGGGGGAACCGTTCAGGACCGAGGGGAAACGTGCAGGACCGAGAGGACGCGACCACCGAGGGGGGCTTAGAGCCATGAGCCAGGACTCCACGACGACCGTACCGGAGACCTCGCGCAAGCTCTCCGGACGCCGGCGACGAGAAATCGTCGCGGTGCTGCTGTTCAGCGGCGGACCGATCTTCGAAAGCTCCATCCCGCTCTCCGTCTTCGGTATCGACCGGCAGGACGCCGGAGTCCCTCGGTACCGATTGCTGGTGTGCGCGGGCGAAGATGTGCCACTGCGAACGACTGGCGGACTGGAACTGACCGCACCATACGGCCTGGAGGCGCTGTCCCGGGCCGGCACCGTCGTCGTACCGGCCTGGCGGTCGATCACCCAGCCGCCACCGGCCGCCGCGCTCGACGCGCTGCGGCGCGCGCACGAGGAGGGCGCGCGCATCGTGGGCCTGTGCACCGGGGCCTTCGTACTGGCCGCCGCGGGGCTGCTCGACGGCCGCCCGGCGACCACGCACTGGATGTACGCGCCGACGCTGGCCAAGCGCTACCCATCCGTCCACGTGGATCCGCGCGAGCTGTTCGTGGACGACGGCGACGTACTGACCTCGGCGGGCACCGCCGCCGGGATCGACCTGTGCCTGCACATCGTGCGCACCGACCACGGCGCGGACGCCGCGGGGGCCCTGGCCCGCCGGCTCGTCGTACCGCCGCGCCGCAGTGGAGGGCAGGAGCGCTACTTGGACAGGTCGTTACCAGAGGAGATCGGCGCGGATCCGCTCGCCGAGGTCGTGGCGTGGGCGCTCGAGCACCTGCACGAGCAGTTCGACGTCGAGGCCCTGGCCGCCCGCGCCTATATGAGCCGGCGCACGTTCGACCGCCGGTTCAGGTCGCTCACTGGGAGCGCTCCACTCCAGTGGTTGATCACCCAGCGGGTGCTCCAGGCCCAGCGGCTCCTGGAGACCTCCGACTACTCGGTCGACGAGGTCGCCGGGCGCTGCGGCTTCCGGTCCCCGGTCGCGCTGCGCGGGCACTTCCGGCGGCAGCTGGGGTCCTCCCCGGCCGCCTACCGGGCCGCGTACCGGGCCCGCAGGCCCCAGGGCGGCGCCCCGGACCGCGGCCCGGACCGGCTGGACCGGATGGAGCGGGCCGAACGGCTCGGCGGCGGCGACCGCGCCGAGATGCTCGAACAGCGCCCCGGTGAGCACGCCATGCCGCTGCGCCGGCCCGGCGGACCCGTCACGCATACGAGCCACCACCATCACCCTCCGCACTCGCCGCATCCACCGGGCGGTACGGAACCGGGCAAACCGGAATCCGATGCGTACGCCCCCCGCCTGCCCGAGCAGGCCACGGGTCGCGCTCCGGGCCGTCCGACCCTGCCCGGCCAGCGGGAACGCCCCGTAGGGTGAGACGTATGAACGATCGCATGGTGTGGATCGACTGCGAGATGACCGGGCTCTCGCTGTCGGACGACGCGCTCATCGAGGTGGCCGCGCTGGTCACGGACTCCGAGCTGAACATTCTGGGCGACGGAGTGGACATCGTTGTCCGGCCACCCGCCGAGGCGTTGACCACCATGCCCGAGGTGGTGCGGGAGATGCACACGGCCTCCGGACTGCTCGCGGAGCTGGACGGCGGGACCACGCTCGCGGATGCCGAGGCGCAGGTCCTGGCGTACATCCGCGAGCAGGTCCCGGACGCCGGCAAGGCCCCGCTGTGCGGAAACTCGGTCTCCACCGACCGCGGTTTCCTCCTGCGCGACATGCCGACGCTCGAGGCGTACCTCCACTACCGGATCGTCGACGTCTCGTCGATCAAGGAGCTGGCCCGCCGCTGGTACCCGCGGGCCTACTTCAACAGCCCGAAGAAGAACGGCAACCACCGCGCACTCGCCGACATCCACGAGTCGATCGCCGAACTGCGCTACTACCGGGAGGCCGTCTTCGTCCCGCAGCCCGGCCCGGACTCGGACACGGCGAAGTCCATCGCGGCCCGCCACGTCCTGCCCGCCCGGCAGCCGTGACGACTCGCTCCCGGCACGCACCACAAGCCGGGAGCGAGCACCCCCGCCGACCCTGTATAGTTTTTCTCGGCCGGTGCGAAGAACGCCGGTCGTGGTGGGTATAGCTCAGATGGTAGAGCACCTGGTTGTGGTCCAGGATGTCGCGGGTTCAAGTCCCGTTACTCACCCTGAACGATGAAGGGCCGACCTGCGGAAGCAGGTCGGCCCTTCATCGTGCCCGTGCTTACGCGCTACCTGCCATCTGCCGTTTCCGCTCCCCGTCGGCGTGTGCCTCACCCATCAGCGAGCCTTCTTCCTGCTCGTAGTGGGACAGCGCGATACCGAGGCCGAAGAAAGTGGGCGCCCACTCTCCGACGAAGATTCCCCACCGGTCGGCCCGGTCGAGGCCCCGTCCGGGCTCGGCACGCAGCGAGGCGGCCCAGGTCAGCACGGACAGTCCGATGGAGACGACGGCGGCGGTGTAGGCGTGCTCGCTGCGCAGGCCCATGTCGTGGAGTTTCTTGATCACGGTGGTCCTCCTCCGGAGGTTCCCCCTCGGGACCACCCTTGTGTGCCCAGGCCCGCGCGATTGACACAGTCCGTGCCTGCCTGCCTGCCTGCCGCGATCAGACCGGCTCGGTGCCCCAGTGGGTGACGGTCCAGCCTCGCCGGGGGTCGCCGTCCAGGGTGATGGTCTGGGTGTTCTCCAGGGGGTTCCGGGCGGCATAGGCGGGGTCGATGTTGTGGGCTCGGACGGCGGTCCAGGTGCGGATGGACGCGCCATGGCTGACGACGGTGACGTGCTCCGCGCCCGAAGCGGCGATCTCCTCGATCACCTCGTCGTAGCGGGCCAGGGCCTCCTCGCCCGTCTGGCCTCCCGGCATCCGCAGGTCCGTCTGGCCCGCGGCCCAGGCCATGACCGTCTTGAGGTAGAGCTGGACGGACTCGGTGTCCTCGCGCATCTCCAGGTCGCCGGCGATCAGTTCGCGCACGCCCTCGCGGACGACGACATCGAGGCCCCGCTCGCGGGCGAGGGGGGCCGCCGTCTGCTGGGCGCGGCGGAGGGGGGACGCGTACAGGGCGTCGATCCGCTCGGCCGCGAGACGTTCCACCAGCCTCTCCGCCTGCTGCTGCCCGAGCGCGGTGAGTTCGGCACCCGGCATGTCGGTGTCGAGGGCGTGGCGGACGTTGGAGGTGGTCTGGCCATGGCGGACGAGCAGGAGACGCATGTGCGGCGGGCGTCCTCTCCGGGGAGCGGGCACGGGGAGCGGCGCCCGGCCGGGGGCCGGGACGCCGTCCTCATCGTCGCTCAGCCGGTCCGGGGAGGGAACACGCGACGGCGTCGCGCACCTCACACTCCCCGGGCCGCGGAGTCCGCGGGCTCAGCCGTCGGCCGGGGCCGGATGTCGTACGGCCTTCTTCACGGCGGACTCCAGCGCGACCCGGCTGAGGCCCGCTTCCTTGGCGTGCTCGGTGACGGCGGTCTGCACGGTGACCGCGGCGTCGTACCAGTGCTTCCACTGGGTCTCGCGTTCGGCGTCCGCGAGTCCGGCCAGTTTGGCGTGCTCGGCGTCGGCGGCCTGCTGGAGGGAGATGAGTCTGTCGGGGATGTCCACGCGTTGGATCATAAGTCCGACGCTTCGGGCGTATGTGCGTACCTCTCGCGCTACGCCGCCCGTACGACCCGTTCAGCGGGCAGACCCAGGGCAGATCCAGCAGGCCGCTCCGGTCCCGGTGGCTCAGTTCGCCTGGATCTGCTCCAGCATCCGGGCCACGGACGCCTCGACACCGGCCTTGTCGATGCCGAGGTCCGCGAGCACGCCCGAGCCGTCCTCGTGCTCGAGGAGGGCGAGCAGGATGTGCTCGGTGCCGATGTAGTTGTGGCCCAGGCGCAGGGCCTCGCGGAAGGTGAGTTCGAGGACCTTCTTGGCGCCCGCGTCGAAGGGGACGAGTGCGGGCATGTCGTCGGCGGCGGGCGGGAGGGCGGCGGTGGCGGCCTGGCGGACGGAGTCCAGGAGGACGTCCTGGGCGAGGATCGCCTTGGCGGCCAGGCCCTCGGGCTCGGCCAGCAGGCCGAGGACGAGGTGGGCGGGGAGGATCTCGGCGTTGGTGGCGGCGCGGGCCTCGTTCTGGGCGGAGACCACGACGTTCCGGGCGCGCGGGGTGTAGCGGGAGAAGCCCTGGCCGGGGTCGAGGTCCTGGGCGGCGGCACCCTTGGGGACGAAGCGCTTCTGGGCCGCCTGCCGCGTGACTCCCATGCACTTGCCGATGTCGGTCCAGGAGGCGCCCGAGCGGCGGGCCTGGTCGACGAAGTGCCCGATGAGGTGATCGGCCACCTCGCCGAGGTGATCGGCGGCGAGGACGGCGTCGGTGAGCTGTTCGAGGGCGTCCGTGTGGACCTTCTTGATGGCCTCGATCAGGTCGTCGAGGCGCACGGGGTGCGTCGTGCCGGTGGGCTTCGGGTCTGAGTTCGTCATGTGTCAACTATGGGTTGACACCCCCCTCATGTCAACCCATGGTTGACAGTAGACAGTGTCTACTGTCGAGTGGTAGACACTGTCCATGAGTGACGAGGACACGGGCCTACGGGCCCGACTGGTCGATGTGGGCGTCGAGTTGGTGGGCCGCGAGGGCGTATCGGCCCTGACGCTGCGCGAGATCGCGCGGCAGGCCGGGGTCTCGCACGGGGCCCCGCGGCGCTACTTCCCGACGCATCTGTCGCTGCTGTCGGCCATCGCACGGCGCGGCTTCGAGGCGCTGGCCCGGGAGGCCGGGGCGGCGGTCGGGGACGGGGAGTTGGGGCCCCGGGAACAGTTGATGGCGCTGGGCCGGGTCTATCTGGAGTTCGCGCGGGCCAACCGTGGCATGTTCGAGCTGATGTTCCGTCACGACCTGCTGGAGAGCAACCGGTTGGGACTGCGGGAGTCCAGCCTGCCGTTGTTCGAGGTGCTGGTGGGGCTGGTCCGACGCGTACGGGCCCTGGAAGCCGCCGAGGCGGGCGTCGTCGCGGGGGCCCTGTGGGCCAATCTGCACGGCATCGCACAGCTGCGGGAGTGGGGCAGCCTCCGGCTCGCGACCGGCTCCGAGGACGTCGAGCCGCTGCTGCGGGCGGCGATGGACGCCCACCTGGGGGCGGCATGACGACGACGTCGCGGCAGCGGCTCACCCTCGTCGGCAGCGTCACCGGCGCCGCGATCGTCGCCCTCGACGGCACCGTGCTGACCGTCGTCCAGCCCGCCCTGCAGCGCGATCTGCACGCCTCGTTCGTGCAGGTCCAGTGGACCAGCACGGGCTATCTCATCGCCGTCGCCGGCCTGCTGGTGTTCGCCGGGCGCCTCGGCGACCGGTATGGCCACCGCCGGGTGTTCGCGGTCGGCACGCTCGGCTTCGCCGCCGCCTCGGCGGGGATCGGGGTGGCGCCCGGCATCGGCTGGGTGATCGGGCTGCGGGTCGCGCAGGGCGTGTTCGGCGCGCTGCTCCAGCCGGCCACCCTCGGGATGCTGCGCGCCGCGTACCCGCGCGACCGGCTCGGGATGCCGATCGCGCTGCGCACCAGCGCCATCGGGGTGGCGGCCGCCGCCGGGCCGATCGTGGGCGGGGCGCTCGCCGCGCAGTTCGGCTGGCGGTCGGTCTTCTTCCTCGGCGTGGCGCCCGCGGTCGTGGTCGGCGTGCTGGCGCTCGTCGTACGCGTCCCGGCGGACGGGCCGCGCGGCGGCGTGGCGCTCGACCTGCCGGGCGCCTGTCTGCTGGCGCTGGCCCTGGTGTGCCTGGTCCATACCCTCGCCGGGATTCCGGAGACCGGCCGACCGGCGGCCACCGCGCTCGGGTTCCTCGCCGCGGCGGCCGCCGGGGGCGCGTTCGTACGTCACGGGCGCCGGACGCCGAACCCGCTGGTGCCGCCCGGCGTGCTCCGCTCGGCGACGGTGGCCTCGGCGCTCGGGATGCTGCTGACGGCGTCGGCGGCGCTGTTCGGGACGCTGTTCGTCGGCACGTACTTCCTCCAGGACGTCCTCGCCCTGGACCCGTTGGAGAGCGGGCTGCGGGTGCTGCCGCTGGCCGCGACGATGGTGCTGGGCGCGCCGGTCGCGGCCGTCCTCCAGCACCGGTACGGGGCACGGCGTACGGCGGGCGCGGGGATGGTCCTCGTCGCGCTCGGCATCCTGCTCTTCTCCCGGCTCGACCGGGCCGCGACCGCCCCGGAGATCGGCGGCTGCTTCTTCGCGATCGGGGCCGGTTTCGGCACCGTGATGGTCACCGCGACGGCCGTCATCGTGCACCACGCGTCCCTGGAGCACGCGGGGGTGGCGGGCGGCCTCCAGCAGACCGCGATGAACATCGGGCCGACGCTGGGGGTGGCCGCCGCGACGATGCTGCTGCGGCTGCCGGGCGGCGGGAGCGGGGCCTTCGCCTCCGCCATGGGCCCCGCCCTGGCCGTCCTCGCGGCGGTCGCGGCACTCGGCGCGCTGCTTACGGTCGCCCTGCCGGGCCGTGGGTCCGGCCCGTACGGAGCCCCCGGCGGAGATCCGGAGGGAGTTCGTGGAGCCCCGCCCCGAAAAGCCGTGGGGAGCGGCGGAGGGCCCGTCTAGCATCGGCGCCATGGCGATGTTCGTGCACCTTGACACCCGGCGTGAACGAGGCCCGCGTCCGGCGCGCGGGGATCAGGGCCGTCAGCCGCGGGCACGGGGGCGGGCGGGGAGTCTTCTGCTTCCCCGTGCTGTCGTCGTACACGCTCACCCACCAGTGGTTGCGCGAACTCGCCCGGCGCGAGGGGCCGCGCGGCCTCGTCGCGACAAGCCTGCGGCTGCCGGACGACGAGCGGGTCACGGTGGGCCCGTACAACGGCGTCCCCGTTGAGACGACCGCGAGCGATGCGGTCCGGCGAGTGGCCGCGCTGACCGACCCCCGGGGCTGGGAGGTGTTCGTGCCGCGCGCCGTCACCCGGCGCGAGGTGCACCGCGTCCGGGCGGCCCGACAGGTGACCGGGTGGCGCTACTTCCCCGGCTCGCACGGCGTGATCCCGTGCACCTGCGCCGGCTGCCGGGTACGCGGGGAGTACGGGTCGCGGCGGCTCCGCGAGCGACGACCGCATCCCCTCGACGGGCCGGCTCCCCCGGTCCCGGTACTGCTGGAACGGATCGAGGCGGCGGCCGGTGTGGAGGAGCTGTGTACGGCGCTGCGCTGGTTCGGGCTGCGCCGCCGGGGGCCCGTGGAGCGGCTGGCGCGGCTGGCCGGGCATCCCGACGGGAGCGTACGGACGGCGCTGGCCGAGGCCGTCGCGCGGTGGTCGACACCGGGAGTCGACGCGCTGCTCGACCGGCTCGCGACCGACCCCGATCCGGAAGTCCGGGAGGTCGCCGAGATGATCGCGGAGACACGGGCCGACGAGCCGTGACGGCAACGGCAGTTGGCAGCCAGTACGGCGGTACAACGACGAACCCGGCGGCCGCTCAGGCGCGCGGCTCGGATTTCGGTGGGTGGCGGGGCCACCAAGGGGTCCAGGTGAACTTGTCGCCGCCGACCCAGCGGACGACGTCCGGGTCGTCCAGGTCGATGTCCTCGAAGCCGAGCTGGCGGGCGATCCCGATGATGTCCAGGACCGAGTGCGCCTTGCCGACCAGCTCCCCCGCGACCTCCACCAGGCGGTAGGGCGGAGTGCCGTGCTGGACGCCGAGCACCACCATCGTCGGCCGGGTGACGCGCGGGCTCTCGCTCTCGGTCATGGCTCCACGCTGCGGCCCGGGAACCGTCGTCGCTACCCCGGAGGCCCCGGACGGGCGACTCCGGCTCGCCGGTCGGTGGGGGGCGCCGGACGATGGGGCCGTGGACCGCAGACGCTTCCTCGGAGCCGCCGCCGGGGCCGCCGGGGCCACGGTGGCGGGCTGTGACGCGGACCGGAAGGGCAGGCCGACGCCCAGGTCCCGTGCCTCGCGCCGCGCGCGCGAGGCGGCAGAACGGGCCCTGCCCGGCAGCCCGGACTGGCGCATCCGGTCCCTCGGGCCGGCCGACGCCGTCCAGGGGTACGCGGACCGGGTGAGCGTGGTGCCGGGCGAGGAGTTCGGGCTGTACGTGTCGACGACGGCGCCCGGCTTCCGGGTCTCGGCGTACCGGGTCGGCTGGTACGGCGGGGCGCAGGCGCGGCTGGTGTGGCGTTCGCGGCGGGTCGACGGGAAGCGGCAGGGCGCCCCGGAGGTCACCGTCGGCACCCGTACGGTCGAGGCCGGCTGGCGGCGGTCCCTCACGATCGGCACCACCGGCTGGCCCGAGGGCGCGTATCTGCTGCGGCTGGACGCGGACCACGGCCATCAGCGGTACGTGCCGATCGTCGTCCGCTCCCGCCGGGCGCGCGGCCGGACGCTGCTGATGCACGCGGCGGCGACGTGGCAGGCGTACAACACATGGGGAGGTTTCAGCCTCTACCAGGGGCAGGACGGCGCGTACGGGACGCGTTCGCTGGCGGTGAGCTTCGACCGGCCGTACGCGGGCAACGGGGCCGAAAAGTTCCTCGTGTACGAGCGGGCGGCGGTGGTGCTCGCCGAGCGGCTGGGCATTCCGCTCGCGTACACCACCGGGGTGGATGTCGCCCTGGACCCGGCCGTGCTCGACGCCGCGACGGCCGCGCTCTCGCTCGGCCATGACGAGTACTGGACGCCGGAGCAGCGGGCGCATGTCACGCGGGCGCGGGACGCGGGGACCAATCTGGCCTTCCTCGGCGCGAACGCCTGCTTCCGCCGGATCAGGCTCGAACCGGGGCCGGGCGGGGCGCCCGCGCGCACGGTGGTCTGCTACAAGACCGCCTACCGCGACGACCCCTATCTGGTCGGCCACCGCCGCGACATGGCGACCACCGACTTCCGGCTGCCCCCGGGGGCCGATCCCGAGTCGTCGCTGATCGGAGTGATGTACGAGGGCTATCCGACGGACGCACCCTATGTCGTCCTGGACGGCGGCCACTGGCTGTTCAAGGGGACGGGAGCGGAGCGCGGGACCGCCTTCGATCATCTGGTGGGAGTGGAGTACGACCGGGTCACCCCGGGCGACCCCACCCCCGAGCCGCTGGAGATCATCGCCCACTCGCCGCTGGTCTGCCGGGGCAGGCACAGCCATTCCGACTCCGCGTACTACACCGTGGAGAGCGGGGCGGGCGTCTTCGCGAGCGGGACGATGCGCTGGGTCGAGGCGCTGATGGCGGGGACCCAGGAGAACGGCCGTGACCACGGCATGGACTCCCGCACGCGAGAGTTCGTCACCCGCACCACCGAGAACCTGCTGCGCGCCTTCGCGGCGGGGCCTTCGGGTAAGACCCAGCCGCGACCGAAGGACAACGTGCGCAGCGTGTACCGCGCGTAGGCCCCGGCCTGATGATTGCCGGGCGAACAGGGATCTTCCGTACGGCCGGGAAAGGGCCGAAGATCAGGTCCACGGGTGGGGGCGGTGCCCTCGGCCTGATACGGAACGGGAGGCTCTCATGCGGGAATCGCGAGAATCGCGGGAATCTCGGGAATCGCGGCGATCGAAGAAGACCCGGCGCGGCGCGTTACGCCGCCGGATGGCCTGGCCGGCCGCCGTCGCGGCGGTGGTCGCGGCCGGTGCGACGCTGTTCACGGGCGCGGCGTCGCAGGCCGCCGTGGCCGACAACCCCGGTGCGCTGAAGCGGCTCACCACCTCGTCGGAGCTGGCGAAGCTGACGCTCACCGAGAACACGGTGTCACCGGACACCATCGCCGAGCTGGACTCGCGGCTGCCCAACGTCGGCGTCGACACGGTGCTGAGCAGCGCCAACCACCCCATGACGAGGACCGACTCGGGGTGCCGCGCCTCGGAGAAGGCCGCGCTGCCGATCACGCCGAAGGCCGCCTCGGCGTACTGCTTCGACGACGGCGACGCGCTGACCCAGCAGTGGCTTCCGCAGTCCGTCACCTCGTCCGGGGACGCGGACGACGACGGCGTGTGGGGCACCAACAAGGTGATCCTGTCCGGCTGGACGCACAACGACCACCTCAACGACGAGTACCCCTCCGAGCCCGACGAGGACAAGGCGCTCGCCCGGGTCGCGTTCATCGACGCCAATGACCCGGCGAACCTGAAGTACCGCTGGGTGCTGCTCGCGGTGCCGACCGAGGGCGGCGCGAACTTCGCCAAGCTGGGCTCGCACCTGGGTGGGATGGTCTGGTACGGGGACAAGCTGATCGTCACCGCGTCCAACGGCGACGCGCACAACAACGCGCTCTTCGTCTTCTCGATGAAGCACATCCTCCAGGCCACGAAGAGCGACCACGCGATCGGCAAGGTCGACGGCGGCTACTCGGCCCACGGCTACCAGTACGTGATGCCCGCCATCGGCTCGTACAGCCTGGGCGGGAAGTGCTCGTCGGCGAACGACGACGCCATCCCCTGCTTCGCCTCCCTCTCGCTGGACCGCTCCAGCAGCCCGCACCGCATCGTCGCGAACGAATGGTTCTCCTCGGGCGGTACGCAGCCCGCGCGGCTGTTCCGCTACGACCTCGCGCCGGTGACGAACGACATGCCGCTCGCGGTGAACGGTGCGAAGAAGGCGGCGGCCGCGGACGCGTACGAGACCAAGGCGGTCGGCGTGCAGGGGACGTTGTCGTACCAGAACACCTGGTACGTGCCCAGCGCGCGCGGCGGTCCCGGCCAGCACGGCATCATGTGGCGGCAGAACACGGACGGGGCCACGGGGACGAGCTGTTCGGGCAGCCCGGCCGTCGCGTGCTGGGCCAAGCACTCCGAGGGCATGTCGCTGTGGTGGCGGACGAAGACGGTGTGGTCGGTGACCGAATGGGCCGCCGACGCGAACGGGGACTGGCAGGACCCGGCGTCCAGCGGCTGGGAGGACCGGGTGGTGCCCGAACGGGTGCTGTTCTCGGTGCCGTTGTCCTCCCTCGGCTGACCGCCTCCAGCAGGGCCTTCCCGCCCGGTCCGGCGCGTGCGCTGGGCCGGGCGGGTGACGCCCCGCCGACGCGCCCCGTCCGATGGACAGGTCGCACGGACATACTGTGCGGATGCCTGAGAAGCAGGGAATTCCGCACCTTATTCACCAGACCTGGAAGAACACGGACGTACCGCCCGACTGGCGGACGTGGTCCGAGACCTGGCGCCGGCACCATCCCGACTGGGAGTACCGGCTGTGGACGGACGCCGACAACCGGGCGTTCCTCGAAGAGCACTACGCCTGGTTCCTGCCCATCTATGACGGCTATCCCGAGCCGATCAAACGGGCGGACGCGATCCGCTACTTCCTCCTCGACCATTTCGGCGGGCTGTACGTCGACATGGACTTCGAGTGTCTGCGCCCGGTGACCGGGCTTCTCGCCGGGAAGGAACTCGTCCTCGGTCTCGAGCCGGAGGAACACGCCGGACTGCCGTGGAACCGCCGCAGCGGTCTGGCGCGCATCGTCGGCAACGCGTTCATGGCGTCGCGGCCGGGGCATCCGTTCTGGCCGCATGTGCACCGGCAGCTCGTGGGCGCCCACGCCATGCCCGGCCCGCTGGACGCGACGGGCCCGTTCCTGCTCACGCGCGCGGTCGACAGCGCGCCGGCGGACTGCTCGATCACGATCCTGGGCGCGGAAACCGTGTACCCCACGCTGAGCGCCCACGCGGAGGAGTTGTTCGGGCAGCGGGACGTGGATCGGGACCGCGCCCACGCCATGCACCACTGGTCGTGCAGTTGGGCGCGTGAGGACTCCGGTCCACCGGCGGCCTCGACCGGCCGGAAGGTCAGGTTCTGGACGAGCCAGGAGCTGCACCCCTGCGCCCACGGTGTGGTCGATCTCGACGCCCAGCGCCGGCGGTGGGCCTCGGGGTCGGCCGCGCCGACGGTGTCCTGTCTGATGGTGACCAAGGACCGGCTGCCGTTGGCCGAACGGGCGATCCGGTGCTTCCTCGCCCAGACCTACACCCGCGCGGAACTGGTCGTGGTGGACGACGGCGCGGACGACTCCCTCAAGGAGCACGTACGCGCCCTCGCCGACCCGCGGATCCGCCTGCACCGGCTGCCGCCGGAGGGGCGGACGCTGGGCGAGCTGCGCAACGTCGCGGTGGACCTGGCCACCGGGGCGTACGTGTGCCAGTGGGACGACGACGACCTGTACGACCCGGAGCGGCTGGAGATCCAGATGGCGGCGGTCCTCGGACTGGACGCCACGGCGTGCTTCCTGGCCCGTGAGCGGCTGTGGTGGCCCGCGCGCCGCAAGCTGGCGCTCTCCGGGGTACGCGTGTGGGAAAGCTCCATGCTCTGCGCGAAGGACGCGCTCCCCCGCTATCCGCACCGTCGGAGCGGCGAGGACTCCCCGGTCGCGGAGGCCGTGGTGCGCGGCGGACGGACGGTGGCCCTGGACGCGCCGGAGCTGTACACGTACGTGATCCACGAGGCCAACACGTTCGACGAGCCGCACTTCGCGAGCCTCTTCGACGCCGCCACCCAGGTGTGGCCCACGGGCGACTCCTATACGGACCACGTGCACGCGATGGCGGCACGGCTGCCCCTCGCCCCGGCGGATGTCCTCGCCGCCGAGAACTCGGCCGCCGCCGCACGGGACACGGCCGCCGCCGCGCGGGCCACGGCCCCGGACACCGCCGGGCGCGTCCCCCGCACCAGACGCCCCGCCCCCGTGGACGTGCGCGCCGACACCGACGGGCACCCACCGCTCCTCGTCCTCACCCCCGTCAAGGACGCCGCCGCCTTCCTGCCGCGCTACCTCGACAACCTCCACACCCTCGACTACCCCCGCGACGCGGTCTCCGTGGGCCTGCTGGAGGGCGACAGCCGGGACGGGACCTGGGAGGCCCTCCAGGACGCGCTGCCCGCGCTGGAGGCGGAGTTCCGGCGCGTCACCCTCGTACGGCGCCACTTCGGCCTGGAGCTGGCCGGGCCGCGCTGGGAGCCCGCCGTCCAGCGGCAGCGGCGGTCGGTGCTGGCGAGGGCCCGTAACCACCTGCTGTCCCGCGCCCTCGCCGACGAGCGGTGGGTGCTGTGGCTCGACGTCGATGTGACCGACTACCCGATCGACCTCGCCCAGCGCCTGCTGGGCGCCCGCCGGGAGATCGTCGTCCCGCACTGCGTCACCGAGCCCGCCGGGCCCAGCTTCGACCTCAACACCTTCGTGCTGCGCCCCGACGCCCACACGCTGAACTGGGATCAGTGGCTCCGGGACGGCATCCTGCAGCCGCCGAAGGGGTTCGGCCGGATCTATCTCGACGAGCTGCGCGCCCACGAGAGGGTCCGCGTCGACGCGGTCGGCGGTACGGCCCTCCTGGTCCACGCCGATCTGCACCGCGACGGCCTGGTGTTCCCGGCCGTTCCCCACCGCAGGCTGATCGAGACCGAGGGACTGGCCGCGCTGGCCCAGGACATGGGCGTCGAGTGCTGGGCGCTGCCCGCGGTGGAGGTGGTGCACCCCCACCACCCGGGCGAGCGCTCCATGAGCCAGGCAGGTGAAGGTGCCGCCGCTTCCGAAGCCCGCGCCGGGAGCGCTCGTTAGCCGATTATCCGTGGATTGTTCCGCGGTACAACAAAGAGGAGAATCTATGAATATCGGAAAGACGGCCGCCTTGGTGACGGCGGCGGCCGGGGCGGTGGCCTTCGGCGGAGCCGACGCCGCCGCCCTCGATCTGGACCTTCCCGCCAGACAGAGCAACGCGTGCGACGCCCTCGGATCGGTACAGGGGTCGAGCTGCCTCAACTTCGCGCAGATCTTCGGCGATCCGCACGGTGTGGTGCAGCAGAACCGGTGTGACTCCGCGGGCCCCTCCAACACGGGAAACCTCGTCTTCACCACGCCCCTCGCGGCGGGCTCCCAGTGTGCCAACATCGCCGCCTCCGCCCAGCCCTCGAAGGCCGACGCGGCCTACCGCAACACGTACGGCTACGCCGTCCCCGGCAACGGACTCCGATGACCCCGGAACCGACCGGACCGGAACACAGCCCCCGGGAAGCCGGTCTCCCGGGGGCCTCGTACGAGGCGCGCGGCACGCTCCCGGCGGTCTCGGTGGTCATCCCCTGCCGCGACTACGGCCACTATCTGCCGCACGCGGTGGAGAGCGTCCTGGCCCAGACTTATCCGGACTGGGAGCTGGTCGTCGTCGACGACGGCAGCACCGATGACACCGCCGCGGTGGCCAGGTCGCTGATCGCCGGCCACCCCGGGCGGCGCATCCGGCTGCTGGAGCAGGCGGGCGCCGGTGTCTCGGCCGCCCGTAACGCGGGCATCGCGGCCACCACCGGCCGCTATGTCCTGCCGCTGGACGCCGACGACGTGATCGCCCCCACCATGCTGGAGCGGACGGTCGCGGTGCTGGACGAGAACCCGGGCATCGCCATCGTCTCCACCGACGTCTCCGTCTTCACCGACGACGACCCGCGCGGGCAGGCGCTGGAACTCCCCGCGTACGACCGGGACCTGCTGCTGCGGCAGCTGATCATGTTCTACTGCTCGCTCTACCGCCGCGAGGTATGGCAGGAGGTGGGCGGCTACGCCGAGGACATGCGTACCGGGGAGGACTGGGACTTCTGGATCGCTTGTGCCGAGCGCGGCTTCACCGCCCATCACCTCCACGAGCCGCTGTTCGGCGCGCGCAACAAGGACGACGGTCTGCATGTGGAGGCGGCCGAGAACGACCTGGCCGTCCGGGCCAGGATCGTGGCCAACCATCCCGGGATGTTCAAGCCGGTCACCCGGGCCTGGGCCCAGGCCCTGCTCGCCCAGGACGAGCGGGAGTGCCTGGCCGACGACCGGGTGCCCGACGACATCCTCAGCCGGGCCGCCGACATGGACCAGTTCCTGCGGGTGGTCATGTCGCTCCAGCGCACCGCGCGTCTGCAGCACCGCCACATCCAGCGGCTGGAGACGGCGCTGGCCGGGCACGATGGCGGGGCCCCCGTCCCCGGGAGCCCCGCCACGGTGCCGTAGTCGTCGCTGTTCGCCGTAGTCGCTGTTCCGCCGTAGTCGCTACTCGAAGAGTTCCGCGTACGAGCCCATCGCCAGGGCGATGTCCGCCTGGGCCCAGAAGCGGTGGTACGTGAAGCTCGGCACCGCGCCGCCCTTCAGGTACGCCTCGACCTTGGACCAGGCCGGATCGTTCTTGTAGAAGGAGCGGATCGACAGGAAGGTGGAACTGGAGTCGATCTTGTCACCGTTGGGCATGGTGCCGGTCCAGCCGCTGGGGACGTACACCGGGTCGTCGAAGCGGTCGTAGTCGGCGCGGGACTCGGGAACCGCGATGCCCAGCGCGTCCTGGTAGTGGTCCCACATACCGTCGAGAAGCGCCTTGGCGGTGTTCTTGGCTGCGGTATCGCCCGACTTGGCCGCGTAGTAGGACAGCGTCTTGGCGTACGCGGCGGCCACGCCCACGTCGTTGGTGTAGTCGGCGACGGTGACGTGCAGGCCCGTGTTGGCGCCGGGGCTGGAGGCGTTCCAGGTGTCGGGCTGGCCGGACCACTGGAGGGTGGACGGGAACTGATAGGTGCCGTCGGGGTTGATGGTGGTCTTGGACAGCGCCCAGGTGACCCACTTGTCGAGGACGGCCTTGGCCGAGGCGTCACCGGTGCGGTTGTAGTACTCGGCGACGCGCTCCATGGACCACGCCTGGAAGCCGAACCACTGGTTGGACGGCGGGTCGTGGTAGACGGGCGCCTCGTCGTAGTACATGCCGTAGAAGGTGGACTTCCCAGCGGGCGGGGTGGCGTAGCGGCCCTGCCAGCTGTTGGTGGCGCCGCCCGCGATGGCTCCCTCGCTGGACTGGAGCCACCGGTAGAACTCGAGCTGCCGCTTGAGGCTGGTGGACCAGTCGCTCGCGCCGGTCGCGGACTTGGGCTTGAGGTCGGCGTAATTGCTCAGCGCCCAGGCCGCCATGGGGTTCTGGTAGCCGCCGTGGGCGTGCGAGGAGCCGATGCGCCAGGCCCAGCCCGCGGAGGTGTCGGTGGCGCCGCCCCAGGCGTAGTACCAGGAGAGCAGATAGCTGGAGCTGTTCTTGCCGCTGCCCGCCGGGCAGGTGGTCTCGCCGACGCAGTTGCCGACCTTCTTGAAGTACTTGTCGTACATCGCGTAGCGCAGATAGTCGCCCATCTTGGCGGCCTTGGCGATGTTCCCGGAGATCTGGCTGCCCTTGCCCTGCGCCTTGGCCCACTCGGAGGCCCAGTAGGCGGCCTGGACGACGCGGGCGTCGGCGTCGGGGGCGTTGGTGAACTTCCACTGCTTGGAGTAGGAGGAGTCGCCGGTGAACAGGTCCAGATAGCCGTTCTTGCCGCCGTACTTGAAGCCGTCACAGGTCGGCTGGGTCACCGTCTCCCAGACGGACTCCTGCGAACCGCGCTGGAAGGTGTTGACGTAGGACGGGCCGGTGTCGGAGGGCCCGGCCTCGCACTTGCCGGGCGCGTTGCCGTAGCCGTAGGTGTTGTCGACGTCCTGGATCCAGTGCATGCCGTAGATGTCGTCGGTGCCGTACGCGCTCTTCAGCTCGCCCGCGATGGGGTCCTGGCCCACCGGCACGTTGCCGTCGAGCTTCGACGGGTACTGCGACGGCTGGTCCCACTCGGGCGCGTAGGTGGCGGGCTTGGAGGCGTTGTAGAAGCTGTTCGTGGGCTGGTCGGCATGGGTGGGGATCATGTACTTCTCCATGATGTCCCACGCGGAGTTGAACTTGGACCAGTCGCCGGTGACCTTGCCGTACATCGCCTGGAGCCAGATCAGATAGCTGTACGCCTCGGACGTCGTCTCATGGCCCTGGTCGGGGGCCTCGACGATCAGGGTCTCCACGGAGTGGTACGGGATGCCCTCGGGCGAGAAGTAGCCCGCCGAGGGTGCGGTGATCTTGTTGTAGAGCTCCAGGAAGCGGGCGTCGTACGTCTTGGCGGCGGCCAGCTGGGTGACGGTGACCTCGGCCTTGGTGTGACCGGTGGCGGTCGCGGTGAAGGTCGCGGAGCCGGTGCCGGAGTTCGAGGCGGCAACGGTTACCTGCTGGGCGGTGTTCCAGTTGGTGGGGGTGAAGGTGAGGCTGCCGCCGGAGGAGAGGGTCAGCCCGGTGTTGCCGGAGGTGCGGGCCACCGAGACGGTCACGTCGGCGGACGGTTTGGTGGACAGCCGGATGCCGAAGGTGCCGGTCTTGCCCTGCTCGACGCCGAGCTGGGTCGGGCTCGCCACCAGCGCCGGACCGGCCGCGACATGGATGCCGACGGGGCTGGACTCGGCGGACGCGCCCTGGCTGTCGTAGGCCTTGGCGTACAGCGAGAGGTCGCCCGCCGGGACGTCCGCGTAGTCGAAGCTGTACGGGGAGGTGGTGTCGGTGCCCAGCAGCTTGGTGTCGCTGTAGAACTCGACCTTGGTGATGGTCGCGCCGTCGGCGGCCGCGGCGGTGGCCGCCATCGGCACGGTGCCGCCCGTCGTGTAGACGGCCCCCGGGGAGGGGCTGGTGAGGACGGTGATCGGCGGCTGGTGGGCGCCGCGGCAGGTGACGCCGTTGACGGCGAAGGCGGTGGGCGCGGCGTTGGTGCCGCTGTAGCTGAACTGGGCGCCGGTGGTGACGTTGCCGCCGGCCGCGATGGTCGCGTTGTGGGCCGCGTTCTTGACGGTGACGGTCTTGCCGGACTGCGACCAGGTGCCGTTCCAGCCGTTGCCGAGCTTCTGGTTGCCCGCGTAGTCGTAGGTCAGGGTCCAGCCGTTGATGGCCTCGGTGCCGGGGTTGGAGATGGTGAGATCGGCGGTGAAGCCGGAGCCCCAGTCGTTGGTCTTGTAGTCGACGTTGCACTGCACGGCGGCGGCCTCGGCGTGGGCGGGGGCGGCCCCACCGGCGGCGGTCATGGCCACGGGCAGCGAGAGGGCTGCGGCCAGCGCGATCACCAGCCGCCTCATCCGCCGACGCGCTCCTGACAAGGGTGAGCCTCGCTGTACGCGCATGGGGGTCCTCCACGCGGGTCCGGAAATGAGGGGGGTGTGCGAACCAGTGGGAGCGCTCCCAAGCGTCCGTTCCCTCTGAAGAAGTGTCAAGTCTTTGAACAAAACGGGCCGGTCGAACGTCTTCGACCGATAAATCTGTGAACGCCTCTGTTGACATGTACGCCTCTGGCGCTACGGTCTGCTCAACCAGTGGGAGCGGTTCCAGCAGTCAGCGCCGCACGGGACGGCGCGTGGACCCGAGGAGTCGCTCCATGCGAGCACCACCGCGCCTTTACGCCTTGGCGGTCGCCGCGTCGCCCACCGTCGCGGGCATGACGGGCACTGCCGCTGCGGTGCCCGCGGTGCCCAGCGCATCCGCCGCGGCGTGCACCGTGGCGTACACCACGAACCGGTGGGATACCGGCTTCCAGGGCAACGTCCCCGGGCCCAACCCGGCGGCGTCCGGGTACAGGCTCAACGGCGTGGCGTGCGACGGCGGCTCCGGCCCGACGGATCCGACGGACCCCACCGATCCGACCGATCCCCCGCCGGGTCAGGGCGACACCTCGCCGAAGCCGCGCGTCTCGGGCAACGCGTTCGTGGACGAGAACGGGGCCGCCCGGCGGCCGCTGGGCCCTCCCTCATCAGCGATTTCACCGGCACCCCGACCCCCTTCGGCATCGGACTCAGCGTTCACCTGAAAGGACTGTCATGAGCCGCATCGCCTCACCTCCCCCACCCGCCCACAGGCCCCGCACCCGCCCCCACCCCCGCTCTCGCGCGGCCGCGTTCGCGGGCGGCGCGCTGCTGGCCGCCACCGCCCTGACCGTCGGCTCGCTCGCGGGCACCGCGTCGGCCCAGGCCGACGGGGCCGCCAAGGCCGCCGCCAAGGTCGACAACCCGTACGCGGGCGCCAAGGTGTACGTGAACCCGGAATGGTCCGCCAACGCAGCCGCCGAGCCCGGCGGCTCCAAGGTCTCCAATCAGCCCACCGGCATCTGGCTGGACCGGATCGCCGCGATCAACGGAGCGAGCGGGAAGATGGGGCTGCGCGCCCACCTGGACCGCGCCCTGTCCCAGTCGGGCGGCTCGCCGACCGTGGTCCAGCTCGTCATCTACGACCTGCCCGGCCGCGACTGCTCGGCGCTCGCGTCCAACGGCGAACTCGGCCCGACCGAGATCGACAAGTACAAGACGCAGTTCATCGACCCGATCGCATCGATCCTGGGTGAGTCGAAGTACGCCAACTCCAACCTGCGGATCGTCACCACGGTCGAGCTCGACTCGCTGCCCAATCTGGTCACCAACACCAGTGGCAGCGCAACGGCCACACCGCAGTGCGACACCATGAAGGCCAACGGCAACTATGTGAAGGGCGTCGGCTACGCGCTCAACAAGCTGGGCTCCGTCGGCAACGTCTACAACTACGTGGACGCCGGCCACCACGGCTGGATCGGCTGGGACAGCAATTTCAACCCCACCGCCCAGATCATCAAGCAGGCCGCGACCGCCGAGGGCAGCACGGTCGACAAGGTGAGCGGAATCATTGTCAACACCGCCAACTACAGCGCCCTGAAGGAAAACAACTTCACCATCAACGACACCGTCAACGGGACCACGGTCCGCCAGTCCAAGTGGGTGGACTGGAACCGCTACGTCGACGAGCTGTCCTTCGCCCAGGGATTCCGCCAGGAACTGGTGAACGTCGGCTTCCCCTCCAACATCGGCGCGCTCATCGACACCTCCCGCAACGGCTGGGGCGGCAGCGCCCGCCCGTCCGGCCCCGGCGCCACGTCCGATGTCGACACGTACGTCAACGGCGGTCGCTACGACCGCCGGATCCACATCGGCAACTGGTGCAACCAGTCCGGGGCCGGGCTCGGTGAACGGCCCAAGGCGTCGCCCGCCGCCGGGATCGACGCGTACGTGTGGATGAAGCCCCCGGGCGAGTCCGACGGCGCCAGCTCCCAGGTCCCCAACGACGAGGGCAAGGGCTTCGACCGCATGTGCGACCCGACCTACACGGGCAACGCGCGCAACGGCTACAACATGTCCGGCGCGCTCGCGAACGCGCCGCTGTCGGGCCACTGGTTCTCGGCCCAGTTCCAGGAGCTGCTGAGGAACGCCTACCCGGCGCTGTAGTCCGTCCCGTCGGCCCCGCCACGTCATGGACGTGCGCGGGGCCCTTATCTGTTCAGGAAGACCCGCGCCGCACCAACTGCGTCGGCAGCACCACCTGGGGGCGCTTGACGGGGCGTTCCGAGGAGCCTTCGATCTCCTCCAGCAGCACTCGCACCATCGCCCGGCCCATCTCCTCGGTCGCCTGCCGGACGCTGGTGAGCGGCGGGTCCATGTGGCGGGCGACGGCGGAGTCCTCGAAGCCGACCAGCGCGACGTCCTCCGGGACCCGCCGCCCGGACTCGCGCAGCACCTGCCGGGCGCCCGCGGCCATCACGTCCGAGGCCGCGAACACCGCGTCGAGGTGGGGGCGCAGCTCCAGCAGTTGCCGCATGGCGCGGCGGCCGCCCTCCTCGGTGAAGTCGGCGGACGCCACCAGCTCGGGCTCCGGCTCGCGGCCCGCCGCCCGGACCGCGGCGCGGTAGCCGTCCAGGCGGCACTGGGCGACGTACATGTCCAGCGGTCCGGTGATGGTGGCGACGGTCGTGCGGCCACGCCCGATGAGGTGCTCCACGGCGGACTGCGCGCCGCCGGTGTTGTCCGAGTCGACGTACGGCACCGACTCGTGCGCCGAGCGGCGCCCGCTGAGCACCGCGGGCATCTCGATCCGCTCCAGCAGGTCCGGAAGCGGGTCGTCCGCGTGGACGGACACCAGCAGGACGCCGTCGACCCGGTGCGCGGAGAGGTAATCGGCGAAGCGCTGCCGCTCCTTGGGCGTGCGGATGAGGGTCAGCAGCAGCTGCAGATCGGTGTCGGCCAGCTCGGCGCCGACGCCGCGGATGATGTCCGAGAAGTACGGCTCGGCGAACAGCCGGGTCTCGGGCTCGGGTATGACCAGCGCGACGGCGTCGGCCCGGTTGGCGGCCAGCGCGCGGGCCACCCGGTTGGGCACGTAGCCGAGTTCGGCGACGGCCTGCTCGACGGCCGTACGGGTGCGGTCGCTGACCCTCGGCGAGCCGTTGATCACCCGGGAGACGGTGCCGCGGCCGACGCCGGCGCGGGCCGCGACCTCCTCGAGGGTGGGCCTGCCGCGCCCCGCACCATGCCGCCGGGTTCCTGCCATCTCGCGCCTCCAGCCTCCGTACCCAGCAGATCCACCCCATCTGGGCGGCTGCGGTGGACATTCAACAGCAGTGTGGTTTCCAGAAGTTGTTCCGCTCTGTCCCTTGACACCCCAGC
Organism: Streptomyces sp. NPDC021212; assembly: GCF_044332925.1. Taxonomy (NCBI): domain Bacteria; kingdom Bacillati; phylum Actinomycetota; class Actinomycetes; order Kitasatosporales; family Streptomycetaceae; genus Streptomyces; species Streptomyces sp. NPDC021212. The sequence continues at coordinate 395,470 of NZ_JBIRPZ010000010.1, forward strand.
AGGGAGCCGCAACCCTTCAACACATCAACCTGGGAGCGCTCCCACAGTACCTGAGTCATACACAACCCGCACACTGCCCGCCCGTGCCGATGCATCTCAAAGCCCCATGGATTCCCCCTTTTTGGCCGGGAGCGGTACGTCAGGGCGCTAGGAGGACGGAATGCGCAGGACCACTGGTACGTACCGCAGCAGAGCGGTGGCCCTGGCGGCCATCGCCGCGTTAGGGGCCGGGCTGCTCAGCGGCTGCGCCGACGACGGCGACGACAACGACAACTCGTCCGGCGGCGGAGACAGCAAGGGCAAGACGGTCGTGACCGTCGGCACGTACGGCGTCATGGGTTTCAAACAGTCCGGGCTCTATGACGAGTACATGAAGCAGCACCCGGACATCAAGATCGAAGAGAGTGTGATCGACCCGGCCTCGAACTACTACCCGCAGCTGCTCACCCATCTCGGCTCGGGCAGTGGACTCGCCGACATCCAGGCGGTCGAGGTGGGCAACATCAATGAGGTCACCACCACCCAGGCCGACAAGTTCGTTGATCTTTCGAAGGCGGACGGCGTCAATAAGGAAAACTTCCTCGGCTGGAAGTGGGCGCAGGCCACCACCAAGGACGGAAAGACGATCGGCCTCGGCACGGACGTGGGACCGATGGCGATCTGCTACCGCAAGGACCTCTTCCAGCAGGCCGGACTCCCGGCCGACCGCGATGCGGTCTCCCAGCTCTGGGCGGGCGACTGGCAGAAGTACATCGACGCCGGCAAGAAATACGCGAAGAAGGCGCCGGGCGGTGCCGCGTTCCTGGACTCGGCCGGCGGACTGTTCAACGCGGCGGTCTCCGGCAGTTCGGAGGTCTACTACGACAAGAGCGGGAAGACCGTCTACAAGGACAGCCCGGTCGTCAAGCAGGCGTGGAAGCTGGCGACCGAGGCGTCCGCGTCCAAGCTCTCCGCCAGGCTCCAGGAGTTCACCAAGCCCTGGCAGCAGGCACTCGCCAACGGCAAGTTCGCCACCGTCTCCTGCCCGGCCTGGATGCTCGGCCAGATCAAGGAGTACGCCGGGGACAAGTACAAGGGCAAGTGGGACGTCGCCGCCGCCCCCAAGCCCGCCAACTGGGGCGGCTCCTTCCTCTCCGTGCCACAGGCCGCGAAGAACAAGGACGAGGCGGTCAAGCTCGCCACCTGGCTGACCGCGCCCGAGCAGCAGGCCACGCTCTTCGAGAAGCAGGCGAGCTTCCCCAGTGCCCAGGCCGCGTACGAGCTGCCCCAGGTGGCCGGCGCCAAGCTCCCGTACTACGACAACGCGCCCATCGGCAAGATCTTCTCCCAGGCCGCCAAGGACAGCCCGACGCAGGTCCTGGGTCCGAAGGACGCCATCATCAAGCAGAACTTCACCGATGTCGGCCTGCTCCAGGTCGAGCAGCAGGGCAAGTCCGCCGACGAGGGCTGGAAGGCCGCGATCAAGGCGACCGACAACGCGCTGGACAAGTGACCCGGAATGACCACCTCTTCCGGTACCACCCCTGATACGGCCGCGCCCCCCACAGGGCAGGGGGGCGCGGCCCCGCGCGCCGGGACCGCGCAGGCACCCGACCCGGCCGAGCAGCGGCGTCGTGACCGGCGCAGCCGCCGCTACCGCCGGGATGTGCGATGGAGCCCGTACGCCTTCATCGCCCCCTTCTTCATCTTCTTCGCCGCCTTCGGCCTCTTCCCCCTGCTCTACACAGGGTGGGCCTCGCTGCACCAAGTGGAACTCACCGACCCCACCCATATGGAGTGGGCGGGGTGGCACAACTACTCCAGACTGTGGGAGGACGAGTTCTTCTGGAAAGCGCTGCGGAACACCTTCACCATCGGGGTGATCTCCACCGTTCCCCAGCTGCTGATGGCCCTCGGGATCGCGCATCTGCTCAACTACCGGCTGCGCGCCTCGATGTTCTTCCGGGTGGCGATCCTCACCCCGTACGCCACCTCCGTCGCTGCCGCCACCCTGGTGTTCGCGCTGCTCTTCGGGCGTGACTACGGCATGGTCAACTGGTCTCTGGGACTGGTCGGACTGGACGGCGTCGACTGGCAGAACGGCACCTGGACCTCGCAGATCGCGGTGTCGACGATCGTCATCTGGCGGTGGACCGGCTACAACACGCTGATCTACCTGGCCGCCATGCAGGCCGTGCCGAACGATCTGTACGAGTCGGCGGCGCTGGACGGGGCATCGCGCTGGGAGCAGTTCCTGCATGTCACCGTCCCGTCGCTGCGGCCCACCATCCTCTTCACGGTCGTCGTCTCCACGATCGGGGCCACCCAGCTCTTCGGTGAGCCGCTGCTGTTCAACACCGCCGGGACGGCCACCGGCGGCGCCGATCACCAGTACCAGACGCTCGGCCTGTACATGTACGAGCAGGGCTGGGTGAATCTGCACCTGGGCCGGGCCTCCGCCATCGCCTGGACGATGTTCCTGATCCTGCTGCTGATCGCCGCGGCCAACGCGCTGTTCGCGCGACGGCTGCGGAAGAGCCAGTGAGGGAGACGAGAAAACCATGAGCGTCACTGTCCCTTCCCGGCGCAGGCATGATGCGGCAGCTCCCACGCGCACCGCTCCACGGAGCGGAAAGGGCCGCAACCAAGCGGGCAGGCAGCTGCACGGGGGCAAGATCACCTACGCCGTGCTGATCCTGTTCACCGTCGGCTCGCTCTTCCCGCTGGTGTGGACCGCCATGGCCGCTTCCCGCACCAACACCCGGCTGGCCCAGACACCCCCGCCCCTGTGGTTCGGCGGCAACCTCTTCAACAACCTGGACAAGGCGTGGAACGGTGCCAACATGGGCACCGCGCTGCTCAACACGACGGTGGTGGCGGGCACGGTCGCGGCGTCAACTGTGCTGTTCTCGACCATCGCGGGCTTCGCCTTCGCCAAGCTGCGCTTCCGCTTCAAGAACATCCTGCTGATGCTCACCATCGGGACGATGATGGTGCCACCGCAGCTCAGCGTGGTGCCGCTGTACATGATGGTGGCCAAGCTGGAGTGGACCGACCAGCTCCAGGCGGTCATCGTGCCGACGCTCGTCAGTGCCTTCGGGGTCTTCTTCATGCGGCAGTACCTCTCCCAGGCGCTGCCGACCGAGCTGATCGAGGCGGCCCGGGTGGACGGCGCCAGCAGCCTGCGCATCATCTGGCACGTCGTCTTCCCGGCGGCCCGCCCGGCAATGGCGGTGCTGGGGATGCTCACCTTCGTCCAGTCGTGGAACGACTTCTTCTGGCCGTTCATCGCGCTCACGCAGAACGGCAACCCGACCATGCAGGTGGCGTTGACCGGTCTGAGCCGTGGGTACACCCCCGATCAATCGCTGATCATGGCGGGGGCGCTGCTCGGCACCCTGCCGCTGCTGATCGCGTTCGTGCTCTTCGGCAAGCAGATCGTGGGAGGCATCATGCAGGGCGCGGTCAAGGGCTGAGCCGCCGGCCCGCCCCCTCTGCGCCACCCGCGCCGCCATCGCCTCCCTCTCCCCGTCCCTCCCCGCACCACGACCTCGAATGGGAGCGCTTCCATGACCCTTTCCTTCCCGCCCGGATTCCTGTGGGGCGCGGCCGCCGCCGCCTATCAGGTCGAGGGCGCCGCGCAGGAGGACGGCCGCACCCCGTCCATCTGGGACACCTTCAGCCACACCCCCGGCAAGGTGCTCGGCGGCGACACCGGCGATGTCGCGGTCGACCACTACCACCGCTTCCGCGAGGACATCCGGCTCATGGCCGACCTCAACCTGGGGGCCTACCGCTTCTCGGTCTCCTGGTCACGCGTCCAGCCCACCGGCCGCGGGCCCGCCGTGCAGCGCGGTCTCGACTTCTACCGCGGCCTGGTGGACGAGCTGCTGTCCGCCGGGATCCAGCCGGTGCTGACCCTCTACCACTGGGACCTCCCCCAGGAGCTGGAGACCCGGTTTCCCAGCGGCTCCGCCGCGGGGGGCGGCTGGCCGGAACGCGAGACGGCCGAGCGGTTCGCCGAGTACGCCGGGATCGTCGCGGAGGCGCTGGGCGACCGCGTCGAGTTCTGGACCACCCTCAACGAGCCGTGGTGCAGCGCCTTCCTCGGCTACGGCTCCGGGGTGCACGCCCCGGGCCGCACCGAGCGGCTCGCCCCGCTGCGCGCCGCCCACCACCTCAACCTGGCCCATGGCCTCGGCGCGCAGGCGCTGCGGGCCGTCCTCCCGGCCCGCGCCCAGATCGCCATCAGCCTCAACCCGGCCGTGGTCCGCCCGCTCACCCAGGACCCCGCCGACCTGGACGCTCAGCGCCGTATCGACGCGCTGGCCAACCGGGTGTTCAGCGGGCCGCTGCTGCGCGGCGCGTATCCGAGCGACCTCATCGAGGACACGGCGGCTATCACCGACTGGTCCTTCGTCCGCGATGGCGACCTGGCCGTCATCAAGCACCCCCTCGACGCGCTCGGCATCAACTACTACACGCCCTCATTGGTATCAGCCGCCACCGACAACGGGGGCCGGCCCGCCCGGCACGACGGCCACGGGGCCAGCGCCCACTCCCCCTGGCCGGGCTCCGAGCGGGTCGCGTTCCACCAGACGCCGGGCGAGCGCACCGAGATGGGCTGGACCGTCGACCCGACCGGGCTGCACGACCTGCTGATGCGCTACACCCGGGAGGCTCCGGGCGTGCCGCTCTACATCACCGAGAACGGCGCCGCGTACGACGACAAGCCGGACGCGGACGGCCAGGTCCACGACCCGGAGCGGATCGAGTATCTCCGCGCCCACCTGGCCACCGCCCACCGGGCCATCGAGGACGGCGCCGACCTGCGCGGCTACTTCCTCTGGTCGATCATGGACAACTTCGAATGGGCGTACGGCTACAGCAAGCGCTTCGGCGCGGTCTACGTCGACTACCCCACCCAGGCCCGCGTCCCCAAGTCCAGCGCCCGCTGGTACGCGGAGGTCGCCCGCACCGGAGAGCTGCCGGACGCATAACCCCGGACTGCGGCTCCGCCCAGCCTGGGGGGTGGGCGGAGTCGCGCTTTCATCACCGCCCGCAACCGGCATTCCGCCGAATGGATTACGGCGTGGTCCACACGCCCGGCCGACGGGGCGGACGGCGGAAGGTGCTGGTAAATGCATGAGATATGAGCAAAGCAAAGGGCGAGGCACTTGCCGGGTGGTTCGACGGGCGCGTCGGCCTCTTCAAGATGGCCAAGGCCAATCTGCGGAAGGTCTTCCCCGACCACTGGTCCTTCCTGATCGGCGAGATCGCCCTCTATACGTTCGTCATCATCATTCTGACGGGCGTCTATCTGACCTTGTTCTTCGAACCCGCCATGAACGAGGTCGTCTACAACGGCCGCTACACGCCGCTCAACGGCATCCGCATGTCGCAGGCGTTCGCGTCCACGATGGACATCAGCTTCGACGTGCGCGGCGGCCTGCTGATGCGGCAGATCCACCACTGGGCGGCCGTGCTCTTCATCGCGAGCATGATCGCCCATATGATGCGCACGTTCTTCAACGGCGTCTTCCGCAAGCCACGCGAAATCAACTGGCTCTCCGGCGCCGGACTGCTGATTCTCGGCATGTTCGACGGCTTCATGGGCTATTCGCTCCCCGATGACCTGCTCTCCGGCACCGGGCTGCGCTTCATGGAGGGCGCGATGCTGTCGGTTCCGATCGTTGGCACGTATCTGTCGTTCTTCTTCTTCGGCGGGCAGTTCCCCGGGACGATCATCGTCTCCAGGCTTTTCACCCTCCATGTGCTGCTCATCCCCGGTATCATGCTCGGCCTGCTGGCTCTCCACATGATTCTGCTCGTCTATCACAAGCACACCCATCACCCGGGGCCGGGCAAGAAGAACATGAATATCGTGGGTCCCCCGCTGTGGCCGGTTTACGTCGCGAAATCCGGGGGGTTCTTCTTCCTCGTCTTCGGCATCACCACCCTGATGGCGGGCATCGCCCAGATCAATCCGATCTGGATGTACGGCCCCTACCGGCCCGACCAGGTGTCCACCGACGCCCAGCCCGACTGGTACATGGGCTACTCCGAGGGGCTGATCCGGCTGATGCCGGGCTGGGAGATCAACCTCTGGGGCCACACCCTGGTCCTGGGTATCTTCATCCCCCTCGTGGTCTTCCCGATGGTGCTGCTCGCCATCTGGCTCTATCCGTTCCTCGAAGCGTGGATCACCGGCGACAAGCGCGAACACCATCTGAACCAGCGCCCGCGCAACGCCCCCACCCGCACCGCCTTCGGAGCGGCCTGGATCGCCCTCTACACGGTCCTGCTGATCGGCGGCGGCAACGACCTCTTCGCGTCCCACTTCCATCTGTCGATCAACGCGATCACCTGGGCCGGCCGGATCGGCTTCTTCCTGGTGCCGCTCGTGGTGTTCGCCGCCACCAGACGGGTCTGTCTCGGTCTGCAGCGGCGCGACCGGGACAAGGTGCTGCACGGCCGCGAGACCGGCACCATCCATCGGCTGCCGCACGGCGAGTACATCGAGGTGCACGAGCCGCTGTCACCGGGCGAGCGGTACACGCTGATGGCCGACGAGCAGTACGAGCCCCTGGAGCTGCCACCGGCCGTCGACGGGGCCGGGGTCGAACGGAAGCTGTCCCGCACGGTGCGGCTGCGGGCGCGGCTGTCCCGCTTCTACTTCGGCGAGGGCGGTCAGATCGCCAAGCCGACGGCCGAGGAGTACCGCGAACACCAGGAGACCCCACACCACTAGCCGGGGCCTTGGGCGGGTCAGCCGCGGTAGCCGGCCAGCGCCTTGGTGAAGGCGAGCGCGTCCTGCTCGACCGAGCTGCAGATGGCCGACGCGGCCTTCCGGGTGCCGCCCGCGCACTGCTTGTCGCGGGTCGCGGACCACATCGACAGCCGGCCCAGCCCCTTGGCCTCGGCGAACCGCACCAGCTGTGCGGCGTCGTCGACCGTGAATATCTCGTTCTTGACGTCGTTGACGCCGATCATCGGGGTGACGGCGACGGTCTTCCACGCCGCCTCGTCGCTCAGCCCGAGCGCGCGCTTGAGCTGCTTCTGGGTCGCGGTGGCCGCGTCGATCGCGTACTGGCCCATGTCGCCGTCGAAGAAGGTGCCGTAGTCCATGGCCATGATGTTGACCGCGGAGACCTTCACCCCGTTCTCCCTGGCGTCGGCGACCAGCTCGGCGCCGTCCTTGGTGAGGCCGGTGGGCAGCACGGGCAGGGTGAAGGAGACGTCCAGGCCCGGCTTCCGCTTCTGTAACGCGGTGAGGGCCTTCGCCCGGCGGGTGCTGGCCGCGGCGTTCTCCAGCGCCTTGCCCTCGATGTCGAAGTCGACCTTGGTCAGCCCGAACCGGTCCACGACCTCGCCGTACGCCGCGGCCAGCTCCTCCACCGAGGAACAGGCCAGGGCCAGTTCGTTCCCGGACTGGCCGCCGAAGGAGACCCGGATGTCGCCGCCCGCCGCGCGCAGCGCCGCGGTCTGCCCGGCCACCTTGTCGGCGCCGAGACCGGTCCTGCCGCCCCACTGGGGGGTGCAGCCGCCGCCGGGGGAGACGAAGCCGAGGGTGAACTCCTTGACGCCGGTCTTCTTCGCGGTGCCGACCATGTCGTAGGGGACGTGGAGCGAGGTGTCGATGTACGGGGCGAAGCGCGCGTTCGCGGGCTTCCCCGCGTCGTTCCCCGGCTCCTCCCCCGGTGTCGTCCCCGGTTCCGTGCCCGGTGTCGTCCCCGGCGCGGCCCCCGGTCCCGTCCCGGTTCCCGCGCCCGCTCCCAGGTCCGGTGCCTCGTCCACCGACTCCCCGCCGCCGATCGCGCCGCTCAGCGCGAACGCCGCCCCTCCGGCCACGAGGACGACGGCGGTCGCTCCGATCGCCATCGTGCTCCGGCCCATGGTGCTGCTGCGGCGGCGGCTTCTGCGGCTCATCATCTGCCTGCCCTGCATAACGAAGTTGGGGGTGGTCGTACGCGCGCCACGGTAGTGAGCGGAATCGGGGGTCCACGACGAGCTCTGTGGAATGGCCACAGTTTTGCCGTTCCGCTTGATCGGCAGGGCCGCACCGCTCGCCGGCCGGTCGAGGACCGGTCAGTCGAAAACCGTCAGCCGAAACGGTCAGTCGAAGACGGCCGCCGGGGGCGCCGGGGACCGCGTGGCGGTCGCGTCGGTGACCGGGGCCGCGCCGCCGGTGAAGTCCGCCAGCGCACGGCCGTGCTCGACCCGGGCGGCGTGCGGGTCCCCGGCGGCGCGGCGGGTCAGCTCGGCCACCGGCAGCTCGTGGTCGGCGGCCAGCAGGACGGCGTTGCCGAAGCGGCGGCCGCGCAGCACGGCGGGGTCGGCCGTCAGGCACACCTCGGCGAACGCGGCGCGGGCGGTGGCGATCTGGGCGCGCAGATGGGCCAGCGGCGGGCCGTCGGCGATGTTCGCGGCGTACAGCCCGCCGGGGCGCAGCACCCGCCGGACCTCGGCCAGGAACTCCAGGCTGGTCAGGTGCGCGGGGGTGCGGGCCCCGCTGAAGACGTCCGCGATGACCAGATCGGCCCAGCCCTCGGGCACCTTGGCGAGCCCGGCCCGGGCGTCGGCGCCCCGCACCCGTATCCGGTCGCCCGGGTCGAGCGGCAGCTCGCGCCGTACGAACTGGACGAGCGCGGCGTCGATCTCGACGATCTGCTGGGTGGAGCGGGGCCGCGTCGCCGCGATGTAGCGGGCCAGGGTGAAGGCACCGCCGCCCAGATGGACGGCGTGCAGCGGGCGCCCCTGCGGAGCGGCGAGGTCGGCGGCGTGGCCGAGCCGCCGCTGATACTCGAAGTCGAGGTGGGCGGGGTCGTCCAGGTCCACGTGTGACTGCGGCTTGCCGTCCAGCAGCAGCGTCCAGCCGCGCGGGCGGTCGCGGTCCGGCACCAGCTCGGCGAGGCCCCCGTCGACGGGTGCGATGATCGGCTCGGGGGCACGCCCCCGGCCCGCCGCGCGCCCGCGCGCCGCCGCTCGCTTCTTCGTGCCTTTCGCCATGTGCCCCAGTATGGGCCGGGCCACCGACAGCCGGTCCGCCACCCTCCTGACCAGCGGCTACTGACAGCGGTCGACGGCCTCGATCGTGCGGGCCGCCTCACCGAGCGCGGCCCGCAGCTCCGCGGGGTCCGTGGCGCCGGTGTACGCGGCGTCCGGCGGCACCAGCCAGTGGGTGGGGCCCTGCCCCGCGGCGCCGCCGTCGCTTATGCGCATGCCGCGCCCGGCGGTCTCGGTGCAGGCGCTGCCCGGCATGTCCCAGCCGTCCGCGGTGCCGGGGGGCACCAGGAAGCCGAGGGTGTCGCAGGCGTTGTCGTGCATCACGGGGCCGAGGCCGTCGCAGCCGCGGCGCAGGATGTCCACCGCCTCCAGTCCCTGACGGGCCGGCACGGTGACCAGATCGCAGTCCTGGCGCGGGTGATGTTGGGCAGTCGTCCGCGAGCGGCTGATGTCCACTCCGGCCTCCCTCTTCATCGGGTTGCACAGGGTTCAACGCTCGGCAGTGTCAACGGCTACGGCCGAATGCCGCCGTAAAGGATGGCAGTTCATGGCAGATCGCAGGTGACTTGTCTTTCTTGCCGGAAATGCCCCAATGTCAGGAACGCCTTAACCGGTACGGTTCTCCCCCGCCGATACGGCAGCACCGTAGGGAGGGTCACCATGAGGCCGCTTCCGGAATCGTCGTCTTCCTCGCCCCCCCGGCCGAACACCGCGTTCCGGCTGTTACGCGGGCAGCTCTCACCTGCCGAGTTCGCGGCGTCCGTACGGCGGGCGGCCCGCGAGATCGGCGAACAGGTCTCCTGCGACGCGCGCTACATCGGCCGCGTCGAGTCGGGCGCGATCCGCTGCCCCAACTACGCCTACGAGCGCGTCTTCCGCCATATGTTCCCCGGCCGCGCCCTCACCGACCTGGGGTTCATTCCCCGCGAGGCGGTCCGGGGCCGCCCGGTCGGGCCCGCTGCGGTACCGGCGCCCCGTCCGGAGCCGGTGCCGCTTCCGGAGCCGGAGCCCCGCGCCCCGGCCGACATCGACGTCTTCGAGGAGAGCGAACTGCTACGGCGTGCGTTCATGGCCGGCGGCGCGGTGGCCGCCGCCGAGGCCGTGCGGACCCCCCGACGGGCCGGGCAGGCCGAGGCGTCCGCCGTGGAGGAGGCCGTGCGGCGGATCCGGCTGCTGGACGACCGGCACGGCGCGGACAGTCTCTACGTCCACACCGCGCGCCCGCTGAGCGCCGCCTACGCGCTGCTCGACGCGGGCGGCTACAACCGGTCCGTCGCGGAGCGGCTGTACGCGGGCGCCGGCGAGTTGGCCATCTCGGTGGGCTGGCTCGCCCATGACTCCGGGCGGCTCACCGACGCCCGCTCGCACTACGCGGAGGCGCTGGCCACCGCACGCGTCACGGGCGATCCCGCCCTGGAGGCCCACGCGTTCTGCAACACCGCGTTCCTGGCCCGCGACGCGGGCCGCCCGCGCGAGGCCGTACGCGCCGCCCAGGCCGCGCAGCGGGCCGCACGGCGGCTCGCCTCGCCCCGGCTGCTGGCGCTCATCGCGCTGCGCGAGGCGGGCGGCCGGGCCTGGCTGGCGGACCGCAGCGGCTGCGAACGGGCCCTGCTGCGCGCCCAGTCGCTCTTCGGCCGCGGCCCCTGCGGCGACGACCCGGAGTGGATGACCTTCTTCGGCGAGGCCGAACTCGAGGGGCTGGAGGCGCAGTGCTGGTCGGCCCTGGGCGACTGGGGGCGCGCGGCGAAGCACGCGCGCCGCGCGGTCTCCCTCCAGAAGCCCCATTTCACCCGCAACATCGCCCTGTTCACCACGGAACTGGCGAGCGACCTGGTCGCGGACGGCGAGCCGGAGGCGGCCGCCGCGGCGGCGGGCCGCGCCCTGGGCCTGCTGAACCAGGTCACGTCCTCCCGGATCCGCCGCATGCTGGAGGACACCGCCCGCCTGCTGCGCCCGCACGGCCGCAACGCGGCGGTCGCGGACTTCCTCGCCCGCTATCAGCAGGCCGGCCGCGAGAGCCCGGTCTGACGGGGGATCCGGTGGCGGAGGGTCAGGCCAGGGGCCCGGTGTCGTTCCAGCGCTCGATGGCCGGTTCGCCGTACGCCCAGCCCAGGATCGACAGGGACGTGGGGTCGAGGCGTATGCGGGCCGCGAAGGAGACGTCGTAGCCGAGCCAGCGGGCCCCCAGGGTCCGCAGGATGTGGCCGTGCGCGAAGACCAGCACATCGCGGTCGGCGGAGCGCGCCCACCCCACCACCTCATCCGCCCGGGCCGTGATCGCGGCGAGCGACTCGCCCTCCGGGACGCCGTCGCGCCAGATGAGCCAGCCGGGGCGGGCCGACTTGATCTCGCCCGGGGTCATCCCCTCGTACGCGCCGTAGTCCCACTCCAGCAGGGCGTCCCACGGCTGGGCCCGGTCGCCGAAGCCCGCCAGTTCGCAGGTCTCCTTGGCGCGTACGAGCGGGCTGGTGCGCACCTCGACGTCCGGCAGGCCCGCCCAGGGGGCCTGGTGCAGCCGCTCACCGAGCAGCTTGGCGCCGCGCCGCCCCTCGTCCAGCAGCGCGATGTCCGTACGGCCGGTGTGCTTACCGGCGAGCGACCACTGCGTCTGTCCGTGCCGGGCCAGGAGGATGCGTGGTGCCATGAGGGGTCGCCTTTCACCGGATACGTGCCTGCCGCGCGCCCCGTGCGCCGTGCCACCCGGCCGCCCGCGGATTTCTGCGCTGTACGCGCCCTGGGGAACAAGACTCTGTCCGTCCGCTGTCCACCCATCATCGCGCACGTGATCGAGAGGCAACCTCGGGGGGACTCCCGGCGTCTTCCCCCTCGCGCGGTCATCGGCCGTAGGACCCCGGGGGCGGTGCGGGGGCCGCCTCGACTACACCGTACGGTTGATCGCGCGCCATGTCGTGGCCGCCTGATTTTTGACTGGGAGAGCGTCCGGATGCCCCAAACCGCGCCCCGTGCCGGAGTGACACTGGGCAGTCGGCCCCGTTGGTGGACCGAGCTGCCGCTGATCGCGGTGGTGTACCTCGCGTACGCGGGCGGTCGGCTTCTGGGCCAAGGCGATGTGACCACGGCCGTCAACCACGGCCTGGGAATCCTCCGTTTCGAGCGGCGGTTCAACATCGATTTCGAGTCACCGCTCAACGACCTGTTCACCAGCCACGCCTGGATAGGCATACCGGCCGACTTCGTGTACGCGTCGCTGCACTACGCGGCCACCCCGGCGGTCCTGGTGTGGCTGTGGAAGCGCGGCCGGGCCGCGGACTACCGCTTCGCCCGCACCTGGCTGCTGATCACCACGATGATCGGCCTGATCGGGTTCGTCGTGGTGCCGACCTGCCCGCCGCGGCTCCTGGAGGCGGGCCAGGGCTTCGTCGACACGATGGCCCAGTACAGCTCGTACGGCTGGTGGGGCGGCGACGCGAGCGCACCGCGCGGCATGGGCGGGCTCACCAACCAGTACGCGGCGATGCCGAGCCTCCATGTGGGCTGGGCGCTGTGGTGCGGAATAGCGCTGTGGTGGCAGGGGCGCTCGGTGTGGTCGAAGATCGTCGCCGTGGTCTATCCGCTGGTCATCGCCCTCGTGGTGATGGGCACCGCGAACCACTACTTCCTCGACGCGGCCGCCGGTGCCGCCGCCGTCGGGGCCGGCGCCCTGCTGACCCGGCCCGCGCTGCGGCTCGCGGCCGCCGTCCGCGAGCGCTTCCGCCCGGCCGGCGCCACCCCCGCGACCGTCCCCGCGGCCCGTACGGCCGACGCTGCCGTTGAGGCGGGCGCCACCGGAAACACGGGCGGAAACACGGGCGCGGCCGCGAATGTCAGTGACAAGTGCGAGACTTCGGCCCGTGAACGGGAACGGATCCCCCGACAGCAGGGCAGGGGCGCGGACAGGCAACGTACGGATGGCGGCGACGGCGTCGGACGGGAAGCCGGTGCCGGTGCCGGCCGCGCCCGGGGCACCGGCACGGGCGGCGGCAGCTCCGACGGCGCTCCGGCAACAGCTCGCTGAGCTGCGCGGCCCGTCCATCGATCCGCATCCGATGGACGCCCGCGCGCTGGCCGCACTGGCGGCCAACCCCGGCTGCCGCCGCCGCTCGTTGCTCGACGGCGCCGGGGTCGACAAGGGGGCGCTCGCGCGGGCGCTCGGGACGCCCGCGCCCTTCGGTCAGTCCCAGTTCGCGCACCAGCGCGGCAACAGCTTCGAGGCCCGGGTCAAGGCCGACCGCGGGGCGCTGCTCATGCGGCTGCTGCACGAGCGGCTGGCCGACGGTTCGGCCGCGCCCGATCCGGACACCACCGCGACCCCCGACCTGACCGCTGCCGGTCCCCAGGGGCGTACGGCCCGTACGGCGCTGGCGCTGCGGGAGGCCACGGCGGCAGGGCGGTGGGCGCTGTTCGACCACCCGATGGTGAGCCTGGACGTCGCGGGCTCCCCCGCCTTCCTGGAGCCGGACGCGGTCGTGGTGCACCCCGACGGCTCCTGGACGGTCATCGAGATCAAGTCCTTCCCCATGGTGGACGGCGCCGCCGACCCGGCCAAGGTCGGCGCGGCGGCCCGGCAGTCGGCCGTCTACGCCCTGGCCCTGGAGCGGATCGCGGCCCACCTCGGGGAGCCCGTGGAGGGCCCGGAGGGCAAGCAGGACGGCGTCTCGGCCCGGGTGCGCCACGAGGTGCTGCTCGTCTGTCCCAAGGACTTCTCCAACCTGCCGACCGCCGAGTTCGTCGATGTGCGCAAGCAGCTCTCCGTGACCCGGCGGCAGCTGGGCCGGCTCACCCGGATCGAGGAGATCGCCGCCGCCCTCCCCGAGGGCACCACCTTCGACCTGCGGCTCACCGAGGACGGCCGGACCGCGACCCGGCCCGTCGAGGAGCTGACCGCCGCGGTCGAGGCGGTGGACGCGGCGTACGCGCCCGAGTGCCTGTCCACCTGCGAACTGGCCCTCCACTGCCGGGCGCGGGCCCGGACGGAGGGCGCCGTCGAGTCGCTGGGGCGCGGAGTCCGGGGCGAGCTGGGCGGGCTGACCACGGTGGAGGCCGTGCTGGCGGCCGCCCTCGAGGGTGGCGACGACCCGGCGCCGACCGGCGACCCGGCCGTGGACACCCTGCGGCGCGCGGCGGCCCTGCGCGCCGAGGCCCTCGCCCTCGCCGCGGGACCCGCGGAGGCGGTATGTCGCTGATCACCACGCTGGCCCGGATGGAGGCCGTCCGGGCGGGCCGGGCGCGGCCCGTCGCCACGGTGCGGCACCGTCATCTCTCACGGCGGCCGCTGGCGTTCGTGCCGCTGACCACCGCGGGCGAGACGGGCGCACCGCTCGGCGCCCTGGTGGGCACCGACCGGGAGGCGCCGCGGCTGCTGATCGTGGCGCAGCCGCGCAACCGTGACCTGCGGTTCGCGTTCCTCTCCGAGCTGGCGGAGGAGATGCTTCCGTACCTGGAGGGGTACGCGGACGACGTCGAGCTGGAGGAGCGCAAGGAGACCGACCCGGAGACCGGGAAGAAGGTGCCGGTCCAGGTCGAGCTGTGCGCGGACGCGCCGCAGCTGCTGGTGCCCAGCGGCGCGGGCGTGGCGTTCGTACGGCTGCTGGGGCGGTCGATGCGGTTCCGGCGCACCGCCGAGCAGGACCCGGAGACGCCGTTCCCCGCGCCCGCGCGCGTGCCGCTGCTCGGCCGGTGGCTGACGCACTACGGGGAGCGGTCCCGGGTGCCCGGCTCCTCGCTGCTGCTGTCGCTGACCGAGCTGCTGGGCCGGCACTGGGCGACCGGGCAGAGCAACCTGGAGGACCAGCACCTGGGGTCGCTGCTGGCCTGGATCGACCCGCCTGAGGGTGTTTCGGGCGCGGAGGCGGCGCTGCACACCGAGTCGGCGCGGGACGGGGACGGGCAGCTGCTGCACCCGCCCGCGGGCCCCGCCACCGATCCGGCCTTCGACAACAAGCTGCTGGCCCCGGCGATGTCCCGGTACGACGCGGCGCGGTCCGAGGTGACCGGCGGCGTGGCGGGCGGGGAGGCGCGGCTGCGGGCGGCCGAGGCGGAGCTGCGCGAGCTGCTCGCGTCCCAGCTACGGCCCACCTGGGACGCGCTGTGGCGGGGCGTGGATCTGCTGCGGGGCCTGCCGGAGGGGGCACGGGTGGCGGACCGCTGGAAGCGGGACCGCTGGTCGTACACGGCCCACCGGGACCGGATCCGGGCCGGTGAGCCGCCCCAGCCCAGGCGGGACGACGCGGTGACGGCGGCGCAGAAGCTCGCGGCGCGGGAGACCGCGCAGGCCCAGCTGGACGCGCACGAGGCGCTGGACGATCCGCTGGTCATGGCGGGGCGGCGGCTGTCCGGTGAAGCGTTCGCCGGCGAGGTCACCGAGGTGGAGATGGCCTGGTCGGAGGCGAAGGTGCCGCGGCCGAGGCCGCTGGTCACGGTGCGCACCGCGGACCGTCCGCATCTGGCCGAGCGGATCAAGCTGTACCGGGTGATGGACGACGGCCGGACGCAGACCGCGGAGTTCGCCGGGGAGGCCGACGAACCCGGGGATGCCGAGGAGCCCGTGGAGCCCGGGCGGGCGTCCGTCGCGTTCGTGGTCCGGCTGACCGGTGGGATGGGCCGGGGCAAGGAGCCGGAGCCGGGTTCGGTGCCCGAGCCGGGCGACCGGGTGTGCTGGACCCTGTTCGAGCACGCCCCGCGCGGCGGCCCGGACCTGCCCGACCCCGAGAGCACGCCCTGGACCCACGGCGGCCCGCCGGGCGCCGCCGCGCCCGATCAGGCCCCCGACCCCGTGACCGAGGAGGATTATCTGTGATCGCCACGGACCGGGCGGCCCGTGCGGGGAGGGGCGAGCCGTTCGACCCGTCGGCCGCGGCCGCGCGCGCGACCGACGCGATCCTGCACGACACGCTGCACGGCACGCACCGCGGTGTCGTCGTGGACTCCCCGCCCGGTGCGGGCAAGTCCACGCTGGTCGTCCGGGCGGCCCGGGAGCTGGCCGCCGCCGGGCGGCCGCTGATGGTGGTCGCGCAGACCAACGCGCAGGTGGACGACCTGGTGGACCGGCTCGCCACGGCGGACCCGGACCTTCCGGTCGGCCGGCTGCACAGCAGCGATCCGCATCCGTACGACCCGGTGCTCGACGGGCATCCGGCGGTGCGCTGCTCGGCGAAGGTAGCCGATCTGGCCGGGCTCGGCATCGTCGTCTCCACGGCCGCCAAGTGGGCGCACGTCAAGAACGTCGAGCCGTGGAGCCACGCGATCGTGGACGAGGCGTACCAGATGCGCTCGGACGCGCTGCTGGCCGTCGCGGGGCTCTTCGAGCGGGCGCTGTTCGTCGGCGACCCCGGGCAGCTCGACCCGTTCAGCGTGGTGGGCGCCGATCAGTGGGCGGGGCTCTCGTACGACCCGTCGGCGAGCGCGGTGACCACGCTCCTGGCCCACAATCCGCAGCTCCCGCAGCACCGGCTGCCGGTGTCCTGGCGGCTGCCCGCGTCGGCGGCGCCGCTGGTCTCGGACGCGTTCTATCCGTACACGCCCTTCCGCAGCGGTACGGACCACGGCGACCGGCGGCTGAGCTTCGGGGTGGCCTCGGACGGTTCGGGCCCTGACCGGGTGCTGGACGAGGCCGCCGTCGCGGGGTGGGGGCTGCTGGAGCTGCCCGCCCGCCGTACGCCGCGCACCGACCCGGAGGCGGTGGCGGCCGTGGCCCAGGTGGTCCGGCGGACGCTGGACCGGGGCGGCGCCGCGGTCAGCGAGCGCGCCGACGAGCCGGTGCCGCTGACCGCCGACCGGATCGCCGTCGGCACCGCCCACCGCGACCAGGCGGCGGCCGTGCGGGCGGCGCTGGCGGAGCTGGGCGTGTCGGGCGTCACCGTCGATACGGCGAACCGACTCCAGGGACGTGAGTTCGATCTGACGGTGGTGCTGCACCCGCTGTCCGGCCGCCCGGACGCGACGGCCTTCCACCTGGAGACGGGCCGGCTGTGCGTGCTGGCGTCGCGCCACCGGCACGCGTGTGTGGTGGTGTGCCGGGCGGGGGTGGCGGAGCTGCTGGACGAGCACCCGTCGACGGAGCCGGTGCAGCTGGGGGTGACGGTGAAGTTCCCGGACGGCTGGGAGGCGAACCACGCGGTCCTGTCGCATCTGGCCGAACACCGCGTCTCCTGGCGACCCTAGGGGTGGGCCGGTCCGCCGGCCGATCCCGGGGCCGGGCGCTGGGTTCGGGAGAGGGGCCGGTGGGGAGACACCCCTGGTGAAGGCGGCGCTCTTGCCTCTCGCGCGACAATGGGAGCAGGACGCACCGTGCACCGAACGTGTCTCACGACCCAGGAGGAGAGATCACATGCCCGAGCCGGATGCGGCTCACGGCCCGCACAGCGCCGCGCCACGGCGAATGAAACCGGCCGCGCTGCTCTTCGAACCTGCCGCCGCGGTCAAGGACGAGGCGCACTTCTTCGACCTGGAGTCGATCGAGGATCCCCGCGAACTGCTCACCCGCTCGACCGAGCTGGTGCTCGCGTTCCGCGCGGCGACGGACCGGGCCATGGAGTTCCAGGCGATGGCGGCCGCGCAGCTCGCCGACCCGAGACGGTTCGACCGGCTGACCCCCGCCGTGATCGCCGAGCGGGCGGAGTGGACCGAGGACTACGCCAAAAAGATGATCGAGTTCGGTCGCGAACTAATACAAAGTGGCGAGCTGCCGGACTGATGGGCGCGCTCCGTACGGAAAAACCCCACGAAACGAAAAAACCCCACGAACGAGTGGCGTCCTGCCGCGATCATGCGCCGGGGGCATATGCGAGGGGAAGGTACCCCATCGCCCCGCGCCATGTCCCGGTTTTGCCGCATCCCCCTACGCCTCCCCTGCCGACGGTAATTGTAGAAACATGAGCAGAACGCCTCGGGACTCACTTCACACCGCCTCCTACGTCACCCCGGCCGGCGCGGACTGGCTCGCCTCCGCCAGCCGGTCCCCCCGCGGCGTCCACGCGCTCTGGGCAGAGCATCCGGCGGCCTCGGTCCCGCTGCCGTGCGGCACCGCATTCGACGTCGTCAGCATGGACGCGCTCTTCGGGCGCCGGGTGGTGAGCCGGTTATGGACCGATGGACCCGGCACGGGTCCGGTGGCCGCTCAGGGCGGCCGGGTCATGCTGTTCGCCACCCCGGGCGCGGCCCAGCGGCTGCCCGCGCTGCTCAGCTGGGAGGAGTGGGGCGGCACGGCGCCGCCGCTGCTCTGCTACGGCTGGGGGGACACGGTGACCGTGCCGCCCCTGTACCCCCTGGACCCCCTGGACCCCGGCCCGGCGGAGCCCGAGCCCCCGGCGGAGATCGCCTCGTACGACGCCCCCTCGCCCCGCTGGCTCGTCGCCCCCGACGTCCGCAGCCCGTGGCTCCCCGGGCCCGAGGTGCTGCTGTGGGCCTGCGTGCGGGCGGCCCGCACGCTCCGTGCCGCCGCCGACACGGACGCCGATACGGACGCCGACGACACGGCTGTGACCAGCGAACCCGCGCTGTTTCCGGGCTGAAAGGTATCGATTTTCACTTCGCCTGACCCGGGTGCTAAGGTCTCCTACGTCAGCAGGCGCCGCTAGCTCAGTTGGTTAGAGCAGCTGACTCTTAATCAGCGGGTCCGGGGTTCGAGTCCCTGGCGGCGCACCGACATACGAAGGGCCTCTCACCACGCGTGAGGGGCCTTTCGTATGTCCCAGGGTTCCAGCTCCCAGGGGTCGGCCTAGGCGCGGGCCGTCAGCCGTACGACCGCCGCCTCCGGGCCGGGCATCGACCGGGCCTCCTCCCGCAGCGCGCGGGCCGCGACCACGTACGAAGGCTGTTCCAGCAGCGCGAAGAGGTCCCGGGCCAGCTGGGCGCCGGCGGCCCGGGCGGTGCGCGGCGAACCGCCGAGGACGTCGGCGGGGCTATACGCCCCGGCGCCCGTGAGGGCCACCCGCGCGCCGTTGAGCTGCTGCTCGGGACGGGGCGCGACGATCAGCTGCGGCACCCCGGCCGCGGCCGCGACCAGCACGGCGGCCCCGCCGCCCTGGTGGAGCACCGCGCGGCAGCCCGGCAGCGCCCGGTGCAGCGGTCCGGCGGGCGGCCGCCCCTCGGCGGCGCTGCCCAGCCGGACGACCTCCACCCCGCGCGCCTCGGCCGCCCGCAGCGCCGCCCGCACGGCTTCGGGCGGGCCCGCGGGGTCCTCCCACGCGGCACAGATCCGGGTGGGCCCGGGGCCCGGCCCGGGGCGGACCGGATCGTACGACGGGTCGCCCGCCGCGCCGTACGCCCCTTCGCACGCCCCATGCGGCGACTCGTACGGCGTCTCATACGGCGACTCGTACGGGACGAACCGCACCGGAAGCCGCCGCTCCGGCGAGGGCAGGGCCAGGCTCGGCGGGCAGGGGTCGAGCCATAGCTCCGGTTCGCGCGCCGGGTCCGCGCCGTAACGCCGCATCAGGCGGGCGTAGCCGGGCAGCGGCGGCCCGTCCAGCCGCTGCCGGTCGAGGCGCAGCAGCGCCGCGCTCCCCCACAGCTGGCCGACCGCGGGCACGCCCAGCGCCGCCGCGGCCACCGTGCCCGCGTACGTGCTCGCGTCGTGCACCACCAGCTCCGGCTGCCAGCAGCGGGCGTAGGCCACCAGCCCCTGGGCCATCGCCTCGGCTATGGCCACCCGCCGGTCGCCGAGGGCGCGCAGCGCCCCGCGCTGCTCCGGGCCGAGCACCCCGGGCCGCACCGGCCAGTCCGCGGGCCAGATGCCGCGCCAGCGGCGCGCCACGGCCGGTGGCGTGCCGAGCGCGCGGGGCAGCACACCGGCGGGCACCGGCATCAGCCCGGCCCGCGCGACCGCCGCCGCGCAGCCGCCCGGGACCGCGACCCGCACCTGGTGCCCCGCCGCGAGGAACGCCCGGGCGAGCGGCACCAGCGCGACCAGATGCCCGCCCGGGGCCCAGGTCGTGAACAGGACGCGCACGATCCCTCCCCGGTCAGCCGCCTGTGAGCGTGAGGGTGTGGCCGGTGAGATGGGTGTTGGCCGCCGAGCAGAGGAACAGCAGGGTCCGCGCCGCGGCCCCGGCCCCGGAGGGCGCGCCCTCCGGGCACACCGCGTTGACCAGCACGCCGTCCGTCGCCACCTGTCCGCTGAGGCCGCGGGCCAGGCCCTGCAGCCCGGCCTCGGCCGCGCCGTGGAACTCGTCGGGCACCCGGCGTGAGGACACCAGCGCGATCCGGCCCCAGCCGCGCTCCCGCATCCCGACGACGGCGCACTGCACCGTACGGATCACCGGGGCCAGGCTGTCCGCGACGACCGGCAGCCAGTCCCCCTCGGGGATGTCCTCGAAACGGGCGCGCGGATCGCATCGCGCGCCCCGCCGCCACGCGTTCGCCACCAGGACGTCGAGCGCGCCCCAGCGCTCCTCGACGGCGGCCACGACCCAGCGCGGCGACGCGGAGTCCTCCAGTGCGTACGGCACCGCGAAGGCCCGGTTGCCGTCGGGGCCCGCCAGCTCGGCGGCCAGCTCCTCGGCGACCTCGCGGCGGTTACGGAAGGCCAACGCCACCCGCGCGCCCTGCGCCGCGAAGGCGCGGGCGGCGGCCCGGCCGACGACGCCGGTGGCACCGGTGACCAGGACCGTACGCCCGGCCAGGCCGAGATCCATCATGGTCGCGCCACCACCGCCCGGTCCGGCGCTCCCGCCTCGGCCAGCTGGTCGCGCAGCGACCGGACCGTGCCGAACCGCGGCCGCCAGCCCAGCAGCAGCCGGGCCCGGGAGATGTCCACCCGCTGCCAGGCGGGGCCCGCGGGGTGACCGCCGGCCCCCGGCTCCTCCACCAGCGGCACGCCGAGCCCGCTGAGCACGATCATCCGCTCCACCAGCCGGCGCACGCTCAGCGCTTGGCCGCAGCCGATGTTGACGACCTGTCCGCTCGCCCGGGGCGCCGTCGCCGCCGCGAGGGCCGCGGCGGCGACATCACGGACGTCCACGAAGTCCCAGCGCCCCGCCAGCGGTTCCAGCCGCAGCGGGCCGGGGCCGTGGGAGGCCAGATGGCGGGCGACGGTGCCCAGGAGGTCGGCGCGGGGCGCCCCGGGGCCGAAGACATGGGCGATCCGCAGCACCGTGCCGTCCACCGCGCCGGCCCGGGTGGCGCGCAGCAGGGCTTGCGCGCCGAGCAGCTTGGTACGGCCGTACGCGCAGACCGGCGCGGGCGGCAGGTCCTCGGTGATGCCGACGCCGCGGCACACCGGGCCGTACTCGTGGACGGTGCCCAGCTGCACCAGCCGGGTCCGGTACGGCAGCGCCGCGGCGGCCTCCACCAGGGTGCGCACCAACCCGGCGTTGGCCTCGGCCAACTGCTCCTCGGTGGCGCCGCCGGTGAGCCCCGCCGCGTTCACCACGACATCGGGGGCGGCCTCGGCGAGCAGGGCGGAGAGCTGCCCGGCCGGTGCGCGGGTCAGATCCAGCCCGGCCCAGGAGACGACCTCACCGGGCTCCGGCTCACGCCGGGAGACCACCAGCACCCGGGCGCCCACGGCCTCGAAGGCGCGCCGGACCGCGCCGCCCATGGCCCCGGTGCCGCCCAGCACGACGACGGACAGCCCGGCTGCGTGTGACACCGTCGGCACCATGGGCGCCCTCCTCGCGGTCGATCCCGGCATGGCGTTCTCGTGAGAACGCCATGGTCGCCGCCCTGACTCGAGCCCGCCTCGACCCGGGCCGGGGCCAACGCGGGCCGGGGCCCGCTCATGGGCGACCGCACGCCCTGGCGTCCCGGGCATCCATGACGCGGATCGACGGACCGCCGAACGCGATGCGTTGGAGCATCTTGCGGTGCAGTGGGGTGTGGCGCAGCGCGCGGGCGAGACAGGGGCGCACACGGGTGGCGAACGCGCTGCCCGAGAGCAGGGCCTGGCTCTGCCGGGTCTGCATCCGTATGACGGCCGCGACATCGGGCCCCCGGCGCCCTTCGAAGGCGGCGAGGCGATCCGCGCCGAGGTCGCCCGCGGCCAGCGCGCCGGCCAGCACGGGGTGCAGCACCACCGCGTCCTGGATCGCGAGCGTGATGCCCTGGGCGGCGATCGGGCCATGGGTGTGGGCGGCGTCGCCGATCAGCACCAGCCCGTCGTCCACCCAGCGCCGGGCGCGGGCCGAGAAGACGTCCAGCAGCCCGAGGTCGCCCAGGGCGCGGACCTGTTCGCGGATGGCCGTGGCGTACGGCGGCACGGCACGCGCGAGCCGCTCCCTGACCCGGTCCGGGCCGAGCGCGGTGAGGGCGCGGTGGCCGTGCTGGGGCAGCGTCCAGCCGAGGTGGACGCGGTCCGGCCAGGAACCGTAGACCACCACCGGGCCGTCCCCGGTGCGGAACACCCGCACCTCGCGGAGCGGCGGAGCGTCCGTGCCGCCCGCCCTGAGCGTGCACCACAGCAGCACCTGGTGCAGCGACTCGGTGCGGCCCGCGGCGATACCGGCCAGCCGCCGGACCCGGGAGTAGCGGCCGTCCGCGCCGACCACGGCCCGGGCCCGCACGGTGCAGCGCCCGGCCGGACCGTCGGCGGTGACCCCCGCGATCCGCCCGTCCCGCCACACCAGACCGCCGACCCTCCGGCCGGGCAGATAGCGGAAGCCGGTCGAGCGGCGGCAGTGGGCGAGGAGTTCGTCCAGCAGATGCGTCCGGGGCAGGGACAGCAGATGGTCGTACGGGGCGGGGAGGAGCCGGTAGTCGGCCTCCAGCAGCATCCGGTCACCCTCGAACAGCCGGAACCGGTCGTGCTCCTGGGCGCCGCGCGCCCGCGCCCCGGCGAGCACCCCCAGCTCGTCCAGCAGCGCCAGCGCGCCGGGCTGCAGGATCTCGCCGCGGGAATCCCGCTCGTGCGCGCGGGCGCGCTCCAGCACCGTCACCCGCGCCCCCGAGCGCAGCATCAGCAGGGCCAGGACGAGACCGGCCGGGCCGCCGCCGACCACACAGACCTCGGTGTCGATCTCCTGGTGCGCCGTCACCACCGGGCTCACACCTCGTCGAGAAGGGCCACCGCGCGGGTCCAGCCCGCGCCCGCACCCGGGGTCCGCGCGGGGAAGCAGGCGACCCGGAACCCGGTGGGCGGCAGGGTGTCCAGCCCCGCCAGCCGCTCGATCTGGCAGTACTCCCGGCGGCGGCCCGCGAAGTGCGCGGGCCACAGCGCCGACCGGTCGCCGGTGGCGTGATAGCGGCGGATCATGTCGCGGAAGGGCGCGTCGAGGCTGAACGCGTCGGTGCCGATCACCCGGACCCCCAGGTCGAGGAGGTAGTCGGTGGCGGGGCCGTCGAGACCGGTGAAGTCGGTGAAGTAGCGGGGCGTACCGGCCCAGCAGGCGGCGCCGGTCTGCAGCAGGACGACGTCCAGCGGGCGCGGGCGGCAGCCGGTCCGGGCGAGCGCCTTCTCGATGTCCTCGACCCCGGCGGTGCGGGTGTCCGGGTCGGCGCCGGTGATGTCCAGGACGTGCGCCGGGCGCAGGCACCACTCCACCGGCATCCGGTCGATGACGCGCGGCCTCCCGTACGCACCGGTGGCGCCGCAGGGCGCGGGGGCGTCCACCGGTGTGGACAGATCGATGATGCGCAAGGCGCGCCCCCTCGGCTGGTGTCGGACGGGCGGTGTGTCGGGCGGGCAGTTTTACGGACGGGGTGTAGCGGACGGGGTGTAGCGGACTGACGGTCGGCAGGAAATGCGCTACGGCTCCGCTTGCCCGCGCGGGGGGATCGGGCAGCGGAGCCGTAGCAGACCCGGCTGAAGGGCGGCGCCGGGCGTTGGGGGGAGGGGGCACCGGGAGGGCCCTGGGGAGGTGACGGGGCCTGTACGGCGGGTCGAGCGGTGGAGCGGTGGAGCGGTGGAGCGGTGGAGCGGTCAAGCAGCCAAATGGGGCAGGGCGTCGGACGGACCGTCCCGGAAGGGCGGGTCAGGCGGCGAACAGGTCGAGCACCGGCCGGCGCCACTGCCCTTCGAGGTCGACGTCGAGCGCGGGGTCGGAGGCGAGCACCGCCTGCTGGAGCTTCTGGAGCCGTGGCGACGGCTCAAGCCCCAGGTCCTCGACCAGCCGGGCGCGCAGCCCCTGGTAGACCTCCAGCGCCTGCCAGGGGCGGCCCGCCCGGTACAGCGCGGCCATGCACTGGGCGTGCAGCCCCTCGTGCAGCGGATGACGGGCGGTCAGCTCGGTCAGCTCGGTCAGCAGCTCGGCATGGCGGCCCAGCCGCAGATCGGCCTCGATGCGGCGCTCCAGGACGCCGAGTCGGCTCTCCTCCAGCCGGGCCAGCTCGATCTCCAGGACCGGACCGACCCGCACATCCACCAGCGCCGGACCGCGCCAGACCGCGAGCGCCTCGCGCAGCAGCAGGGACGCCTCGACATCGTCCCCGGCGTCGAGCGCGTCGCGCCCCGCGGCCACCAGCCGGTCGTACTCATGGATGTCGACCGCGCCGGGCTGCGCCTCCAGGACATAGCCGCCGTACCGGGTGGCCAGCACGTCCTTCGACGCCTGCGGCGCCTGGGGGCCGTAAGCGGCGGCCAGCCTGCGGCGGAGCTGGAGGATGTAGGTCTGCAAGGTGGTGGGCGCACTGCGCGGCATCTGCGTGCCCCAGATTTCCTCCATAAGAGTGGGCACCGGCAGCATCTGGTTGGCGTAGACGGAAAGCAGTGCAAGGATCTGCCGCGGCTTGCCCGCGCTGGGCACGATCGACTGACCGCACGCCTCGACGCTCAGCGGCCCCAACACCTTGATGTCCATGGTCCTGTACCTCCGTCAACGGTCCGTCAGGTGCCTCCTGGCCGCGCGGCCGTGCCATCGAGGCACACAAAAGACTCGCGGGTGAGCGGTGCATCCGACCAGTGCCGGAATCCCGAACTCGGTATGAGTCCTGGGAGTTCGACCCATGACAAATTCACACCCGAGGAGAGCCTGTGATGACGGAAGCCTCCATCCCCCCGCAACCCACGCAGTCCCTGGCCGACACGGCCGGGGTGGTCCCGGATCCCGGCCCTGACGGCCCGGACGCCCCTCACGACCTGACCGACCTGGACGACCTGGTCATCGAGGACCTGACCGACGCCTCCTGGCCGGTCGTCGCACCGCGCATCTGCATCTGCACGTTCAGCGGGGAATGAGGGGGCGCGGACGCATGGTGGGCGAACTGGGATTCACCCCGCATCTGCGGGTCGAGCCGGTGCCGGGCGAGGCCGTCTATCTGGTCTCCGAGCACGGCGTCACCGCGCTGCACGGCCGGGCGATCGCCGCGCTCGCGCCGCTGCTGGACGGGTCGCGGGACCTCGCGCACATCCTCACCGAGGCCGCCCGCGCGCCCGGCGGCCGGCCGGACGCGGTGCCCGCGGGGCAGGCCGAGCGGGTCATCGCGCGGCTGCGGGCGGCCGGGCTGGTGTCCGAGCGGGAGCCCGCGCACACACCCGGGCCCGAGGAGGCGTACTGGGAGCTGGCCGGGCTGAGCGGCGGCGATGGCGACGGCCGCTCCATACGCCCGGCCGCGCGCCCGGCCGCCCGCCCGGCCGCCGCCTCCGTGGCATCGGTGATCCTCGGTTCGGCCGACCCCGCCGAAGTCGTCCGGGCGCTGCGGGCGGCGGGGCTGCGGCCGGTGTCCCCGGCGCAGGAGGAACCGGACGACCGGGCGGCGGCGACGGCCGCGCAGGGCCGGGAGTGCCGATGGGCCGTACGTCAAGTCGACCCGCGTCAACACGGCGACGCTGAACTCACCCTTGTGGTGTGCGACGACTATCTCGATCCGCGGCTCGCCGCGGTCGACGCCGCCCATCGCGCCGCGGGCCGCCGCTGGCTGCCCGTCAAACCGGTGGGCACCCAGGCGTGGCTCGGCCCGTTCCTCGGCGCCCCCGACGACCCGTGCTGGGCGTGTCTGGCCGACCGGCTCTGGCGGGGACGGCAGGCCGAGGCGTACCTCCAGCGCAGGCTGGGCCGCCCGGGGCCGGTGCCGCGGCCGCCCGCCTCCCTGCCCGCGAGCCGCGCGGCCGCGCTCCAGCTGGCCGCGCTGGAGGCCGCCAAGTGGCTGGCCGGGCACCGGCATCCGGGGCAGCGGACGCTGTGCACCCTGGACAGCCTCACCGCCACCGTGAACCGCCATCCGCTCTCCCGCCGCCCGCAGTGCGCCGGGTGCGGGAATCCGGCGCTGGTCGCGGAGCGGATACGGGCACCGCTGGCCCTGCCGTCGCCGCGTGAGCCGCATGACAACCATGGAGACGCTGCCGCCGCCGACGACGCCTCACCGCGCCGCGTCATGGAGCGGTACGGCCACCTGGTCGACCCCGTCACCGGGCTGGTCACCGAGATCCGCCGCGATCCGCGCGGCCCGGCGTTCCTCAACTGCTACCACGCCCGGCATCCCTCCTACGCCGCGTACGTCACGTACAGCCCGCACGCCACCCCGGCCGGGCCGACCGCCCCGCCGAGCGGGCTGGACGCGGTGCGGTCCGGGCTGCGGGCCGCCGCCCACGGCAAGGGGCGGACCGCCGAGCAGGCCCGGGCGAGCGCCCTGTGCGAGGCCCTGGAGCACTACAGCGGCCACTTCCAGGGCGACGAGCCGCGCCGCCGCGCCGCCTACCGCGCGCTGGATCCGGCGGAGGCGGTGCATCCGGACACCGTCCAGCTCGTGGACCCGCGGCAGTTCGCGCGAAGGCTCCCGGACCGGGCCACGCCCGCGCGCCACCGGCTTCCCGACCCGTTCGACGTGGACGCCGAACTCGACTGGACGCCGGTGTGGTCGCTCACCGCCGAGCGGCACCGGCTGCTGCCCACCGCGCTGCTGTACTACGGCGCCCCGCAGCCCCCGGGACACCGCTGCTGCCAGGCGGACTCCAACGGCGCGGCGGCCGGGTCCACCCTGGCCGACGCCGTCGTACGGGGCTTCCTGGAGCTGGTGGAGCGGGACGCTGTCGCCCTGTGGTGGTACAACCGCACGCGTCAGCCCGCGCTCGCCCTCGACACCTTCGACGACCCCTGGCTGACCGAACTGCGCCGCGCCCACGCCGGACTGCGGCGCGAGGTGTGGGCCCTGGACCTCACCACCGACTTCGGCATCCCGGTGGTCGCCGCGCTCTCCCGCCGGACCGACAAGCCCGCCGAGGACATCACGCTGGGCTTCGGCGCCCACTTCGACCGGCACACCGCGCTGTGCCACGCCTTCGCCGAGCTGAACCAGATGCTGCCCGCGGTGGTCGAGGCCCGCGCCGACGGCGGCGGATACGGCGCGGCCGACCCGGAGGCGCTGCGCTGGTTCCGTACCGCGACCACCGCCAACCAGCCCTATCTGACGCCCGACCGGGACGCGGCGCCCCCACCGTGGATGGCGGCTCCCCCGGACGGTGACGCCCTGGCCGCCGTACGGGCCGTCCGGGAGGCGGTCCGGGCGCGCGGGATGGAGCTGCTGGTGCTGGACCAGACCCGGCCGGATGTGGGACTGCCCGTGGCCAAGGTGCTGGTGCCCGGACTGCGCCCGCACTGGCCCCGGTTCGCCCCCGGCCGGCTCTACGAGGTCCCGGTGACCCTGGGGCGGCTGCGGCGGCCGACCGCGTACGGCGAGCTGAATCCCGTTCCCCTTTTCCTGTGATTCTTCCTGTGATCGCCGGTGACAACCCGTAACTCTGTGTACACCATGAGTCTTCGCCGCACCCCCTCCTCCCCCGCAAAAGATCGGATACTCTCGGGCAAGCCGCCCAATCCGGCCCGACCATCCGGAGGACGAGTGCAGAGGAGCCTCTTGCCCGACGATGCCGGGAAAAAGCCGCCGCGCGACCACGACGACCTGGCGCCGCGCCTGGCCGTGGTGATCACGGTGGTGGTGCTCCTGGGCTACTTCACCGTCGCCGTGACGTACGTGGCCGAAGGGCTTCCCCCGGGGAGCGCGATGGACGCGGTGGTGCGGATGCTGGAGATCCTGCCCGTGCTGGCCGTGCTGCTGGGCATCCAGCTGACGCACTCCTTCCCCGCGCTGGCGCCCCGGCTGGCCGCCGCCCGGCACTGGACGCTGCTGCTCCAGGCGACGCTGACCTTCCTGCCGTTCGCCGTCTTCGAGCAGGCGTGGCTGGGCATGCCCGGCTTCCTTGCGGGCTCCGCGCTGCTGGTGCTGGCTCCGGCGGTGTCGTGGCCGACGTTCGCCGCGATCCTGGTGATCACCGATGTGCTGCTGTTCCAGGTGGGGTTCGGCTGGGACAAGGTCGCGTACACGACCGTCTCCACCACGATCACCGGGCTGGTGGTGTTCGGCCTCTCCCGGCTCTCCGGGCTCGTCGCCGAGGTCTCCCGGTCGCGCGCGGAGCTGGCCCGGCTGGCGGTCGCGCAGGAGCGGCTGCGGTTCTCCCGGGACGTCCACGATCTGCTCGGGCTCAGCCTCTCCACCATCACCCTCAAGTGCGAGCTGGTGCACCGGCTGGTGCCCCGGCAGAACGACCGGGCCCGGCAGGAGCTGGCCGAGATCCTCCAGACGTCCCGTCAGGCGCTCGCCGACGTACGCGCGGTGGCCAGCGGCTACCGCAAGATGTCGCTGGCCGCGGAGGCGGAGACGGCCCGGTCCATGCTGGCCGCGGCGGGCATCCGGGCCACCGCGGACATCGACTGCGGGCCGCTGCCCGAGCGGGTGGACACGGTGCTGGCGAGCGTGCTGCGCGAGGGGCTGACCAACGTGCTGCGGCACAGCAAGGCGGACCACTGCGCGATCACGGCCCGGCGGGCGGGGTCCACGGTACGGCTGACGCTGGTGAACGACGGGGTGGGCAAGCCATCCCCCCTCCTGCGCGCCGACAGCGCCCCCGGCACCGCCGGTGCCGACGGCGGCAGCGGGATCGGCAACCTCCGGGTGCGGCTGTCGGGGCTCGGCGGGCGGCTGTCCGCGGACCTGCGGTCCGACGGCCGGTTCGAGCTGCGGGCCGAGCTGGAGGTGGCCACGGAGGCGCCGCGCGGCGGGCGGGGGCGCGGTACGGAGGAGGAGTTCGGCCCGGCGGTGACGGCTTGAACGGCGTGACGGTCTGACGGGGATACCTGCTCAGCGCCCGCTACAGCCAGCCCGCCTCGCGGGCGATCCGGATGGCGTCGACCCGGTTGCGCGCGTTGAGCTTGGTGACGGCGGAGGTCAGGTAGTTGCGCACCGTCCCCACCGACAGGAAGAGCCGGGCCGCGATACGGGTGGCCTCCTCACCCTCGGAGGCCATCCGCAGCACCTCCAGCTCGCGCGGGGTCAGCGGCTGCGGGCCGTCGTCCAGGGCGGCCAGGGCGAGTTGCGGATCGATGACCCGCTCGCCCCGCGCGACCGCGCGAATGGCATCGCACAGGGTGGCCGGGCTGCTGTCCTTGAGCAGAAAACCGGCGACATGGGCCGCGAGGGCGCGCCGCAGATTTCCGGGGCGGCCGAGGCTGGTGAGCATCATGGTCCGGCATTCGGGAACGGCGGTGTGCAGCTCGGCAGCGGCGGTCAGCCCGTCCACGCCGGGCAGATCGATGTCGAGAATCGCGACGTCCGGGCGGAGCTGACGGGCCCGCGGCAGAATATCGGCGCCGCTGGAGAATTCGGCCACGACCTCGATATCGGGTTCGAATTCCAGCAGGGCGACCAGCGCCTTGCGCAGCATATGCATGTCTTCGGCGATGAGCACCCTGACCATTTCACCCCGCCCCTTCCCCCACCGGCCCCGTATGACGATTATTCCCAAGGGTTTCCGGGCCTCGCAGCTTTTTCCGCCCGATTCCCCGTGCCGAACAGACGTATTACGCCGCGGCCGCCGTTCAGGCCGCGCCGCCCCGGCACGGTTCGGTGAGTCCGGGCGCGTACTCCGCGTGCAGGGCGCGCAGTTCACCGCGCAGATACCAGTCGCGCAGCTGGGCGCGGCGTACCTTCACCGCTCCGTCCCGGCGCACCGTACCGGCGCGGACGAGCAGCACCGCGCCGGTGGTGACGCCGAACTCCTCCGCCACCCGGGCCCGGATCCGGGCGGCGAGCCGGGGCAGTCCGGTCCGGGCGGCGCTCGCCGTACGGACCTCCTGCACGACGACCAGCGGCCCGGCGCCGGGCCCGGCGCAGAACACCCGGGCCGACCCCAGGGCCCGCCCGCAGCAAAGCAGTTCGCGCTCGACGTCCTGGGGATGCACGGTGACCCCGTCCACCAGCAGGGCATCGTGGACCCGGCCGGTCATGCGGATGCCGCCGTCCGCCGTGTGCCCGAGGTCGCCGGTGCGCAGGTATCCGCCCGGTCCGTCGGCGGTCCGGGCGGCGAAGAGCGGCAGGGTGTCCAGGGGCCGTCCCCAGTGGCCCGCGGCGACGGCGGCGCCGCGCGCCCAGATCTCTCCGGCCGCCCCCTCGGGCAGCCGACGGCAGGTCAGCGGGTCGACGACGCCGAACTCCGCGCCGGGCACCGGGGCGCGTCCCTCGGCGATCAGCAGGGGCGCGCCCTCGGCGGGCGCGTATCCGGCGACCAAGGTTCCGGGGCGCAGCCCGGCGGAGGCGTAGCGGCGGGCGAAGGCGGCCATGGTGGCGGGCGAGACGGGCTCCCCGGCGTTGAGCGCGGTCCGCCAGCGGGAGAGGTCGAGCCCGGTGGGCTGTTCGTCGGCGGTCAACGCGGCGCAGCGGGCGTAGTGGGTGTCGGGGGCGACGGCTTCGGTGATGCCGTGGCGGCTGATGGCCCGTAACCAGGCGGCCGGGTCGGTACGGAACGGGCGCGCAGGCAGCGGGACGGCGGTGGCGCCCAGCCACAGCGGGTGCAGCACCTGCCCGATCAGACCGGGGGCATGGCGGCGGGGCAGCCAGGCGCCGATCCGGGAGCGGGGGCCGGTACCGAGGGTGGCCCGCAGGGCGTGCATGACGGCGAGGAGGTTGCCGTGG
Organism: Streptomyces sp. NPDC021212; assembly: GCF_044332925.1. Lineage (NCBI taxonomy): Bacteria > Bacillati > Actinomycetota > Actinomycetes > Kitasatosporales > Streptomycetaceae > Streptomyces > Streptomyces sp. NPDC021212. The sequence continues at coordinate 426,289 of NZ_JBIRPZ010000010.1, forward strand.
GTGAGCCGGGCGCCGCGCGGGGCGGTGGCGGGCCCGGAGTCGTACGCGAGCAGCGCGAGGCTGTCCGGATCGGTGCGCGCGGTCGGGGCGGACCTTTCGGGGGCCCGATCGGAGGCACCGTGGGGCGGCAGCCGGTCGACGGGCAGGCAGGTGAGGTCGGCACGGCCGACGAGCGAGAGGCGGCGGGAGGTCTCGGTGGCGTGCGCGGTCTCGGTGAGGACGAGGCCCACGGCGGCGTCCCGGGCGATCGCCGCGGTGCGCTCGGCGGCGGTGCGGGAGGCGGTGGGCGCGGGCACGGGGACGGCGACGGCGCCCGCGTACAGGCAGCCGAGCAGGGCGGCCGCGATGTGCGGGCCGGGGTCCATGACGACGAGCACCCTGCGCCCGGCGGCGTCCCGTCCGCGCAGCCAGGCGGCGACGGCGCCGGCGCGGGCGTCGAGTTCGGCGTAGGAGACTCGCCGCTCGCCGCCGGTTCCGTCCGGGTGGGCCAGCGCCACGGTGTGGGCGCCGCCGTGCCGGGCCCGTTCTCTCAGTGCCTCGGCCAGATTCGCGTGTCGTGGCATGGTCAGCTCCCGGGCGCCGGAGATCAAAACGAGGCCACAGTCTCGGAGCGCCACCTCGAACGCTGCTTGATCACGGTTCGGGTGCCGGTGCGGCGCCGCGGTGAGGACCGGTCCGGCCGCCGGAGAACCGGTCTAGGAGCGCTCGCCGCGGGTGACCCGGACGGCCCAGGAGCCTCCGGCGGCGCGGCCGGTGACGGTCACGCGGACCGCCTCCTCCTTGGCCAGGAGGGAGTCGCCGACGCCGAGCGGGGCGTCGGCCAGCTCCGGGTAGACGGACTCGTTCCAGCAGGCGGAGGTGGCGGGGTGGCCGTCCAGCACCCGGACCGGGCCCTCGCCGGAGGCGGCGTCGTTGCGCACCCGGTAGACCAGGACGCCTTCGGTGCAGGTGCCCGCGTCGTTGCCCAGCGCGCCGCGCGCCTCGATGGCCAGGGCCGTGGTGGGGCCGGTGCGGACCACCACCAGCCGGGTGCGGGTGTCGGCGCCGGGGGGGCGGCCCTCCATGGGGGCGCTGAGGGGCTGGAGGGTGTACATCTTCGGGCCGAGGTCCCGGGCGCAGGCCACCTGCCGGCCGGTGAGCCAGCCGAGTTTCCACTTGTGCCAGCCGAAGGGGTCGGGGGAGAGCCCGAACTGGCTGCCCATCAGGTCCCAGTCGCCGACGTAGGTGTCCCAGTCGCCGCTGTTGTCGGCGGTGCTGGGGCGGTGGTAGAGGTCGGGCAGGTCGAAGACGTGCCCGGTCTCATGGGCGAGGACGTTGCGATCGGGCGGATGGTGCTCGAAGACGGTCACCAGGCGGCGCAGATCCTTACCGTCGGCGTGCAGCGGGCGCTCGAAGTTGACCACTTTCGTCGCGTCGGCGTCGACGCCGGGGGCATCGGGATCGGCGACGAGGTAGACGATGTCGTAACGGCCGAAGTTCACGTGCGGATCGGCGGCGCGGATGGCGTCGCGCAGATACGCGGCGCGGCGCGCGGAGTTCCAGTCGCGCTGTATGGCGTACGCGGTGGACGCCTTCGGCATGGCGATCCACTTCCGCAGCGGGTGGACGCGCAGCGAGAAGCGTCCGTAGGAGGCGCGCTGGAAGAAGTCGCCGGTCGTGGGGGTGTGGTCGGCGGCCAGCCGGTCGGGGGTGACCTTGGGGGCGGCGTCCGGGAAGGACAGGAAGATCATGGCCGCGCGGAGCGAGCGGACCGGGCGGGGGTAGTCGGCGTTCCAGGTGTCAAGACCCTCGGAGTGGTGGGCGCCGGTGCGCTCCAGGGCGCAGGGGCCGCCCGCGCCCGCGGCCGTGGCGGGGCCCGCCACCACGGTGGTGGCGACCACGGCGCTCAGCGAGGTCAGCACGGCCTGGGCCCGGCGCAACCGGGTCGGCCGCGACGCCCCCGCGGCCGCTTGAGGACGCGCCATGCCGACCTCCCGGGCGAAGTGGGAACACCCACTCCACCCTGGGTCGGATTGGCGCGGTGCGCCCTGTTCGGCTGGACCGGTCGAGTGAACCGGCCGGGATCCGGGTACGTAACAGACGGTCACATCCGGTCAAGCGGGCGGTGCGCCCGCGCCAGAGTCGAACAGATACGACCAAACACCTTGTCAAGGCGGCGGTGATCGCGATGGCGTCGATGGAACGCGCGGAGTACGAGCCTCTATGATCGGCACATTTCCAGCGGGGATTACCTATTCAGGCGGGCCCTTGCCGCCCGCCCGGCACCCGGTGTGAGAGATGCACGAGACGTGTACGACACAGATGACATACCTGGACAAGACAAACGCCACGCGGGAGCGAGCGGTGAGCGGAACCCCCGACTGGCAGGGCCGCGCGCCCGGCGCGACGCTGCCGACGATCACTGAGCGTAATACACCCCCCAGCGCTCCCCCCAGCGGAGCGGGCGCCGGTGCACCCCCCGCTCCGGCAGCCGCCACGGGCGCGCAACCGGGCACACCACCGTGCGCCCCCGGCACGCCACCGGGAGCTCCCCCAGGCACTCCCCCGGGCGCCGTGCCCGTCGACTACCGCGCCGCCTTCAACGCGGCGCGGCTCGCCATGGCGGTCATCGACCGCGAGGGCAGGGTCCTCGACGCCAACTCCGCGCTGGGCACCCTGCTGGGCGCCGACCCCGCCCAGCTGGCCGCCCGCGGCGCCGCCGAGCTGGCGGAGTTACAGGAGGACGCGCGCGCCTGGAGCGACTACCGCGATGTGCTGCTCGGCCGCCGCGAACGGATGACGTGCACCCGTCGGCTGCATCACTCCGACGGCCATGCGCTGTGGGCCGAGATCACCGTCGAACCGGCCCCGGACAGCTGCAGTCTGCTGCTGTCGATGGCCGACATCAGCGAGCGCCGGGACCTCCAGGGCAGGCTGCGCCATCTGCAGATGCACGACCCGGTGACCCGGCTGCCCAACCGGAACCTGTTCTTCGAGCGGCTGGCCGCCGCGCTGGAGGCAGGGGCGTACGACCGCGCGGGCACCGGCCGGATCGGGCTGTGCTACCTCGACCTGGACGGCTTCAAGGCGATCAACGACACCCTGGGCCACCGGGTCGGCGACCGGCTGCTGCGCGCGGTGGCCCAGCGGCTCACCGAATGCGCGGCGCCCGGCGACCATCTGGTGGCACGGCTCGGCGGTGACGAGTTCGCCCTGCTGGTGCGGGAGTCCAGCGGCACCGAGCAGGTGTGCGAGCTGGCCCGCTCCGTGCTGGCCGCGCTCCAGCGGCCGTTCGACGTGGGCGGGCAGCGGCTGTCGGTGTCGGCGAGCATCGGCGTCGTGGAGCGGCCCGCGGCGGGCACCCACACCACCTGGCTCATGCAGGCCGCGGACACCACGCTCTACTGGGCCAAGGAGGACGGCAAGGCGCGCTGGACCCTCTTCGACCCCGAGCGCAACGCCCACCGCATGACGCGTCAGGCGCTGTCCAGCACGCTGCGACCGGCGGTCGAGCGGGAGGAGTTCGTGCTGGACTACCAGCCGCTGGTCGGCCTGGTCGACGGGGTCGTACGGGGCGTGGAGGCGCTGGTGCGCTGGGACCATCCGCAGTTCGGCCGGCTCTCGCCGAATCGGTTCGTCCCGCTGGCCGAGGAGAACGGCGCGATCGTGCCGCTGGGGCGCTGGGTGCTGCGTACCGCGTGCCGTCAGGCCCGTGCCTGGCAGCAGGCCCATCCGCGGCATCCCCTGGTGGTCAGCGTGAATGTCGCCGTGCGCCAGGTGTGGGACTCCGACCTGGTCTCCGACGTGGGCACGATCCTCGCCGAGACGGGGCTGCCGCCGCGGCTGCTCCAGCTGGAGCTGACCGAGTCGGCGGTCATGGGCTCGGCGGGCCGTCCGCTCCAGGCGCTCCAGCAGCTGAGCGACATGGGGGTGGCCATCGCGATCGACGACTTCGGCACCGGCTACTCCAACCTCGCCTATCTGAGCCGACTGCCGGTCTCCACGCTCAAGCTGGACGGCTCCTTCGTCCAGGGCTTCCGGGCCGAGGAACACCCCAATCCGGCGGACGAGACGATCGTCCGGGCGCTGGTGGAGCTGGCGCACCGGCTGGGGCTCACGGTGGTGGCGGAGTGCGTGGAGAGCGCGGAGCAGGCGGAGCGGCTGGGGCGGATCGGCTGCGACACGGGCCAGGGCTGGTTCTACTCCCGCCCGGTCCCGCCGGACCGCATCCCTCCCATGCTCCCCGCCTGCCCGGCCGTCGGCTAGGAGCTGGGGGGCGCTTACGCGGGCGCGTCCGGCAGGCCGTACGCGTCCGCGATCAAGCCGTACGAACGGAGCTTGGCCTCCGGTCCGTGCGCCGTCGTCGTGATCTTGAGTTCGTCCGTCCCGGTGCGCTTGACCAGGTCGTCCAGCCCCTCGCGGACCTCGTCCGGCGTCCCGTACACCACGTTGGCCAGCCAGCTGTTCACGAAGTCGCGCTCGATCTCGCTGAATTCGTGTGCCTCGGCCTCCTCCGGCGACGGCACCAGACCCGGGCGCCCGGTGCGCAGCCGGAGCATGGAGAGGGCGCCGGTGAGCACCTGCCGGTGGGCCTCCTTCGCGTCCTCGGCCGCGAACGCCGAGACGCCGATCGACGCGTACGGCCGGTCCAGCACCGCGGACGGCCGGAACGACTCGCGGTAGAGGTCGAGCGCGGGGATCGTGTGGGCCGAGGAGAAGTGGTGCGCGAAGGAGAACGGCAGGCCCAGCTGCCCCGCGAGCCGGGCGCTGAACCCGCTGGACCCCAGCAGCCACACCGAGGGCCGGCCGGCGGACTGCACCCCGCCGGGGACCGTCCCCTGGACGGGCCCGGGCACCGCGTGGATACGGGCGTACCGGTGGCCGTCGGGGAAGTCGTCGTCCAGGAACCGGATCAGCTCGGCGAGCTGTTGCGGGAACTCGTCGGCGCCCTCGCGCAGCCGGTCGGTGCGGCGCAGCGCCGCCGCCGTCGCGCCGTCCGTGCCGGGGGCGCGGCCGAGGCCGAGGTCCACCCGGCCGGGAGCGAGCGCCTCCACCGTGCCGAACTGCTCGGCGATGACGAGCGGGGCGTGGTTGGGCAGCATCACCCCGCCCGAGCCGAGCCGGATGCGCTCGGTGTGCGCGGCCAGATGGGCGAGGATGACGGCCGGGGAGGAACTGGCGACGCCCGGCATGGAGTGGTGCTCGGCCACCCAGAAGCGGTGGAAGCCGCGGCGCTCGGCGAGCCCGGCCAGCTCGGTGGTGGTGCGCAGCGCCCGGGTGGCGGTCAGCCCGCTGCCGACGGTCGCCAGGTCCAGCACCGACAGCGGTACGGGTGCGCTCCCCCGGGCCCTGGCCCGGATGGTGTCGCGCTCTTCGTCCCGCTCTTCGTCCCGCCGGTCCCGCTCATCGGCCACGGTGGCCCGCCTCCCTGGTCGCACTGCGGTGCACGTTCGTCCACCGGGCAGAGTCAACCGGATGAAGGCTCCGCTTTATTCCCGGCCCCGGGACCCCTGGGTTTCGTGTGTCCCATGGGGTCCCGGGGGCCGGGCGGCGTCAGGCGGTACGGCGGCGGCGCAGCACCAGGACGGTGGCCGCGCTGCCGAACACGAGCGCACCGGCGGTGATGCCGATCGGCAGGGTGGCCGAGCCGCCCGCGCCCGCGCTCCCGTCGGCCGCGGCGAGGCGGTGCGGGGTGAGGGCGTCGGCGATCGGGGCACTGGCGGCCAGGGCGCTGGTCGTGTAATGCCCGGACCGGTGCACCGAGTCCACCGAACCGTCCTGCTTCAGCAGCACCTGGGTGTTGTTCGGGTGGCGGAAGTCGAACATGCCGGACAGCGAGTTGGCCCGGGCGTCGAAGGAGGCGTCACCGATCCGGCCCGTGTGCCAGTTGTCCTCGATGAAGCGGGTGATCGACGTCTGCTCGGTGGGGGTGTGGTCGACCTTGTTGGACGTGCTGTACGGGGAGATCACCAGCAGCGGCTGGCGCGGGCCGGGGCCGCAGCGGTCCTGGTAGCCGCCCGCGGGCCGAGGGGCGGACTGGCAGGCGGGGCTGTCGGTCGCCTTGCCGTTCGAGCCGGTCGTGGTGTCGCGGGAGCCGTTGGCGGGCTTGGCGTACGCGTGGTCGTACCAGCCGTCGCTGTCGTCGTAGGCGACGACGACCGCGGTGTCCTTCCACTGCGGGGACTGCTGGATCGCGTTGATCTGCTTGACGAGGAAGTGCTGCTCGTCGACCGGGTCCGAGTAGCCCGCGTGGCCGTCCTGGTACTCGGCGGCCTTCAGGAAGCTGACCGCGGGCAGATGGCCGGTCTTGAGGGCGGCGTCGAAGTCGGTCAGGTCGTAGTTGTGGTTGGCCTGACCGCTGTGGCCGATCTCCGACACACTCTTGGGCGGCAGGTGATGGGGATTGGCCGTGGACTTGTAGTACTGGAACGGCGCGTGGTGCGGGCTGTAGTCCACCGAGGACGCGCCGCCGACGTTGGTGTGCGTGGAGCCCGCGCACTTGGCGTAGCTGCCCTGCGTGCCGTCCCAGGGGGTGCTGGGCCGGAAGCCGCCCTGGAACCAGCCCCAGCTCACGTCCTTGGCGTTGAGCAGGTCGCCGATGTTCTTGCCCTTGAGCTGCCCGAGGGCGCTGCTGCTGGTGTGGTCCTTGTCCGAGCAGTCGTCGAAGGCCGGGTCCGGGTCGTTGATCATCGTGCCCACACCCTGGGCGTCGGGCGAGGCCACGGTGGCCGGATCCGGCTTGTCGGTCTGCTTCGGGTCCTCGGTGGAGGACTTCGGGTCGGTGGAGATGATGCCGTGGGTCTGACCGGAGACCAGCTCGACGGCGCCCGGGCTGGACGGACCGTAGCCCGAGCTGAAGGAACGGTCGCTCAGCGCATAGTGCTGGGCGTAGTTCCACAGCCCGGTGACCGTGTTCCCGTCGTAGTAGTCCATCACCAGACCGGGCTCGCCGAACAGCCCGGAGCACTTGCTGACCTCGGTGTTCTCCACGAACTTATCGGCCTTGCCGCCATCGGCCGCGTACTGCTCGGCGCCGTAGGAATGGTTCTGGTCGCAGGTCATGGCCTGCGAGGGCGCGAGCCGCTTGGGCTTGTAGAGATTGGGGTTCTTCTCCAGCAGGCCCGCGTGGGCGAGGGTGTCGATGTTCTTCGGGGTGCCCTTGGCGGGCGTGAACTTCGTGCCGTCGGTGTTGGCGGCCTGGGGATAGGTGCCGAAGTAGTGGTCGAACGAGACGTTCTCGTCGAAGATCACCACCACATGCTTCACGGGCGTCGCGGTCCGCTGCGCCACCTCCTCGGCGGGCGCGGCCCATGCGGGTGCCACCCCGCCCGCGGTCGCCAGCACCGCGGCGCCGGCCAGGGCACTCCAGCGCTTCGCTCGTCCTCTACCGCCCATGCCATGCCTCCACACGTATCCGTTTTCACGCCTGCGCCGTGATCCTCGGCCGCGGGCCGGACATCCCGATGGAATCCACGGAGGAGGGTGAATGAATAGAGGGTCAGGAAAACACAAGGAATTCTTGAGGCATTCTTGACCAGGGGGTGGGGCGGGACAGCACCGGATGCTCAGGAGAGCAAGGCCCGGCCCAGCCAATCCGCTTGGTCCCGCACACCCGGCAGCGCGAAGAAATAGCCGCCGCCGAACGGGCTGATGTAGTCGACCAGCGGCTCGCCCGCGAGACGCTTTTGCACGGCCTCGAACTGCCGGGTCGGATCCTGCTGATAGCAGCAGAACAGCAGGCCCATGTCCAGATTCCCGTTGCCGTCCATGCCCCGGTCGTAGTTGTAGGCACGGCGCAGGATGCGCTGGTCGTCGGTGCGCGCCGTGCGGGGATTGGCCATCCTGATGTGGCTGTCCAGCGGGATGATGTCGCCCTTGGGGTCCTGGGCGAAGCGCGGGGTGTCGAACTCGTGCCGCCCGTCCAGCGGTGCGCCGGACTCCCGGCTGCGGCCGAACATCCGCTCCTGCTCGGTGATCGACACCCGGTCCCAGAACTCCACCAGCATCCGGATCAGCCGGACCACCTGATAGCTGCCGCCCGTCGCCCAGCCCGGCTCCCCGGAGCGCCCGCCCGCCCACACCAGACGGTCCATCAGCCGGGCGTCCCCGGCGTCAGGGTTGGCGGTGCCGTCCTTGAAGCCCATGTGGTTGCGCGGGGTGCCGGAGGGGCGGGGCGGGCTGATGAAGCCGTCCATGCGCCAGCGCACCTGGAGCGCACCCCGGGTGTGCCGGGCTATGTCGCGCAGCGCGTGCAGCACCGTGTCCGTGTTCTCCGCGCAGAGCTGGAGGCTCAGATCGCCATGGCACCAGGCGGGGTCGAGGTCGTCGTCGGGGAAGGACGGCATGGCGCGCAGTCGCCGGGGCTTGTGGTCCTTCAGCCCATAGCGCCCGTCGAAGAGCGAGGCCCCCACGCCGACCGTCGCCGTCAGCCGGTCGGCGGTGACCAGCGGCCCCAGGGTGCCGGAGTCGACCGGCGGCGCGGTGATCCCCACCGGATCCGGGGTGCCGCCGGCGGTGAGGAAGCGGCAGCGCGCGGTGAGGGTACGGAACAGCTCGGTCAGCTCGGCACGCCCCTCGGCGGTGGCGTCGAAGGCGATGAACGCGGTGGCACGCTGCGGCGGGGTGAGAATCCCGGCCTGATGCCCGCCGTGAAACGGAACCCGCGCGGGCGCCCCTCCCGTACTACCCGGACCGTCCGTCCCCGCGTCACCCGCCCGCACGGCGGCCGGGGCGGCCGAGGCACCCGCCACCGCGCCGACCGTGCCCGCCGCGGCGCTCCACAGAAAGCCCCGCCGCCGCACCTCGCTCACCCTGTCCTCCGCACATCCGTCAGTGCCGCCACATCGGCCAGCCGCTCCACCAGGGCGCCCGCCGCCGCGTTGATCTTCTCCCGGTGCCCGCGATCGAGCCGGTCCACCGGGATCCAGCGGTCCCCCCGGTGGGCGGCGTCCAGGGCCTTGCGGGTGCGGGCCAGCCAGGAGTCGATCTCCGGCAGCCCGGGATCCCGGGACGTCAGCAGCGGGCGCAGCCGGTCCAGCACGGCCCGGGTGCCGTCGAGGTTGGCCCGCGCGGTGGCCAGGTTGGTGCCGCTGCCGTAGTCGGTGCGGCCGGTCAGCTCGAACTGCACGGTGTTCTCCATGATCTCGTGCGCCCGCAGGCCCAGGTCCGCGGGATCCATTCGCTGCTGCGGCCAGCGCTCCCGCAGCGCGCGGACGTCCTTGTCGAGCTGGTCGGCGGCACCGCGCAGACTGCTCGCGGACGCGTCGTGCCAGAGCCCGTACTCGATGCGGTGGAAGCCGGTGAAGCCCGGATCGTGGACACCGCCGGACAGCCCCGCCGTGGTGCCGTTGATCGCCCCGTCCGCGTCGCCGAAGGTGCCGTAGGCGGCGCCCATCCGCTCGTACACCAGATGGGCCGGCAGCCAGGCCGCGCGGGCGGCGGCCGGATCGTCCTGGCGGATGGCCGAGCGCAGTGCGTCGGTGCGGCGGACCAGCTCGCCCATGCGGTCCTGGACGTAACTCTGGTAGGCGATGGTCGGCGGGATCAGGTCCTGCTGGGTGACCGGAACGGCGGCCGGACCGCCGCCGCGCGCCGGTCCGGCCACGGTCACCGTGGGTCCGGTGACCGCGTCCGTGTCGTCGGGCAGGCAGCGGAAGGCATAGGAGCCTCCGCCGAGGATGACCCGCAGCGGGCGGGTGGTGCCCGGCCCCAGCCCCTCGACCTCCCCGTAGACCGAGCCGTTCGCCGGGTTGGTCAGATAGACCTCGGCCGCCCTGCTGGAGGTGTTCGTCAGGTCGAAGACCTGCTTACCGCGGTGAGGATGGGCCCAGCCCTTGCCGCAGCCGCCCTCCGACACCTCGACCGTGGTGTGCCGCAGCCCGTCGGCCGCGGTGGCGGAGGCCCCCGGCGCCCGGCCGTCCGACGCCCCTCCGCCGGTGGCCAGCGTGGCCGCGGCCACCGCCGCGACCACCGTCACCGCACCGGTGATCAGCAGCGGGCGTTGCGACCCGGGGAAGGAGGGAGGAAGACGGCGCACGGCTGCATGCTAAGCAGATTCCTGGAAGCGGAACCCTGCCGGGGATGTCCGGAGAGAGGGAATTCCCGCCCGGTTCACCGATCCGTCACCGCCTGCCTCCCTTTTTCCGCCGCCTGCTCCTCTCTCAGTCGCTCGCGGCGAACAGCGTGCCCAGCCGGTCATGGACCGGCCTGCGGCCCAGCAGCCGCAGCCCCTCCCAGACCGTGACCTGGTTCGCCGTGAGCACCGGCTTGCCCAAGTCCGCCTCCAGGTCGGGCAGCCAGGCGGCGGTGTGCAGGGCGGTGTCCGGCAGCAGCACCGCCTGGGCGTCGGGATGGTCACCATGGCGGGCCATCCTCAGCACCTCGTCCTTCCCCCAGGTGCCGACCTCGGCGGCGGTGATGATGCCGCTGCCCTGGGTGGAGACGACCTCCGCGCCCGCCGATTTCAGAAACGTCCTGAAATACTCCGCGACATCCTCCGGATAGGTCGCGGCGATGGCCAGCTTCTCGACGCCCAGCGCCTGCACCGCGTGGGCGAAGGCGAAGGAGGTGCTGGAGGCGGGCAGCCCGGCCGTCTCCTCCAGCTCGCGCACCTGCTCCCGGGCGCCCTCCCAGCCGAAGACGAAGCTCGCGCTGGTACAGGCCCAGATCACCGCCTGGGCGCCGCGCTCCTTCAGCTCGGCGACCCCGGCCGCGAGACGGGCCCCGGACCCCATTTCCAGCAGGGCGTCCACCCGGTGCGCGTCCTCACCGATGTCGGTGTGGACGAGCGGGAGCCGCACACTGGCGCCGAGCAGCCCTTCCAGGCGCGGATAGTCGTCCTCGGCGGAATAGCCCGGGTAGAGAAAACCCACCGTGTCCGGCGTCGCGTGCGTCGCCTCCGTCATGACTGCCTCCTTACCTGCGGCCCCCGTGAGCGCCGCCCCTGCACTGTCACTTTTGATACACCGCAGCCACCCGGCGGGTTCCCTCACCTCGCAGACGGGCCTCCCGAGTCGTCGAGGAACGGGCCCTCGCCGACCCCGGGCCCGAACCCCGGGTCGAGCCCGTCCGCCGGATCGGCGTCCGGCCCCGGCGACGCGGCCCCGGCCAGCGCCGCCTCCGGCCCCGGCTCGGCGTCCGCCACCGGATCCGACAGCGGGGCCATCGAGGCCATCGGGTCGGCCACCGGCGCCGACGACGCCGCCATCCCCGCCGGGCCCCGCCGCGCGGCCGGGTCCAGCAGCGCCTGGTACGGGCCGACGGCCTGGGCACCGACCTCCTTCAGCGCCGCCCAGATCGTCACCTGATTGGCCGACAGCACGGGCATCCGCAACTCCGCCTCCAGCTGCGGAATCACGTCGTACGTCGGCAAGTTGGTGCAGCTGATGAAGAGCGCGTCGGGCGACCCGACCACCGCCTCCCGCGCCATGTCGACCACGTCGCGGTAGGGCACCTTCCAGATGTGCCGGGTCAGTCCGAGATAGGCCCGGCCCGTCACCGTGATACCGGCCTCGCCGAGGTACTCCTCCAGCGAGTCGGTCACGGACCGGGTGTACGGGGTCACCACCGCGACCCGCCGGGCGCCGATCTCCCGCAGCGCCTCCAGCAGGGCGCCCGAGGTGGTGAGCGACGGAAGCTCGCCCGCCTGCGTCATCGCCGCGCACATCGCGCGCTCACCGGCCACGCCGCCGACGAAGCTGCCCGACGTGCAGGCGTAAGCCGCCACTTCCGGTGCGACCGCGCTCAGCGCCCGCACCGCGTCCTGAAGGGTTTCGTGCTCGCTCACGAGCCGTGCCAGGTCGAGACTGACCTCGACCGGGACGAAGGGGGTCCGGGTGAGGTGCAGGGAGACCTCGTCCGGCACCCAGCGCCACAGTTCGCGATCAAGCGCGAAGTCGAACGGTGCGACGACGCCCACGCCACGCTGCGGCTGCGGGCCACCCAGAAAGGAGACGTCCATATATCGAGCCCCAATACAGAAAGGGAGGGCTGGACCATTGGCCAGAGATATAAGAGAGAGCACCGGCCTGATGCCGGGACGTCGGGACAGATGCCGTTGTTGACGACGGTAGTTTCCGCTGCCTAGCGTGGTCAATCCCCGCAAACCTTGGCGCCTGCCCCAACCGTTGTCAGCAAAACCCACCCACGTTTCGAAACGGTTTCCCGCCTATGTCCGAAAGCACTGTTCTCGTCTTCGGCGATCAGCCCCCGGTCCGGCTGGACCGGCTGGCCGGCCGGGCCCAGGTCGTGGTGTGCGACGAAAAGACCCTGCCCGACGCCCTGCCTTCCGCGGATGTCCTCCTGGTCTGGAATTTCACCTCCGACGCGGTACGCGACGCCTGGCCCGGCGACGGCCCCCGGCCGGCTTGGGTCCACACCGCCAGCGCCGGGGTGGACCGGCTGCTGAGCCCCGAACTGACCGCCTCCGACACCGTGCTGACCAACGCGCGCGGCGTCTTCGAGCAGCCCATCGCCGAGTACGTCGCCGGCCTGGTCATCGCCATGGGCAAGGACTTCCTGGGCAGTTGGGAGCTGCAGCGGCAGCGGCGCTGGCAGCACCGCGAGACGATGCGGCTGGCCGGGACGCGCGCGGCCGTCGTCGGCGCCGGGCCCATCGGCCGGGCCATCGGCACCACCCTGTCCGCGCTCGGCATCGAGGTCGACCTGGTGGGACGCACGGCGCGCCCGGGCGTACGCGGCAACGACGAGCTGCCCGAGCTGCTCGCGCAGGCCGACTGGGTGATCTCCGCCGCCCCGCTCACCGACGCCACGCGCGGCATGTTCGACCGGACCGCCTTCGCCCGCATGAAGCCCACCGCCCGCTTCATCAACGTCGGGCGCGGCCCCCTCGTCATCGAGGACGACCTCAAGGCGGCCCTCCTCGGACGGCACATCGCGGGCGCCTCGCTGGACGTCTTCGAGAACGAGCCGCTGGCCCCCGACGACCCCCTGTGGGACGTGCCCGGGCTCTTCGTCTCGCCCCATATGAGCGGCGACACGGTCGGCTGGCGCGACCATCTCGCCGAACAGTTCCAGGACAACTACGACCGCTGGAGCGCCGGCGAGCCCCTGCTCAACATCGTCGACAAACGCCTCGGCTACGTACCGGTGGACTGATCGCACGGCCTTGATGATCTGCACGATCTGAACGGAGACCTGGATGACCGACCTGCACGACCTGACAGCGGTTCAACTCCTCGAGCGGTACGGCTCCGGCGATCTCTCCCCCGTCGAGGCCACACGAGCCGCCCTCGACCGGATCGAGCAGATCCAGCCGAGGGTCAACGCCTACTGCCGGGTGGATCACGAGGAAGCGCTGCGCCAGGCGGAGGAATCCGCCGAACGGTGGCGGCGCGGCGAACCGGTCGGGCTCCTGGACGGCGTTCCGGTCTCGGTGAAGGACATCCTGCTGATGCGCGGCGGCCCCACGCTGCGCGGGTCGCGCACGGCACGGACGGACGGGCCGTGGGACGAGGACGCGCCCGCGGTGGCCCGGATGCGGGACCACGGTGCGGTGTTTCTCGGCAAGACGACCACCCCGGAATTCGGCTGGAAAGGTGTCACGGACAGCCCCGTGTACGGGGTGACGGGCAATCCGTACGACCCCGGGCGCACCGCGGGGGGCTCCAGCGGCGGCGGTGCGGCCGCGGTCGCGCTGGGCGCCGGTCCGCTCGCCCTCGGGACGGACGGCGGCGGATCGGTCCGCATCCCCGCGTCCTTCTGCGGCGTCTTCGCGCTCAAACCCACCTACGGGAGGGTTCCGATATACCCGGCCAGCGCCTTCGGGACCCTCGCCCATGTGGGGCCCATGACCCGGGACGCGGCCGATGCCGCGCTCGTCATGGACGTCATCACCGGGGCGGACTGGCGCGACTGGTCGCAGCTCGCCCCCTTCGGGGGAAGTTTCCGGGAGGCGATCTCCGCGGGCGGCGGCTCGGTCGACGGGCTGCGGGTCGCCTACAGCCCGTCGTTCGGCGGCGCGGTCGACGTCGACCCCGAGGTGGCGGCTGCCGTGCGGCGGGCCGTGGATCTGCTGGCCGGTCTCGGCGCGGTCGTGGAAGAGATCGATCCGGGGTTCGAGGACCCCGTGGAGGCCTTCCACACGCTGTGGTTCAGCGGCGCGGCGCGGGTGGTGCAGCCGCTCGGCCAGGAACAGTGGGAGCTGCTCGACCCGGGGCTGCGGGAGGTCTGCGCCCAGGGGGCCGCGTACAGCGCGCTGGACTATCTGGCGGCGGTGGACGTACGGATGGCCCTCGGGCATGCGATGGGGCGCTTCCACTCCGCGTACGACCTGCTGGTCACGCCGACCGTGCCGATCACCGCCTTCGAGGCGGGGGTGGAGGTTCCCGAGGGGTCGGGGCACACGCGGTGGACGGGGTGGACGCCGTTCACGTACCCCTTCAACATGACGCAGCAGCCGGCGGCGTCCGTGCCGTGCGGGATGACGGCCTCGGGTTTGCCGATCGGGGTGCAGTTGGTGGGGGCGCGGCATGCGGATGCGGTGGTGTTGCGGGTGGCGCATGCGTTGTACGGGGCCGGGGTCGCGGAGGGCGTGCCGGCGCCGGTGGTGTGACGATGCGGGGCCCGGGGCCCGGGGCGCGAGCCCCGGGCCCGGCTGGGGGGGATCAGGCTCGGCGGAAGCTCAGGGTTTCGCCCAGGGCGCCTGCGCGCCAGAGGTCTTGGCAGGCGTCGGCCATGCGGTCGAGGCCGTCGACCACCGAACCCCAGACGATGCCCGGGACCCAGCCCGCGTCGCCGTTGATGAGCAGGTTGTTCCGCTCGTAGAACAGCGCGAGGTCGACCACTTGGCGCTTGCCCTGGTGCTTGGCCTGGGCCTCGTAGCCGTAGGACTTCGTGCCGAGCTGGGTGTCGGAGAAGGTGAAGTAGCACAGGTCCCCGGGGATGGGGGTGATCGTGGGGTTCTCCAGCGGTGGCTCCTCGGGGGCGAAGGGTGCCAGCAGCGTGTAGATCTCGTTCCGCGCGTACTTGGCGTGATATACGTCGCCCCCCAGCGGCAGCGCGTTCCAGACCGCCTCGCAGGTGATGGGCGCGCGGTCGTCGAGGAGTTTCGCGGTGCAGGTCACCCCACGCTTCTCGAGCGAGACCTCGATGAACCGGTCGGCTCGGTCAACCATCGACATTCCTCCAGGTCACTTAGGAACCAGTGCTTACCAGTCCTTCCCCAGGGGGCATACCCAGCAACGTCTGTATCAAGGGCTGGAAACGACCTGCATATTTTTCCTGGGTTCGGGTAGCCGCGCGCCCATGGCTCCACCACGTGGGAAAGACATCGATACCAGAGCAAAAGGGGCAACTCGTCGATCGCTTCTGGTCGGCGGCGCGGCTCTTGGTCTGCTGGGCGCGGTCGGCTGTAGCCGGGTGTCCAGCACGAATGCCAAGGACGGGGGCAATCTGCTGGAGCGCCTGCGGGCGCAGGGCACGGTCCGGCTGGGAATTGCGGGGGAGATCCCATTCGGCTATATCGACAAAAACGGCGATTTCACCGGTGAGGCACCGGAGATCGCGAAGGTCATCTTCAAGCGGCTGGGGGTGGACAAGGTCCAGCCGGTGCCGACCGAGTTCGGCTCCCTGATTCCGGGACTCCGTTCGCAGCAGTTCGACGTGGTCTCCGCGGGGATGTACATCAATCCCGAGCGCTGCGCCCAGGTGATCTTTTCCGACCCCGACTACCGCATGCGGGACGCGTTCATCGTCCGCAAGGGCAACCCCAAGAATCTTCACAATTACGAGGACATCGTCAAGCAGAAGGCCAAAATGGCCACCGGCACCGCTTACGCCGAGATCGACTACGCCAAGAACGCCGGGGTCAAGGAGAGCGACATGCTGATCCTCCCCGACCAGCTGGCCGGTCTGCTGGCGGTGGAGCAGGGCCGGGCCGATGTGTTCGCGGGCACGACCGTGACCGTGCACAACGTGGTCAAGCAGCGGAACAGCAAACGGGCCGAGGCCACGGAGCCGTTCCAGGCGATGCTCGACGGCAAACCGGACATCGGGGCGGGCGGCTTCGCCTTCCGTCCGGAGGAGACCAAGCTCCGTGACGCCTTCAATGTCGAGCTGCACAAGATGAAGAAGAGCGGTGAGCTGCTGCGCATCGTGCGGCCCTTCGGTTTCACCGAGGGCGAGATGACCGATCTGACCGCAGAGGAGCTGTGCAAATGACGGCCGGGCTGTGGGAACACTGGCTTCTTCCGGGCGTCTGGATCACGGTCCAGCTGACCCTGTTCAGCGCGCTCTTCGCCCTCGTCGTCGCCTTCGGCATCGGCATGGCGCGCTCCTCCCGGCTGCGGCTCGTCCGCTTCCTCACCGGCGCTTACGTGGAGATCTTCCGCGGTACGTCGGCCCTGGTGCTGATGTTCTGGCTGGCCTTCGTGATGCCGCTGGCCTTCGGCTGGCAGCTGTTCCCGATGTGGGCGGCGGTGCTGGCCATCGGGCTGAACTACGGGGCGTACGGCTCCGAGATCGTCCGCGGCGCGATCGCCTCCGTGGCGCCCGCGCAGGGCGAGGCGGCCATCGCGCTCAGCTTCACCCCGGCGCAGCGGATGCGGCGGGTGATCCTGCCGCAGGCGATCCCCGAGATGATCCCGCCGTTCAACAACCTCCTGATCGAGATCCTGAAGGCGACGGCCCTGGTCTCGGCCGTGAACGTCGCCGACATCACCTTCGCCGCCCAGCTCTCCCGGCTGGCGACGGGTGAGAGTGCGCAGATCTACTCGATCATCCTGGTCCTCTACTTCGTGCTGGCCTTCGTCCTGACCCGGCTGATGCGGCTGCTGGAGCGGCGCGCCAAGGCGAATATCGGCCAGGCTCCGGCCAAGGGCTCGCTGGTCACGCGCAAGCTGCTGGGCAAGCAGGAGACCGAGCAGTCGCGCAACATCGTCGTCGGAGGAGGTGCCCAGTGAAGTGGAACTGGGACGTGGCCAGGGATTTCCTCCCGCAGCTGGGCCACGGGCTGCTGATCACACTGGAGGCCACCGCCCTCGGCTCGATCCTGGCGTTCGCGCTGGGGCTGGTGTGGGCGATGGCGTTCCGCTCGCCGAGCCGCTTCGTCCGCTGGCCGGTGTCGGCGGTGACGGAATTCATCCGCAACACCCCGCTGCTGGTGCAGCTGTTCTTCTTCTTCTACGTGCTGCCCACCTGGGACATCAAGTTCTCGGCGCTCACCACCGGTGTGATCGCGCTCGGGCTGCACTACTCGACGTACACCGCCGAGGTCTACCGGGCCGGTATCGACGGCGTGCCGGTCGGCCAGTGGGAGGCGGCCACCGCGCTCAGCCTCCCCCGCAGGCGTACCTGGCTGGCGGTGATCCTTCCGCAGGCGATCCGCCGCGTGGTGCCGGCCCTCGGCAACTACGTGATCGCGATGCTGAAGGACTCCCCGATGCTCGCGCTGATCGGCGTCGTCGACATGCTGCAGAAGGCGCGGGGCGAGGCCTCGTCGTCCTTCCACTACATCGAGCCGTTCACGATGGTCGGCATCGCCTTCATCCTCATCGCCTATCCGGCATCTCTTCTCATGCGAGCCCTGGAGCGTCGTCTTGGCCACTGAAACCGACCACACGAATCCTGCCGTGGACGGCAGTGAACTGATCCGCTTCGACAAGGTGACCAAGCGCTTCGGCAGCAATACGGTCCTGGACGACCTCGACTTCTCGGTCTCCTCCGGGAAGCACGTCACCTTGATCGGCCCGTCCGGCTCCGGCAAGACCACGATCCTGCGGCTGCTGATGACGCTGCTCAAGCCCGATGTGGGCACGATCAAGGTCGACGGGGACTACCTCACCCACGAGGACCGGGGCGGCAAGCTGGTCCCGGCGGGCGAGAAGCACACCCGTGAGGTGCGCAAGAAGATCGGCATGGTCTTCCAGCAGTTCAACCTCTTCCCCAACATGCGGGTGCTGCGGAACATCACCGAGGCCCCGGTGCACGTCCTGGGCCTGGACAAGGACGAGGCCGAGACGCGGGCGCGAGAGCTGCTCGACCTCGTCGGCCTCGGCGACAAGCGCGACATGTACCCGACGCAGCTGTCCGGCGGGCAGCAGCAGCGGGTGGCGATCGCCCGCGCGCTGGCGATGCGGCCGCAGGTGATGCTGCTGGACGAGGTGACCTCGGCGCTCGACCCGGAGCTGGTGGCCGGCGTGCTGGACGTCCTGCGGGACATCGCGCACACGACGGACATCACCATGCTGTGCGTGACGCACGAGATGAACTTCGCGCGGGACATCTCCGACGACGTGCTGATGTTCGACGCGGGCCGGGTCATCGAGTCCGGGCCGCCGGAGAAGATCTTCTCGGAGCCGGAGCACGAGCGGACCCGGGAGTTCCTGAGCGCCGTGCTGTAGCACGGTGGGCCCGTGCGCAAGGGGGCGATGTGGGCGGTTTGACGGTGGCACATGCCATCGCTCAACTTCCGCTCCATATCGCCCCCTTGGCGGCTATCGTGGTACGAAACCGCCTCCTGCGGGCGCCGTGCGGGCTACCCCACGACCGTGACCCGCAGCGACGGCGATGACGCAAGCGGTCACCACCTGCGAGAGGGGACGCCGTGGTGCTGGGGCCCGAGCCGATCGCACCGCTTCGCTCGGTGCGGCACGCCCTGCGCGTCCTGGAGGTCGTCGCCCGGCATTCCGGCGGGGTGAGCCACGCCGGAATAGCCCGCGAGACCCGGCTGCCGAGCGACCGGCTCACCGAGCTGCTGCGGATGCTGCGCCGCGAGGGGTACGTCGAGCAGATCGCCGACGGGGCGTACATCGGCGGCGCGTCCCTCACCCTGCTGGACACCGGGGCCCCGGGGCGCGGGCGCCACGTCGAGGACAAGCTGCAGAAGTCGCTCGGCGCGCTCCGTGACTCGGTGGGCGCGGCGGTCTACTTCAGTCGCTACGTGGACGGCGAAGTCAAGATCACGCAGTATGCGGACAGCCCGCATACGCCCAAGGTCAACGAGTGGGTGGACTTCCGCTCCGCCGCACATGCGATGGCGGTCGGAAAGTGCCTGCTCACCCAGCTCGACCACGACGGCCGCCGCGATCATCTCTCCCGCCACAAGACGGTGCGGCTCACCTCACGGACGACGACCAGCGAGAAGGTGCTCTTCCGCAAGCTGGACAGCCAGCCGCCCACCGTTCCCGTGCTCGATCTCCAGGAGTACGCCGTGGGCACGGTCTGCGCGGCCGTCCCCGTCACGGCAGGGCATACGGTCGGCTGCCTGGCGCTGTCCCTCCCCCTGGAGCGCGCCCACCGGCTGCGGCAGGCCGCCTACCTGCTCAATCGTGAGGCGGCGCCGATGCTGCTCTCGCTGACCATCTGATCTTGATCGCCCATGTTGGTCAAAAGCACCCTCCCGGACCAGGTAGTATTTACGTCGTCAGCAGGCGCCGCTAGCTCAGTTGGTTAGAGCAGCTGACTCTTAATCAGCGGGTCCGGGGTTCGAGTCCCTGGCGGCGCACATGGCAGTGACTGGGGCTTCTCGATTCATCGAGAAGCCCCAGTCGCATTTCAGCAGACACGCTCGCTCCCGCCTCGCCCGCATTCCGCGCGCGTCACCGCCTGACGTCCAACCGTCACTCCTGGGAGTGATCTGCCACAGACTGTGCCCCCGCCGCGCGCGCCCAGGAACACTGGCTTCCTCCAGGAAAGAGGTGCAACATGACGGTTATGACCGAGCGCACGTCCCACATGCTGGTGGAGGAGTTCGAGGAGATTGCCTCTACCGCGCCCGAAACCGTCACGTTGGAGTTCATCAACGGGCGGATCGAGGAGAAGTGCGTGGCCGACGGGGATCACGAGACGATCATCATGTGGCTGCTCAGGCAATGCATGCAGAGTCGCCCAGAATTCGACCTGCACACGTCTCAGGGGCTGAAGGTCGGGGAGTACCACAAGGGACGGGCCCGCCCGGACGGCTCGCTGGCACCTGTCGCGCACTTCGCGGGGCAGGGCGAGTGGGCCGACCCCGACGGGGTGCTGATGACCGTGGAGGTCACGTCGTACGACCGGGACACCGACAGCCGCGACCGCCGGGAAAAGCCGACTGCCTACGCGACCGCAGGCATCCCCGTGTACCTGCTTGTGGACCGTGACGCCTGTGCGGTCATCGTCCACACCAACCCCGCCCCGAAGAGCGGCTGCTACCTCGACATCCACCGGGCACCCTTCGGCGAGCAGGTAGTCCTTCCCGACCCGGTGGGCATCACGCTGGACACGGAGCTCCTGAAGAACTACGTCCGCTGAGGCTCCGGCAGCCACGGCCGCGCGTCACACGCTTACGGCGCCCTGAGAAGCCGCCCGGCCCTCGTCAAAAGGCTTGGCGTGAAGCGGAGTCAGAACTAGGGTCCATCGCATCCCTACTGCATATCGTTAGCTCCGGAAGGAACCGGAGCATCCTTCGCAGGGTGCTATGCGCAATTGAACGAGAGTCGCAGGTGCCCGCCCGGCTCTCAAACCTTGCCACGGATACGGCTGCCGCTCTTGCCCATGATCACTGTATTCACTCCGTGAAGGACGCCTCTCTCGGCGCCGCCAGGTTCACGTCAGCTGAGCCCTGACGTCAGGGGCACACAAGTGATCAAGCTGAATGGCCCGGGTGACGGCACCCGGGCCATTCAGCTTGTGCGGCCGCCCCTTACCTCCAGCGTGCCCAGCAGCTCCCCGGTGGCTGCGGCGATCGTCTCGACCGCCTTGTCGAAGGCCTCGGCGTTGTGCGGGGCGGGCCGGCGGAAGCCGCTGATCTTGCGTACGTACTGCAGCGCGGCCGCGCGCATGTCCTCCTCGGTGACCGATTCGGCATACGGCGGGCGGAGCGTCTTGATGGATCTGCACATACCGACGACGGTACGCCGCCGGTCCGACAACGCGGCCGGTCAGCGGAAGCGGCGGCCGGGGTTCACAGGCGGCAGCTGATCTCCATGCCGTCCTCGATGGGGAACGTCACGCATCGGTAGCCGTTCGCGGGGTCGCGTACGTAGTCGAGGTACGGCCGCAGCATGCCTTCGCCTTGGTCGACGTCGTCGGCCACGACGAGGGCGCCGGGCCGCAGGCGGGGTTCGAGCTGCCGCAGCACGGGCAGGCAGAGGTCCTTCCAGCCGTCGAGAAGGACCAGCTCCAGCGGGCCTTCGACGTCGGCGAGGGTCTCCTGGGCGTCCCCTTCGAGGACGGTGATCAGGTCGTCGAGCCCGGTCTCGGCGAAGGTGCGGTGGGCCGCGGCGATCTTCTCCTTGCTCATCTCGGTGGTGATGACGCGCCCGGTGCCGTTGTCCCGCACGCCGGCGGCCAGATGGAGCGTGGAGATCCCGAAGGACATGCCGAACTCGACCACGGTGGCCGGGCGGATGGCGCGGACCAGGTTGTAGAGCAGCTTCCCTCCCTCGGCGGATATCGGCATGTAGATCCCGGCCGCGATGTCGGCCAGCTCCCGGTGGGGCGTCGACTCCGGCGCCAGCCCGCCGAGGCGCGCGGCGGTGGCGTCGTCCTGCTCGGCCAGCGCGAACATCCGGCTGAGGGCGGTCTCGACCCGGGGGTCGGCAAGGGTGTGTGTCATGACGGCTAGAGTAGACGCGACGTTGAGTCTTGTCTAGGAAGGCGATGGATATGCTGTTCCGGGGAGGCGAGATGGCACGCGCGACACACACCGCCGAGGCGGGCAACACCGGACGATCGGCGCCGCGCCACCACGGCAACCGGCACGGGCGCAGCGAGGAGGCCCGGCAGGCGGTGCTGCTGGCGTCGGATGACCTGTTGGTGGAGAAGGGCTTCGCGGGCGTCACGATGGAGGGCATCGCCACCCGGGCGGGGGTGGCCAAGCAGACCATCTACCGCTGGTGGAGCACCAAGACCGACGTCCTCATGGACGCCTTCCTCCAGGACGTGGCCGAGGACGTCACCCAGCAGGACTCCGGCGATCTCGCCGTCGACCTGCGCGGCTATCTGCGCCAGCTGGCCTGGTTCCTCAGCGCCTCCGACGCCGGCGCCGTGTTCCGGGCCCTGATCGCCCAGGCCCAGCACGATCCGGAGTTCGGCCGGGAGTTCCGGGCCCGGTACTTGGACGGGCAGCGCCGCCGCGACCGCGTCGCGCTGGAACGCGCCGTGGAGCGGGGCGAGTTGCCGTCCGGCCTGGATCTCGCTGCCGAGCTCGACCAGCTCATGGGCCCCGTCCACTACCGGGTGCTGGTGACCGGCGAGCCCGTAGACGAGGAGTTCACCGACCGGCTGGTCGACGCGTTTCTACGGCGCCACGGGCTGGCCTAGAGGGCGTCGTCCAGCATGAAGGCGCGCGTCAGCGCGGCCAGCCGGTGGGGCTGGTCCAGCGGGATCAGGGTGTAGCTGTCGGGGATCTCCACATGGCGGCCCTGCGGCAGCAGCGCCGCCAGCCGGAGGCCGTGTTCCGGGGGCATCACGCGGTCCTCGGACGCCCACGCCACCAGCGCGGGCCGGTCGAAGGCGCGCAGCCGCTCGGCCCAGCGCAGCAGCTCCGCGGCCGGCGGCACGCCGAGCACGTACTTCCGCAGGTCGCGGCGGATGTCCGGGGAGGTCCACAGCGGCCGGAACCAGGCGTCCATGACCTCCGGCGGCACCGGGCGTTTGGTCATCCAGCCCCAGGTCATCGGCAGCCGCCGCATGGGGCGCAGCTTGAGCAGCGTGAAGGCGGTGCGCAGACCGCCCGGGAGGCGGGCGGAGGTGTGCAGGTTCCTGCCCGGCAGGCCCGGCGGGAAGTTCTCGAACGCCTCGCACGAGGTGATGACCAGCCGCCCGATCCGCTCGTCGCGGCCGTCGGCGACGAGGGCCTGGGCGCCGCCCCAGTCGTTCATGACGAGGGTGACGTCCGTGAGGTCCAGCCGCTCCAGGAATTCGGCGACCAGCCGGGCCACCCCGAGGACGGACAGATCGGCGTCGGGGCGCATGGGGCGGCGGTGACCGCCCAGCGGCAGGGTGGGGACGACGCAGCGGATGCCGGGGCGGAGCCCGGCGACCACTTCGCGCCACAGCGAGCCGTCCATGGCGACGCCGTGCAGCAGGACGGCGACCGGCCCCTCACCCCCGGTGTCCTCGTACTCGATGGTGCCTGCGGAGAGTTCCACCTCGTCACGATGCGCCATATGCCGACGGTACTCCGGCCGTCACCCCAGCCGTAGACCGGTGAGGGTCACGACCGGGGCGGTGTCGGCGCGGACGGCGACGGCGGCGTGGTAGCCGGGCGGGGCGGGCAGGTCGGCGAGGGCCCAGCCCGGCGGGGTGGACGCGTCGTCAGGGACCGGGGCGCCCAGTTCCTCCGCGAGGCCGACGTAGTGGGTGCGGAGACCGCCCGGCAGCCCGGTCCCGATCCCCTTCAGATACGCCTCCTTGCGCACCCAGCAGCTCATGAACGCCCGCTCCCGCCGCTCCTCGTCCGGCAGCGCCGCGATCGCCGCGCGCTCGCCGGGATGCAGCTGGCCGATCAGGCCGTCGAGCCGGGCGCCGGTGCGCCGGGGGCTGCGCTCCTCGATGTCGGCGCCGACGGGCGCGCCGCCCGACACGGCGCACAGCGCGGCGTCCCCGGCGTGGGAGAGCGAGAAGGCCAACGTGCCGTCACCGGCGACGGCGGGGCGGCCGTGCGGCTTGTCGCAGTCCGGCATGCCGCAGGTCTCGCGGATGAACTCGACGTCCGCCGGGTCCGTCCCCAGGTATCCGCCGAGCAGCGTCCGCAGCCCCACGTGCGAGGTGACGTAGCGCTCGCGCGCCGTCTCGTGCCGCATCCCCGCGGCGCGCTCGCGCTCGCGCGCGTCCAGCAGCCGGTCCGCGACCGCGGCGGCAGCGGCGGCCGACGGCGGGATCCGCAGCAGCCATACGGCGACCTCGCCGGGACCGGGGCGGTCCTCGGGGCGGGGCGGGGCGGCGAGGGGTCCCCAGCCGTCGGAGACCGGAGGGTCGTCGGCAGGGCGTATGAGCGGCACTGTTCCGTTACCTCCGTTGGAGTTCATCCGTGTCCGCCGTCCGGCGTCCGTCCACCGACGACCGTACCCGCCCGTCGCACCGGCAACGCCCGTGCCACGACGCGACGTTGCCGTACGGGAACGCCCGGTGACTTCGGACACGTTCCGATCCCGGCCGCCCCGGTCACCGGGCGACACCACTACGATCGCGCACGACCGGGCACAATCTGTAATGGGGGTTTGCGACATGGCGACGGGATTCCTGACGAAGGCGGCCTCCGCGGCGACTCTCCCGGTGGCTCCGTTCTACGGCGCCTTCCTCTCGTACTTCATCTACCACCCGCCCCGGCGGCCGCATCACAAGAAGCCCGAGGACCTGGGCCTGACCAGCACCGACGTCCAGGTGCCGCTGAACGGGAAGCCGCGCGGGCTGCATGTGTGGCTCTGCCCGGGCGATATGTCGCGGGTGGTGGTGCTCGGGCACGGGCTGGGGCTGAGCAAGTCGGCGAGCCTGGCACAGGCGGCGATGCTGAACCGGGCGGGCTACACGGTCGCCCTGTTCGACCACCGCAACCACGGCAAGAGCGTCTCGGACCCGGCGTGCTGGGGGATGAGCGACCGCCACACCGATGACGTGGTGGCGGTCATCAAGCATCTGCGCGCGACGGAGGAGTACGCGGAGGCGCGCTTCGCCGTCTTCGGCTTCTCCATCTCCGCCTTCCCCTCCTTCTACCTGCTGGGACGGGCGGCGGACTGCCCGGTCGACGCGGTGATCTGCGACAGCGGCCCGGCCCTCGAACTCTCCCCGTTGTTCCGCAACTTCGTCGCGGCCGACGGGCTGCCGATCCCAGGACCGCTGCGCACCGGGCCGTCCCGGAAGGCCCTGGAGACGGTGGCCGCGTCGTCGGCCCTGGCGATGCTGCGGGTGCAGTGGCCGCCGGCGGCGGAGGGGGCGTACGAGCGCACGCCGATGCTCTTCCTGGCCGGTGAGCGCGACACGATGATCCCGGCCGAGGGCGTGCGGGCGCTGGGCGAGCGCTATCCGCTGGCCGAGGTGCACACTCTGCCGGACACCGAGCATCTCCAGGGCATCAAGAGCCAGCCGGATGTGTACGCGGACACGGTGCTGGGCTTTTTGGAGCGGACGCTGAAGGACTGATCGCCTCAAGAAACATCGGCAGGCCCCTCCCCCGCTGCTTGAATTCTCGTGGTCGGGGTGGGGCCTGCCGATGAGTGGAGAGCGGTGCGGGGTCAGTCCTTGATCTCGCAGACGACGGCGCCGGAGCTGACGGAGGCGCCGATGTCCGCGTTCAGGTTCTTCACGATCCCGGCGCGGTGGGCGTTGAGGGGCTGTTCCATCTTCATGGCTTCGAGGACGACGACGAGGTCGCCTTCGGCCACGGTGTCGCCCTCGGAGACGGCGACCTTGACGATGGTGCCCTGCATCGGGGAGGCCAGGACGTCGCCGGAGGCGGCGGAGCCGCCCTTCTTGACCGCCTTGCGCTTGGGCTTCTTCGACCCGGCGGCCGGGGCGGCAGCCACGCCGAGCGAGGCG
>NZ_JBIRPZ010000011.1:0-368937 GCF_044332925.1 Streptomyces sp. NPDC021212
GCTTCATCGTTCGACTTGCATGTGTTAAGCACGCCGCCAGCGTTCGTCCTGAGCCAGGATCAAACTCTCCGTGAATGCTTTCCGGGTCATCCCGGTCAACACCACGAGAGCGGAACAAGCCGGAGGAATAGTCCAGCTCGTTCACAGCGTCCTCGCTGTGTTTTTCTTCAAAGGAACCTCGACCACATCAGTGATGCGGACGGGGTATCAACATATCTGGCGTTGACTTTTGGCACGCTGTTGAGTTCTCAAGGAACGGACGCTTCCTTTGAAACCGTATCACCGGTTTCTCCGGGCTTTTCCCTCCGGCCTTTCGGCCTTTCGTGTTTCCAACCTTACCAGATCCGTTTTCCGTTCCGTTTCCGGTCCGAATTCCGTTTCCGGCCCCCTGTTGGAGCGGGGTGTTTCGCGCCTTCCGGCGTGTCCACCACTTTAGCGAATTTCCCGCTCAGCTCCTAATCGGAGCCCCAGGGCATGATTTCGCGCAGCGAAATAGGACCCTGTTGGGGAAGTGTCAGTAGTGGTTGGCCACCTGGGGCTACTGGGGGCCCGACCTGGGGTCGTGCCGACAGCGCTGCCCGTCTCAAGCGACTCGGGCTACGTTAGGCCCCCGGCCGACCGGAGTCAAGTTCCCACCTGACGACGCGTCGCATTACGGCGCCTCGGGGTGTGCGCCCGGTACGGGCTGACCGAAGGGTCCCCGTCGATCCAGAAGCGCCACGGGTGGGTCGCGCCCTCGCCACCGACTCCCGTGCGGGGTCCGCTGAGCACCTGCTCGGGCCGGGCGGGGCAGCCCGTGAGTATCCCCAGCGGGGCCTGCGGGCCCGCGCACACATCGGTGCCGTCCAGCCGGCGGTCGACACCGAGTGCCGTGGCCAGCCGGGCGGGGCCCTTGGCCAGTTCATGGTCGTTGCGCGCCTTCGGCCGGCGCTCGTGGGCGTGCTCGTGTCCGTACAGCACCTCCCCCGCGCGCAGCAGTACCCCGCTCGGGGAGCCCTCCGGTCCGCAGACCAGGTTGAGGCAATGCCACATGCCGTAGGTGAAGTAGACATACGCATGCCCCGGGGGCCCGAACATCACGGCGTTGCGCTCGGTGCGACCGCGGTAGGCGTGGGAGCCGGGGTCGGCCAGGCCCGCGTACGCCTCGACCTCGGTCAGGCGCAGCGCGATCGGACCCTCGGGAGTGCGCCGCACGAGCGTCCGGCCGAGGAGGTCCGGTGCGACCTCGAGCACCGGGCGGTCGAAGAAGGCACGGTCCAGCGGCTCGCGGTCGGGTCCATCGGTCACTTCGGCTCCGTCAGTCACGCGGTCCGAGCGTAGTGGAACCGTTGGATACCGGTGGTTGGAGCCGGGCCGGTCCACTGCGAGGGTATGACCTGCGGAACCGCCGGAGGCTGTTCCGCGTATCTACTGTTCAACAGCGACCGATGCGATCGAGTCATGGCGCGAAAGCGTCGGCGCGAATGTGTCTTTGAGAGGGAGAACATGGGCTTCAAGAAGCTGCTCGCGAGTTTGGGTGCCGGTGGCGCCTCGGTGGAGACGGTGCTGACCGAGGAGAACGTCGTCCCGGGTGGCGTCGTGCAGGGCGAGGTCCGGATCCAGGGGGGCTCCGTCGCGCAGCAGGTCGAGGGCCTCTCCGTCGGGCTGCAGGCCCGGGTCGAGGTGGAGAGCGGCGACCAGGAGCACAAGCAGAACATCGAGTTCACCCGGCAGCAGCTGGGCGGCGCGTTCGAGGTGCAGCCGGGTGCGGTGCACGCCGTGCAGTTCGGTCTGGAGATCCCCTGGGAGACTCCGGTCACGACCTTCCTCGGCCATCATCTGACCGGGATGCACGTGGGCGTGACGACGGAGCTGGCGATCGCGCGCGCGGTGGACTCCGGTGACCTGGACCCGGTCAACGTGCATCCGCTCCCCGCCCAGCAGGCGATCCTGGACGCCTTCGGTGCGCTCGGTTTCCGGTTCAAGAACGCCGACCTGGAGAAGGGGCACATCCGCGGGACGCGTCAGCGGCTGCCCTTCTACCAGGAGATCGAGTTCCACGCGCCGCAGCAGTACCGGGGGCTCAACCAGGTCGAGCTGTCCTTCGTCGCGGACGACCGCGAGATGGACGTCGTCCTGGAGATGGACAAGAAGCCGGGGCTGTTCAGCTCGGGCAGCGACTCGTACCGCTCCTTCACCGTCGGCCTGGAGTCCTACCAGGAGACGGACTGGGCCGCGTATCTGAACCAGTGGCTCGCCGAGGTCGGCGGCAAGCGCAACTGGTTCTGAACCGTCGCCGGTTTCCCCTCACACGATGCGCCGCGGGGCGTGTGCCGGATGCGTTCGGCGCACGCCCCGCGCTATGCGTCCGGGCCGTCGTCGTACCAGATGGTCAGCGGTGTGCCGCGGGCGGACCAGTACGTCACGGCGTCGCTGAGGATGTCCGCCGCGATCGCCGCGGCCTCGGGTGCCGCGGCGCGGAACGCGTTCCAGCCACGGACCCGCAGCAGATAGCCGCTGGGCTCGGCGTCCTCGCCCCACCAGGAGAGGTCGGTGAGGCAGTCGGCGAGCGCGTCCCAGTTGTGCCCGTACCAGTCGGGGAAGCGCAGGTCCCGGGCGCAGCGCTCGAGGAAGCCGTCCTTGTCGGACACGCCGTCGAGGTGCAGGGGGAGGACGGGGGTCGGGCCGGTCATGGGCGCCATGGTGCCAGCCCGCGCCCGTCCGGTCTCGTTAGGCTGGCCGGGCAGCTGATCAACCGCGATCATCAGGAGGTTTTCGACGTGTCCGATCAGAACCGGCGTCCGCTCCCCCATGACTTCCATCCGCCGGTGCCGTCGTTCACCGTGGCGAGCGACGATGTGACGGCGGACGGCGCGCTGCCGTCCGCCCAGGTGTACGCGGAGGGGAACACCTCGCCGCAGCTCCGCTGGGAGGGTTTCCCGGAGGGGACGAAGAGCTTCGCCGTCACCTGTTTCGACCCGGACGCGCCGACCGGCAGCGGGTTCTGGCACTGGGTGCTGTTCGACATTCCGGCGACCGTGACCGAGTTGCCGGCCGGGGCGGGAACCGGTGGCTTCGCGGGGCTTCCCGAGGGTGCCGTGCACGCCCGTAACGACTTCGGCACCCGGGACTTCGGCGGTGCCGCGCCGCCGCCCGGGGACGGTCCGCACCGCTATGTGTTCACCGTGTACGCGGTGGACACCGAGAAGCTGGGCCCGGACGCGGACGCGTCGCCCGCGGTGGTCGGCTTCAATCTGCGCTTCCACACGCTGGGCCGGGCGCAGCTGATCGGCGAGTACGAGGTGCCCGCGGCGGGCTGACGCCGCGAAAATGCGTTGTTCTCGGCCATTCTCCCGGCCAGAGTTGACCCCGGCCCGCCCGTCACGGAAGGCGGGCGTGGCCGGGATGCGGGAGGTGGTCGGGATGCGCGAGACGCTGGTTCTGAACGCGAGCTTCGAGCCGCTGTCGACGGTGACGCTGCGGCGTGCGGTGGTGCTGGTCCTCCAGGAGAAGGCCGTCGTCGAACGCGCCCATCCCGGACTGCGGGTGCGCGCCGCGGAGGTCGATCTGCCGGGGCCCCGGGTGATCCGGCTGTGCCGTTACGTACGGGTGCCGTTCCGAAGACGTGCTCCGTGGTCGCGGCGCGGGGTACTGGTGCGGGATCAGCACCGGTGCGCGTACTGCGGTCGGCGGGCGACGACCGTGGACCATGTGGTGCCGCGGTCGCGCGGGGGCGGGGACACCTGGCTGAACACCGTCGCCTCCTGCGCGGAGGACAACCACCGCAAGGCGGACCGGACTCCGGAGCAGGCGGGGATGCGACTGCTCAACTCGCCGTTCGAGCCGACGCCTTCGGACGCGCTGCTGCTGGCGCTGGGGGCCGCCGAGCGGGACGGGCTGCCGGAGTGGCTGGCGCTGCCCGCCTGAGCCCATGAGCCGCCAGGACGACTGAAGGGCCGGTACCCCGCGCGGGGTACCGGCCCTTCAGTCGTCGGCGTCAGTCGATCCTGGGCTGCTCGCGGCGCGGGGCGGCCTCCTTGCCGGTGGCCGTCGGGGCGGCCGGTGCGGCACCGCCGCCGTTCCCGCCGGTCATCGGCCCGAAGTTGCCGATGGCCCCGCCGAGGCCCTTGAGGGCGTCGCCGATCTCGCTGGGCACGATCCAGAGCTTGTTGGCGTCGCCCTCGGCGATCTTCGGCAGCATCTGGAGGTACTGGTAGGAGAGCAGCTTCTGGTCCGGGTCTCCGGCGTGGATGGACTCGAAGACCGTACGGATGGCCTGGGCCTCGCCCTCGGCGCGCAGCGCGGCGGCCTTGGCCTCACCCTCGGCCCGCAGGATCGAGGACTGCTTCTCGCCCTCGGCGCGCAGGATCTCGGACTGCCGGACACCTTCGGCCTGGAGGATCGCGGCGCGCTTGTCACGGTCGGCGCGCATCTGCTTCTCCATCGAGTCCTGGATGGAGGTCGGCGGCTCGATGGCCTTCAGCTCGACGCGGTTGACGCGGATGCCCCACTTGCCGGTGGCCTCGTCGAGGACGCCGCGCAGCGCCGCGTTGATCTCCTCACGGGAGGTCAGGGTGCGCTCCAGGTCCATGCCGCCGATGATGTTCCGCAGGGTGGTGACGGTCAGCTGCTCGATCGCCTGGATGTAGCTGGCGACCTCGTAGGTCGCGGCCCGGGCGTCGGTCACCTGGTAGTAGATGACGGTGTCGATGTTCACGACCAGGTTGTCCTGGGTGATCACCGGCTGCGGCGGGAACGGGACGACCTGTTCCCGCAGATCGACGCGGTTGCGGACCGAGTCGATGAATGGGACGACGATGTTGAGGCCCGCGTTGAGGGTGCGCGTGTAGCGGCCGAAGCGTTCCACGATGGCGGCACTGGCCTGCGGGATGACCTGGATCGTCTTGATCAGTGCGATGAAGACGAGCACCACCAGGATGATCAGGACGATGATGATCGGTTCCACAGCGGCTCCCCGTGCCCTTCATGCGTGCTTCTGGATGATCGGGATGATCAGGTCCGGTCTTGTGGGTGGAGTCTGTCAGATCGACGGCCGACTCCGCAGCTGAGCGGGGTGGGGCTCAGCTCTTGGTACTACGACGTCTACATGACGACGGCGGTGGCGCCGTCGATCTCGACGACGTCGACCTGCTGGCCGGGTTCATAGGACTGGCCGGGGTCGAGGGAACGGGCGGACCAGATCTCGCCGGCCAGCTTGATGCGGCCGTCGCCGCTGTCGTCGACGCGTTCGAGGACGACGGCCTGCCGTCCTTTCAGCGCCTCGACACCGCTGCGCAGCCCGGGTTGCTGACGCCGGCTGCGGACCGCCAACGGGCGGACGACGGCGACCAGCGCGACCGAGACCGCACAGAAGACGATGACCTGGAGTACGACTCCGCCGCCGAGCGCATCGGTGATGGCACCGGCGACCGCGCCGACCGCGACCATCCCGAATTCGGGCATCGCGGTCAGCACGAGCGGAATGCCCAGTCCTACGGCGGCGATCAGCCACCACACCCACGGATCCACAAGGTCATGGTAGTTCTCGAGGTCCGTCGGGGAACAGGGCGCATTCCGGGTTGCCGGTGGCAGGCGCCGTGTTCGGAGCGGATGTTCAGGCCATCGGAGGGTGGTGTCAGGTGAGGGGCAGGCCCTGGGCGGTCCAGCGGTCGCCGTTGCGCTCGACGATCAGCGGGAGCCCGAAGCAGCGCGAGAGGTTACGGGAGGTCAGTTCCATGTCGATGGGCCCGGCGGTGAGCACCTTGCCCTGACGGATCATCAGGACGTGGGTGAAGCCCGGGGGGATTTCCTCGACATGATGTGTCACCATGATCATCGACGGCGCGTACGGGTCGCGGGCGAGCCGTCCGAGGCGTCGTACAAGGTCCTCGCGGCCGCCGAGGTCGAGCCCTGCCGCGGGCTCGTCCAGGAGCAGCAGTTCGGGGTCGGTCATCATCGCGCGGGCGATGAGGGTGCGCTTGCGCTCACCCTCGGAGAGGGTGCCGAACTTGCGGTCGAGGTACTCGGTCATGCCGAGGCGGTCGAGGAAGGCCCGGGCCCGGGCCTCGTCGACCTGGTCGTAGTTCTCCTGCCAGTGCGCGGTCATGCCGTACGCGGCGGTGAGCACGGTCTGCAGGACGGTCTGGGCGCGCGGCAGCTTGTCGGCCATGGCGATGCCCGCCATGCCGATGCGCGGGCGCAGGTCGAAGACGTCCACGGCGCCGAGCTGCTCGCCGAGGATCCGGGCGGACCCGGCACTCGGGAAGAGGTAGCTCGACGCGAGGTTGAGCAGGGTGGTCTTCCCGGCGCCGTTGGGGCCGAGGATCACCCAGCGCTCCCCTTCCTTGATCGACCAGGAGACGTCGTCCACCAGAGCCCGACCGTCGCGGACCACGGATACGTCCACCAGCTCCAGAACCTCGCTCATGAGCGCGTTGTCTCCCATTGCAGTCTCGAGTGTTGCGTGCGCCTGTGGGCGCAGCCCCCAGAGGAAAACCTACGCCACGCATTGTCGGCGGCAGTCCTTAGGCTGGTTCCATGCTCGATGAACCACGTTCAGGGCGCCTCGCAGCCTGGGGAAATGCCCTTCTCGCCGGACTTGTCTCGCCGGACGACGCCGCGCACCGGATCGCCGGGGAGGACGCGTCGCACCGGGTGGCGGAGCTGCCCGGCGAGTCCGGCCCGGTCGGACTGACGCTGGCGCTGGGGCGGCTGAGAGCGCTCGGGGCCAAGGGGCTGCGGGTGGCGCTGCCGATAGCGGGGCACCCCCTGGGGCTGAGCGGGCCGCCGGAGTTCAACGAGAGGGCGCTCGACGCGGGCGAGGCGGTGGTGGCAACGGGGGTGGCGCTGGGTCTGGTGCCCGAGGTGTCGGCGGTGGGGCCCGAGGGCGATCAGCACATCGAGGTGACGTGGCGCTGTCTGCCGGTGCGGGAGGCGCCGCCCGCGGACGTGCCGTCGCTCGGCGAGGCCGAGCGGGAGCTGGCCGAGGCGCTGCGGGAGGCGACCGAGGTGCTGTCCCGGCTGAATGTGGCCGGGGCCGGTCCGGCCGCCCAGGCAGCGCTGGAGGCGTACCGGGCGCGGGCCGAGCGGGGGCGCGAGGTGCTGGCGCCGGGCTATCCGCCGCGGGCCCTGCGGGTGCTGGAGCTGGCGCAGCGGGTGGGCGCGCTGATCGCCATCGCGTACGCACCGGGCGGGGACGGCAAGGATCACGGGGCGGCGGTGAGCGCGTCGGAGATCGCGGCCCGGTCGGAGGCGCTGCGGCCGGTGGAGCGCACGGCCCGGCGGGCGCAGGTGGCGGCGTACAACGCGTATGTGGAAGAGCTGGAGCGGGGCGGTTTCTGACGGCCCGGACGCAAGGGGCCGGCCCCGGAGGCGGTGCCTCCGGGGCCGGCCGGTGCTGAGCGGTGCCTCTGCCCTGAGGGGAGGGCTCAGTCGCAGAAGGCGGGGTTCATCGTCCCGATGACGTTGATGGTGTTGCCGCAGACGCCGACCGGCACGTGGACGGGCACCTGGGCGTTGTTGCCCGCGACGACTCCCGGGGACATCGTCGCCCCGCCGTCGGCCATGGGGCCGTCCTGGGCGGAGGCGACACCCGCACCGGCGACGGCGAGACCGCCGGCCGCGATGGTGATGGCAGCGATCCTCTTGATGTTCTTCACTTCTCAAGACCCTTCGTCCATAACGCGTCGCTGCGGCGAATCTCCGCAGTACGCCGTGGAGAACGGCCCGGGACGGGCGGAGTTGCGCTGTTCGGGTGACATACACACGTTGGTGTGATTGCACGGAGAAACGCTGTTCATGCTCCGATTCCATGGCGTACCGCCCAGAGCGCGGCCTGCGTGCGATCGGCGAGGTCCAATTTCATAAGAATATTGGACACATGTGTCTTCACGGTCTTTTCGGACAGTATGAGCCTGCGCGCGATTTCCCGGTTCGACCGGCCGTCCGCGATCAGCGCGAGCACCTCCCGCTCCCGGTCGGTGAGGGAGCCGCCGCGCCCCTGACCGCCGCTCTCCTCACCCTGGGAGAGCAGCGCGTCGGCCACCTCGGGCTGGAGCACCACCTGCCCGGCGTGGGCGGACCGTATGGCGCTCGCGAGGGCCTCGGGGTCCACGTCCTTGTAGACGTAACCGGCCGCACCCGCGCGCAGGGCGGGAACCACGGTGCGCTTCTCGGTGAAACTCGTCACGACCAGCACCCGGGCCGGGTTGCCGAGGTCGCGCAGCTTGCGCAGCGCCTCGATGCCGTCGACGCCGGGCATCTTGATGTCCATCAGGACGACGTCGGGGCGCAGCTCCTCGGCGCGGGCGATGCCCTCCTCCCCGTCCGGCGCCTCGCCGACCACGTCGATGTCGTCCTGCACCTCCAGGAAGGTCCGCAGGCCGCGCCGCACCACCTGGTGGTCGTCGACGAGCAGCACCCGGATCGCCGCTCCGTCCCGTCGCTCACCCACCGGGCACCTCCATCTCGATCACGGTTCCCTTGCCGGGCGCCGAGTGCACGGTCAGTCCGCCGCCTACGCCGCTCGCCCGGTCGCGCATCGACACCAGCCCCAGATGCCGCCCCGCCCGGCGCACCGCCAAGGGGTCGAAGCCGACGCCGTCGTCGCTCACCCGCAGCACGGCGCCCTGATGGTGCCGCGAGAGGGTGACGTCGACCTGCCGCGCGTCGGCGTGGCGCAGCGCGTTGTGCAGGGCTTCCTGGGCCACCCGCAGCAGCGCCTCCT
Organism: Streptomyces sp. NPDC021212; assembly: GCF_044332925.1. Lineage (NCBI taxonomy): Bacteria > Bacillati > Actinomycetota > Actinomycetes > Kitasatosporales > Streptomycetaceae > Streptomyces > Streptomyces sp. NPDC021212. Next base: position 8,705 of record NZ_JBIRPZ010000011.1, read on the forward strand.
CCTGGGCGGCGGGCAGCGCCCGTACGCCGAGGGCCTCGAAGGTGACCCGGGCGGTGTGGGCCCGGTCCAGGACCTGCACCTGGGTCCGCAGGGTCGCGACCAGGCCGTCCTCGTCGAGCGCGGCGGGGCGCAGCTCCACGACGGCGGAGCGCAGTTCGTCGGCGGCCTCGGCCGCGAGGGCCGCGACCTGGTGCAGCTCCTCCTTGGCGCGGGCCGGGTCGCGGTCCACGAGCGCTGCGGCCGCCTGGGCGGTCAGCCGCAGCGAGAAGAGCTTCTGGGAGACGGCGTCGTGCAGCTCATGGGCGAGCCGGGCGCGCTCCCCCGCGATGGTCAGCTCGCGGCTGCGCTCGTAGAGGCGGGCATTGGTGAGGGCGATGGCGGCGTGCTGGGCGAGGATGGCGAGCAGTTCCTCGTCCTCGGCGGTGAAGCCACAGCTGCCCTCCGGTTTCGCGCATCGCTTGTTGGCCAGGAAGAGCGCGCCGAGAACTTCCTCACCATCCGCGATAGGAAGTCCAATAAAGTCGGACATGTCCGGATGACCCCGGGGCCAGCCCTCGAATCGCGGATCGCGCCGGACATCGGCCAGCCGCTGCGGGGTGGCGTCCCTGAGCATCGCGGCGAGGATCCCGTGCTGGCGGGGCAGCGGCCCGATGGCCTTCCACTGCGCGTCACTGACGCCATCTACTACGAACTGGGCAAAACCCCCGTGGTCGTCCGGGACCCCCAGCGCCGAGTACTCCGCATCCAGCAGCTCACGGGCGGACACAACGATTGTCTTTAGGACATCTCGGACTTCCAGATGTCTGCTCATCGCGAGGAGCGCACTGCTCACCCAAGCCAGGCCCGCCCCGGCCCCGCCGCCCGGTCCTTTGGTCATGAGCATCACCGTACCGGCGCGGCGGAAGTGAGCGTATCGGCCTTACCACAGGGCTTCATTGCGACTTCCGACCTAGGGCGAAGGAAGCAGCGGAAGCGCCGGAAGAGGCCGTTACAAAGTGCGGAAATTCGGCGACACTCCGCATTTGCGCAGGCACACTTCGCAATATTAAAGACTCGGCAATGTGACCCCTGACACAGGACGCACGTCACTTACGAAGTCGGTTAGTGGATGTTTTACCCGGCATGAGCGGGGACAACGCACGCTCACACGGGCGGGGAAAACCTACTTACCCACTAAGCGGCATCGTATGTCACACCTTTGCCACAGCATTTTGCAACCGCTAAGAATTTCCCCCAGTCGCACGGCGCCGTGGATCCAGGGACGGCGCACAAGGCGCCGATTTGGCCTGCGACACAAGCGATTGGAAGAGGTCTACTCCGCCATGCCCCTGCCCAGCATTCCCGGCTACAACCGCCTGACGAAGACAACCAAGTACTCCGCCGCCGGCATCGCCGCGGCCGGCGCCGCCGCCATAGCCTTCGCGCTCGTCCCCGGCGGCAACGCCGACGCCAAACCGACGGCCCAGGAGCTGCCGGCGAAGTCGGTGTCCTGGACCTCGCAGAAGGTCGACAGCAAGGTCCAGCGGGAGGTTCTGCTCAAGCAGGCCACCCTCGCCAGCAAGCAGGCCCAGGCAGAGGCCGCGCAGAAGAAGGCCGCCGAGGAAGCGGCAGCGAAGAAGGCCGCCGCCGAAGCGGCCGCCAAGAAGGCCGCCGCGGAGAAGGCCGCCGCCGCGAAGGCCGCCGCGGCCAAGGCCGCCAGGGAGAAGGCCGCGCAGGAGGCCGCGAGCCGCGCCGCCGCGCGCGCCAAGCTCGCCGCTGCCAAGAAGACCTACCCGAACAACCTCGACGGCTGGATCCGGGAATCCCTGGACATCATGAAGAAGCACAACATCCCGGGCACCTACTACGGCATCCACCGCAACATCATCCGGGAGTCCGGCGGTAACCCGCGGGCGATCAACCTGTACGACATCAACGCCCAGAACGGCGTCCCGTCCAAGGGTCTGCTCCAGGTCATCCTCCCGACCTTCCAGGCGTACCACGTCGCGGGCACGCCCTTCGACCAGTACGACCCGGTCGCCAACATCGTCGCCGCGTGCAACTACGCGGCCGACCGGTACGGCTCCATCGACAACGTCAACGGCCCGTACTAAAGCCAGGCGCCCACATGCCGAAGGGCGGCGGCACCCCCTGTGTGCGAGGGGTGCCGCCGCCCTGGGCCGTGCTGTGCTGGTTGCGGCTACTTGCGCATGACCTCCGGCTCATGGCGGCGCAGCAGCCGCGCGACCGCGATCGCGCAGATGATGGCGAGCGCCAGCAGGACGGCCATGTCGATGCTCCACTGGGCGGTGGTGTGCTCCCACAGCGGGTCCGTGTCCAGCGGCTTCTTGCGGTCCCACGGCGCCATCAGATGGCCCGGGCCGGGGCCGAGGTCCAGCGTCGCGCCGACCGCGCCGACCGCCCAGCGGGCGGGCATCAGATACGCGAACTGCTCGATGCCGGGCGATCCGTAGATCTTGAACAGGATGCCGGTGAAGACGACCTGGATGATCGCGAACATGACCAGCAGCGGCATGGTCTTCTCGGCGGTCTTCACCAGCGAGGAGATCACCAGGCCCACCATCATCGAGGTGAAGCCGATCGCGATGATGGCCACGCACATCTCGACGGCCGGCGGCATGATCAGCGCCTCTTCGGGCAGCTCGCGGACCGAGAAGCCGATGGCGGAGATGATCACGCCCTGGAAGGCGGTGATCACGCCGAGCACGATCACCTTGGACATCAGATAAGCGGAGCGGGACAGGCCGACGGCCCGTTCCCGTTCGTAGATCACCCGTTCCTTGATCAGTTCTCGTACGGAGTTGGCCGCGCCCGAGAAGCACATGCCGACCACGAGGATCAGGGTGATCGTGCCCGAGTCCTGGTTGAACTGCCCCTTCGGTGCTCTGTTGAAGCCGAAGTCCGACGGGATCACGGTACTGACCGCGCCGAGCACGGCGGGCAGGATCACCATCAGCGCCAAGAAACCGCGATCGGAGGCGATCACCGAGACGTAGCGGCGTATCAGCGTCCACAGCTGGGAGCCCCAGCCCTGCGACTTCTGCATCCGCGCGGGCGGCGCCTGCACATCGACGGACTGCGGGGCGACGGCGTCGATGTCCGCTGCGTACATCTGGTAGTGCTGCGAACCGCGCCAGCGGCCCGACCAGTCGTAGTCGCGGTAGTTCTCGAACGCCGAGAAGACGTCCGCCCAGCTGTCGTAGCCGAAGAAGTTGAGCGCCTCGTTCGGCGGGCCGAAGTAGGCCACCGAACCGCCCGGCGCCATCACCAGCAGCTTGTCGCACAGCGCCAGCTCGGCGACCGAGTGGGTGACCACCAGGACGGTGCGGCCGTCGTCGGCGAGGCCGCGCAGCAGCTGCATGACGTCGCGGTCCATGCCCGGGTCGAGACCGGAGGTCGGCTCGTCCAGGAAGATCAGCGACGGCTTGGTGAGCAGCTCCAGCGCGACCGAGACCCGCTTGCGCTGACCGCCGGAGAGCGCGGTGACCTTCTTCTCGCGGTGGATGTCGAGCTTCAGCTCGCGCAGCACCTCGTCGATCCGGGCCTCGCGCTCGGCGGTCGCGGTGTCGCCGGGGAAGCGGAGCTTCGCGGCGTACCGGAGGGCCTTCTGGACGGTCAACTCCTTGTGCAGGATGTCGTCCTGCGGGACCAGACCGATGCGCTGGCGCAGCTCGGCGAACTGCTTGTAGAGGTTCCGGTTGTCGTAGAGGACGTCGCCCTCGTTGGCCGGGCGGTAGCCGGTGAGCGCCTTCAGCAGCGTCGACTTGCCGGAGCCGGACGGGCCGATGACCGCGATCAGCGACTTCTCGGGGACGCCGAAGGAGACGTCCTTGAGGATCTGCTTGCCGCCGTCGACGGTGACGGTGAGGTGGCGGGCCGAGAAGGAGACGTCACCGGTGTCGACGAACTCCTCGAGCCGGTCGCCGACCAGCCGGAAGGTGGAGTGGCCGACGCCGACGGTGTCGTTCGGGCCGATCACCTGCTGGCGGACCGGCTGACCGTTGACGTACGTACCGTTGTGGCTGCCGAGGTCGCGGATCTCGAAGCGGCCGTCGGGCAGCGCCCGGAACTCGGCGTGGTTGCGGGAGACCTGGAGGTCGGAGACGACCAGCTCGTTCTCCAGCGCACGGCCGATGCGCATCACCCGGCCCGCGTCCAGTTGGTGGAACGTGGTCGGGCTGCGGTCGGCCTGACCGGTCCGCGCGTCGCCGGGGCCGCCGCCCTGGCCGTTCTGCGCGTGGTGGTCGCGCGGGCTCTGCTGCTGCGGCACGAACGGCTGCTGCTGGGGCGGGGCCTGTTGCTGCCACCCCTGGGGCTGCGCCTGCGGCTGCCGGCCCTGTTGCGGCCAGCCCGCGCCGGGCTGCTGATACGGCTGCTGCGGGGGCTGCTGGTACTGCTGCGCCTGCTGCTGGGCCTGTTGAGGGGCGCCTGCGGCCCCCTGCCGGCTGTACGCCGCGGCGCCCGCGCCCGAAACGTTCAGCCGCGGGCCGTCCGTCGCGTTGCCGAGATGGACGGCCGCACCCGGGCCGATTTCCACCTGTTGGATTCGCTGGCCCTGCACATAAGTGCCGTTGGTGCTGCCATGATCTTCAACGACCCAACTGCCGCCGCCCCAGCGCACCGTGGCGTGCCGCCACGAGACTCTGGCGTCGTCCAGCACCATGTCGCCCTGTGGGTCACGCCCCACGCTGTACGACCTGGATGGATCAAGCGTCCAGGTCCGTCCGTTCAATTCCAGTACGAGTTCCGGCACTCCATGCCCCACTAGTTGTCCCCCGAGCTACCCCCTGCAAAGGGAGTCTAGGGATGGCGAACATCGTGAGGAACTATTTCAGGCTCAGCCGCTTAACCGGAAGTCGGGTTTTGAGCAAGACGGCAACTCGGGCAAGTTGGTTCATCCGGAAAACCCCAGAAAACCCCAGGAAAGCGTAAGCGCGCCCGGATGGGTCCGACCACGGAGGATCCGGGCAACTCGGCGCGGCCATGATCGGCGGCGGCGACGGTGACGCGGTGGCGTCCGGTAGATGAACGTTGCGCACCGTATGGCCGTCCACGACGCGGGCTGCCGCGCGGCGGGCGGGGGCGGCCGGATACGGTGGGAAGACCATGAGCGCATCGCAGATTCCCCCTGCCACCGCCGTCCCATCCGACGACGATCCCACACTCCTTGTCAAAATCTTCGGCAAGGACCGCCCCGGCCTCACCGCCGGGCTTTGCGACACCCTCGCCGCGTACGGGGTGGACATAGTCGACATAGAGCAGGTCGTCACCCGGGGCCGCATCGTGCTGTGCGTGCTGGTCACGGCCCCGAAGGCCGACGGGGCCGAGGGGGAACTGCGGGCCACCGTGCACAGCTGGGCCGAGTCCCTGCGGATGCAGGCCGAGATCATCTCCGGCCGGGGTGACAACCGTCCGCGCGGCACCGGCCGGTCGCACGTCACCGTGCTGGGGCATCCGCTGACCGCCGAGGCGGTGGCCGCGATCGCGTCCCGTATCACCGGCACCGGCGGCAATATCGACCGTATTTTCCGGCTGGCGAAGTATCCGGTGACGGCCGTGGAATTCGAGGTGTCCGGGGCCGAGACGGAGGCCCTGCGCACCGCGCTGGCCACCGAGGCCGCCGATATCGGGGTCGATGTGGCGGTCGTGGCGTCGGGGCTGCAGCGCCGGGCGCAGCGACTGGTGGTCATGGACGTCGACTCGACGCTGATCCAGGACGAGGTGATCGAGCTGTTCGCGGCCCACGCGGGCTGCGAGGCCGAGGTCGCCGAGGTCACGGCCCGGGCGATGCGCGGTGAGCTGGACTTCGAGCAGTCGCTGCACGCGCGGGTCGCGCTGCTGGCGGGGATCGACGAGTCGGTGGTGGAGAAGGTGCGCGCGGAGGTCCGGCTGACGCCCGGCGCCCGCACCCTGATCCGTACCCTCAAGCGGCTGGGCTACCAGGTCGGGGTGGTCTCCGGCGGCTTCACGCAGGTCACCGATGATCTCAAGGAGCGGCTGGGGCTGGACTTCGCCTCCGCCAACACCCTGGAGGTCGTGGACGGCAAGCTCACCGGGCGCGTGGTCGGCGAGGTGGTGGACCGGGCGGGCAAGGCCCGGCTGCTGCGGCGCTTCGCGGCCGAGGCGGGGGTGCCGCTGGTGCAGACCGTCGCGATCGGCGACGGGGCGAATGACCTGGACATGCTGAACGCGGCCGGGCTCGGGGTCGCCTTCAACGCCAAGCCGGTTGTCCGGGAGGCCGCGCACACCGCGGTGAACGTGCCGTTCCTGGACACCGTGCTGTATCTGCTCGGCGTGACCCGCGACGAGGTCGAGGCCGCGGACGCGCACGTGGAGGACTGACCGCCCCGCCCGGCGCTCCCCCGCCCCTGATCACCCCCGTTCCGCCCGCCTCGCTGCCGAGGCGGGCGGAACGATACGGCGACGGATGACGGGCCGGTAGGGCGGCGGGGTTACTCGTGCGGCGCCCAGAAGTCGTCGAGACGGCCGACGCCGTGCTCCACCGACTTCCACGAGCCGCTGAAGGTCACCACCGCGATGCCGGAGGTGGGGAAGCCGGTGCGGGTCATCCGCTCCCGGGTGCCCTCCGCGGCCTGGCCCGCGAGGGCGTCGGCGAGGGCGTGCACCCCGGGGTTGTGGCCGACCACCAGCAGGTCGGTGATGTCGTCGGACGTCTCGTTGAGTACCGCGATCAGTTCGCCGAGCGAGGCGTCGTACAGCCGCTCCTCGTACACCGTCTTGGGGCGCTGGGGCAGCTCGTGGACCACGAGCTTCCAGGTCTCCCGGGTGCGCACGGCCGTGGAGCAGAGGGTCAGTTCGGGGACCAGACCGGCTTCGGTGAGCCGGCGCCCGGCGAGGGGGGCGTCCTTGCGGCCGCGCTCCGCGAGCGGCCGCTCATGGTCTGCCACCTCGGGCCAGTCGGCCTTGGCGTGTCGGAGAATGACGATCCTGCGGGGCACATCGACGCTCATGCGTCCCAGCTTCGCATGAAACGGCTGGCGAGGCGCAGGGTGTTGAAGCGGTGCTCACCTAAGTGAGCGCACACGGCGGGTGCCTCCGCGCACCGTCGGTCACGCCCCCCGGTGGCCGAGGGTCTGCCGCAGCAGCTCCAGGAAGTGCGAGAGGGCGCCGGACCCGCTCGCGGCCTGTGCGTCGGACGGCCGGGCCAGCAGGAGCAGCAGCGCGACGAAGGCGAGGGCGGGCAGCGCGACCGCCCACCACGGCAGCCGGACGTCCATGCCACCGTCCGGCGGGGTCGCGGGCCGGGTGGGGGTGCGGGCGGGCATGGGGATCGCCTCCGGTCGGGGAACCACGCTGCTTCGGATGGTTCGACGGTACGGAGCGGGCGGGCCCGTTCCCATCCGGTGATCCACCCAGTTCCCCCTGACCCTCACCCCCTAGGGGATGGTGGTGCCGGCCCCACCCCTTCCGGGACGGGCGCGGGCGGGCGTCGGCCTCAGGGCGAGGCGATGGTGGCGATCACGCCGATGACCACCGTGATCCCGAGCATCACGCCCAGGATGAGGAGGAGCTTCTTCTGGCCGTCCGGCGGGTTCTCATCGAGCACTGGCATGGGGCCAGTGTCCCACCCGGCGGTCAGATCTCGTCCTCGAGGGTGCGGTCGCGCCCGGCCAGCAGTCCCGCCACGATCTGCGGCACCATCAGCCCGGCCATCAGCGCGAGGGGCGGCCCCCAGCCGCCGCTGTGCTGGTACAGCATGCCGACCAGCAGCGGGCCCGGGATGGACAGCAGATAGCCGGTGCTCTGGGCGAAGGCGGAGAGCCGGACGACGCCCGCGCTGGTCCTCGCCCGCATGCTGATCATCGTGAGGGCGAGCGGGAAGGCGCAGTTGGCGACGCCGAGCAGGAGGGCCCACACCCAGGCGCCACCGACCGGGGCCAGCCACAGCCCCGCGTAGCCGATGAGCCCGCAGACGCCGAGGGCCACGGCCAGCACGCCCTGGTTGCGCAGCCGGGCCGCGGCGCGGGGCAGGACGAAGGCCAGCGGGACGCCCATGGCCATGATGACCGCGAGCAGCACCCCGGAGGTGGAGGCGGAGACCCCCGCGTCGCGGAAGATCTGCGGCATCCAGCCCATGGTGATGTACGCGGCCGTGGACTGGAGGCCGAAGAAGACGGCCATCGCCCAGGCGGTGGGGCTCCGGGTGATCCGGATGGCGGGTTCCGGCGCGGCAGGCCCGGCCGGTGCGGTCGACGCGGCCGGTTGCTCGGACTCGCGGTGCGTACGGTCGCGGGCGAGGAACAGCCAGGGCACCACGGCGACCACGGCGAGCACCGCCCACACCCCGAGCCCGGCCCGCCAGCTGCCGCCCAGCGCGTCCGTCATGGGCACCGTGGCGGCCGCGGCGCTGGCCGTGCCCAGCGAAAGACCCATGGAGTAGAGGCCGGTCATCGAGCCCACTCGGTCCGGGAACCAGCCCTTGACGATCACCGGCATCAGGATGTTGCTCACCGCGATCCCGGCCAGGCCGAGCGCGCTGGCGCACAGGAAGGCCACCGTCCCGCCCGCGAACGGGCGCAGCGCCAGGCCCGTGGCGATGGCCGCGAGACCGGTGCAGACGACGGCCCCGGGCCCGAAGCGGCGGGCCAGCCGGGGCGCGGTGATTCCGAAGACGGCGAAGCAGGCCGCGGGCATCGAGGTGAGCAGCCCGGCGATGGTTCCGCTCATGCCGAGGTCGTCCCGGACCTCCTTCAGGAGGGGACCCAGGCTGGTGACGGCGGGGCGCAGGTTGAGCGCGGCCAGCAGCAGCCCGACGACCACGATGCGGCGGCGCCACGGCGAGGGCGCGGGGCGCGGTTCGTGGTCCCGCCGGGCCGGGGCCGCGGTGTCGAGCGTCGCGAGGTCGTCATTGGACATGCCGACCATCATAGAATCATGGGATGAATGCCTGTCCAATCGATATGTAACCGCCTGGTGACAACGGGACGGCATCATGGAATCCCTCGTTTCCCGGCCCCAGCCCCCGGCAAAGCCCCGGGCACAGCCCCCGCCCCAGCCCCAGGCACAGGAGAGTCATGCCGCTGACCTCACCCCAGCGCTCCGCCCTCGCCGACCAGGTGATCGCCCAGCTGCGCGCCCAGATCACCTCGGGCGAATGGCAGGTGGGCTCGCGGATCCCCACCGAGCCCGAGCTGGTCGAGCAGCTCGGGGTGGCGCGCAACACTGTGCGCGAGGCGGTGCGCGCGCTGGCGCACAACGGCCTGCTGGACATCCGGCAGGGCTCGGGCACGTACGTCCTCGCGACCAGCGAGCTGGCCGGGGTCATGCACCGCCGCTTCGCGAGCGCCGAACCGCGGCACGTGGCCGAGCTGCGCAGCGCCCTGGAGACGAAGGCCGCGCAGCTGGCCGCGGAGCGCCGTACCGAACAGGACGTCAAGCAGCTCGACGCGCAGCTGGACCGGCGCGAGCGGGCCTGGGAGTCCGGTGACGCGGAGGCGTTCGTGGAGGCGGACGCGACGCTGCACATGGCGATCGTGGCCGCCGCCCACAACGACGTCCTGGCGGCGCTCTACGCGGACCTGGGATCGGTCGTACGTGACTTCCTGCGCGCCGACGTGGCCGACGGCCTGAGCCCCGAGGCGTACGTGGACCACGCGCGGCTGGTGGAGGCCATCCGGCAGCGGGACGGGGAGCGGGCGGCGGCCGAGGCGAGCACGCATCCGTTCGCCTGCCGGCTCACGCCCGAGGCCGGCTGAGCACGCGTACGACGGCGGGCACGCGTACGACGCCGCGTCCTCATCGGCGACGGTGGGTCACCCACGCCTTGCGGATCTGCTTCCAACAGCGCTCGTCCAGCTCCACGTGCTGCGCCGGGCTCACCTCCACCCGGCGGCTGTCCATGTCCGGGTCCCACCAGCGGGCGCATTCGACGTGCAGCTGCACCCGGTCGGCGTCGGGGTAGGGGTTGAAGCAGCTGGCGGTGGCGTGTGAGCCGCGCACCGAGGTGGAACAGGCGGCCTCGCGCGGCCGGGGGCGCTCCAGCGCGACGGACGCGACCGAGTTGGAGGCGGCGAGGGCGCAACCGACCGCTGCGACGGCCAGCGAGACGACCGCGAAGCGACGAGGCGTACGCATGGCAGGACCTCCTCGGCCGGGCTGTCGCTCCGCGAGTCGTACTCCACCCTGCGCGCCGCGCCATCCGTCCGCCCGCCCGCTGGTCCGAACGGGTGACTATCGGCACCCGAACGGCCGCCGCCCCCGTCCCGCGCGGTGGCGGGGCGGGGGCGGCGGGCCCTGTGGACGGTCCGGACGGCTCAGGCGCCCATCATGTGCACGCCGCCGTCGACGTGCACGATCTCGCCGGTGGTGCGCGGGAACCAGTCGGACAGCAGGGCGACGACGCCACGGCCGGCCGGCTCCGGGTCGGTCAGGTCCCAGCCGATCGGGGCCCGGTGGTTCCACACGTCCGCCAGCTCCTCGAAGCCCGGGATGGACTTCGCGGCCATGGACTTGATGGGTCCGGCCGAGACCAGGTTGCAACGCACGTTCTTCTCGCCCAGGTCACGGGCGAGGTAGCGGCTGGTCGACTCCAGGGCGGCCTTGGCCACGCCCATCCAGTCGTACTTCGGCCACGCGAACTGCGCGTCGAAGGTCAGCCCGACGATGGAGCCGCCGCGCGGCATGACCGGCAGGCAGGCCATGGTGAGCGCCTTCAGGGAGTACGCCGAGACGTGCACCGCGGTGCCGACGTCCTCCCAGCTGCCCTCCAGGAAGTTGAACGCGCCCTGCGGGCCGAAGGCGATGGAGTGCACGACACCGTCGAGGTCGACGCCCTCCCCCAGGTGCTCGCGCACCTTGTCGGCGAGCCCGTCGAGGTGCTCCTGGTTCTGCACGTCCAGCTCGATGACCGGGGCGGGCTTGGGCAGCCGCTTGGCGATCCGCTCCACGAGGGAGACCCGGCCGAAGCCGGTCAGGATGACCTCGGCGCCCTCCTCCTGCGCGAGCTTCGCGGCGTGGAAGGCGATCGAGGACTCGGTGATGACGCCCGTGACGAGGATGCGCTTACCGGCGAGAATTCCACTCATGACTGTCAGTGACCCATGCCCAATCCGCCGTCGACAGGGATGACGGCTCCAGTGATGTAAGCGGCCTCGTCGGAGGCCAGGAAGCGGACCGAGGCGGCGATCTCCTCGGGCTGCGCGTAGCGCGCGAGCGGCACCTGCTTGACGATGCCCTCGCGCTGCTCGTCGCTGAGCGCCCGCGTCATGTCCGTGTCGACGAAACCGGGCGCGACCACGTTGACGGTGATGTTCCGCGAGCCCAGCTCACGGGCGAGCGAACGGGCGAAGCCCACCAGGCCCGCCTTGGACGCGGCGTAGTTCGCCTGCCCGGCGGAGCCCATGAGCCCGACCACGGACGAGATCAGCACCACGCGTCCCTTACGGGCCCGCAGCATGCCCCGGTTGGCCCGCTTGACCATGCGGAACGTACCGGTGAGGTTGGTGTCGAGGACGGCGGAGAAGTCCTCCTCCGACATGCGCATCAGCAGCTGGTCACGGGTGACCCCAGCGTTGGCCACCAGAACCTCGACCGTGCCGTGCTTCTCCTCGATCTCCTTGTACGCCTGCTCGACCTGCTCGGGCTCGGTGATGTCGCACTTCACCGCGAGGAAGCCGGCCGGCGGCTCACCGGACCGATAGGTGATGGCGACCTTGTCGCCTGCGTCGGCGAAGGCCCGGGCGATGGCGAGGCCGATGCCGCGGTTGCCTCCGGTGACGAGAACCGAGCGGCTCAAGGGACCACCCTCTCTTGTAGATGTCGTGCTCGACCCCACGCGGTGTCCGTACGTGTGTCGACCCTCGTGCGGAAAAACTACCGGGCTACGGACGGGTTCGGAGAATCGAGCGCGCACAGGGGCATGTGTCCGACCCTGTCGACTTCCTACAGAACGGGCACGTACAGGGGCTGACGGGTACGCGCCAATCGCCCAGGGCCCGGATGATCACGAGCCCGTCACCGCTGAGCGCGGCGTCCAGCGAAACGCGGGTCACCGAGATCGCCCTCGCCCATCGAGGGAAAAGACACCTTCGCGCCCCTGGCAGCACGTTCACATTGCGCCATGTCCCGCACCTCGCTTTCCGGCCAACTCCACGGTTCACGTCCTGCCGGACCTGAACCGTTACGGCCACAGCGATGGGAATCACTTTACCCCGCATGGGGAACTAACGCGGACAGCCGGATCGGCACCGGCCAGGATCCGCCGCACGTTAAAACATGAACAAACACTTGGTGAATATTGATCCAAAGAACAGCCTGGAGCACCGGGGACCAGCAGAAAAAAGCGTTGTCCAAAACTCCACGGACACAGCGTCGCACGAATCCACTTTGCCCCAATTCGCGCATCAATGCATCACTCAACGTTTTATTGCCCCCGTCTTGACCGGCATCGATGGCCCCTCCTACGTTTTTTCCGCCCGGATTCAGACGTTTCACCTGGCGCCGGAAACGACGAAACGCCTGCCGCAGGTCAACGAGAGATGCGATGAAGGAGATCGCGAAGTCATCGACGGCCTCGATTTTGCCAACCAGGCAAAGACGGGACGGCCGCCGGGCCCTCGGACACAAAGAGCTGGAGGCCCACGTTAAAACACGCCATCCGGCCCTTCCAATATGAGACGTAGTTGATTCGGTGATGACTCATCTCGACCTGGTCGGCGCGACGGGACTATCGGGAAGCAGCCATTGTTCTCGGGAATGATCCGGGCTCGTTTCACAATGGCGTTCGCAGAGGAGCGGGCCTCGGTCATGGCAGGGCGAGAATGTCGAACAGGGACGGAGACGGCGCGCATGGCCCCATCGCAGGGACGCATGAACAGCACATTCACCCGGTTGCCCCGGCACGGTTTCACCGACCCCCCGGCCGCCCGGCGACTGCTGGACGCGCTCGAACTGGCCGGGGTGCGCGGCGATTCGGTGCTGCTCGACGGGCTCGGCGCGACCGTCGATCCCGACCTGGCGCTGCGCGGGCTGGTGCGGCTGATCGAGGCGCTCCCGGAGATTCCCGAGGGCGGGGACGACAAGGAGGGCGCTGACTCGCGGCAGGCGTTGCTGGACACGCTGGTCACCGCGAGGCCGCTGCGGGACCGGCTGCTGGGGGTGCTCGGGGCGTCCGAGGCGCTGGGCGACCATCTGGCCCGGCATCCGCACGACTGGCACGCGCTGGCGGCCTACAGACCGGGCGATCTGCGTCCGGCGCTCACGGAGTTCGAGCAGGCGCTGGCCGAGGGGATCTGGGGCGAGGCGGGGACCGGGATGCCACGGCCGGACGCGCTGCGCGTCGCCCACCGCCGCGCCCTGCTGGCGATCACCGCGCGCGATGTGTGCGGCACCACGGACGTCACGCAGACCGCCGCCGAACTGGCGGACCTGGCGACCGCGACCCTGCGCGCCGCACTGGAGATCGCGGCGGAGGAGCGGCCCGAGGACGCGGCGGCCTGCCGGCTCGCGGTGATCGGGATGGGTACGTGCGGCGGGCACGAACTGAACTACGTCTCGGACGTGGACGTCATCTTCGTCACCGAGGCCATCGACGGGGTGGAGGAGAGCGAGGCCGTCCGGGCCGCCACCTCGCTGGCCTCGCGGCTGATGCGGATCTGTTCGGATGTGACCGTCGAGGGCACCATCTGGCCGGTCGATGCCGATCTGCGACCGGAGGGACGCGATGGCCCGCTGGTGCGGACGCTCTCCAGCCATGCGGCGTACTACCGGCGGTGGGCCAGGACGTGGGAGTTCCAGGCACTGCTGAAGGCCCGCCCGGTGGCGGGCGCCCCCGGTCTCGGCGAGCGTTTCATCGAGCTGATCGACCCGCTGCGCTACCCGCCCGGAGGACTGGACGCGGACGCGGTCCGCGAGATCCGCCGGCTCAAGGCGCGGATGGAGTCCGAGCGGCTGCCCCGCGGCGCCGATCCCACCACCCACACCAAGCTCGGCCGCGGCGGGTTGAGCGATGTCGCCTGGACGGTCCAGCTCCTCCAGATGCGTCACGGCCGCGCCGAACCGGGCCTGCGCACCACCCGCACCCGCCGCGCCCTGGCCGCCGCGCACGCGGCCGGTCTGATCGGCAGGGACGACGCCCGGACCCTGGACGAGGCGTGGGTGCTGGCCGGCCGGGTCCGCAACAGCGTGATGCTGGTCCGCGGCCGCCCCGGCGACACCTTCCCCAGCGACGCCCGCGAACTGGCGGCCGTGGCCCGCTACCTGGGCTACGGCCCGGGTCGGGCCGGCGAGATGCTGGACGACTACCGCCGCACGACCCGCCGCGCCCGCGCCGTGATGGAACGCTTGTTCTACGACTGTGAGCGGTGACCGACCGGCTCCGGCCCGGTAAAGCGGTGGACCCACCGAATGTCGTAGCGGCATGGTTCACTGCCGACGGACACTCACCGACGAAGGGGTCGCCGTGGCGCACGAGATCGATCCGTCCTTCCTCGCGCTGCCGCTGCGCGCGCTCGCCGATGCGGCGCTCGCGCGGGCGCGGGCGTTGGGGGCCGAGCATGCGGACTTCCGGTTCGAGCGGGTTCGCAGCGCCTCGTGGCGGTTGCGGGACGCCCGGGTCGCGGGCTCGTCCGACACCACGGACCTGGGGTATGCGGTGCGGGTGGTGCACGGGGGGAGCTGGGGGTTCGCGTCCGGGGTGGATCTGTCGATGGACGCGGCCGCGCGGGTGGCCTCGCAGGCGGTGGCGATGGCGAAGCTGTCGGCCAAGGTGATCGAGGCGGCGGGGTCCGATGAGCGCGTGGAACTGGCGGACGAGCCGGTGCACGCGGACCGGACGTGGGTGTCGTCGTACGAGGTCGATCCGTTCGGCGTGCCGGACACCGACAAGACCGGGCTGCTGGCCGAGTGGAGCGGGCGGCTGCTGGCGGCGGACGGGGTGGCGCATGCGGACGCGTCGCTGCTGACCGTCCATGAGAACAAGTTCTACGCGGATACGGCGGGCACCACGACCACCCAGCAGCGGGTGCGGCTGCATCCGCAGCTGACCGCGGTGGCGGTGGATCCGGTGAGTGGGGAGTTCGATTCGATGCGGACCCTGGCCCCACCGGTCGGGCGGGGGTGGGAGTACCTGACCGGGGCCGGCGGCTGGGACTGGGACGCGGAGCTGGCCGAGCTGCCCGGGCTGCTGGCGGAGAAGATGGCGGCGCCGTCGGTCGAGGCGGGCTCGTACGACCTGGTGATCGATCCGTCCAATCTGTGGCTGACGATCCATGAGTCGATCGGCCACGCCACCGAGCTGGACCGGGCGCTGGGGTACGAGGCGGCGTACGCGGGGACGTCGTTCGCGACCTTCGACAAGCTGGGCAGTCTGCGGTACGGCTCGGAGATCATGAACGTCACCGGTGACCGGACCGCCGAGCACGGGCTGGCCACGATCGGGTACGACGACGAGGGCGTGGCCGCGCAGTCCTGGGACCTGGTGAAGGACGGCAGCCTGGTGGGGTATCAGCTGGACCGCAGGATCGCCCGGTTGACCGGTTTCCAGCGGTCCAACGGCTGCGCGTACGCCGATTCGCCGGGTCATGTGCCGGTGCAGCGGATGGCGAACGTGTCGCTCCAACCGGACCCCGACGGGCCGTCCACGGACGGGCTGATCGGGGATGTCGAGAACGGGCTCTATCTGGTCGGCGACCGCTCGTGGTCGATCGATATGCAGCGCTACAACTTCCAGTTCACGGCGCAGCGGGCGTACCGCATCCGGAACGGTGTCCTCGCGGGCCAGGTGAGGGACTTCGCCTACCAGGCCACCACCACCGACTTCTGGGGCTCGATGACGGCCGTCGGCGGACCGGGGACGTACGTCCTGGGCGGCGCCTTCAACTGCGGCAAGGCCCAGCCCGGCCAGGTCGCGTCCGTGTCGCACGGCTGCCCGTCCGCGCTGTTCCGCGGCGTGAACATCCTCAACACCACCCAGGAGGCGGGAGCATGAGCGTGAAGCCGCACGAGATCGTGGAGCGCACCCTGGAGCTGTCCCGCGCGGACGGCTGTGTGGTGATCGCGAACGAGACGTCGACCGCCAATCTGCGCTGGGCGGGCAACGCGCTGACCACCAACGGCGTCACCCGGGGCCGCACCCTGACCGTGGTGGCCACCGTGGACGGCGCTGAGGGGGCCGCCTCAGGGGTGGTGTCCCGGTCGGCCGTGACCGCCGAGGAGCTGGAGCCGCTGGTACGGGCCGCCGAGGCGGCCGCGCGGGACGCGGGCCCGGCCGAGGACGCCCAGCCGCTGGTCGGGACCGCAACCGCCGGGCCCGCCTCCCCCGGCTTCACCGACTCCCCCGCCGAGACCTCCTCGGAGGTGTTCGCGGCGTTCGCCCCGGCGCTCGGCGAGGCGTTCGCCCGGGCCCGCGCGGGCGGCCGGGAGCTGTACGGGTTCGCCAACCATGAGGTGGTCTCCAGCTATCTGGGCACCTCCGGCGGGCTGCGGCTGCGCCATGACCAGCCGAGCGGCACGCTGGAGCTGAACGCCAAGTCGCCGGACATGACGCGCTCGGCCTGGGCCGGGCGGGCGACCCGCGACTTCACGGACGTGGATCCGGCCGCGATCGACGCCGAGCTGGCCCGGCGGCTGCGCTGGGCCGAGCGCAAGGTCGAGCTTCCGGCGGGCCGCTACGAGACGTTGCTGCCGCCGACCGCCGTCGCCGATCTGCTGATCTACCAGCTGTGGTCCTCGTCGGCCCGGGACGCGGCGGAGGGCCGTACGGTCTTCAGCAAGCCGGGTGGCGGCACCCGGGTCGGCGACACGCTGTCGGAGCTGCCGCTGACGCTGCGCAGCGACCCGCACGAGCCGGGGCTCGAGGCGGCACCGTTCGTGATCGCGCACTCCTCCGGGGACGACGCGTCGGTGTTCGACAACGGGCTGCCGCTGTCCGCCACCGACTGGATCCGGGACGGGGTGCTGAAGCACCTGGTCACCACCCGGCACACGGCGGAGCTGACCGGGCTGCCCCTCGCGCCGGGGATCGACAACCTGATCCTGGACGCGGGCGGCACCCGCTCGCTGGAGGAGATGGTCGCCTCGACCGAGCGGGGCCTGCTGCTGACCTGCCTGTGGTACATCCGCGAGGTCGATCCGGTCACCCTGCTGCTGACCGGGCTGACCCGGGACGGGGTGTATCTGGTGGAGGGCGGCGAGGTCGTCGGCGAGGTGAACAACTTCCGGTTCAACGAGTCGCCGGTGAGCCTGCTGTCCCGCGCCACCGAGGCGGGGCGCACCGAGCCGACCCTGCCGCGGGAGTGGGGCGACTACTTCACCCGCGCCGCGATGCCCGCGCTGCGGATCCCGGACTTCAACATGAGCTCGGTCAGCAAGGGGGTGTGAGACCGGCCGGACGACACCGGCCGGGCAATCCGTACGACACCGGCCGGGCACTATTGGGGACCGGCCGCCGGGGACCGGCGAATAGACTGGTCCCCGCCCATCCGTCCGCTCTTGACTCTCACCAGGAACCCCATGACACGCCTCGGCGCATCCGTCGCCCGCGCCCGCGAGCTGCTCGACCAGGACCTCTCCTCCGACAAGACCGTCGAGCAACTGCTCGCCGAGACGTCCGCCCGCCGCTCCCTCGATCTGAGCGACCTGTCGGCACAGGAGCAGGCCGAGCTGATCGCCTCCCGTTCGGTCGAGGTCCTGCCGGGGGTCAAGGAGCTGGCCGAGCGGATCGAGAAGCGCCGGGCCGCGGGCCAGGGCCTCGCCATCAAGCTGGGCATCGACCCGACGGCCGCCGATGTGCACCTCGGCCACACCGTGCCGATGATCGTCCTCAACCGCTTCCAGCGGATGGGGCACGACGTCACCCTGCTGATCGGTGACTTCACGGCCAAGATCGGCGACCCGTCGGGACGTACGGCGGAGCGCCCGCCGCTCACGGACGACGACATCGCGCGGAACCTCGCGGGCTACCAGGAGCAGGTCCGGCCGTTCTTCGACTTCGAGAAGGTCAGCTTCCGGCAGAACAGCGAGTGGCTGGCGCCGTACACCTTCCCGGAGCTGCTGGGGCTGCTCGCCCAGGTGCCGGTGTCGCAGCTGCTGCAGCGCGAGGACTTCCGCAACCGGCTGGCCGCGGGGTCCGGGCTGACCATGTCCGAGCTGCTGTACCCGATCGCCCAGGGCCTCGACTCGGTGGCGCTGGAGAGCGATGTGGAGCTGGGCGGCGCCGATCAGCTGCTCAATCTGCAGATGGGCCGCAAGCTGATGGAGCTGCGCGGCCAGCAGCCGCAGCTGGTCGTCACCATGCCGCTGATCGAGGGCACGGACGGCACCGGCGCCAAGATGTCCAAGTCCAAGGGCAACTACGTGGCGCTCAGCGCGCCCGCCGACGATGTCTTCGGCAAGATCATGTCGATTCCGGACCGGCTGATGAAGCCGTACCTGGAGGCGTGGACGGAGTGGACGGACGCGGAGATCGCCGCCGTGACCACCCGGCTGGAGACCAAGTCGCTGCACCCGATGGACCTCAAGAAGGTGCTGGCGGGTGAGGTCGTGGCGGCGATGTACGGCATCGAGGCGGCGATGGCGGCGCGCGCGGGCTTCGTCGCGCAGTTCTCCAAGAAGAGCTTCACCGACGTCGGGACGCTGCCGGTGGTCGACGCCGCGGAGCACGGCGGCGAGAGCATCGCGACCGTGCTGAGCAAGGTGCTGGAATTCCAGCCGAGCGCGTCGGCGGCCCGCCGGGTCGCCAAGCAGAATGGTCTGCGGCTGGTCGTGGAGGCCGAGGACGGTCAGAAGGCGATCGTGCTCGCCGAGGCCCAGGCGGTACGGCCGCTGGCCGAGGTGGTCGCGGAGGTGCTGGCGGACGCCGGGCTCACCGCGGCCGCCGGCGGGGTCTACCTCAAGGCCGGACGGAAGATCGCGCAGCTCCAGGGCATGTAGTCCAGGTGGTCGAGGTGGTCCCGGCGATCCGAACGCGGCGGCCGGTGCGCTTCCACCCTGCGCGCCGGCCGCCGCGACGCCGCGGAGATCCGTTAGAAGGGCCCTAGGCCCGTTCTCTCCTGCCGCCGTGGCGGATCGTCTGCCACAGGGGGGTGCCCAGGGCGACGATCACGATGGCCCCGGCCAGCTGGAGCAGATGCCGGATCCAGTCGAATCCGCTGGTGTGCCTGACCCCGATCCAGCCGGCCACCGCATTGCCCACGATGGCCCCGAGGATGCCGTAAATGCAGGTCAGCCACAGCGGAATGTCTTGCTTTCCCGGCAGAATCGCTCTGGCGATCACACCGAGAATGATTCCTACGACGATCGCCCACAGCCAGTTCATGTCGCCTCCTGACGCGGCGGGGATGCGCGTTTCCTCCCAGTGTTCGACCGTTTTCGCTACGGCGCATGTCGAGGCATCCCGTACGCGCCGTGCCGTATCGGCATCGCCACCCATCGGGGTGCCCCGGTCTCGAACCGTACGGGGGCGCGGCGTAACGTTGGGTACGTATCGGAGCGGGGGTACCTGCTCGGGGACCAGGTGGTGGAACGTGATGCGGAAGCACAGTGAGACCGAGGTCTTCCGGATCACCGGGGCCCGTCAGGGACTGGCCGACGACGTGCGCGGTCGGCAGCGGCGTTATGTGATCTCGATGTCGGTGCGGACGGTGGCGGTCGTGCTGGCGGCCGTGTTGTGGAACGTCGAGCGCCATGTGGCCATCGTTGCCCTGGTGCTGGGTGTGCTGCTGCCCTATGTGGCGGTCGTGATCGCGAACGCGGGCCGGGAGAACGCCCCTTCACTTCCCACCACCTATATCCCGACGCCGATGCGCCCGATGCTGGGCTCAGGCCGCGAAGAGACGCCGTCGGATTCGGGGCCGAATGCGGAGCCGGATTCCGCGTCGGCGGAATCCGTCCCGGAAGATGCCGCACATACCAGCGAGGATGGACGCGGGGGACACGGCTGACCTGCCGCGTTTCCCGAAGCTCAAGAAAACCTCAGATCAATCATGCTGTTCCCGTGCACCGCGCCCTATCCCTCGTGACATACTTTGTACGCGCTCCGCATCCCCCGTCGGAGCGACAGACCGACGCCGGGCGGCTCCCCCCGTGGCTGCCCGGCGTCGTCATGTCTGTGGCGGTCTGCGTAGAGTCTGCGGTGTGAACATCCTCGACGCCGCCACCGAGACCGACACCCCGATCTGCTCAGCCAAGGGCTGCCGCGCCACCGCCGTCTGGGTGCTGGCCTGGAACAACCCCAAGGTCCACACCCCGGAGCGGCGGAAGACCTGGCTGGCGTGCGAGGAGCACCGCGAGCACCTGTCGAAGTTCCTGGGCATGCGCGGCTTCCTCAAGGACGTGGTGACCTTGGAGGACTGGTCAGCCACCGATCGCTGACATCGGGCGGTCCGGCTGGAGGAACGACGGGTCGTCCAGCCCGGACCCCGCCTTCTTCCCCCACATCGCCGTCTTCCACAGCCCGGCGATCTCCTCGTCCGGGGCCCCGGAGCGCAGCGCGCCGCGCAGATCGGACTCCTCGCGCGCGAACAGGCAGGTGCGCACCTGTCCGTCGGCGGTGAGCCGGGTGCGGTCGCAGGCGCGGCAGAAGGGGCGGGTGACGGAGGCGATGACGCCGACGCGGGCCGGGCCGCCGTCGACCAGCCAGCGCTCGGCGGGGGCGGAGCCGCGCTCGCCGTCGCCCTCGGGGTCAAGCGTGAAGCGGGTGCGCAGGCTCTCCAGGATGTCCCCGGCGGTGACCATGCCCTCGCGCTGCCAGCCGTGCTGGGCGTCGAGCGGCATCTGCTCGATGAAGCGCAGCTCATAGCCGCTGTCCAGGGCCCAGGCCAGCAGGTCGGGGGCCTCGTCGGCGTTGAGGCCCGGCATCAGCACGGCGTTGACCTTGACCGGGGTGAGTCCGGCGGAGTGCGCGGCGGCGAGGCCGCGCAGCACATCGCCGTGGCGCTTGCGCCGGGTCATGGCCTGGAAGACATCGGGGCGCAGGGTGTCGAGCGAGACGTTGACCCGGTCCAGACCGGCGTCGCGCAGCGCCGCGGCGGTGCGCTCCAGGCCGATGCCGTTGGTGGTCAGGGACATCTCGGGGCGCGGGGTGAGGGCGGCGCAGCGCTCGACGATGGAGACGAGGCCGGGGCGCAGCAGCGGCTCACCGCCGGTGAAGCGGACCTCGGTGACGCCAAGGTCGGTGACGGCTATCCCGATCAGCCGGACGATCTCGTCGTCGGTGAGCAGATCTGGCTTGGCGAGCCATTGAAGCCCCTCTTCCGGCATGCAGTAGGTGCACCGCAGGTTGCACCTGTCGGTCAGGGAGACACGCAGGTCGGTGGCGACTCGACCATAGGTGTCGATCAGCATGTCGGCGGCCCCTCACGGTTCGCTTGCGTGCACTGCGGTCAATTGTCCCGCACCGTACGCCAAGGCACTGACAGCGAGGGGCCACCGGGGGGGATGGACGGCGTCAGTGGGCGCCGTGTCCGGTGAGCGAGCGGACCTCCAGTTCGGCGTACTTGGCCTTGTCCGGCTCCTCCTTGGAGACGAGGGTGCCCAGCCAGCCCAGCAGGAAGCCCAGCGGGATGGAGATCAGGCCGGGGTTCTCCAGCGGGAACCAGTGGAAGTCGACGTCCGGGAACATCGAGGTGGGCTTGCCGGAGACGACGGGCGAGAAGAGCACCAGGAAGACGGAGGAGATGAGCCCGCCGTAGATCGACCAGAGGGCGCCCTGGGTGGTGAAACGTTTCCAGAACAGGCTGTAGAGGATGGTCGGCAGGTTGGCGGAGGCGGCGACGGCGAAGGCGAGGGCGACGAGTCCCGCGACGTTGAGATCGCGGGCGAAGACCCCGAGGACGACGGCGACGGTGCCGATGCCGACGGTGGCCCAGCGGGCGGCCCCGATCTCCTCCTTCTGGGTCGCCTGGCCCTTGCGGATCACGTTGGCGTACAGGTCGTGGGCGAAGGAGGACGAGGAGGCCAGGGTGAGCCCGGCGACGACGGCGAGGATGGTGGCGAACGCCACCGCGGAGATCACCGCGAGCAGGATCGCGCCGCCGGTGGAGTCCGCGCCGCCGCCGATCTCCTCGGCGAGCAGGGGTGCCGCGGTGTTGCCGGACTTGTTGGAGGCGATGATCGCGTCGTGGTCCAGCAGGGCCGCCGCGCCGAAGCCGAGCGCGATCGTCATCAGGTAGAAGACGCCGATGATGCCGATCGCCCAGTTGACCGACTTACGGGCGGCCTGGGCGGTGGGGACGGTGTAGAAGCGGATGAGGATGTGGGGCAGTCCGGCGGTGCCGAGGACCAGCGCGATGCCGAGGGAGAGGAAGTCCAGCTTGGAGGTGGCGCTGATGCCGTACTTGAGGCCCGGCTCCAGGAACGCGCTGCCCATACCGCTGTTCTTGGCGGCCTCGCCCAGCAGCTCCGAGACGTTGAAGTGGAACTTGAGCAGCACCAGGAAGGTGATCAGCAGGGTGCCCGCGATGAGCAGGACGGCCTTGACCATCTGCACCCAAGTGGTGCCCTTCATGCCGCCGATGGTGACGTAGAGCATCATCACCACGCCGACCAGGACGACGATAAGGATCTTCCCGGCTTCGCTGGTGATGCCCAGCAGCAGCGAGACGAGGACGCCCGCGCCCGCCATCTGGGCCAGCAGGTAGAAGATCGACACGACGATGGTGGAGACGCCCGCGGCGGTGCGCACCGGGCGCTGGCGCATCCGGTAGGCGAGCACGTCGCCCATGGTGTAGCGGCCGGAGTTGCGCAGCGGTTCGGCGACCAGGAGCAGGGCGACCAGCCAGGCGACGAGGAAGCCGATGGAGTACAGGAAGCCGTCGTAGCCGGAGAGCGCGATGGCCCCGGCGATGCCGAGGAAGGACGCGGCGGACATGTAGTCGCCGGAGATGGCGAGCCCGTTCTGGAAGCCGGAGAACTGCCTGCCGCCGGCGTAGAAGTCGTTGGCGTCCTTGGTCTGCCGGCCCGCCCAGACGGTGATGGCCAGGGTCGCCACGACGAAGACGCTGAAGAGCGTGATGATCAGCGGCCGGTTGTCCGACGCGCTCTCGGCCGCAAGCAGATACGTACTCATGAGTCATCCCCCAGACGGGCCTTGATGGCCTCCGCGCGCGGGTCGAGCTTGGCGGCGGCGTGCCGGGAGTACCACCAGGCGATCAGGAAGGTGGTCAGGAACTGGGCGAGGCCGAACACCAGGGCGACGTTGACGTTGCCGACGAGTTTGGTGCCCATGAAGCCGTCGGCGTAGTTGGACAGTAGGACGTAGAGCAGGTACCAGCTGACGAACGCGATGGTCAGGGGGAAGGCGAACGAGCGGTGCGCGGTGCGCAGTTCGCCGAACTCGGGGCTCGCCTGCACCTCGTCGTACGGGGGGTGGTGGTGCTGCCGCTGATCGTCGGGACGATCGCTGGCCGGTGCGGTATCCACGGTCTCTCCTGGTGAGTGGGTCTGACGGGGACGTACGGCGGCGATGGTGATCCGGATCACGCATAGTAAAGCGCGGGGAAAGTCTGCGACAGGGGTGTGGTGGTTGAAAGACGGAGGGAAAAATCGCTGATGCGTTTGGGTCCGGGCGCTGTGGCGGGTTTTCTTCCGGAATGTATTGATATCCGGTGATGATCAGCGATAGCTTCGCTCGTCATGTACCCGCCCACGCGCATCCGCGCCGGGGCGGTCGCTTCGGATGAGGTGGAGACCCCATGGCTCAGCTGAGATCGGATGCTCCCAGTCCCGGGACGAGTTCCACTGCGGGAATGACATCTTCCGGATCGCGGGGGCGGACGCCGCGCGCCGTCGCCATACCGGCCGCACTGGCCCTGACCGGCGCGCTGGCGTTCCTGCCGACCACGGCGGGCGCCATCGGGCAGGACCAGCACACCCCCGTCGCCCCGGCCGCGCCGACCGCTGACGGCCCGTCGCTCAGCTACGTCGTCAACGTCCGCCCGGGCCACCGCGACTCCTCGCAGGTCGAGAAGGCGATCAAGCAGGCCGGCGGCACGGTGGTCATCTCGTACGACCGGATCGGCGTCATCGTCGCCCACTCGGCGAACCCCGACTTCGCCAAGACCCTCCGTACGGTCAAGGGCGTGGCCTCCGCCGGTGCCACCCGCACCGCGCCGCTGCCCGCCCAGTCCACCGGTGACGTCGGCACGCCGAAGCTGCTGAGCGAGAAGGAGCAGAAGGCGGTCGCGGCGCGCGCCAAGGCCGGTCAGGACCCGCTGGAGCCGCTCCAGTGGGACCTGCCCGCCATCAAGGCGGACAAGGCCCATGAGAAGAGCCTCGGCAGCCGCGACGTGACGGTCGGCGTCATCGACACCGGAGTGGACGACACCCACCCCGACCTCGCGCCGAACTTCGACCGCAAGGCGTCGGTCAACTGCGTGGGCGGCAAGCCGAACACGGCCGATGGCGCCTGGCGGCCGAGCGCGGCGGAGAGCCCGCACGGCACGCATGTCGCGGGCGAGATCGCCGCCGCGAAGAACGGGATCGGCGTCACCGGGGTCGCCCCGGGCGTCAAGGTGTCGGGCATCAAGGTGTCCACGACCGACGGGTTCTTCTACACCGAGGCCGTCGTCTGCGGCTTCGTGTGGGCCGCCGAGCACGGTGTCGACGTCACCAACAACAGCTATTACACCGACCCGTGGTACTTCAACTGCACCGGTGACCCGGACCAGAAGGCCCTGGTCGAGGCGGTGCGCCGGGCCTCGTCGTACGCCGAGCGCAAGGGCGTGGTCAACGTCGCCGCGGCGGGCAACGAGAACTACGACCTCACCTCCGACAAGATCACCGACAGCTCCAGCCCGAACGACACCACCCCGGGCGACCGGGTCGTGGACCCCAGCACCTGCTTCGACATCCCGACCCAGCTGCCGGGCGTCGTCACCACCGCCGCGACCGGCGCCAAGGGGCTCAAGTCCTCGTTCTCCAACCACGGGCTCGGCGTCATCGACGTCGCGGCCCCCGGCGGCGACAGCACCGCCTACCAGAAGCCGGCGCCCCCGGCCGAGGACGGCCGGATCTACAACACCCTCCCGGGTGGCAAGTACGGCTACATGGCGGGCACCTCGATGGCCTCCCCGCACGCGGCGGGCGTCGCGGCGCTCATCAAGAGCACCCACCCGAAGGCCTCCGCCGCCATGGTGAAGGCCCTCCTCAAGGGCGAGGCCGACGACACCGCCTGCCCGACGTCGTACGACATCGACGGCGACGGCAAGATCGACGCGGTGTGCGAGGGCGGCAAGAACTACAACGGCTTCTACGGGGCCGGGCTCGTGGACGCCCTGGACGCGGTCAAGAAGTGACCCGCTGACAGGATGTACGGGCCGCCGGGCAGCGCTTCCGCCTGGCGGCCCGTACGCGTTCCCGGGAAGCCTTGAAGAGGATCCACCACCGTGCACCACGACGACTCCTGGGGCCCGCCGCCCCCTCGGCCGGCCTTCGCCCTGTGGCTCCGGTTCGGCTTGAGCATGCTGTTCCTGCCGCTGTGGTGGCTGCTGCTGGCGGTGATCGCCTTGGCTGTCATCGCCTTCAGCATCGTGGGCGAGATCCTGACCGTGATACCCGGCTTCGAGAAGGGCTTCCTCAAGACGATGGACTGGTTCATGGACCGCGTGCCGGTGTGGCCCGCCTGGTGCGTGACCTGGCCGGAGCTGCGGCACGAGGGCGACGCGGACTACTACCGGGCGCGGGCCCAGGGGAAGGTCGCCGGTCTGACCCGCAAGCAGCTGGCCGCCCGGGAGGCCGGGAAGGCGCCGCCGCCCGGTCCTTACGACATCCCGGTGCGCGACTACCGCGCCGCGGGCGCGGGCCACGTCGTCGACGTGGCGCGGTCCCAGGGCTGGGAGCTGAGCCACGACCGGCCCTCCGACCCGGCCCGGATCGTCCGGCTCAGGCGGCTGCCGGAAGCGCCCTGAGCGGCGCTTCGCGGGCGGCCCGGCGCAGCAGTCCGGCGGTCAGCAGGTACTGCGCCGCGACATAGGTGGCCATGATCCAGAACTGGGGTACGGGAGGCCGCGGCCAGCCCGCGAGACCGGCCGCGATCAGGCCGTCGGAGAGCAGGAACAGCGCCCCGCCGAGCCCGGCCCACGGGCCCGCCCGCAGCGCGCCCACGGCCATCGCCGTCAGCAGCAGGCTGTACGCGGCGACGGGGACCCGCAGCCCCGGGTCGAGCCCGGGCCACAGCGCGGCCGTGCTGCCGAGCCAGGCGCCCCCGTAACCGGCCGCCGCCCAGGGCACCGTACGCCGCCGCCCCGACCGGGCGAACAGGGTGAGGTAGCACAGGTGCCCGGCCGCGAAGCAGCCCATTCCGGCCAGGAAGGCGGTGTCGCCGCCGAGTTGCAGCAGTACGTCCCCGCCGCAGCCGCACAGCAGGGCGGCGACCAGCGGGCGCGGCCCGCCGCGCAGCAGTACGTACGCCGCGAGGACCGGCATCAGGGCGGGCTTCGTCAGCTGGACGAGCGTGGTGGCGTCGGCGAGCAGCGCGCCCAGATGCACGGCGGTCAGCAGCGCGAAGAGCCCGGACAGGGCGCGCGTGGCGCTCATACGGCGCGCTCCGGCTCAGGCGCCGTCTCGCGCTCCGGCTCACGCACCGCCGCTTCGGCGGGCGGCGCCGCGGGCGCCCAGCCCGGGCCGCGGAAGACCCTCCCGGCGCGCTCGCGCCAGTCGCGGGCAGCGGCGACGTCGCGGGCGATGGCCGCGTACTCATGGGTGGCCACGCGCAGCGGGTTGTAGGTGTCGATGTTCTTGGTGAGCCCGAAGACCGGGCGATGTGTCTCCGGGACGAACGACCGGAAGAGCCGGTCCCAGACGATGAGGATCCCGCCGAAGTTGCGGTCCAGATAGCCCCCTTGGGAGGCGTGGTGGACGCGGTGGTGCGAGGGGGTGTTGAAGACGAACTCGACGGGGCGCGGCAGGGTGCCGATCCGCTCGGTGTGGATCCAGAACTGGTAGACGAGGTTCACCGACGAGCAGAAGGCGACCGCGGCCGGATGCACGCCGAGCGCGATCATCGGTACGTAGAACGGCCACACCGTCCAGGTGGTCCACGGCTGCCGCAGCGCGGTGGTGAGGTTGAACTTGCGGCTGGAGTGGTGCACCACATGACAGGCCCACAGGACGCGGATCACATGGTGCCCGCGGTGCGACCAGTAGTAGAGGAAGTCCTGCGCGAGCAGCAGCAGCGGCAGCGTCCACCACTCCACCGGGACGCGCAGCGGGGTGAGTTCGTACACGGCGGAGTAGACCGCCACGATCGGGATCTTCCACAGCAGGTCGAAGACGAGGCTGCCGAGCCCCATGGTGACGCTGGTCGCGGCGTCCTTGGCCGCGTAGCCCGCGGCGTCCTCATCGGGGTGCAGACGGTAACTCACCATCTCCACGACGGCGAGCAGCACGAAGGCGGGTATCGACCACAGCACGGCGTTGGGCAAATGCGGCATACCGGCAACATAGATCCGGTTTCGCCCCATCGCCAGAGGTAGTTACCAACAAGTATGATAGACGTAATGTCAACAACGGGCCCCGGCCGATCGGCTGACGGCACGTATCCGCGCCAACCCGGCGGCCCGGAGTGTCGGGGCGGGCCCGTATCCTCATGGACCATGCTCGAAGACCCCACGGCAGCCGCCCCGCGAACCGCGTCAACACCCTCGTGGCCGGAGGCCTATCCGCAGGGGTACGCGGTGGTCGATGTGGAGACCACCGGTCTCGCCCGCGACGACCGGATCGTCTCCGCGGCGGTCTATCAGCTCGACGCGCAGGGCGCGGTGCAGGACCGCTGGTACACGCTGGTCAACCCGCGGCGCGATCCGGGCCCGGTGTGGATCCACGGCCTCACCCGGGAGACGCTGGCCGACGCCCCGCTCTTCCCGGACATCGCCGCCGCGTTCGCGGAGCGCCTCGCCGGCCGCGTCCTGGTCGCGCACAACGCCGCGTTCGACTGGGCGATGATCGCCCGCGAGTTCGCCCGGTCGGAGACCGAGGCGCCGGTGCGCCAGCGGCTGTGCACCATCGCCCTCTCCAAGGAGCTGGGGCTGCCGCTGG
Organism: Streptomyces sp. NPDC021212; assembly: GCF_044332925.1. Lineage (NCBI taxonomy): Bacteria > Bacillati > Actinomycetota > Actinomycetes > Kitasatosporales > Streptomycetaceae > Streptomyces > Streptomyces sp. NPDC021212. The sequence continues at coordinate 36,695 of NZ_JBIRPZ010000011.1, forward strand.
CCAACCACAAGCTGGAGACCCTGGCCGCGCACTACGGGGTCGTCCAGGAGCAGGCCCACCACGCGCTGGACGACGCGCGCGTGCTCGCCGAGACGTTCCGGCCGAGCCTCCACCGGGCCGCCGAGTCCGGACTGCGGCTGCCCCTGCTGGCCTGTCAGCCGCTCACCGAATGGTCGGACCCGCCGTCCCGCGGTATCGGCGCCCAGCGCTCGTACCGGCAGCAGAGCTGGCGCCCCAGCCGCAAGCGCCCCGCCTGCCCCTACCCCAACCCGGGGCGCTACCAGCCGGGCGGGCTGCTCACCCAGGGCATGCGGGTGGCGTTCTCCGGGGACACCTCGGTCGACAGGGAGCTGCTGGAGGACCGGGCCGTCGAGGCGGGGCTGCACGTGGCGACCAGCGTGTCCCGGCTCACCAGCCTGCTGGTCACCAACGATCCGGACGCGTCCACCTCCAAGACCGTCAAGGCCCGCTCCTTCGGCACGCCCATCGTCGACGAGGCCGCCTTCACACAACTGCTGCTGGACGTCACCCCGGCCGAGCCGACAATCAGGTGAACTCCGCGCGACGCGCCCGCCCACCGCTCGCCCGCCGCCGCCCCGGCCCGCACGCTGTGGCCCATGGCACGCTGTGAGGTCTGTGGAAACGACTACACCATGACGTTCGAGGTGCACGCCCAGGGCAATGTGCACGTCTTCGACTGCTTCGCCTGCGCCATCCACCGCATGGCGCCCATCTGCGAGCACTGCCGGTGCCAGATCATCGGCCAGGGTGTGGAGGTGGACGGCCACTACTACTGCGGCGCCCACTGCTCCCGCGCGGAAGGGAAGGTGGGCATCGTCGACAAGGTATGACCCCGGGCCGGATGCGTGGATTGTCGTCCCGTGCCCCCCGTGGCCGGGGGACAATCCACGCCGAGTAGTGTCAAGGACGTGTACCGCTTCCTGTTGACCCGGCAGTGGGTGATTCTCACGCTGATCGGGCTCGCTCTGATCCCCACCATGATCAGGCTGGGCTTCTGGCAGCTGCACCGCCACGAGGCCAAGGTCGCGCAGAACCAGCTGATCGGGAACAACCTCGGCGCCCCCGCAGTGCCGGTCGACAAGCTCACCGCCCCCGGCCGCACCGTCCCCCGCGACGACACCTTCCGCACGGTGACCGCCACCGGGACGTACGACACGGCCCATGAGGTCGTCGTCCGCCAGCGCACCGGCTCCGACGAGCAGAGCATCGGCTACTTCGTCCTCACTCCGCTGATCGAGGGCAAGCGGGCCGTCCTCGTCAACCGGGGCTGGATCCCCGCCGGGGCCGACCTCACCAAGTTCCCCGACGTCCCGGCCGCCCCCCGCGGCAAGGTCACCGTCACCGGCCGCCTCAAGGCCGACGAGACCAGCGCGGACAGCGGCATCAAGGACAAGAGCGGGCTGCCGCCGCGCCAGGTCATGCTGATCAACAGCGAGCAGCAGGCCAAGGCCCTCGGCCGGCCCGTCCAGGGCGGCTACATCGAGCTGACCTCGTCCTCCCCCAAGGGCGCCAAGCAGCCCGACCCGGTGCCGGAGCCGGAGCACAGCGACATCGGCCCCCATATGGCGTACGCCGTCCAGTGGTGGCTCTTCACCGCCGGAGTACCCGTCGGCTGGTTCGTCCTGGCCCGCCGGGAGCTCCGTGACCGGGCCGCCGAGGCCGCCAAGGCCGCCGCCGGGAGCACCGAGCCCAAGACCCCAGGAAAGACCCACGCCGCCGCCAATGCGGACTAGCTCTCCCACTCTCCGGGAAGATGCCCCGACGTGGCACAGGACATTGACGACTACGCGCTCATCGGGGACCACCAGACCGCGGCCCTGATCAGCCGCGAGGGCTCGATCGACTGGCTGTGCCTGCCCCGCTTCGACTCCGCCGCCTGCTTCGCCGCCCTCCTCGGCGACGACGACAACGGCCACTGGCGGCTCGCCCCCAAGGGCGCCGGCGCCTGCACCCGCCGCGCCTACCTCGAGGACTCCCTCGTCCTGGAATCCGTCTGGGAGACCGGCTCCGGCACCGTCAAGGTCATCGACTTCATGCCGCAGCGCGACCGGGCGCCCGACGTCATCCGCATCGTGGAGGGCGTCTCCGGCAGCGTCGAGATGGCGGGCGTCCTGCGGCTGCGCTTCGACTACGGGCACGTCATCCCCTGGGTGCGGCGCACCGACGGCCACCGCATCGCCGTCGCCGGTCCCGACTCCGTCTGGCTGCGCTCCGAACCCGAGGTGCACACCTACGGCAAGGACTTCAGCACCCGTTCCGACTTCACCGTCGCCGCCGGTGACCGGGTCGCCTTCGTCCTCACCTGGCACCCCTCCCACGAGCCCCGGCCCCGCCTGGTCGACCCGTACGAGGCCCTGCGGTCCAGCCTGGCCGACTGGCGCGCCTGGGCCGCCCGCTGCCGCTACCGGGGCCCGTACCGGGACGCCGTCGTACGCTCCCTCATCACCCTCAAGGCGCTCACCTACGCCCCCACCGGCGGCATCGTCGCCGCCCCCACCACCTCGCTGCCCGAGCGGCTCGGCGGGGTGCGCAACTGGGACTACCGCTACTGCTGGCTGCGCGACTCCACCCTCACCCTGAACGCGCTGATCTCCGCCGGCTACCACGAAGAGGCCGCCGCCTGGCGCGACTGGCTGCTCCGCGCGATCGCCGGTGACCCCGCCGAACTCCAGATCATGTACGGGCTCGGCGGCGAGCGGCGCCTCCCCGAACACGAGCTGCCCTGGCTGGAGGGGTACGGCCACTCCGCCCCCGTCCGCGTCGGCAACGGCGCCGTCACCCAGCGCCAGCACGACGTCTACGGCGAAGTCCTCGACTCCTTCCACCTCGCCCGCACCCACGGCATGGACCCCGAGCCGCACGCCTGGAAGATCCAGAGCGCCCTCATGGACTTCCTCGAATCCGCCTGGCAGGACCCCGACGAGGGCCTGTGGGAGGTCCGCGGCCCCCGCCGCCACTTCGTCCACTCCAAGGTCATGGCCTGGGTCGCCGCCGACCGCGCCGTCCGCACCATCGAATCCCACCCCGACCTGCACGGCGACGCCGACCGGTGGCGGGCCATGCGGGAGGCGGTCCACCGCGAGGTCTGCGAGAAGGGCTACGACGCCTCCCGCAACACCTTCACCCAGTCCTACGGCTCCACCGCGCTCGACGCCGCCACCCTCCTCATCCCGCGCCTCGGCTTCCTCCCCGCCGACGACCCCCGCGTTCTCGGCACCGTCGACGCGGTCCGCCGCGAACTCAGCCACGACGGGGTGATCCGCCGCTACTCCACCGACGACACCTCCGACGGCCTCCCCGGCACCGAGGGTGCCTTCCTCGCCTGCTCCTTCTGGCTCGCCGACGCCCTCCACCTCACCGGCCGCCACCAGGACGCCTCCGCCTTGTTCGACCGGCTCCTGTCCCTGCGCAACGACGTCGGCCTCCTCGCCGAGGAGTACGACCCCGGAACCGACCGGCTGCTCGGCAACTTCCCGCAGGCCTTCAGCCACATCGGGCTGGTGGGGACCGCCCTCACCCTCGCGGACGGGCCCCAGGCAGACTGAACCCATGGATCTTGGACTCGAAGACCGCGTGTACATCGTCACCGGAGCCACCCGTGGGCTGGGCCGCGCCGCCGCCGCTGAGCTGGTCGCCGACGGCGCCAAGGCCGTCATCACCGGCCGTGACGCCGAGGCCGCCGCCGCGGCCGCCGACGGCCTCGGCCCGAACGCGGTCGGCGTCGCCGCCGACAATGCCGACCCCGACGCCGCCGAACGGCTCATCGCCACCGCCCGCGAGCGGTTCGGCCGCTTCGACGGCATCCTCATCAGCGTCGGCGGGCCGCCCGCCGGGCCCACCGCCGACATCACCGACGCCCAGTGGCAGACCGCCTTCGACTCGGTCTTCCTCGGCGCCGTCCGGCTCGCCCGGGCCGCTGCCGCCGAACTCACCCCCGGCGGTGTGATCGGCTTCGTCCTCTCCGGCTCCGTCCACGAGCCCGTCCCCGGCCTCACCGTCTCCAACGGCCTGCGCCCCGGGCTCGCCGGCTTCGCCAAGAACCTCTCCCTGGAGCTGGGACCGCGTGGCGTCCGCGTCGTCGGCCTCCTCCCGGCCCGCATCGACACCGACCGGGTCCGCGAGCTGGACGGGCTCTCCGGCGATGCCGATGCCGCGCGTGAGCGGAACAGTGCGGCGATTCCGCTGCGGCGGTACGGGACGCCTGACGAATTCGGCAAGGCCGCCGCGTTTCTCCTCTCGCCGGCGGCGTCCTACCTGACCGGGCTGATGCTCCCCGTGGACGGGGGCGCGCTCCACGGCTGGTGACGCCGGGGCGGGTCTTCCCCACCCCGCCCCTTCCCGAACCTGGGGGCAAGCCCCCAGCCCCCCCACCGGGGCTCCGCCCCTGGGCCCCGCTCCTCAATCGCCGGAGGGGCTGGGATGTGGGGCATCTCCGGCCCCCAGCATGCTCCTCAAGCACCGGAGGGGCTGAGTGGTGGGGCCCCTCCGCCCCGGAACCCCGGGTGGGGGCTCCGCCCCCACACCCCCGCTCCTCAAACGCCGGAGGGGCTGGGATGTGGGGCAACTTGCCGGTGCGGGGTCTCCGGGCGGGGCGCAGCCCGCCCCCGCACCGCGCCCGCCACCGGGCCGGTGGCCACCGCACGGTGGGAGGGGGTGAGGTCGCTCCCACCGGGCGGAACGGGAGCGGGGGCGCGTCACCGGGCGGGCCGGACGGAAACGGGCCGGGCCCGGGGCCAACGGGCGGGGAGGCGCTGCACGCCGCGAGGGGCGGGGGCGCACCTGGCCTCTGTGTACGCCGGTGCCGGGCCGTGGCCCGGGGCCAGCCGGCGGAAAGGGGCGGGGGGCGCACCCACCCCGCACCCGCGCCTACCGCGCCCGCTCCGCGCCGTGGGACTCGCCCCGGAGGCGGACCTCCGTCGGGAGGTGGGGCAGGCCCGCCGAGCCTCGGGCGGGGGCCAGGGCTTCGGACTCCAGCGCGCGCAGGGTGGCCACCGGCTCCGCGCTCGCGGTCAGGACCAGGCGCACCCTCGCCCTGGGGGCCGTGCGGTGGCCGTGGAGGTGGACGTGGGCTCGGGAGACCCCGGAGAGGGACTCCGCGTCGGCGCTCAGGGCGGCTTCGAGGGCGGAGCCGCGCAGCGACGCGCCGGCGCTGTCGTCCAGGGGGACCTGGACGTCGTGCAGCCGGCGCCGCCGCAGTTGGGTCAGGGCCCACCACAGGGCGAGCAACACCAGCACGCTCAGCCCCGCGATGACGCCGGGCCACCACCAGTCCTCGTCGCGCCAGCGCACCCGGTCCGCGCGGGACAGCAGGACGGCGTCGGGGGAATGCCGTCCGGTGACGAGGACCGCCGCACCCCCAGCCATCAGGGCAGCGCCCAGTACCCCCAGCAGCACCCGGTTCACGATGCGCACGCCGCCCTCACCTCGCCGGTCGCCGTACGCGGACGGACAGACCGGGCCGCCGGGCGAGCCCGAGTTGGCGGATGCCGTCTCCGAGCGCGGTCAGCAGGTCGGCCCGTACCTCGTCGAGGTCGCGGAAGTGGGCCTGGGCGCGGGCCCTGATCCGGCGGCGGCCGACGTCGACCCGTACGGCCCGTACGCCGGGCACCGCCATCGCGCGCTCGCGCAGCACCAGACCGGCGGCGGTGCGGTCGATCCCGGCCCGGAGGTCGTCGTTTTCGTCGTCGCGCATGGGCAGGAGGCTCCGTAGGCCCGGGGTCACGGCCAGCGCCACCATCCACACGCCCAGCACGACCAGGGCTACCGCGATCCCTACCATCCAGCCGTCGCCGAGCGGCCGCGTGGCGAGCTGTTCGGCGAGCCACCGCCGCCACTCCATCACGGGGTGGCCGGTGCGCTGGGACACGATGTCGTACAGGAGCAGCCCGAGCGCGCCGAGCAGCACCAAGGCGGTCAGCCCGGCCGGTACGCGCCGGGCCGACCAGAAGCGGTGGCGAGGCCAGAAGCGGTGACGAGAATCGTTCATCGGACCGTGCCCCGGTCCAGGTGCGGTGAGTGCAGCCGTTCCACGGTGACCGCCACGTCCGGCACCTCCATGCCCGTCAGTTCGCCGACCCGCGCGGCCACATGACGCCGTACCGTCCCGCACTGCGCGCCGATGTCGGACGGATAGCCCAGCTCGACGGCGACCCGTACGCGCGCGACGCCCGCGCGGACCGCGACGACCGCGTACGGCAGCAGCCCGCTCCCGGCGCCGAGCGCTTCCCGCGCCGCCCGCGAGGCGATCTTCGCGACGACGCGGTCCGCGATCCGCGTCGCGCCCCGCTCCCCCGGCTCACTCACGGCGCATCCTCACCGCCGCCGTTCGCCACGGTCACGGGTACGGAAGAAGTCGCCCGGTTCCAGGTCCCCGTCCAGGAACCGGCCCGCGACGAACCCGACCGCGCCCAACGCCGCCACCAGCAGAAAGGCCCCGAAACCACCGAAGTATCCGGCGAAAGCCAGCGCCATCCCCGCGATCATCCCGATCACGGCCATGCTCATCGTGTGCTCCCCTGCTGGAGCCAACCGGAGCTACTGCAATCTCGGCTCCGGCGATTCCTCTTCCTCATCCGGCAACTTCACATCGCTGACCGCGATGTTGACCTCGACCACCTCAAGGCCGGTCATCCGCTCGACCGCCGTGATCACGTTCTCCCGCACGGCCCGGGCGACGTCGGCGATCGAGACGCCGTAGTCCACCACGATCTCCAGGTCGAGGGCCGTCTGCACCTCGCCCACCTCGGCCTTCACCCCGCGGGCGACCGACTTGCCGCCGCCGGGCACCCGGTCGCGGACGACCCCGAAGGTGCGGGCGAGGCCGCCGCCCATGGCGTGGACGCCGACCACATCGCGGGCGGCCATTCCGGCGATCTTCTCGACCACGCCGTCGGCGATGGTGGTACGGCCGCGGGCTCCCGGGTCGACACCGCGTCCAAAGGTCTTCGGCGTGTCGGCGGACGGCTCCGTGGCAGGTGTCTGGGGCCGGTTCCGTGGTGCGGTCTGAGACATCACCAATCGCCCCTTTCTCTCCTTTTTGCCCTAATTACCACCCTAAAGGCGCTTGGCCCGCAATGCGCACGTTATGCATCATTCAGGCATGGTCACGGACCGGCTCGCACACGCCGTACGCCAGCAACTGCGGCTCGGCCGCCTCCTCCCCCTGGGCGGGCCGGAGGACGGCGCCTGGCTGACCGAGCGCGCGGCGGACGCCGTGCTCCGCCGGGCGGCCGGAGCCCTGCCCGGCGTACGTCTCGGCGCGCTCCGTATCGCGCCGGCCGACCCGGACGCCGCCGCGCGGCCCGCGGTCCCGGCCCCGCCGAGCGCGCTGCCACCGGGACCGCTGCGGGTCGAGGCGGAGTTCGCGGCGACGGCGGACCAGCCGCTGCCGGTGACGGCGGAACGGCTGCGCGGGGCCCTGCTGGGCGCGGCCGCGGACCGGCTCGGGCTGGCCGTCGGCGCCGTGGACCTCCGGGTGACGGACGTGCTGGACGAGGCACCGGAGCGCGAGCCCCCGCCCGCCGAGGAGCAGCCGGACGAACGGGAACCGGGCGAACGGGAACCGGGCGACGGCTCGGACATCGCCGCCGCGGTCCTGGCCGTGCCCGGCGTGGCCCGGCTCGCCCCGGTGCTGAGCCACCAGGCCGTACGGGTCGAGGGCCCGCACCTCCGGGTCGAGCTGGCCGTCGCCCCGCGTCACCGCGCCCTGGATGTGGCCCGCGCGGTGCGCGGGGCGGTCGCGGCCACCGTCCCTGCCCCGGCGACGGTGGCCGTCCTCGTCACCGCCGTGGACGACGACTGACCGTCGCCGGGGTCACCAGTGGTAGCGGTGCACGGCCTGGGCGACGCAAGCCGGCTTGTCGCCGCCCTCCTGCTCCACCACCAGGTCGATGACGGCCTGGGCGCCGCCGTCGCCGAGTTCCTCCACGGAGACGAGCGTCGCCCCGGCCCTGATCGTGGCGCCGGCCGGTACCGGTGCCGGGAACCGCACCTTGTTGAGGCCGTAGTTGACGGCCATCCGGACGCCGCCCAGTTCGAGGATCTCGCCCCACAGCGGGATCAGCAGGGAGAGGGTGAGATAGCCGTGGGCGATGGTGCCGCCGAAGGGGCCGTCCTTGGCCCGCTCGGGGTCGACGTGGATCCACTGGTGGTCCCCGGTGGCGTCGGCGAAGGTGTCGATCCGGTCCTGCTCGATCCGGTGCCACCGGCTGTGGCCGAGGTGCTGTCCGGTCAGCTGCTTCAGCTCGTCGAAGCTGTTCACGGTCGTGGGCATGCAAAGACTCCGTTCGTCTGGTGAGTCCGCTGCGCGTCGTCAGCGCAGGGCGGACTTGCGGATCTTTCCGCTGGCGGTGCGCGGCAGCGCGGTCCGCAACTCGACCGCCTTGGGCACCTTGTACTTCGCGAGGCGGCCCGCGAGGTGGTCGAGCAGGTCCTGCGGATCGGTGGCGGCTCCCGCCCGGAGGACCACGACGGCCTTGCCGACCTCGCCCCACCGGGCGTCCGGCATGCCGATCACGGCGCATTCGAGGACGTCGGGGTGGTCGTACAGCGCGTTCTCGACCTCGGCCGGATAGACGTTCTCACCGCCCGAGATGATCATGTCTTTGACGCGGTCCACGATGAACACATAGCCGTCCTCGTCCCGCACCCCCACGTCCCCGGAGCGGAACCAGCCACCCTCCAGCAGCGCGTCCGCGGTCGCGTCCGGCAGGCCGTAGTAGCCGCGCATCACATGGGGGCCGTGCACCAGGATCTCGCCGGGCTCCCCGGGATCCGCCTCGCCGGTCAGGTCCGACCGGACCAGCCGGACGTCGGTGAAGAAGTGCGGCACGCCCGCGGAGCCCGCCTTGACCGCGCTCATCTCACGGTCGAGCAGGAGCGTCCCGGGGGACGCCTCGGTCATCCCGTAGCCCTGGATGAAGGAGAGGCCGCGCCGCAGATAGACGTCGATCAGCGCCTTGGGGACGGGGGAACCGCCGCACATCAGGGTGCGGACGGACGACAGGTCCGCCGTCTCCCAGCGCGGCGACTCCGCGACCGCCGCGAACATGGCGGGGACGCCGAACAGGCAGGTCACGCCCTGGCTCTCGATCAGGTCGAGCATCCGTTCCGCGTCGAAGCCGGGCTCTATCACCACGCGTCCGCCCTTGAGCAGGGTCGGCAGACAGGTCATGTTGAGCGCGGCGGTGTGGAAAAGGGGCGCGGTGACGAGGGTGATCTCGTCCGAGGCCAGATCGGTGTCGACCAGGACGTTGAGGCTGTTCCAGGTGATGTTGGCGTGGCTGAGGACCGCGCCCTTGGGCTGTCCGGTGGTACCGGACGTATACATGATCATGCACGGGTCGTCGGCGGCCATGACCTCGTCCGCCCGGTTGTCCCCGTCCCCGTCCCCGTCTGTCAGATCGTCGACCGCCACCGCGATGCCCGGACCCGCTTCCTCCGCCGTCTCCGCGCAGCGCGCGTCGTGGAGGAGCAGCCGCGCACCGGAGTCGTTCAGCATGTAGGCCAGTTCGGGCGCGGCGAGCCGGGTGTTGAGCGGGACGAAGACCGCGCCCACCGCGCAGGTGGCGAAGAGCGCGTGGAGGAACGAGGGGTGGTTGGGGCCGAGGTAGGCGACGCGGTCGCCGCGCCGGACCCCGCGCCCCCGCAGGGCCCGGGCGAACCGGGTGACGGTCTCGTCCAGCTCCCGGTAGGTCTGGGTGTCGTCGCCGTGGACGATCGCGATCCGCCCGGGGGTCTTACGGGCCCGCCGTCGCGGCCACGACCCGATGCCCTCTCCGGCGCCCCGGCCGATGCTGTGCTCCGGCATCTCCCGCTCACTCCTTCGTGAGGCCGAGCAGCCGTGCCGCGTTGTCCTTGAGGATCAGCGGCCGAACCTCGGGCTTGATCTCTAGTCTGTCGAAGTCGGCCAGCCAACGGTCCGGGTCGATCACCGGATAGTCGGAGCCGAACAGGACCTTGTGCTTGAGCAGCGAATTGGCGTAGCGGACCAGCTGCGGCGGAAAGTACTTCGGCGACCAGCCGGACAGGTCGATGTAGACGTTCGGCTTGTGCGTGGCGACGGCCAGCGCCTCGTCCTGCCAGGGGAACGACGGATGGGCCAGGATGATCCGCAGATCCGGGAAGTCCACGGCGACGTCGTCCACGTCCATCGGGTTGGAGTACTTCAGCCGGATCCCGCCGCCCCCGCGCACGCCCGCGCCGATCCCCGTCTGCCCGGTGTGGAAGAGCGCGGGCACCCGAAGCTCCTCGATGGCCTCGTACAGCGGATAGAACCGCGGGTCGTTCGGGTGGAACGCCTGGAGGGACGGATGGAACTTGAAGCCGCGCACCCCGTGGCCCTCGACCAGCCGCCGCGCCGCCCGCACCGCCGCCCGGCCCTTCCACGGGTCGACGCTGGCGAACGGGATGAGGACGTCGGCGTGTTCGGCGCAGGAGGCGGCCACCTCCTCGTTGCTGATCGGCGGATGGCCGGTGGCGCTCTCCGCGTCCACCGTGAAGACGACGGCGGCGATGCGGCGTTCGCGGTAGTGGGCGGCCAGCTCGGGGATGGTGGGCTGCCGGGCGCCATGGGTCTTGAAGTACGCGGCGGAGGCTTCGGCCAGTTCACCGCTCAGCGAGGAGTGGCCGTCCGCCGAGACCTCGGCGTGGGTGTGGACGTCGATGGCGACGAGATCGTCGAGGTTCACCGTCCGGCCCCCTCCGCACCGTTCGGGCTGTTCGGGTCGGAGGGCGCGGGGATGCCCACGCCCTCCGGGTGCCGCCCCAGCGACGTACCCCAGACGCCCGCGACGGCGTCCGCGTCCCAGCCGCCCTCGCGGTAGACCGCCGCCCGCTCCTCGGGGTGGGTCCACAGGGTCAGCCGGTCGCCGCCGATGCCGATGGCCTGCCCGGTGATGCCGTCGGCCGCGTCCGAGGCGAGGAAGACCACGAGCCCGGCGACGTCGTCGGCGGTGCCGAAGCCCTCGCCCTGGCGCAGCCAGGCGGGCAGCGGTTCGCCGCGCTGCTCGTACGCCTCGACGTACGGCGCGAAGGCGGGGATGGTCGCCGTCATGGCGGTCGCGGCGACGGGGATCACCGCGTTGACGCCGATACCGGCCTTGGCGCACTCCATCGACCAGGTGCGGGTCATGCCGACGATGCCCGCCTTGGCGGCGGAGTAGTTGGTCTGCCCGAAGTTGCCGCGCTGTCCGGCGGGTGAGCCGATGAGGATCAGCCGGCCGCCCCCGCCGCGCTCGCGCATGTGCCGGACGGCGGCGCGGGCGCAGGTGAAGGTGCCCTTGAGGTGGACGCCGACGACCGCGTCGAAGTCCTCGTCGGTCATCTTCCACAGCACCCGGTCGCGCAGGATGCCCGCGTTGGTGACGAGGACGTCCAGCCGCCCGAACGCCTCGACCGCGCGGTCCACGAGCGCGTCGGCGACCTCGCTGCTGCCGACCGCGCCGGGCGCGGCGACCGCCGTACCGCCCTCGTCGGTGATGACCTTGACCGCCTGTTCGGCGGTGGCGGCGTCGGCGTCGTTGACGACCACCTGGGCCCCCGCCCGGGCCAGGGCGCGGGCGTAGGCGAGGCCGAGGCCGCGCCCGGCGCCGGTGACCACGGCGGTCTTCCCCGTCAGCTCCATGGACTTCAGATCCCTTCCGGTGTGACGCGTTTCGGGGGACTACGAGTATCATCAGGGTCCCTGATGATGAAGTGCAGCACTCCGGGAGGTCGGGTGTCAATGGGCGGAGCGGCGGCCGGACGCCCGCCCCGGCCATCGGTCGGGCAAGATGGCCGAATGACCACTTCCGAGCAGTCCGACACGGCGCAGCTGGACCAGGTCGGCACGCTCTACCTGGTGAAACGGCTGGAACAGGCGATACGGGCCCATCTGGACGCGCTGCTGCGCCCGCTCGGCCTGACCACGCTCCAGTACACGGCGCTGACCGTCCTGGAGCGCCGGGACGGGCTGTCGTCGGCCCAGCTCGCGCGGCGGTCGTTCGTCAAGCCGCAGACGATGCACGAGATGGTCCAGACGCTGGAGGAGCGGGGGTTCATCGAGCGCCGCCGGGATCCGGCCAACCGCCGGGTGCTGCTCATCAGCCTCAGCGACCGGGGGCGGGAGGCGCTGCGCGCCTACGACGAGCAGGTGCGGCTGCTGGAGGAGCGGATGCTCGGCGGGCTGACCGAGGACCGGCGCGGGGAGCTGCGCCAGGCGCTGATCGACTGCACCCGGGCGATGTCGGCCGAGCCGCCGCGGGCGGAGGGGGACGCGGCGACGCCGTAGGACGACCGTCATCCGCCCTGGATGGCCTGACGGGCGGCCCGCAGGTCCTCCACGGTGCGGGCCAGCTCGTTGACGCAGTCGACCAGCTCGGTCGGCTTCTCGTCGCCCCCGCCCCCACGCAGCACCGCCGTGGTGCGGGCGAGCTGTTCGGACACCCGCTCCAGCCGCTCGTCCGAGGGGTCCGCCGCACCGGCCAGCTGGCGGCGCAGCTGCTCGGCCTGGGCGGCGAGCTGGAGGTTCTTGCGGTGCAGGTCCAGAAAGACGTTGACCTTGGTCCGCAGCAGCCAGGGGTCGATGGGCTTGGTGAGGAAGTCGGCGGCGCCGATGGCATAGCCCCGGTAGCGATAGTCCGAGTCGGCATCGGTGCCGGTCAGCAGGATGATCGGGACATCCTTGGTCTGGTCGAGGCGCTTCATGTTGGCGGCGGTCTCGAAGCCGTCCATGCCCGGCATCAGGACGTCGAGCAGCACGACGGCGAAGTCCTGCCGGAGCATCGCCTTCAGCGCCTCCTCGCCCGAGTGGGCGCGGACGAGACGCTGGTCGAGCGGGCCCAGGACGGCCTCCAGCGCGATCAGGTTCTCTTCCATGTCGTCGACGATCAGGATTCCGGCGCGGTCGGGTGCGGCGGCGCTCATGGCTCCCCCTGTCTCGGCCTCGGCGGGCGCGTCTCCGCGTCCGGGCCGGTCGTCTCGTCCGCTGCGTCCGCGTCAGCGGGCTCCTCGCCGCTCCGGGCGGGCTCCCCCGTTTCCGTGGTCTCCGCCGGTTCTCCCGGGGCCGGAGCGCCCTGCGGGTCGAGCAGATCGCAGACCGTGGACATCAGCCGGTCGACGTCCACCGGCTTGGGGACGTAGCCGTTGGCGCCGCTTTCGAGTGCCTTCTCGCGGTCGCCGGGCATGGCCTTGGCGGTCAGGGCGATGATCGGCAGATCGGCGAGCCGGGGGGTGCCGCGGATGGCCCGGATCGTCTCGTAGCCGTCCATCTCCGGCATCATCACGTCCATCAGCACCAGGGACACATCCGGGTTGCGGTGCAGGACGTCCAGCCCCTCGCGGCCGTTCTCCGCGTACTTCACGGTCATGCCGACCCGCCCCAGCACATGGGTGAGCGCGAAGACGTTGCGGATGTCGTCGTCGACGATGAGGATGCGGCGGCCGGTGAGCACCCGGCTGGGGCGGCCGCACTGCCACTCCTGGAGCCGGGGAGGCTCCGTCCGCGCCGCGTCCTCGCCGTCGCCGTGGTCCTGGGGGGCGAGCAGACCGGCCAGGGAGCTGCGGTCGCCGGTCACGCCGCTCTGGTCGCTGAAGACCCCGCTGGGCGCGTGGTCGGCGGTGTCCGGAAGCGATTCGTCCGTGGCGGGCAGCGCCGCCGGGACGGTGGCGCCGGTGGCCCGGGGGTCGGACACATCGGGCGACGGGACGACCCCGGCGTAGTGCGCGGGGACGTACAGCGTGAAGCAGGAGCCGACGCCCTGCTCGCTCTCGGCGATGATCCGGCCGCCCAGCATTCCGGCGATCTCCCGGCTGATGGACAGCCCCAGGCCGGTGCCGCCGTATTTGCGGCTGGTGGTGCCGTCGGACTGCTGGAACGCCTCGAAGATCACGGGCAGCTTCTCGGGCGCGATGCCGATGCCGGTGTCCTTGACGGAGAAGGCGACGACCGCGTCCGCGTCGCGCAGAGTCTCCTCCTGGAACTCCGCGTCGGCCGCCCGCTCCACGCGCAGCTTCACTCCGCCCGAGGAGGTGAACTTCAGGGCGTTGGAGAGCAGGTTGCGCAGGATCTGCTGGATCCGCTGCTCGTCGGAGTACAGCTCGCGCGGTACGTCCTCGCCGACGGCGATCTCGAACGACAGGCCCCGGTCGATGGCGAGCGGCCGGAAGGTGGCGTGCACGTAGTCGAGCAGCTTCATCAGCGGCAGCTTCTTCGGGCGGACGTCCATCCGCCCGGCCTCGATCTTCGACAGGTCGAGGATGTCGTTGATCAGCTGGAGCAGGTCGGAGCCGGAGCGGTGGATGGTGGTGGCGAACTGCACCTCCTGGGGAGACAGCCGCTGGTCGGCGTTGTCGGCGAGCAGCCGGGCCAGGATCAGCAGGGAGTTGAGCGGGGTGCGCAGCTCGTGCGACATGTTGGCCAGGAACTCGGACTTGTACTGCGAGGCGGTGGCCAGCAGCGCGGCCTTCTCCTCCAGCTCCGCGTTGGAGCGCTGCAGCTCGTTGGAGCGCTGCCGCAGTTCGGTGGTGAGCCGCTGGGATTCGGACAGCAGCGACTCGGTGCGGGCGTTGGCGATGATGGTGTTGATCGAGACGCCAATGGTGTTGACGAACTGGTCGATGAAGGCGAGGTGGACCTCGCTGAACCGGCCGAAGGAGGCCAGTTCGATGACGCCGAGCACCTGGTCCTCGTACAGGACCGGCAGGATGACGACGCTGGTGGGGAGCGCGGAGCCGAGTCCGGAGTTGATGGTGACGTAGTCGGCCGGGACGTTGTTGATCAGGATCCGCTTCTTCTCCAGGGCGGCCTGGGCGACCAGCCCGCGGCCGGGGGTGCCGCTGGCCGGCAGCGGGCCGTCGTCCTGCTCGGTGCCGTATCCGGCGATCAGTTTCAGGCCGTCGCCCGGTTCGACGCCGGGCTGGCCGAGGAAGAACGCTCCGAACTGGGCGTTCACCAACGGGGTCAGCTCGCGCAAAATCAGGTCGGCGACCTCGACCAGGTCGCGGTGGCCCTGCATCAGGGAGGCGATACGGGCGAGGTTGGACTCCAGCCAGTCCTTGGCGCGGGTGGTCTCGCGCAGGTTGGCGACCATGAGGTTGACGTTGTTCTTCAGCTCGGCGACCTCGCCCTGGGCCTCGACCGAGATGGATCCGGACATATCGCCCTGGGCGACGGCGGAGGCGACCTCGGCGATGGCGCGCACCTGGGTGGTGAGGTTGAGGGCGAGGTCGTTGACGCTGGTGGTCAGCCGCTTCCAGGTGCCGTAGACGCCCTCGACCCGGGCCTGGCCGCCGAGCCGGCCCTCGCTGCCGACCTCGCGGGCGACGCGGGTGACCTCGGCGGAGAACGAGGAGAGCGTGTCGACCATCGTGTTGATGGTCGTCTTCAGCTCCAGGATCTCGCCGCGCGCGTCCACGTCGATCTTCTTGGACAGATCGCCCTGGGCGACCGCGGTGGCCACCTGGGCGATGTTGCGGACCTGGGAGGTCAGGTTGCCCGCCATGAAGTTCACGTTGTCGGTCAGGTCCTTCCACACCCCGGACACGCCCGGCACCTGGGCCCGGCCGCCGAGCTGACCCTCGGTGCCCACCTCGCGGGCCACCCGGGTCACCTCGTCGGCGAACGCCCGGAGCTGCTGGACCATGGTGTTGACGGTGTCCTTCACCTCCAGGATCTCGCCCCGGGCGTCCACGGTGATCTGCTTGGACAGATCGCCGTTGGCGACCGATGTGGTCACCTGGGCGATGTTGCGGACCTGGCTGGTCAGGTTGAGCGCCATGAAGTTGACGTTCTCGGTCAGGTCCTTCCACACCCCGGACACGCCCCGGACCTGCGCCTGACCGCCCAGGTTGCCCTCGGTGCCGACCTCACGGGCCACCCGGGTCACCTCGTCCGCGAAGGACGACAGCCGGTCCACCATGGTGTTGATCGTCGACTTCAGCTCCAGGATCTCGCCCTTCGCCTCCACGCCGATCGTCTTGCTGAGGTCTCCTTCGGCGACCGCGGTGGCCACCTGGGCGATGTTGCGGACCTGGGAGGTCAGGTTGTCCGCCATGAAATTGACGTTCTGAGTGAGGTCCTTCCACACCCCGGACACACCCCGGACCTGCGCCCGGCCACCGAGCCGGCCCTCGGTGCCCACCTCGCGGGCCACCCGGGTCACCTCGTCCGCGAACGCCGACAGCTGGTCGACCATCGTGTTGACGGTGCTCTTGAGCTGGAGGATCTCGCCCCGTGCGTCGACGGTGATCTTCTGTGAGAGATCGCCGGTGGCGACCGCCGTGGTCACCTGGGCGATGTTGCGGACCTGGCTGGTCAGGTTGGACGCCATGAAGTTGACGTTGTCCGTCAGGTCCTTCCACACCCCGGACACGCCCCGGACCTGGGCCCGGCCGCCGAGTTCGCCCTCGGTGCCCACCTCGCGGGCCACCCGGGTCACCTCGTCCGCGAACGCGCGCAGCTGGTCGACCATCGTGTTCACGGTCAGCTTCAGCTCCAGCAGCTCACCGGTGGCCTCGACGGTCACCTGCTGGGTGAGGTCGCCGCGGGCCACGGCCGTGGTCACCACGGCGATGTCGCGGACCTGACTGGTCAGCCGGGAGGCCATGGTGTTGACGGCCTCGGTCACCTCGCGCCAGTCCCCGGACAGCCCCTGGACCTTCGCCCGGCCGCCGAGTCGGCCCTCGGTGCCGACCTCACGGGCCACCCGGGTCAGCTCGCCGGTGAACAGGGAGAGCTGATCGACCGTGCGGTTGACGCCGCGGGCCAGCCGCCGCAGATCGCCGCGCAGCTGACGGTTGCCGTCGTGCAGGTCGACCCGCCGGGTCAGATCGCCCGCGGCGATGGCGTCCAGCACCCGGGTGGCGTTGGACACCGGCCCGGTCAGCGCGTCCACCAGCTGGTTCGCGTCGTCCACGCTGGTCGTCCACGCGCCCTGGCCGGGGCTCGCGGTGAGCCGCTCGTCCAGGCGCCCCTGGCGCACCACCTCGCGGCGGACCCGCTGGAGCTCGGAGGCCAGGTGGGCGTTGCGCGTCACCAGCTGGTTGAACGCGCCGGCCATTTCGCCGAGCACGCCCTCGTTCGTGCCGTCCATACGTACGGTGAAGTCGCCGTCGCACAAGGCGTTCATCGCCGCCAGCAAGGACCTCAGCTCGGCTGTGCACTCCGTGGGATTCGGCTCGCGTGCCATGGCGCCGCCCTTTAAAAGATCATTAGATATCCCTACGTCTGTCATAATATGGCACCTAGATGGCCCAATCCGCCCGAATTGCCCAGGAGCCCCACGTGGGAGCTTTGCTTCCCCTCTCACGCGAGTCCGTCGCCCGGACAACGCTGCCAGGAAGCGTGCGCGCACCAGGGGTTGCGCGCACGTTCGTCCGCGCCACCCTCGCGGGACAGACCGCGACGGAAATCCTCGGTCCTGGGGCGATCGGCGCGCGGGTCACCGAGGACGCGGCGCTGCTGGTGAGCGAGCTGGTCACCAATGCCGTGCTGCACGCGGGCACCCGGGTCGAGGTCACCTGCCGCCTCCGGGCCGGGAACGGAGCAGAGGATTCCGGCGACACCGAGGCCGAGCCGGTGGACCGCCCGGGGATCGTCATCGAGGTTGCCGACCTGCATCCCGCCAGCGTGGTGCTGGGCGGGCCCGACACCCAGCGCCACGGCCGGGGCCGCGGGCTCCAGCTGATCGGCGCGATCGCCGAGTCCTGGGGCGTGACGTACCACCGCTCCCGCAAATCCGTGTGGTTCCGCCTGGACACCGAGACGGCGTCGGCCCAGGTCGACGCCGTACCCGCCGAGGAACCCGGCCGCGCACCACTCGCCGCCGCGCCCCGCGCCCCAACCCCGCCGCAGAAGCCCCGCGACCGGACGGCGGAATGGGTCGACCGCGGCGGGCCGTCCTTCCTCGCCGAGGCCAGCGAGCTGCTCACCGGGCAGCTGGACGAGAACATGGTCGCCGCCCTCGCCGGGCAGTTGCTGGTGCCCCGGCTGGCCGACTGGTGCGCGGTGTGGCTGAACAACACGAGCGGCGGGCTGGAGCTGCGCCGGGTCTGGCACAACGACGAGCGCCGCATCGAGGCGCTCCGCGCCACGCTGGAGCGCGATCCGCCGCCGCCCGGGGTCGCCACCCCCTGGCCCTGGCCCGAGGCCGCCGACCCCTCCGGTACGGGCGGCTCCGCGCTGACCTTCCCGCTCATCGCCCGCGGTCGCCACTACGGCCTGCTGCTGCTCGGCCGCGCGGGGGTGGCGCAGATGACCGACGGTGTGGTGCGGCTCGCCGACGACGTGGCGCGGCGGATCGCCCAGGCCGTGGCCACCGCCCGGCAGTACACCCAGCAGGCCACCATCAGCCGGGCGCTGCAGCGCCGCCAGCTGCCGGTCTCGCTGGCCCACATCCCGGGCGTGGACACCGCGATCGTCTACGAGCCGCACGGCGAGGGCCAGACGGTCGGCGGCGACTTCTACGACCTGTTCCCGATGGGCGGCCGCCGCTGGTGCTTCCTGCTCGGCGACGTCTGCGGCAGCGACCCGGAGGCGATGTCGGTGACGGGCCTCGCCCGCCATCTGGTGCGGCTGCTGGCCCGCGAGGGCCACGGCGTGGAGTCGGTGCTCACCCGGCTCAACCAGGCTCTGGTGGAGGAGGAGGCGGAGGCCGCGGCGCTCGGTGGCGATCAGTCCCGGGCGCGTTTCCTCAGCCTGCTCTACGGAGAGCTGGAGCCCGACCCGGACTCGGGCGGCGCGCACTGCGTCCTGGCCAGCGCCGGGCACCCGCTGCCGCTGCGGCTGAGCACCGACGGCACAGTGGCGCCCGCGGCGCTCCCGCAGATGCTGCTGGGCATCGACGACGAGCCCGACTTCCACGCCGACTCGCTGGACCTGGCGCCGGGCGAGACGCTGCTGTGCGTGACCGACGGAGTGACCGAGCGGCGGGACGGCAACCGGCAGCTGGACGACGACGACGGCCTGGCCGAGATCCTGCGCGGCTGTGCGGGACTCGGCGCCAAGGCCGTCGCGGAGCGGGTGCGGCAGGCCGCCCACGAATTCGGCACCGAGCCGATCGACGACGATCTCGCGGTGCTGGTGCTGGAGGCCGTGCCGACGTCGGCACAGGAGCTGATGCGGGCGCTGTGAGCAGGCGGCCGGGCTGCGAAGTTCTTGAAATCTGTACGTCCCGGGACCTTGCCGCCCCCTCCCCCGAGGAGCATCATCAGGATTCCTGAGCATTGAGGAGTCCGCGATGAGCCTGCTCTCCACCGCCGACTGGGCGGAAAGGATCTTCACCGGCGACTGGGAGCCTCCCGCCCGGCCCGGCACCATCGACATCACCGAGCCCGCGACCGGGCAGCACCTCGGCTCCGTCGGCCGGGCCACCGAGGCGGACGTCACCCCCGCGGCCCGCACGGCGGCCGCCGCGGGGCGCGCGTGGGCCGCGGCGCCCTTCCCCGAGCGGGCCGCGGCCCTGCGGCGCGCGGCCGGCACCTTCCGGCGCCATGCCGACGAGATCGCCGACTGGATCGTGCGGGAGGCCGGATCGTCGCGGGCGAAGGCCGCCCTGGAGGTGGCGGTCGCCGCCGCCGAATGCGAGGAGGCCGCAGCCCTGCCCGCGGCGCCCACCGGTGAGCTGCTGCCCTCGACGCAGCCGCGGCTGAGCATGGCGCGCCGGATCCCGGTCGGGGTGGTCGGCGTGATCTCGCCGTTCAACTTCCCGCTGATCCTGTCCATCCGCTCCATCGCCCCGGCGCTGGCGCTCGGCAACGCCGTCCTCCTCAAGCCCGATCCGCGCACCCCGGTGTCCGGCGGAGTGGTCCTCGCCCGCGCCTTCGAGGAGGCCGGGCTGCCCGCGGGGCTGCTGCAGTGCCTGCCCGGCGGGGCGGATGTCGGCGCCGCGATCGTCCGCGACCCGGCGGTACGGGTCGTGTCGTTCACCGGCTCCACCGCCGCGGGCCGCGCGGTCGGGGCGCTGGCCTCGAAGCATCTGACCCGGGCCCATCTGGAGCTGGGCGGCAACAGCGCCCTGATCGTGCTGGACGACGCCGACATCGAGGCCGCCGCGTCCTGCGGGGCCTGGGGGAACTTCCTCCACCAGGGGCAGATCTGCATGGCCGTCGGCCGCCATCTGGTCCATGAGTCGCGGTACGAGGAGTACGTCGGCCGGCTCGCCAAGAAGGCCGAGCAGCTCACCGTCGGCGACCCCTTCCGCGAGCCGGTCGCCCTCGGCCCGCTCATCGACGACCGGCAGCTCGGCCATGTCGTGGACATCGTCGAGCGCAGCGTGGCCGCGGGCGCCCGGCTGGTCACCGGCGGCACCCACCGGGGCCGGTTCCACCGGCCCACGGTGCTGGCCGACTGCGGCCCGTCCGTCCCGGCCTGGGACGAGGAGGTGTTCGGCCCGGTCGCCTGCGTACGCCCGTACCGTGACGACGACGAGGCCGTGGAGCTGGCCGCCGACTCCCCGTACGGCCTGAGCCTGGGCATCCTCACCGCCGACACGGCACGCGGGCTCGCGCTGGCCGAACGGATTCCCAGCGGAATGGTCCACATCAACGACCAGACGGTCAACGACGATCCGAACGCGCCCTTCGGCGGTCTGGCAGCGTCCGGATTCGGCCGGGTGGGCGGCGCCCGGGCCAATCTCGACGCCTTCACCGAGACCCAGTGGCTGACCCTGCGCGGCGACACCGCCCGCTACCCGTTCTGAGCCGTTCCTGGCCGTTCCAAGCCGTTCCTGGCCGTTCGTAGCCGTTCCTGGCCGTTCGTAGCCGTTCCCAGCCGTTCCCAGCCACGGAGTTCCCCGATGACCGAAACCCTCGCCGCCGTGGTGAACAAGCCCGGCGCCCCCTTCTCCCTGGAGAGGATCACCCTGGACGAGCCGCGGCCGGACGAGATCCTGGTCAGGCTGACGGCCGCCGGGGTCTGCCACACCGATCTGACCGTGCGCGACGGCCATCTGCCCTTCCCGCTCCCCGGCGTCCTCGGCCACGAGGGCGCGGGCGTGGTGGAGCGGGTCGGGTCATGGGTCGGCCGGGTGCGGCCCGGCGACCATGTCGTCCTGACCTTCACCTCGTGCGGTACGTGCGGCACCTGCCGCGGCGGCCATCCCGCCTACTGCGCCTCCTGGCTCCCGCTCAACCTCCTCGGGGGCACCCGCGGCGACGGCACCGCGACCCTGCGGCGCGACTGCGGTGCGGGGTGCGGGGGGCTCGGGGGCCACTTCTTCGGCCAGTCGTCCTTCGCGACGCACGCGCTGGTGGACGAGCGCAGCGTGGTCCGGGTCCCGGCGGACGTACCGCTGACCACCCTCGCCCCCTTCGGCTGCGGCATCCAGACCGGGGTCGGCGCCGTCCTGTACGTGCTGCGGCCCCGGCCCGGCAGCACGATCGCCGTCTTCGGCGCCGGCGCGGTCGGGCTCGCCGCCCTGATGGCCGCCGTGCTCGGCCCGGTGCGGCAGGTGATCGCCGTCGACCGGCTCGCCCCACGGCTGGCGCTGGCCCGGAAGCTGGGCGCCACGGCCGTGGTAGACGCCGCCGAGGAGGACACCGCGGCCGCCCTCGTCGAGCTGACGGACGGCCTCGGCGTCGACTGCGCCCTGGAGACGACGGGCAACCCCGGCGTCCTCCGCACCGCCATCGACGCCCTCGCGCCCCGGGGCGAGGTCGCGGTCATCGGGGCACCCCCCATGGGCACCGAGGCCGCGATCGACGTCAATGGCCTGCTTCCGGGCCGCCGCATCACCGGCGTCACGCTCGGCGACAGCGAACCGGAACAGCTGATCCCGCTGATGGTCGGCCTCCACCGACAGGGGCGCCTGCCCGTGGAGCAGCTGATCAGGACCTATCCGTTCGCCCGGATCGAGGAGGCGGCGGCGGACATGACGGCGGGCACCACGATCAAGCCGGTGCTGACCTTCGACTGACGGCCGAGCGATCTATTCCGCCAGACCGGCCAGGTCGCGGATGCGGCGGGCCTGGGCGGCGCGCTCGGCGGCGCGCTGCTCGTCGTACGTACGGTCCGCCGCGCCCCGCAGCAGCGCCTTGGTCTCGACCACCGCGTCGCGAGGGGCGGCGAGCAGGGCCGCGGCCAGGTCCTGGACCGCGCCGTCCAGCTCGGCGGCGGGCACCACGAGGTTGGCGAGGCCGGTGCGCTCGGCCTCGTCCGCGTGGACGAAGCGCCCGGTCGCGCAGATCTCCAGCGCCCGGGCGTACCCCACAAGGCCGACCAGCGGATGGGTGCCGGTCAGGTCGGGCACCAGCCCGAGGCCGGTCTCGCGCATCGCGAACTGCGCGTCCTGCGCGCACACTCGCAGGTCACAGGCGAGGGCGAGCTGGAAGCCGGCCCCGATCGCATGGCCCTGCACCGCGGCGACGGTCACGATGTCGTTGCGCCGCCACCACGTGAACGCGTCCTGGTAGGCGGCGATGATCGCGTCCAGCTCGGCGTCCGGGCGGCGGGCCATCTCCGGGAAGGACGGCTCACCCTCGAACCCCTCGGCGGTGAACGCCTGCCGGTCGAGCCCCGCGGAGAAGGACATGCCCTCGGCACGCAGCACCACGACCCGCACGCTGCCGGGCAGCAGCGACCCCGCCTCGGCCAGCGCCCGCCACAACGCGGGCGACTGGGCGTTGCGCTTGGCCGGGTTGGTCAGGGTCACCGTGGCGATCGCGTCATCGACGGTGAGCGATACGCCGTCCTTGTCGAGCAGGGTCACAGGAAGCCTCCGGTCGGCCGCAGTCAGTACAAGTGACTGCACAGTAACCACCCGGTCGAACGGACGATCAACCGGGTGGCACTGCCCGCACCTGCTGCCGGTGACGAACCGCTGACGCGAGACGCGCTGTCAGGCCGATGCGGCCTTCTTGCCTCGCGTCGCGCCACCGCGACCACGTAGGGAAACTCCTGATTCGCTGAGCATCCGGTGGACGAATCCGTAGGAACGGCCGGTCTCCTCGGCCAGCGCCCGGATGCTCGCACCGGAGTCGTACTTCTTCTTCAGGTCTGCCGCGAGCTTTTCGCGCGCGGCGCCGGTCACCCGGCTGCCCTTCTTCAGAGTCTCGGCCACCCGTGCCTCCTCATGGGAAGTGCGCTCTGGACTCTCATGATCACCCCTAGGCGGCTTCCTGGCCACCCATTCGGCAAGACCTATGGAGGAAGGATTCCGAGAAATGGCGCCGTACGAGCCTTCGGAATTCAGGATTCCGGCGACTTCCGCCCTGCCAGTCCTTCTTGATCATCTAGAAAAGGGCAGGTCAGGGCCTATATGTCAGAGGATGGCCGGAGAGTGACCGGCGCGCGGCACGTGCCGTGCGCCGGTCGTGGGCGGCGCGCCGCGATACGAGCGGTTCTCACTCAGATGATGGATCACGCCTAGGCCGAATGATCTACGGGAAGTGGATCAGACGGGAGGAATCGGGCCAGACGCCCCGAGGCAGGCCGACGGAGGCCCCGGACCCGGGTTGGCCGGGGCCGGGGCAGCTGAGGGCAGGTCGGCGGAGGCCGGGCCGGCCGGGGTCAGGCCAGCGCGACCAGGTCCGCGTAGTCCTCGCCCCAGAGGTCCTCGACCCCGTCCGGCAGCAGAATGATCCGCTCCGGCTGGAGGGCGTCCACCGCGCCCTCGTCGTGGGTCACCAGCACCACCGCGCCGGTGAAGGTGCGCAGCGCGCCGAGGATCTCCTCGCGGCTGGCCGGGTCGAGGTTGTTGGTGGGCTCGTCCAGCAGCAGGACGTTGGCCGAGGAGACGACCAGGGTGGCCAGCGCGAGCCGGGTCTTCTCGCCGCCGGACAGGACCCCGGCGGGCTTGTCGACGTCGTCGCCGGAGAACAGGAACGAGCCGAGCGTCTTGCGGATGTCGACCAGGTCGAGGTCGGGGGCGGCCGAGCGCATGTTCTCCAGGACGGTGCGGTCCGGGTCGAGCGTCTCGTGCTCCTGCGCGTAGTAGCCGAGCTTCAGCCCGTGGCCGGGCACCACCTGCCCGGTGTCCGGCTTCTCGACCCCGGCCAGCAGCCGCAGCAGGGTGGTCTTGCCCGCGCCGTTGAGGCCCAGGATGACGACCCGGGAGCCCTTGTCGACGGCGAGGCTGACGTCGGTGAAGATCTCCAGGGAGCCGTACGACTTCGACAGGTCCTCGGCGGTCAGCGGGGTCTTGCCGCACGGGGCCGGGTCCGGGAAGCGCAGCTTGGCGACCTTGTCGGACTGCCGCACCTCCTCCAGGCCGGACAGCAGCTTCTCGGCGCGGCGGGCCATGTTCTGCGCGGCGACCGTCTTGGTGGCCTTGGCCCGCATCTTGTCGGCCTGCGAGTTGAGGGCCGCGGCCTTCTTCTCGGCGTTGGCGCGCTCGCGCTTGCGGCGCTTCTCGTCGGCCTCGCGCTGGGCCTGGTAGAGCTTCCAGCCCATGTTGTAGATGTCGATCTGCGAGCGGTTGGCGTCCAGGTAGAAGACCTTGTTGACGACCGTCTCCACGAGGTCGACGTCGTGGGAGATGACGATGAAGCCGCCGCTGTAGGTCTTCAGGTAGTCCCGCAGCCAGATGATGGAGTCGGCGTCGAGGTGGTTCGTCGGCTCGTCCAGCAGCAGGATGTCGGAGTCCGAGAACAGGATCCGGGCCAGCTCGACGCGGCGCCGCTGACCGCCGGAGAGGGTGTGCAGCGGCTGGCCGAGCACCCGGTCCGGCAGGCCCAGGCTGGCCGCGATGGTCGCGGCCTCCGCCTCGGCCGCGTAACCGCCCTTGGTCAGGAACTCCGTCTCCAGGCGCTCGTACTTCTTCATCGCGCGCTCGCGGGTGGCGCCCTTGCCATTGGCCATGCGGTCCTCGTTCTCGCGCATCCTGCGCAGCACGGAGTCGAGGTCGCGGGCGGAGAGGATGCGGTCGCGCGCGAGGACGTCGAGGTCGCCGGTGCGCGGGTCCTGCGGCAGATAGCCGACCTGGCCGGAGCGGGTGATGGTGCCGCCGGCCGGGATGCCCTCGCCGGCCAGGCACTTGGTGAGCGTGGTCTTCCCCGCGCCGTTGCGGCCGACGAGACCGATGCGGTCGCCCTTGGCGATACGGAAGGAGGCGGACTCGATCAGAACACGGGCGCCGGCACGCAGCTCGACGCCGGATGCGGTGATCACGGGAATTACTCCTGGGCAGATTGGACGGCGGACGGGACGGACCAGCGGGCGGGGCCGACGCCGTCTAATGCACGAGGAGAATTGCCATGCGGCTAGTTTAGCGGGGCGGGCAACCGGATTTTCCCCTGGGGTCCGGGGCCTCCCCCCGCCTCCGCCGCCTCCCGCGGGCCCCCTCAGACGCCGCCCGTGTGGACCTGGAAGGCCGCCCGGCGCACCGCCTTGGCGAGGGCCGGGTCGGGGTGGGCGGCGGCCAGCGCCACCAGCACCTGCACCGTACGGGGGTGGCCGACGGCCCGTACCTCCTGCAGCAGCGCGGGCACGGTGCCCTGCACCGCGGACTCCAGGTGGCGCACCAGCAGCGGGCTCTCGCCGTGGTCGGAGATGGCCGCGGCGGTGTCCACCCACAGCCAGGTGGCCTCCTCGCGGGTGAGCACGTCCAGCGCGTCCTCGGGGTCGGCGCCCTCGTGCTCGGCGAGCCACAGCAGCGCGTACGGCCGCAGGCACGATTCGTCCACGACGGCCCGCACCGCGGGTTCGGCGGGCGCCCCGGCGACCCGCAGCGCCTCGAACGCGAGCCCGCGCAGCAGCGCGTCGTCGCCGCGCGCGGCGTCCAGCAGCTCGGTGATGGCGCTGCCGACCGGGCGCGCGGCGAGCCAGGCCCGGTACTCGGCGCGGGCGGGGCCGGGGGTGAGGCCGGCGCAGCCGCGCAGCATGTCGGCGGCGGGGTGCTCGATGTTCCCGGCGGGGCTCTGGGCGGCGACGCAGATCTGCTCCAGCTTGACCCACACCGCCCAGTTGCCGAGCGCGGTGAGGACGGCGTCGCCTTCGAGGACGGTGAGCGCACCGACCGAGGCGAGCGCGTCCAGGGCCCAGCCGAGCAGGCCCTCCAGCTCGTCGTCGCCCTCGGTACCGTCCGGCCGCTCTCCGTGACCGGCCGGGTCCGGGGTGGGGGTCGGGTCGCCGTCACCGGGCGCGGCCACCCCGTACGGCACCTCGCAGCGCTCGGTGCGCAGCTCCGCGACCCGCTTGTGCAGCATGTCCAGCAGCGTGGAGATCTGCACCGGGCCCGCGGACAGCTGGAGCAGCGGGAGCAGCTGCGGTACGGCCTCGACCACCTCGGCGACGGCCGCGGGCTCGGCGGTCTCCGGCGCGGGGCTGGCCAGCGACCAGGCGTCGAGCAGCGCGACCCAGCCGCGCAGCACCGCGCTGTCGTCGCGGTCCCACGCCTGGAGCCGCCAGCCGGGGCGGGCGGTGCCGCCGTGCAGATCGACGAGCCCGACGAGCCGGGCGCGGTCCCAGTCGGTCCGCACCTCCTCGGGGCTGCGGCCCAGCGCGGCGGCGGCACGGGCGGCGGCCTCGTCGGAGAGGGTCCCGAGCGAGTCGTCCTCGGCGGCGGCCCAGTGCGCCACCTCCACGGCCCCGGCAAGCCCCGCACGGGCCTGCCGGGCCAATTCCGGCCGGGGCGGTGTGCCCTCGGGCGGGCGTGGCGCCGGCCGGGAGCGGTTCGGCGCGGGCCGGGTGGCGGTGGCCATCGGCCGTTGGCGGACGAGTCGGAGCCGGGAGTCGCGCGGAGTACGGGACGTCACAGAAGCAGTCTCGCCGTTGATGGCCCGAAAGCCCAATCGGCACCCGTCCGGCGGTCGCCGCGGCCGGATTCCGATGGGTAACCGGAGCCGCCGGACGCCCTGCCGGATGCCCTAGATGAGGGGCGTGAGGAAGCGCCGCAGCGCCTCCTCGTACCCGCGTGGGTCGGCGTTCCACATGGCGGCGTGCGGGGCGTGCCGGACCGGGTGAAGGGTGACCAGCTCGGGCCGGGCGGCGGCGAGTTCACGGGAGGCGTCCCAGGGCGCGAGGGTGTCGCCGGGGCCGTGCACGATGAGCGTGGGCACCGGCAGGCTCTCGGGGTCGGCAGCCTCCGCGAGCTTGCCGTCATGGAGCCCGGTGCGCCCCTCCGCCGCCCGTACGGCGAGCGGGAGCAGGGCGGCGGGGGTGCGGCGCGCGGCGGCGAGGGCGCGCAGGGTGGCCCGCCAGTCGAGCACCGGGGAGTCCAGGACGATGCCGCTGAGCCGGTGCCGCAGTGCGGAGTTGGCGGCCGCGTGCAGGGCCATGGAGGCACCGGTGGACCAGCCGTGCAGGACGACGCTCTCCGCCCCGTAGCGGACCGCGTAGCGGATGGCGGCGTCGAGATCGCGCCACTCCGTGTCGCCGAGGTGGCCGATGCCGTCGGGCGGGCGCGGGGCGCCGGGGTCGCCGCGGTACGCGAGGTCGAGCACCGGGATCCGCAGCCGGTGCAGCAGCGGCATGACGACCATGGGGTGTTCCCGGGTGGTGCCGAGGCCATGGGTGGTGATCACCCAGGTGGTGCGCTCGCCGGGCAGGAACCAGGCGGGCAGCGGCCCGAGTTCCCCGGGGATGTCGACATCGGCGTGTTCGATGCCGAGGGCGTCCCCCGGGTTGCCGATGTGCACCTGGGGGGTGAGCCGCACCCGGGTGCCCGCGTCGAGGGTGCCGTGCGTCACCCGCTCCAGGCGGCGTACGACGCAGTCGGCGGGGTGCGCGACGTGCTCGTCCACCGGGCCGACGACGGCATGGCAGTTCCGGCCGACGAGGCCGTACGTACCGGGGCGCAGCGAGGCGAGCGAACGGGTGAGGGTGATCCGCCCGCCACCCCTGTCGCCCGTGGCATCCGTGGCGTCCACGGCGTGGACGGTGAGGGGCGGCTCGTTCGGCAGCGGCCGGTCGGGCGCCGGTTTGAGCGCAGCGTCAGTGATGTACCGGCCCGCCGCCACCGCGGCCGCGCCGACACCGAGCAGAGTGGTGGCGGCCGCCACCGCCGTTGTCCGCACACGCATCCCTCCCAGTGTCGGCGGGTACCCACGCGGCGGCCAGCGGAACTGGTTACTTTGGCTGGCCGTAGCCGCCGAGCTTGGCCGCGGCGCGGTCCAGCTCGGCGGGCGGGAGGAGGGTGGGGGTGCGGCCGGGGACGGCGGCCGCGGCCAGCCAGACCTGGCACATCCATTCGAGCTGGGCGGTGCGGTCGTACGCCTGGTCCAGCGTCGCGCCGTATACGACGGTGCCGTGGTTGCGCAGCAGACAGCCGGAGCGGTCGCGCAGCGCGTGCAGCATGTTTTCGGCCAATTCGTCGGTGCCGTACAGCGCGTAGTCGGCGACCCGGACCGGCCCGCCGAGGGCGGCGGTCATGTAGTGGATCGCGGGGAGTTCGTCCACCAGCGTGGAGACGGCGGTGGCGTGAACGGCATGGGTGTGGACGATGGCCGCGGCGTCTTCCGTGTGACGGTAGACGGCAAGGTGCATGGGCAGCTCGCTGGTCGGCGCGAGCGTGCCCAGCACCTGCCGGCCGTCGAGGTCGACGCCGACCGCGTCGCGCGGGCCGAGCCGGTCGTACGGGACGCCGCTCGGGGTCACCAGGACGGTGTCGCCGACCCGGGCCGACACATTGCCCGAGGTGCCGACGACGAGCCCGTCGGCGGTGGTTCTGCGGGCCGTCCGCACCACATGCGTCCAGGCCTGCCGCAGGGGCTGGGTCAGCCTCGGCTGCGGCCGTCGCGCCGCTCGCGGCTCCGTCACGGGCCCTCACCTCCGGGCGACGATCCTTCCATACGGGCGCCGGCGCGAGCCGGGTACTTCAGTCGGCTACTTCAGGTGGATGTACGGCCGTCAAATCGCCCATGACGAAAGGGAGTACGGTCGAAAACCAGCCGTTCTCCCACCCGCGCCCCCGCGTCACCGTGACGCCCGCCTCAGTTCATCTCCCGTTCACCCAGTTTCCTTACGTTCACCGTGGCAATGACCGCCCTCCGAACTGATTGACCGGGTGTATGGAACACATCACGCTTCTCATCGGGATCGTGATCGTCACGGCCTTGGTGTTCGACTTCACGAACGGCTTCCACGACACGGCCAACGCGATGGCCACCACGATCTCCACCGGAGCACTCGGTCCCCGGGTCGCGGTGGCGATGTCGGCCGTCCTCAACCTCGTCGGCGCCTTCCTCTCCGTGGAGGTCGCCAAGACCATCTCCGGCGGAATCATCGACGAGGGCTCCGGCATCAAGCCCGAAGTGATCTTCGCAGGGCTGGTCGGCGCGATCCTCTGGAATCTGGTGACCTGGCTGGCCGGTCTCCCGTCCAGCTCCTCGCACGCCCTCTTCGGCGGCCTCATCGGCGCCACCGTCGTCTCCGTCGGCATGGACGGGGTCAACAGCGACGCGATCGTCATGAAGGTCCTCATCCCTGCCGTGGCCGCGCCGGTCGTGGCGGGCATCGCCACGGTGGCCGCCACCCGGCTCACCTACCGGCTGGCCCACAACCGGGCCGAGGCGGACACCGCGAAGGGCTACCGCGCCGGGCAGATCGCCTCGGCCGCCCTGGTCTCCCTGGCCCACGGCACCAACGACGCGCAGAAGACGATGGGCGTCATCACCCTCGCGCTGGTCACGGGCGGCGTCATCGCGCCCGACTCCGACCCGCCCATGTGGGTGATCGTCTCCGCCGGCCTCGCGATCGCCCTCGGCACCTACCTGGGCGGCTGGCGCATCATCCGCACCATGGGCAAGGGCATCACCGACATCCAGCCGCCGCAGGGCTTCGCCGCCCAGACCGGCGCCGCGACCGTCATCCTGGCCTCCTCCCACATCGGCTTCGCGCTGTCCACCACGCAGGTCTGCTCGGGCGCCGTCATGGGTGCGGGCGTCGGCCGCAAGGGCGGGGTGGTGCGCTGGTCGACCGCGGGCCGCATGGTCGCCGCCTGGGTGCTGACCCTCCCGGCCGCCGGTCTGGTGGCCGGCGGCGCGGCGCTGCTGGCCGGGCAGGGCAACGGGGGCATCGCCGCGGTCGCCGTCCTCGCGGTGCTGGGCTGCGGCGTCATCTGGGTGCTCTCGCGCCGCAAGCCGGTGGACGCGAGCAACGTCAACGCGCCGAGCGTGGAGCCCACCGAGCCGGTCGGCGTCGTCACCGCCGCCGTGCGGTCGGTGGCCCCGCCGCCCGCCGGAAAGGCCGCGTCGGCCGCCGACGGCTCCGACGCCTCGTCCGAGTCCGAATCCGCACCGACCCCCGCCACCGCGGGGACCGGTTCCACCAGCTGACAGGGAGCACACGCAATGCACATCGACTGGGCGGCCCTCGGCCAGGTCTTCGGCGTCAGCCTCGCGGTGACGGTCGGCGTCGTAGGGGTCTTCACCCTGGGCATCATCGGCACCTCCCGTACAGCTCAGCCGCAGCCCCAGGCCACCGCGGGCGGCGCGTCCCCGGTCGCACGCACCGGCGCGTACGCCTGTTTCGCGCTGTGCGCCGCGATGGTGGCGTACGGCATCTATCTGATCGTGGCCTGAAGCCGCGGAACGGCCGCGGGGCGGTGGGTGCCGATCGGCGCCCGCCGCCCCGCGGCCGTTCCCCTGCGTGGCCCGGCGGGGGCCTGTGGGCCTCGGCACACTCTGGCATCGCAGGTCAAATGCGAGTTGACGGCCATTCGCGCCCCATGGTGGACTTCCCGAGCCAAACGGCGGCAGGAGAGGAAGCCGGTGAGAATCCGGCGCGGTCCCGCCACTGTCACCGGGGAGCGCTCTCCCCCACCGCAAGGGGTCACGGCCGTCCGTACGCGAGGAAGGCTGGAAGACCGGGAGAGCCGCGGATCCGGGAGCCAGGAGACTCTCACCGCCGGTCACGTCGAGCCAGGGCGCGGACCCTGAGTGAGGACATACCGCCATGCCCGGCACTGCCACGCCGTCAGCTCCACCTGTCCGCATGCTCGGCGGCGGTCCCCGCCGCAGAGGCGTGACGGCGGTCTGAGGGATGCGTGCCGACCACGCCTCGTACGCGTGCGGCGCCGCTCTCGGCTTCCTCGGCGATCTCGCCACGGGCGATCCGCGCCGCGGTCATCCGGTGGCCGCGTTCGGGCGCGCCGCCGCGGCCGTCGAGCGGCGGCTGTGGCGCGACCACCGCGGTTCCGGGGCCCTGCACACCGCGCTGTGCGCGGGCGGCGCGGCCGCCGCTGCCGCGCTGCTGGCGCGTACCGTACGCACCGCCGCGAGGCCCCGCCGTACGGCCGACGCCGCGCTGACCGCCGCCGCCACCTGGGCCGTACTGGGCGGCACCTCGCTGGTACGGGAGGCCCGGGCCATCGGCGACGCGCTGGCCGCCGGGGACGTCGACGCCGCACGGGAGCGGCTGCCGCATCTGTGCGGACGCGATCCGCAGGCGCTGGACGAGCAGCAGATCGCGCGGGCGGTCGTCGAGTCGGTGGCCGAAAACACCTCGGACGCGGTGGTGGGCGCGCTGGTGTGGGGGGCTGTGGCCGGGGTGCCGGGGCTCGTCGGCTTCCGCGCCGTCAACACCCTGGACGCCATGGTGGGCCACAAGTCGGCCCGCTACCGCCGGTTCGGCTGGGCGGCGGCCCGGCTGGACGACGTCGCGGGCTGGCCCGGCGCCCGTCTCACCGCGGCCCTGGCCGCCCTCGCCGGGCCCGACCCGCGCGGCGCGTGGCGCGCCTGGCGCCGCGACGGCGGACGCCACCCGAGCCCCAACGCGGGCCCGGTGGAGGCGGCGTTCGCGGGCGCGCTGGGGGTCCGGCTGGGCGGGACGCTGGCGTACGGGGGCCGGGTCGAGCACCGCCCCGTGCTGAATCCGGGCGGCCGTCCCGTGGCGGTGGCCGACATTCCGCGGGCGATCCGCCTCTCGCGGCGGGTGTCCGCGCTCGCGCTGCTCACCACCGTCGTGGCTCGCTCCGGAGCCGATCAGGAACCCGATCAGGAAAAGGTGAACCGATGACCCTGGGGGGCGGACTGCTCATCGCGGGGACGACCTCGGACGCCGGTAAGAGCGTCGTCACGGCGGGCATATGCCGCTGGCTGGCGCGCAAAGGGCTCCGGGTCGCCCCGTTCAAGGCGCAGAACATGTCGCTCAACTCCTTCGTCACCCGGGACGGCGCCGAGATCGGGCGGGCGCAGGCCATGCAGGCCGCCGCCGCGCGCGTCGAACCGAGCGCCCTGATGAACCCGGTCCTGCTGAAGCCGGGCAGCGACCGCAGCAGCCAGGTGGTGCTGCTCGGCAAGCCGGTGGGCGAGATGAGCGCGCGTGGGTATTACGGGGGGTCTGGGCCCGAGGCGAAGCCGCTGTCGGGCACAGTGTCCCCCGAGGGAAAGCAGCACGCGCAGTGGCGCGAAGGGCTGCTGGAGACCGTCACCGACTGCCTGGGCGAGCTGCGGCGCACGCACGACGCGGTGATCTGCGAAGGCGCGGGCAGCCCGGCCGAGATCAATCTGCGCCGCACCGACATCGTCAACCTGGGTCTGGCCCGGGCCGCGGGGCTGCCGGTCGTCGTGGTCGGGGACATCGACCGCGGCGGCGTCTTCGCGTCCTTCTTCGGCACGACCGCGCTGCTGTCCCGCGAGGACCAGCGGCATGTCGCCGCCTATGTGGTGAACAAGTTCCGCGGCGATGTGAGCCTGCTGGAACCCGGCCTCGACATGCTGCGCGACCTCACCGGCCGACCGACCGTCGGCGTCCTGCCGTACGCGCACGGCCTCGGCATCGACGAGGAGGACGGGCTGCGCGTCTCGCTGCGCGGCGCGGTGCGCGAGAGCGTCGTCGCGCCGCCGCACGGCGCGGACGTGCTGCGGGTCGCGGTGGCCGCCGTACCGCTGATGTCCAACTTCACCGACGTGGACGCGCTGGCCGCCGAGCCGGGCGTGGTCGTGCGCTTCGTGGACCGCCCGGAGGAGCTGGCGGACGCCGATCTGGTGGTGCTGCCGGGCACCCGGGGCACCGTGAAGGCGCTGGAGTGGCTGCGCGAGCGCGGTCTCGCCGACGCGATTCGGCGGCGGGCCGCGGAGGGGCGGCCGGTGCTCGGCATCTGCGGCGGCTTCCAGGCGCTCGGGGAACGCATCGAGGACGAGGTCGAGTCGAAGGCCGGAACGGTCGCGGGCCTCGGGCTGCTGCCCGTACGGGTCCGCTTCGCCACGGACAAGACCCTGGCCCGGCCGGTGGGCGAGGCGCTGGGCGAGCGGGTGGAGGGCTACGAGATCCACCACGGCGTCGCCGAACTGCGCGACGGGGGCGACGAAGCCTTCCTGGACGGCTGCCGGGTGGGCCCGGTGTGGGGCACCCACTGGCACGGCTCGCTGGAGAGCGACGGCTTCCGCCGCGCCTTCCTGCGGCGGGTCGCGCAGGCGGCGGGCCGGGCGTTCGTGCCCGCGCCGGACACCCGCTTCGGGGAGCTGCGCGAGGAGCAACTGGACCGGCTGGGCGATCTGATCGAGGAGCACGCGGACACGGACGCGCTGCTGAGGCTCATCGAGGGCGGCGTACCGGACGGGCTGCCCTTCGTGCCGCCCGGGGCGCCGGGAGGAACGGTTTGAGCACGAGACGCGAGTCCGCACGCACCGATCGCGCACGTACCGTAGGAGGTACCGAAGCATGACCACCGCTGCCTACCCGTTCACCGCGGTCGTCGGAATGGACGACATGCGGCTCGCCCTGCTCCTCAACGCCGTCTCCCCCGCCGTGGGCGGGGTGCTGGTGCGCGGCGAGAAGGGCACGGCCAAGTCGACGGCCGTACGCGCGCTGTCCACGCTGCTGCCGCCGGTCGAGGTCGTTCCCGGGTGCCGCTTCTCGTGCGATCCGGCCGCGCCCGACCCCGGCTGCCCGGACGGGCCGCACGAGACCGCACCCGGGGACGCGCGCCCCGCGCGGATGGTGGAGCTGCCGGTCGGCGCCTCCGAGGACCGCCTCGTCGGGTCGCTCGACATCGAGCGGGCGCTGTCGGACGGGGTCAAGGCGTTCGAGCCGGGGCTGCTCGCGGACGCGCACCGCGGGGTGCTGTACGTCGACGAGGTCAACCTGCTGCACGACCACCTGATCGACCTGCTGCTCGACGCGGCCGCCATGGGCGCCTCCTATGTGGAGCGCGAGGGCGTCTCCGTACGGCACGCCGCGCGCTTCCTGCTGGTGGGCACCATGAACCCGGAAGAGGGCGAGCTGCGGCCGCAGTTGCTGGACCGCTTCGGGCTCACCGTCGAGGTCACCGCGTCGCGGGACACCGAGGAGCGGGTCGAGGTGGTGCGCCGGAGGCTGGCGTACGACGAGGACCCTGCCCGGTTCGCCGCGCGCTGGGCGCGCGAGGAGGGCGAGCTGCGGGACCGCATAGCGGCGGCGCGCGCGCTGCTGCCCGCCGTCCGGCTGGGCGACCGCGCGCTGCGGCAGATCGCGGCGGTGTGCGCGGCGTTCGAGGTGGACGGGATGCGCGCGGACATCGTGACCGCGCGTACGGCGACGGCGCTGGCCGCCTGGGCGGGCCGGACGGACGTACGCACCGAGGACGTACGGCAGGCGGCGCTGCTGTCGCTCCCCCACCGGCGGCGGCGGGCGCCGTTCGACGCGCCGGGGCTGGACGAGGACAAGCTGGACGAGGTGCTGCGGCAGTTCGAGGACGAGGAGCCGGAGCCGGAACCCTCTGGTCCGGGCGACGATCCCGACGACGACCCCGACGGGCCGGGCGAGGGCGGGGGTTCCGACGGCGGCGACGGCCCCGACGGGCCCGGCGGTGGCCGCCCGCAGGACGGCGGGCAGGAGCAGGCGCCGCCGGGCGCGCCCGAACCGTCCATCCCCGAGCAGCGGTCGGCCGAACCCGAGTCGTCCGCCGACGCCGCGCCCGAGGAGTCGGAGCCCCGGGCAGACGACGGCGGGCCCGGTGGCAGCGGCGGCGAGCGGGCGGCCGTGGGCGCCGCGGAGCCGTTCCGGACCCGGCGGCTGGACGTGCCGGGGCTCGGCGAAGGCG
The DNA here is from genome assembly GCF_044332925.1 of Streptomyces sp. NPDC021212. NCBI lineage: Bacteria > Bacillati > Actinomycetota > Actinomycetes > Kitasatosporales > Streptomycetaceae > Streptomyces > Streptomyces sp. NPDC021212. The sequence goes on from NZ_JBIRPZ010000011.1 coordinate 71,590, forward strand.
CGGCCGGGCGGCGGTCGCGGGCCCGCACCGCGCACGGCCGCACCGCGGGTGCGCGCCGCCCCCAGGGGACGCTGACCTCGCTTCACCTGGCGGCGACGGTACGGGCCGCCGCCCCGCATCAGCACATCCGCGGGCGGCGCGGGCCGGGGCTGCTGGTGCGCCGGGACGATCTGCGGGAGGCGGTGCGCGAGGGCCGGGAGGGCAATCTCGTGCTGTTCGTCGTGGACGCGTCGGGGTCGATGGCCGCCCGCAAGCGCATGGGCGCGATTAAGGGCGCGGTGCTGTCGCTGCTGCTGGACGCCTATCAGCGGCGGGACAAGGTCGGCCTGATCACCTTCCGGGGGGCGGACGCGGAGCTGGCGCTGCCGCCCACCTCGTCGGTGGACACGGCCGCCGCCCGGCTGGAGCAGCTGCCGACCGGCGGCCGCACCCCGCTGGCGGCGGGGCTGCTGAAGGCCCGCGAGGTGCTGCGGGTGGAGCGGCTGCGCGACCCTTCGCGCCGTCCGCTGCTGGTCGTGGTGACCGACGGGCGGGCCACCGAGGCCAAGAAGGCTTCCGCGTCCAACGGGTCCACGCCGGTGGACCGGGCCGCCCGCGCGGCGCGGCTGCTCGCGGGCGACGGGGTCGCGTCGGTGGTGGTCGACTGCGAGTCGGGGCCGGTGCGGCTGGGCCTGGCGGGTGCGCTCGCCCGCGATCTGCGGGGCACCCCGGTCACCCTGGACGAACTGCGCGCGGACAGCGTGACCGCGCTGGTCCGCGATGTACGGACGGTACAGAACTCACGGAGGGCAGCCTGATGCCGCAAGGACAACCGACCGTCGTCCCCGACGACGGGCTGACCACCCGCCAGCGCCGCAACCGGCCGCTCGTGCTCGTGCACACGGGCGTGGGGAAGGGCAAGTCGACGGCCGCGTTCGGTCTGGCGCTGCGGGCGTGGAACCAAAACTGGCCGGTAGGTGTATTCCAATTTGTAAAGTCCGCGAAATGGCGGGTCGGCGAGGAGCGTGCGCTGCGCGTCCTGGGCGACTCGGGCGAAGGGGGGACCGTCGCATGGCACAAGATGGGCGAGGGCTGGTCCTGGGTCCAGCGCGACATGGCTTCCAGCGAGGAGGCCGCACGCGAGGGCTGGGAGCAGGTCAAGCGCGATCTCGCGGCGGAGACATACCGGCTCTATGTGCTGGACGAGTTCGCGTACCCCATGCACTGGGGCTGGGTGGATCCTGAGGAAGTGGTGTCGGTCCTGCGCGACCGGCCGGGCACGCAGCATGTCGTCATCACGGGGCGCAACGCACCGGCGCCGCTGGTGGACTTCGCCGACCTGGTCACCGACATGTCCAAGGTCAAGCACCCGATGGACGCAGGTCAGAAGGGCCAGCGAGGCATCGAGTGGTGAGAGTTCCCCGGCTGGTCGTCGCCGCGCCCGCCTCCGGCAGCGGCAAGACGACCGTCACCGCGGGGCTGATGGCGGCCTTCGCGGAGCGCGGTCTGGATGTGTCCCCGCACAAGGTGGGCCCGGACTACATCGATCCTGGCTATCACGCGCTGGCCGTCTCCTCCGTCGGTGGCGGGGCCGGGCGGCCGGGCCGGAACCTGGACGCCTATCTGTGCGGTCCGGACCGGATCGCCCCGCTGTTCCTGCACGGGGCGACGGGCTGCGATCTGGCCCTGGTCGAGGGCGTGATGGGGCTCTTCGACGGGGCGGCCGGGCAGGGCGAGCTGGCGTCGACGGCGCAGGTGGCCAAAGTGCTGCGGGCACCGGTGGTGCTGGTGGTGGACGCGTCGTCGCAGTCGCGTTCGGTGGCGGCGCTGGTGCACGGCTTCGCCTCCTGGGACCCGGAGGTGCGGGTCGCGGGGGTGATCCTCAACAAGGTCGGGTCGGACCGGCACGAGGTGATGCTGAGGGAGGCGCTGGAAGGGGCCGGGGTGCCGGTGTTCGGCGCGCTGCGCCGGATGCGCGAGGTCGGGACGCCGAGCCGGCATCTCGGTCTGGTGCCGGTGGCCGAGCGGCGCACGGAGGCGACGGATTCGGTCGCGGCGCTGGCCGCGTGGGTGCGGGAGGGGTGCGATCTCGACGGGCTGATGGCGCTGGCCGGCAGCGCGCCTCCCCTGTCAGGACCGGCGTGGGATCCGGTGGCGGAGCTGGGCCCGGCGGCGGAGGCCACAGCGGACGCCCCGCGTCCGGAGGGGCAGCGGCCGGTGGTCGCCGTGGCGGGCGGGGCCGCGTTCACCTTCTCCTACGCGGAGCACACCGAGCTGCTCACCGCCGCGGGCGCGCGGGTGGTGCCGTTCGACCCGCTGCGGGACGAGCGCCTCCCCGACGGGGTCGGCGGGCTGGTGATCGGTGGCGGCTTTCCGGAGGTGTACGCACCGGAGCTGTCCGCGAACGAGCCGCTGCGCGCCGAGGTCGCCAGGCTGGCGGCGACCGGTGCGCCCATCGCCGCCGAGTGCGCCGGGCTGCTGTATCTGGCGCGTTCGCTGGACGGCCGCCCGATGTGCGGAGTGGTGGAAGCGGAAGCACATATGTCGGATCGGCTGACGCTGGGCTACCGTGAGGCCGTGGCCATTTCCGACACGTCCCTCGCCGTCGCGGGGACCCGGGTGCGCGGCCATGAGTTCCACCGCACCACCGTCGAGCCGGGTGCCGGGCGGACGCCCGCCTGGGGGCTCGTCCATCCGCAGCGCCGCGCCGAAGGGTTCGCACCGGGAAACGTGCATGCCTCGTATCTGCATGTGCACTGGGCGGCGGTGCCCGGTGTGGCGGCCCGGTTCGTGGCCGGATGTGTGCCCTCCGCCGGGTGACGGGGGCGGTGACCTCGAGTGGACCATCCACAACTGGACCATCGACAGCGGCCGGACCCCGTCATCCCGGATCTTGTCGTCGGCGTCGGCTCGGGGCGGGGGGTCTCCGTGGGCGAGGTGACCGGTCTGGTGGCGGCGGCCCTCGCCGGGGCGGGTCTCGCGCCCGGCTGCGTCGCCGAGTTGGCGACGGTCGAGGCCAAGGTCCGTGAGCCCGGGCTGCTGGCCGCGGCCGAGCGATTCGGGGTCCCGCTGCGGGGGTACGGCGCGGCGATGCTCGCCGCCGTCGAGGTAACAAATCCGTCCACGGCGGCGCTCACAGCCATGGGGACGCCTGGTGTGGCCGAGGCGGCCGCACTGCTCGCAGCCGGACCTGGAGGCGAACTTCTCGTCGCCAAGCGGAAGTCGGAACCGGGCGGTGGCAGGCCGTCAAGGGCCACCTGTGCGATCGCCCGCCGTGGCCCGCAAAAAGGCCGAAGACCGGCCATGGCGTGTCCCGACGGCGCTCAGTAGCGTCTCGGGGCGAGACTGCCACCCCCACCGTGAGAACCGCTTCACCTGCACCAAGGAGACCTCGTGACGACCCCGCCCGCGCTGCTCATCGCAGGCATCGGCACCCGAGACGAGAGGCGCGCCGACGCCTTCCAGGACTTCGTACGGGAGTTGGGCGCGCAAGCCCCGGATCTGCCCGTGGCGGGCGGGCTCACCGGGCCCGACGCGCCCCCGCTCTCCGATGCGGTGGCCCGGCTCGTCGGAGAGGGGGTGGCCCGGTTCGCCGTCGTGCCCCTCAGCCTGATCCCGGTGGAACATCCGAGAGACGGGGTCGCCGCCGCCGTGGCCCAGGAGGCGGAGCGGCACGCGGACGCCTCATTCGTCTTCGGCCGCCCGCTGGGCCCGGACCCCCGGCTGCTGCGGGTGCTGGAGCGGCGGCTCGACGAGGCGCTGGGCGGCGGTCGGCGCTCCCCCTCGGACCGGGCGCAGACGACGGTGCTGCTGGTGGGCGACGGGTCGCCGCTGCCGGAGGGCAACGCCGAAGTGCACCGGGCCGCCCGGCTGCTGTGGGAGGGCCGCGGTTTCGCGGGCGTCGAGACGGCCTTCGCCTCGCTCGCCGCGCCGGACGTGCCCTCGGGTCTGGACCGCTGTGTGCGGCTCGGGTCGCAGCGGATCGTCGTGCTCCCGTATTTCCTGTTCGGCGGCGACGCGCTGGAGCGGGTGCGGCAGCAGGTGGAGGGCTGGGCGCTCGCGCATCCGGACGCCGAGATCGTGTGCGCCGATGTCATCGGCCCGGCCGTCGAGTTGGCGGAGCTGGTCATGGAGCGCTACGAGGAGGTGGCCGGGGTGCCCGAGCGGGCGCGGCTCGAAGAGGAGACGGCCCATGCCCACTCCCACCCGGACATCCACGCCGATGTCCGCTGAGACACCCGCCGACGGCTCGGTGCCCGGGTTCGATCTGCGGCACCACGGGGACGCGGAGGTGCGGGGTGCCGACGCCGGGCTGACCGACCTCGCGGTCAACGTCCGTGCCGGTACGCCGCCGGGCTGGCTCAAGGACCGTGTCGCCGCGTCCCTCGACGGGCTGGCCGCCTACCCGGACGGGACCGCGGCGCGCGCCGCGGTGGCCGCGTGCCACGGAGTGCCGGAGGCGCGGGTGCTGCTGACGGCGGGGGCCGCGGAGGCGTTCGTGCTGATCGCCCGCGCCCTTCCGGCCCGGCGCCCGGTGGTGGTGCATCCGCAGTTCACCGAGCCGGAGGCCGCGTTGCGGGACGCCGGGCATGCGGTGGAGCGGGTGCTGCTCGACGAGCGGGACGGCTTCCGGCTGGACCCGGCGGCGGTGCCGGACGACGCCGATCTGGTGGTCGTCGGCAATCCCACCAACCCCACCTCCGTGCTGCACCCGGCCGCCGCGCTGGCCGAGCTGGCCCGGCCGGGACGGACGCTGGTGGTGGACGAGGCGTTCATGGACGCCGTGCCGGGCGAGCCCGCGTCGCTCGCCTCCCGGACGGATGTGCCGGGGCTGGTCGTGCTGCGCAGCCTCACCAAGACCTGGGGGCTCGCGGGGCTGCGGATCGGATATGTGCTGGCGGACCCCGGGATCATCGCCGCGCTGGAGCGGGTGCAGCCGCTGTGGCCGGTTTCCACCCCCGCGCTCGCGGCGGCGGAGGCGTGCTGTGCGCCCGCCGCGCTGGCCGAGGCGGCGCGGGCCGCCGAGCGGACCGCCGCCGACCGCGCCCACCTGGTCGCCCGGCTGGGCGAGTTCGCCGAGGCCGGGCTGCGGGTGTGCGGTCCGGCGGCCGGTCCGTTCCTGCTGATCCGGCTGCCGGACGCGGCGGCGATACGCGGCCGCCTCCGCGAACTCGGCTTCGCGGTGCGCCGCGGCGACACGTTCCCGGGCCTGGGCCCGGACTGGCTGCGGCTGGCCGTCCGCGACCGCGATACGACCGACCGCTTCGTGATCGCCCTGGCCAAGGCCCTCCAGGACGGCTGAGTCTCAGCACGGAAGGACCCTGGGGGCCTGCCCGGGCGGGGTGAACCGCGCCGGGGGCAGGCCAGGGGGTGTCTTGTCGATCAGGCCGGATCAGCGAGCGGCGTCAGGGGGCACCTCCCAGCGGTAGCTGGGGGAGGCGCTGCGTGCGACGAGCGCGGGGCCGCGAGGTGCCGCCCGCCGCGGCAGCGGCTGATGTCACAGCGGCGTCGGGAGCCCGGCATGACCGGCAAGACACCCCCTAAGGCCGGTGCCGGGGGTCGGGGTGGGGCGACCCCCGGCACCGGCTGCTGGGTGAGGTGTTACCTACGCATCACCGCGCGTTCCGGCGGCCCGCCGCCGGCGGGCCAGGATCACCGCGCCGCTACCCGCGGCGAGCAGCATGGCGCCGCCTGCCACCAGGTAGGGGGTGGCCGAGCTGCCGCCGGTCTCGGCGAGGTGCTCCGGCTTGGGCTCCGGCTTGGTCTGGTTCACGACCTCCGGCTTCTCCGGCTTGGCCGGGGCGCCGGGCGCCTCACAGGTCGCGTGGGCGAGGGTGACCTGGCCCTCGACCTCGGAGACGTTGAGCTTGAGCGGGTTCACCGAGACCTTCAGCGAGAGCGCGGTGGCCGCCGCGGTGCGGGAGGTGGTCGCGGTGCGCGACAGATCCAGGCTCACCTTGCCGAGCGTGGGCACGTCGACCTTGGTGGAGGCGCCCGCGGTCAGGGTGACCTTCTTGCCGAGCACGCTGACGGTGCCGAGCAGGTTGGAGTCGGCGGTCGGCTTCTTCCCGGCCGCGCAGACGGCCTTCGAGGTGACCTGCTCGACGGTGATGAGCGGCACCCCCAGCAGCCCCGGCACGTTCACCTTGGCGTTGACGAGGTTGGAGTAGCCCTCGGACCGGGACTTGTCCGTGGCGGCGCGGGCCGTGGCCACATCGGCGCGCAGCACGCTGAAGGGGCGGTCGCCGTTGACGCCGGCCACGGTCGCGCTGAGCGCGGTCTTGCTGGCGGTCTGGGGCGCCTTCACTTCGTTCAGCGAGGTCACCAGCGGTGCGGTGACGGTCTTGTTGAGGAGCGAGACGCTCAGGTCGGTACGGAGCACGGCCGCGCTCGCCTTGCCGGTGGTGTGGCCGGTCCGGGCGTACGCCGTGCCCGCGGGCAGGACGCCCAGGACGGAGACGGCGGTGGCTGCGGAGACGGCCGCCAGACGGCGGGCGGGCATGCCGAAGGAGGTATTGCGAGAAAAGGACACGTGAGTTGACCCCCACAGGAGACATGGAGCCGCCGGCGCCTGCCGCGGGGGACTCCACGGGCGCCGACGGCCTCGACCACGCCATATTTGCGCACCGAGGGTAAACAGGCAGACACATGCGGTCCGTTCATCCCAAAGGGTGTTGTTCGCCGAAGCGTTCGACCCCCCGGAGCTCCCGGAGCCCTCGGACCTCCCGGGACCCCGCGGGCCCCGCTCAGAACACCCGGCCCCGCAGCACCACCCGGCGCGGCGCGGTCAGCACCCGTACGTCGGCCCGCGGATCGGTGTCGTACACGACGAGGTCGGCGGGGGCGCCCTCGGCGATACCCGGCCGGCCCAGCCAGGCCCGGGCGCCCCAGGTGGCCGCCGACAGCGCGTCCCGCACCGGGATGCCCGCCTTGACCAGCTCGGCGACCTCCTGGCCGACCAGCCCATGGGCGAGCGAGCCGCCCGCGTCGGTGCCGGTGTAGACGGGGATGCCCGCGTCCCAGGCGGCGCGCACCGTGTCGTAGCGCCGCGCGTGCAGCCGCCGCATGTGGTCGGCCCAGCGCGGGAACTTGGCCTCGCCGCCCTCCGCGAGCCGCGGGAAGGTGGCGATGTTGACGAGGGTCGGCACGATGGCGACGCCCCGCTCGGCGAACAGCGGGATGGTGTCCTCGGTCAGCCCGGTGGCGTGCTCGATGCAGTCGATCCCGGCCTCGACCAGCGGGGCCAGGGTCTCTTCGGCGAAGCAGTGCGCCGTGACCCGCGCCCCGAGCCGGTGCGCCTCGGCGATGGCCGCCTCGACCGCCCCACGCGGCCAGCAGGCGGAGAGGTCGCCGCTGTCCCGGTCGATCCAGTCGCCGACGAGCTTGACCCAGCCGTCGCCGCGGCGCGCCTCTGCCGCCACGTAGGCGACCAGGTCCTCGGGTTCGATCTCGTGCGCGTAGTTGCGGATGTAGCGCTTGGTGCGGGCGATGTGGCGGCCGGCCCGGATGATGCGGGGCAGGTCCTCGCGGTCGTCCACCCAGCGGGTATCGGACGGGGATCCGGCGTCGCGCAGCAGCAGCGCCCCGGCGTCACGTTCGGTGAGTGCCTGCTTCTCGCTCGTCGTGTCGTCGACCGCGCCGTGGGCGTCCAGACCGACGTGGCAGTGGGCGTCCACGAGCCCCGGCAGGACCCAGCCGTCCAGCCTCGTGACGTCCCGGGCCCCGGTCGGCCGGTCGAAGGTGATCTTTCCATCGATCACCCACAGTTCGTCCCGGACGCCACCGGCGTCCCCGTCCTCCGGGCCGGCCAGGATCCGCCCCGTGATGTGCAGCACCGCGCTCTCCCTCATGTCACGCACTGTACGAGACGTCGGCGGGGCGCTGACCGGCCAATTCCCGGGAAGCGGAAGGGCGCCACTCGTACAACACGGGGAGCGCTGCTACGCTCACGCATCCCACCGGACGAGGGACAGCAGGGACAGTGAGGAGGCCCGCGTGAGCGCTCCTACCGACGGCCCGGCAGCCGCGGCCGACTTACCGGTCACCCCGGCCGCCGCACATACGGCGAACTTACAGGCGGAGTTCCGGGAGTTCTTCGAGCGGCACCACGCCGAGCTGGCCCGCCTCGCCCATCTGCTGCTGGGCAGTTCCGACGGGGCGGACGACCTGGCGGCCGACGCGCTGGTCGCGGTCTGGCACCGGTGGGACCGGGTGCGGGTCGCCGAGCATCCGGCCGCGTACGCCCGGGGCGTGGTCGCCAACCTGGCCCGGTCCCGGATCCGCAGCCTGGTGCGCGAGCGGCGGCGGGTGGCGCTCTTCTCCTCCGAGCGCTCGGACCGGGTGGACGACCCGGATGTGTCCGCGATGGTGGATGTGCAGGCCGCGCTGGTGAGGCTGCCGTTCCGGAAGCGGGCGTGCGTGGTGCTGCGGCACGCGTTCGACCTCTCGGAGCGGGACACGGCCCGTACGCTCGGCATCTCGGTGGGGACGGTCAAGAGCCAGACCTCCCGCGGCATCGCCGAGCTGGAGCGGCTGCTCGGCCCGCCGGACGACGACACCGAGCGGCCCGCGGCGGGGACACAGGCGCAGCCCCCGCCATCGGCGCCGTCGGCGCAGGAGACGGTTCGGGGGCTCCGCCCCGGCCGCGTGGGTCACGCCGGGCACCCAGGAGGAAACGGTTGATGACCGACCATCGCGACGGCCGGCGCGATGTCGCCGCCGAACTGCGCGAGGCCGCCGAGGCGCACCAGCCGGACCGGGCCCGGATGCTGGCCCGGGTCACCGCGGGCATGGCGGCGGACGAGCAGCGTCGCGTCCGCCGCGGCTCCGGCCGGCAGTGGGCCCGGGTGGTGGGCCCGGCCGCGGGGCTGGCCGCGGCGGTCGCGGTCGCCGGGATCGCGGTGGTGACCACCGACACCGCCGACGGGCCGCAGACGGTACGGACGTCGAGCGAGCCGGCCGGGCCGCCGGCGGGCGAGGGCGGCGACACCACGGGACGGCCGGGCGGCGGCGCGGGGGACGGGGCTGGGCGGCACACGCCGAGCGCCTTTCCCACGGCGGTCGGTCCAAACCATCTTGCCGACCCGGCGGTGCGCTCGCGGGGGGCGATCAACCCCAATTCCAACCCGTACTGGGCGCAGAGTGACATCACGCTCACGACGAGCAAGCCGCTGACGTCGCTGACGGTCGAGCTGAGGGTCTCCGAGAACGGCGGGGTGCACACCACCGGCTGCTGGAGCACCCTGCCCGCGGACGACCTGGCGGTCTCGGTGCGCTCCGAGGACGGGGTGCTGGTCTACCGGTGGACGCTCCGGAAGGGTGCCACGGCACCGGCCGGCCGGCATGTCTTCGCGGGGCAGTACAACCACGCCGAGGGCAGTCGGGACGCCGGACGGGACGGCTACTCCGCCTCCGGCAATGGCCCCTCCGGCGCATTCGCCGTCCGCGGCGACTTTAGGGGGTAGGTTGCGTGCAAGCATCCGCTCAGTCGGTGCGGAGTTCCCCGCGAGAAGCCCGGATGAATGAATTCCGGAGGACCGGAAGACAAATTCGGGGCGTTTTTCAGGTACATCTTCCCGTCTCGTCTTCCCGCTTTTCCGACCTCTAAACGCACTTCCTTTAGTGGCCCAGGACACGGTAATTCGGCACCACCACGCCCTCGTTACGTACATGTGACACACTCCACACCGAGACCGTTTCGCCCGCTAACTCCCCCACAAATCAGCGCTTTTCAGCGATCTGCCGCGCGTGCGCGCACCCCCGCGTGTTACCACACCGACCCCCGGTTACGTAACCCCTCTCCTCGATGCATTTTTCTATCCTGCTGGGTAAATTGAATTCGCATGACCGCCGCACAAGCAGACCGAGTAGGTGCCCGTAGCGAATTTGATTTGCCGGAGGGGCTCACCCTCGACACACCACGCGTCGAGGACGGAGCCGCGATCTGGCGAATCGCCCGCGACTCCAAGACTCTGGACCTCAACTCCTCGTACAGCTACCTCCTGTGGTGCCGTGACTTCGCCGCCACCTCCGTGGTCGCGCGCGACGCCGAGGGCGGACCGGTCGGCTTCATCACCGGCTACATCCGCCCCGAACTGCCCGAGACCCTCGTGGTCTGGCAGGTCGCCGTCGACCAGGCGTGGCGCGGCCGCGGACTTGCAGCCACGCTGCTGGACGGGCTGACCACCCGTGTCGCCGCGACGGGCATCCGGGGGATCGAGACCACGATCACCCCGGACAACACCGCGTCGAACCGGCTGTTCACGTCCTTCGCCGAGCGGCACGGCGCGTCCGTCGAGCGCGAGGTGCTCTTCGACGGCGGCCTGTTCCCCGACGGGGGACACGAGCCCGAGGTGCTTTACCGCATCGGCCCGCTCGCGGACCGCGGCTGAGGCACGGCCCCCTGAGGCCATCGCCGCCATCCCCGATCCCTGCCCCCGACATCCCTGTACAGCCCGAGGGCGCATGCCCTCACCCCCCTCACCCCTGCACTCATCTCCCAGGAGAATGCTGTGACCATCACCCCGCCCGCCCTGAGCGTCTTCGAGGCCCTGGAGTCGGAGGTGCGCAGCTACTGCCGCGGTTGGCCCGCCGTCTTCGACCGCGCGCAGGGCAGCCACATGTACGACGAGGACGGCCACACCTACCTCGACTTCTTCGCCGGAGCCGGGTCACTCAACTACGGCCACAACAATCCGGTCCTGAAACGGGCGCTGATCGACTACATCGAGCGTGACGGCGTCACGCACGGTCTCGACATGTCCACCACGGCCAAGCGCGCGTTCCTGGAGTCGTTCCAGAACAACATCCTGCGCCCGCGTGACCTGCCCTACAAGGTCATGTTCCCGGGCCCGACGGGCACCAACGCCGTCGAGGCCGCGCTGAAGCTCGCCCGTAAGGTCAAGGGACGCGAGTCGATCGTCTCGTTCACCAACGCCTTCCACGGCATGTCGCTCGGCTCGCTCGCCGTCACCGGTAACGCCTTCAAGCGGGCCGGCGCCGGTATCCCGCTGGTCCACGGCACCCCGATGCCGTTCGACAACTACTTCGACGGCGCGGTCGAGGACTTCCTGTGGTTCGAGCGGCTGCTCGAGGACCAGGGCTCCGGCCTCAACAAGCCCGCCGCCGTGATCGTCGAGACCGTGCAGGGCGAGGGCGGCATCAACGTCGCGCGCGCCGAGTGGCTGCGCGCCCTGTCCGAGCTGTGCGAGCGCCAGGACATGCTGCTCATCGTCGACGACATCCAGATGGGCTGCGGCCGCACCGGTGCCTTCTTCTCCTTCGAGGAGGCGGGCATCACCCCGGACATCGTCACGGTCTCCAAGTCGATCAGCGGTTACGGCCTGCCGCTGGCGCTCACCCTGTTCAAGCCGGAGCTGGACATCTGGGAGCCTGGGGAGCACAACGGCACGTTCCGCGGCAACAACCCCGCGTTCGTGACCGCCGCCGCGACCCTGGACACCTACTGGGCCGACGGCCAGATGGAAAAGCAGACGCTGGCCCGCGGTGAGCAGGTCGAGCAGGGGCTGAGCGCCATCTGCGAGGAGAACTCCGGCGTCTCGTTCCGCGGCCGCGGCCTGGTGTGGGGCATGGAGTTCGAGGACAAGCCGCGCGCCTCGGCCGTGTGCAAGCGCGCCTTCGAGCTGGGCCTGCTCGTCGAGACCTCCGGCCCGGAGAGCGAGGTCGTCAAGCTGCTGCCGGCGCTGACGATGACGCCCGAAGAGCTGGACGAGGGTCTGCGGATCCTCGCCCGGGCGGTCCGCGAGACCGCCTGAACACCCTCAGTAACGTAACTGCGAAAGGTAGCGACTCACCGTGATCGTCCGATCCTTCAAGGACATCGAGGGCACCGATAGGCATGTAAAGGCCAAGTCGGGTACTTGGGAGAGCAAGCGCATCGTGCTCGCGCGGGAGAAGGTCGGCTTCTCCCTGCACGAGACCACGCTCTACGCGGGCACCGAGACGTCCATGTGGTACGCCAACCACATCGAAGCGGTCCTCTGCGTCGAGGGGGAGGCCGAGCTCACCAACGACGAGAACGGCGAGAAGCACACCATCACGCCCGGCACGATGTATCTGCTGGACGGCCATGAGAAGCACACCATGCGGATCAAAAAGGACTTCCGTTGCGTTTGTGTCTTCAACCCGCCGATCACCGGACGGGAGGACCATGATGAGAACGGGGTTTACCCCCTGATCACCGAGACCGAGGAGGCATGATCCGATGACCACGGTCACTGACCTGTACCCGACCCGCGGATCCATCGAGGTGGCCACGCCCCGCGTGGACCCCGTCGTGTGGTCCGAGCCCGGGGCCGAGGGTCCGATGCAGCCGTCCGAGCTGAGCGATTTCGATCGCGATGGCTTTCTGGCGATCGACCAGCTCATCACTCCGGACGAGGTCGCGGTCTACCGCGCCGAGCTGGACCGGCTGATCGCCGACCCGGACGTGCGCGCCGACGAGCGCTCGATCGTCGAGCCGAAGTCGAAGGACGTACGGTCGGTGTTCGAGGTGCACCGGATCAGCGAGGTCTTCGCCAACCTGGTGCGCGACCCGCGAGTGGTGGGTCGCGCACGGCAGATCCTCGGTTCGGACGTCTACGTCCACCAGAGCCGGATCAACGTCAAGCCGGGTTTCGGGGCCTCGGGCTTCTACTGGCACTCGGACTTCGAGACCTGGCACGCCGAGGACGGGCTGCCGAACATGCGGACCGTGTCGGTCTCGATCGCCCTCACCGAGAACTACGACACCAACGGCGGCCTCATGATCATGCCGGGGTCGCACCGTACGTTCCTCGGCTGCGCGGGCGAGACGCCGAAGGACAACTACAAGAAGTCGCTCCAGATGCAGGACGCGGGCACCCCGTCCGACGAGGCGCTGTCCGGCTTCGCCGACAAGCACGGCATCAAGCTGTTCACCGGCAAGGCAGGTTCGGCGACCTGGTTCGACTGCAACTGCATGCACGGCTCGGGCGACAACATCACGCCCTACTCGCGCAGCAACGTCTTCATCGTGTTCAACAGCGTGGAGAACACGGCGGTGGAGCCGTTCGCGGCGCCGGTGCGGCGGCCGGAATTCATCGGGGCCCGGGACTTCACCCCGGTGCGGTGAGCCACCGGTCCCCTTGACCGTGGATGGCCAGGGGGAGGGCGTCTGACGCCCTCCCCCTGGCCACCTGCGTTGTGCGCGCTACGCGACGGCGAGAGCGAGGGCCTCCAGCAGGCGGTCCACGTCGGCGGGGGTGTTGTAGAGGTGGAAGGCGGCGCGCAGGTTCCCGGCGCGCGCCGAGACGTGCACGTCCGCCTTGGCCAGCCGGGGCGCGGCCTCGCCGAGCCCCGGTACGGAGACGATCGCGGAGCCCGGGGCGGCCACGCACGGGTGACCCAGCCCGGTGACGCCGGCGCGGAAGCGGTCGGCGAGCGCGCGGTCGTGGGCGAGGACGGCATCGGTGCCCAGTTCGTGGAGCAGGGCGAGCGAGTGCCGGGCCGCGACGTACGAGAACAGGGCCGGGGCCTCGTCGTAGCGCCGCGCCGAGCGGGCCGGCTCGGCCACCGGCCCGTAGCAGCTGTCCCACGGATCCTCCCCCGCCACCCAGCCCGCGAAGACCGGCGTGAGGCCGCCCAGGTCCTCGGGCACGGTGAGGAAGGCGGTGCCGTGCGGGGACAGCAGCCATTTGAAGCCGATGGACACGGTGAAGTCGGCCGCCTCGGCGCTCACCGGCAGCCACCCGACGGCCTGGCTGAGGTCCACCAGGGTGCGCGCCCCGTGCGCCCGGGCGGCCTCGCGGAGGGCGTCGAGGTCGGCGATCCGGCCGTCCGCCGACTGGACGGCGCTCACCGCGACCAGCGCGGTGTCCGGCCGTACCGCGTCCGCCAGCTCCTCCAGCGGCGCGCTGCGCAGCGTGAGGTCGCGGCGTACGGCGAAGGGGTTGACCAGCGAGCTGAAGTCACCCTCGGCGACGAGGACTTCGGCTCCGGACGGCAGCGAGGTCGCGATCAGTCCGGCGTAGACGGCGACCGAGGCGCCCGCCGCGACCCGCCGCGGCGGTACGCCGACCAGCCGGGCGTAGGCGGCGCGGGTCTCCTCGACCGCCTCGAAGGCCACATCCATGACGCGGCCACCGGCGGCCGCGTCGTCGAGGGCCGCCTTCATGGCGGCCACGGAGCGTGCGGGGATCAGACCGCTGGAGGCGGTGTTGAGGTACGTCGTCTGTGGCGCGAACTCGGCGCCCGCCAGGCTCTCCATGTCCATCCACTATGGGACGGGCCCACCCCGGCGTCCATCGCACATCTGTGGACGGTGCCCGTCAGCGATGCTTATCCATTCCGCTGACCTGCGACGATTCCCACGCCTGGGTCAGCGCTTGGGTGAAGACCTCGGCCGGCTGACCGCCGGAGACCCCGAAACGGCGGTCGAGGACGAAGAAGGGGACGGCGTTCGCACCGAGCTCCGCGGCCTCGCGTTCGTCGGCCCGTACGGCGTCGGCGTAACGGCTCTCGTCGGCGAGCACCGTACGCGCCTCCTCGGGGTCGAGCCCGGCGTCGGCGGCCAGGGCGGCCAGCGTGGCGGGGTCGAAGACGGAACGCTCCTCGGCGAAGTGTGCCGTGAGGAGCAGGTCGAGCAGGCGGCCCTGGCAGCCGCGGTCCTTGGCGAGGTGCAGCAGCCGGTGGAGGTCGAAGGTGTTGCCGTTGTCGCGGCCGGGGTGCCAGCCGAGCCCGGCGTCGGCGGCGGCCTCGGCCACCCGGGCCTCCATGGCCTCGGCCTGCTCGCGCGACACGCCGTACTTGGACGCGAGCATGTCGAGGACGGGGCCGGTCTCACCGCGGGGGCTGTCCGGGGCCAGCTCGAACGAGCGGTGCACCACCTCGACCTCGTCCCGGTGGTCGAAGGCGGCGAGACCCTGTTCGAAGCGGGCCTTGCCGATGTAACACCACGGGCAGGCTATGTCGGACCAGATTTCTACGCGCATGCGGGATCCAACCACGGGAGCGCCGGATTCCTTCCCGCCCCGGACCCGCCGATGGGCACGGGCCCGCCGCCCGGGCCCGGAACGCGGGACGGCCGCCGGGCACGCGGGTCAGGCCCGCGCGCCCGACGGCCGTGCCGTCACCGGGAGGGGTCAGCCCTGCTGTTCCCGGATGCCGTTCACCCGGCGGGGCAGCCCGAGCGGGTTGTCGTCGCGCAGCTCCGGCGGGAGCAGCGCGGGCGGGGTGTCCTGGTAGCTGACCGGCCGCAGCCAGCGCTCGATGGCCGTACCGCCGACCGAGGTGGAGGTGGAGGTGGTCGCCGGGTACGGGCCGCCGTGGTGCTGGGCGGGGGCGACGGCGACGCCGGTGGGCCAGCCGTTGATCAGGACCCGGCCCGCGAGCGGGGTCAGCTCGGCGATCAGCTCACCGGCCCGGCCCTCGGTGCCCTCGGCCTCGGCGGCGGAGATCTGGACGGTGGCGGTCAGGTTGCCCTGGAGGCGGCCGAGGACGGCGGAGATCTCGGCGTCGCTCTCGTAGCGCGCGACGACGGTCACCGGGCCGAAGCACTCCTCCAGCAGCACATCGTGCGGGCCCTGCTCGGCGAGGCGCCGGGCCGGGACGGTGAGGAAGCCGGGGCTGACGCTGTGGTCGCCGCCGGAACCCGGGGTCACCGGCGCTTCGACGTCCTCCAGTGCGGCGCGCTCCTTGACCCCGGCGACGAAGTTGTCCCGCATGCGGTGGTCGAGGAGAACCCCGGCGTCGGTGTTGCTGACGGCCTCGGTGAGCGACTTGACCAGCGCGTCACCGGCCGCGCCCGCGGGCGCCAGCACGAAGCCGGGCTTGGTGCAGAACTGGCCCACGCCCAGCGTCATCGAGCCGCCGAGCCCGGAGCCGATCTGCTCGCCGCGCTCGGCGGCGGCGGCCTCGGTGACCACGACCGGGTTGAGGCTGCCCAGTTCGCCGTGGAAGGGGATCGGCACCGGCCGGGCGGCCGCGGCGTCGTACAGGGCGCGGCCGCCGCGGATCGAGCCGGTGAAGCCCGCGGCGGCGATCAGCGGGTGCTTGATCAGTTCGATGCCGGCGTCGAAGCCGTGCACCACGGAGATCACGTCGGCGGGCAGCCCGTGCTGCTCGGCGGCCCGGCGCAGCGCGGAGGCGGCCACCTCGGAGGTCGCGGGGTGGTCGGGGTGTGCCTTGACGACGACCGGGCAGCCCGCGGCGAGGGCGCTGGCGGTGTCGCCCCCGGGTACGGAGAAGGCCAGCGGGAAGTTGCTGGCGGCGTAGACGGCGACGACGCCGAGCGGCAGCTTGTAGCGGCGCAGATCGGGCCACGGCGGGGTCTGGGTGGCGTCGGCGTGGTCGACGTGGACGTCGAGGAAGGCGCCCTCGTCCACGATCTTGGCGAAGGACCGGAGCTGGTAGCTGGTGCGGGCCAGCTCGCCGGTGAGCCGGGCCGGACCGAGCGCGGTCTCCGCGTCGGCGGCCTCGACCAGGGTGTCTCGAGCCTCGTCGAGAAGATCGGCGGCGGTGCGCAGGAAGGCGGCGCGCACCGTACGGTCGGTGAGGGAGCCGCGTGCGGCGTCGGCCGCCCGCACCAGCTTGTCGACTTCCTCCGCTGTGGCTTCGACCGCTACCTGCTCACGCTGCTTTCCGGTTCGGGGGTCGACGCTCCACACTGGTGCTGACACCGCGGATTCCTCCTGCTGTGTTACCGCTGCTTGCGTCTCGCACATCGACTGTTGTTCGATATGCTGAACGCTGTCCCGGTTGATGAATACCATCGGGACTCTATGGCTGGTCGAACAGAGGGGTCAAGGCGATGACAGCTGCCGAGACGGGCGGGGCCCAGGTCAAATCGGCGGTCCGCACGGTCGAACTGCTGGAGTTCTTCGCCGGACGGCCCGGGATGCACAGCCTGGCCTCCGTGCAGGAGGCCGTGGGCTACCCCAAGTCGAGTTTGTACATGCTGCTGCGCACCCTGGTCGAGCTGGGCTGGGTGGAGACGGACGCGACCGGCACCCGGTACGGCATCGGGGTGCGGGCGCTGCTCGTCGGCACGTCGTACATCGACGGCGACGAGGTCGTGGCCGCGGCCCGCCCCACCTTGGACCGGCTCTCGGACGACACCACCGAGACCATCCACCTCGCCCGGCTCGACGGCACCAACGTTGTCTACCTCGCCACCCGCCAGTCCCAGCACTATCTGCGCCCCTTCACCCGCGTCGGCCGCCGTCTCCCGGCCCACTCCACCTCCCTGGGCAAGGCGCTGCTGGCCACGTACACCGACGAGCAGGTGCGCAAGCTGCTCCCGGAGACGCTGAGCCCGCTCACCGAGCACACGATCACCGACCGCGAGAAGCTGATCGAGGAACTGCGCCTCATCCGCGAGCAGGGGTACGCGGTGGACCGCGAGGAGAACACCCTGGGCCTGCGCTGCTTCGGCATCGCCATCCCCTACCGCACCCCGTCCCGGGACGCCATCAGCTGCTCGGTGCCGGTGGCCCGGCTGACCGGGGCCCATGAGCAGATGATCAAGGACGCGCTGTTCGACGCCCGCGACCGCCTCACCCTCGCCACCCGCCGCCTCTGACCATCGGGCCCCTCGCCAGGGCTGACATCGCGCGTCCGGAGTGGTCTCCTGTGACCGGCCAAGGCCATGGCCAAGGCCTGGAGCCAAGGGCAGGATTGGAGCCAAGGGCAGGAGAGGAGACCGCCATGGAATACGCACGGCTGGGCATGTCGGGGATCAAGGTGTCGCGGATCTGCCTGGGGATGATGAGCTACGGCGACCCCTCGTACCGGGCGTGGCAGCTGGACATCGACGCGTCCCGGCCGATCGTGCGGCGGGCGGTGGAGAGCGGGGTGACGTTCTTCGACACTGCCGACATGTACGCGGTCGGGCGCAGCGAGGAGATCACCGGCGAGCTGCTGGCCGAGTGCTTCCCGCACCGCGACGACTACGTGCTGGCCACCAAGGTCTACAACCCGATGGGCGAGGGCCCCAACGACCGGGGGCTGTCCCGCAAGCACATCCTGGCCGGGATCGACGCCTCGCTGCGGCGGCTGGGCACCGACCACGTCGATCTGTACCAGATCCACCGCTACGACCACGAGACGCCGATCGAGGAGACGATGGAGGCGCTGCACGACGTGGTGCGCGCCGGGAAGGCCCGCTACATCGGCGCGTCCTCGATGTACGCGTGGCAGTTCGCGAAGGCCCAGCACACGGCCGACACCCACGGCTGGACGCGGTTCGTCTCCATGCAGAACCACTACAACCTGCTGTACCGGGAGGAGGAGCGGGAGATGAACCCGCTCTGCCTCGACCAGGGCGTCGGGGTCATCCCGTGGAGCCCGCTCGCCCGCGGCCTGCTCGCCGGGACCCGTGACCGCGACCGCACCGGCCCCACGACCCGCGCCGCCAACGACCCCTTGGTCGAGCGGTGGTACGCGGACGCCGACTTCGGCATCGTCGACGCGGTGCGCGCCGTCGCCGGGGAGCGCGGCGTCTCCCCCGCCCAGGTCGCCCTGGCCTGGCTGCTCAGCCGCCCCGCCGTGACCGCGCCGATCGTCGGCGCCACGAAGCTGCCCCATCTGGAGGACGCGGTGGCGGCGGTGGACCTGACCCTCACCGAGGACGAGATCGCCCGCCTGGAGACCCCCTACCGCCCGCGCGCCATCCAGGGCCATTCCTGAGCCTTTCCGGCCCGGCGGCGGGGGTCAGTTCATGGTCGAGCCGACCTCCGTGCCGCCGGCGACCACGAGGAAGCTGGTGACGGGCAGCGAGCCGTCCTGCCGCCGGGCCTCGTACGCCGTGCCGGGGTCGGTGGTCACGAAGGGCGGGGTGATCGAGGCGTCCGGCTTCCAGTTGTTGCCGCGGGAGACCGCCTGCCCGCCGGTGTCGGCCTGGCCGCTGCCGTTGGCGACCGCGAGGTTCTGCTGGAGCAGCACGCGGGAGTCGGGGAAGGAGTAGCCCTGGCCCTTGTTGGCGTAGGCGGTGGTGCGCAGGAGCCGGAGGGCGCCGGTGTTGCCGCCCGCGGCGAAGCCGTTCTTGGAGTTCTTCCAGGCTGCGGACGCCCGGACGACATGGGCGGGGGTGGGGGCGGAGTCGGTGTCGGCGCCGAGCTGGAATCCGCTGCCGTCGCCCTCGAAGTCGCGGATGCCCCAGCGGTTGATGCCGTTGCCCCAGGCCCAGGAGTGCTCGATGGAGACGGGGCTCGCCCACATCCACAGGTCGAGGCCGTCGTCGCTGTTGTCGAAGAAGCGCGAGCCGGTGACCACGTTGCCGGAGCCGGAGCCGTGGGTGATCGCGATGCCGTCGGCTCTCTTGCCGCCGGTGGCGTCGTCGTGGTTGCCGTAGGAGTCCAGGTTCCGGATGAGGTTGCCGTCGGTGTCGTCCCCGCGGAGGGTGAACCCGGTGTCGCCGTTGCCGCGCGTGGTGAGGTTGTTGAAGACGCCGCGCGAACAGGAGGTGCAGACCAGGCCGCCGCCGGGGGCGTTGCGCAGTTCGAGGCCGGAGACGGTCCAGTAGTCGGCGCTGAGGGAGAGCAGGGAGGCGCCGTCGCGGAGCCGGGAGCCGTCGAGCCTGACCTTCTCGCCCTGGTACGGCCGCAGCTGGACGCGGTTCCCCGCGGTGCCGCTCACGGAGCTGCGCAGGGTCCGGGCCGGGTAGTACGTACCGCCGCGCACCTCGATGGTGGTGCCGGGCTTCGCCACGGCGAAGGCCTTCTCCAGCGTGCGGTACGGAGATGCCAGCGTGCCCGTATGGCCGTCGCTGCCGCCGGGCGCCACGTAGACGGTGGTGGGGACGGCGCTCGCGCCCTGGGGAGCGGCGGTCAGGTACACCCCGGCCACGGCCGATGCCAGGATCACGGCACTGCCGAGCGGCAGCGTGCGGTCCTTGCGACGGCGGTGACGGCCGCGGCTTCGCCTCACTCTCATGGCAACTCCTGTTCTGCGTCGAGAGAGCGGGCCGTGGGATCCTGGACGACCCGCTCCATGGCGTAGTTGCCGCCGGTCCAGATTAGGTTGCCGCCGTGTCGAAGATTCTCAGATTACGGAATCGCGATCGCCCAGCGATAGACCATGGCCGCTCTTGATCATTCTGCGACCCGCATTGCCCGGCCGTCCAGTTGGAGTTGACCATCGCGTCAGAAGAGGCCGATAGGTGGAAGGGGAGGCCGGGCGGGGCCAGTTGACGCCCGGCCTCCCCTGCTCAAGGGGCCGACCGGACGTCAGAGGCGGCCCGCACCCGCGTCCTTGCCGACGATGCCGGGCACGGCGCGCGGTGCGTCGACGCGCGTGCGCAGGCTCGGCGTCCAGCCCGCGTCGCCGCCCAGCTGCTCGTCGGGGACGCCCGCGTTGTGGAGGGCGAGGAGATCGGCCGCCTTGCCGCCGACCTCGTTGTTCTTCACGGTCAGCGCCGTGCCCTTCCACTTCTTGATGATCTTCGCGGGGTCGACGGAGGACGGCACCGTGAAGGCGTTGGCCTCCGCGTAGAGCTGGGATTCGACGCCGACACCCCAGCTGTACGCGTAGCCGCTCTTCGGCGCCACGAAGTGGTTGTTGTACGCGTCGACCTTGCCGAACCGCACCCGCGGCGCGCGCTCCACGATGTTCTTGAAGAGGTTGTGGTGCAGCGTGACGCGGAGCTTGCCGCGGTCCGTGGCGCCCGCGCTGTCGCTGTTGCCGATCATCAGCGTCTTGTCGTGGTCGGTGAACACGTTCCAGGAGGCGGTGACGAGGTCGGCGCCGCGCACCACGTCCAGCTCGCCGTCGTGCTGCTGGTAGAGGCGGCCGTAGTAGCTGGGCTGGGCGCTGTCGGGGCGGCGGCCGTCGGTGAACGTGTTGTGGTCGACCCGGACATGGGTGGAGCCGTACACCACCAGGTTGTCGTACTCGGAGTTCCAGTTGCCGTCGTCGCCGTCGGTCGGGTCCCAGGCGGGGAAGCAGTCGAAGGCGTCCTCGAAGGTGAGGTTGCGGACGATGACGTTGTCCACGCCCCGGATCTGGAGGCCGGCCCCCAGCAGCCTGGCGTTCCGGCCGACGCCGAGGAGGGTCGTGTGGGAGCCGACCTTCAGTTCGACGCGCTCGTACTGCCGGGCGGCGGACGCGGCGCGGGCGTCCTCCTGCGGGCCGGACGGCGCGGCCTTGCCCCAGGTGGCGGGGTCGTACGCCTTCAGGTACGCGTCCAGGGAGTAGCCGCCGGTCGCGTAGTCGGCGCAGGACAGCGGCTTTCCGGCGTCGTCGGTGTTGGCGTCGATCGTTCCCTTGACGTGGATCAGCCTCGGGGTCGCGTCGCCGTCGCCGAGGGCCTTCACCAGCTCGGCCCGGTTGGTGACGGTGAAGGTGTGCGCCTTGTCGGCCTGGGCGCCGCCGGTCGTGCCGCCGTCGGCGGAGGCCCAGCCGTCACCGGCCGGGAGGGCGCCCTGGGCGGCGGCGGGGGTGGCGGCCAGCGCGCCGAGGACGAGGGAGGCGCAGCAGAGCACGGCGGCCACGCGGGCATGACGTCTGGACATGACGGCTCCTGTGAACAAAGGGGAAGGGAGTGGGGAAGGGGCGTGCGGAAGGTGGCTACCAGGTGATCCAGCTGTCCGGGATCGCGGCGTTCAGCCTCGTTACGTCGCGCGGCCGCAGCACCCGCCGGGCCGCCAGCTCGCGCGCGACGAGCCGGGCCACCTCGATCGCGCCGTGCGGCTGGAAGTGGGTGTTGTCCTGGAGCCCGGCCGGGTAGTTGGGCGACTCCCCCGGCTCCAGCCAGTCGAAGTAGTCCTTGGTGGCCTCGGGCCCGAGCCGCTGCCACAGCGCGATGCTGGACGCCTGTACGTCGAGGAGCGGCACCCGCTCGGCGCTTGCGAGGCGGCGTACGGCGTCGGGGTACGCGCCGTGCGTGGGCCGGGCGTTGCCCGCCGCGTCGAACTTGCGGCGCTCCACGGAGGTGAGCAGCACCGGGCGCGCGCCGCGCTCGCGCGCGCCGTCGAGATAGCGCCGCAGATACTGCGGATACGTGGTCCCCGGGTCGGTGCCGCGCGCCGGGTCGTCGGTCTTCTCGTCGTTGTGGCCGAACTGGACGAGGAGGAGGTCGCCGGGGCGGAGCGCGGCCAGGATGGGGGTGAGCAAGCCCTCGTCGTAGAAGCTCTTGGAACTGCGGCCGTTGACGGCGTGGTTGGCGACGGTGAACCGGTCGTCCGCCAGGAAGAACGGGAGGGCCATGCCCCAGCCGGTCTCGGGCGCGGCGGGGGGCTGCTTGGTCGCGGCGGTGGAGTCACCCGCGATGTAGACGGTGGTGCGGGCGTTTTGGCTGCGGGCTTTGGGGGCGGAGGCGGCCGCCGTGCCGGGGGTGGCGGCGAGGGCGAGGGGCAGCGCGGCGAGGGACGCGGCCGCGCGTCTTCGGGTGAGGGACATGGGGAGACCTTTCCTACGAGGGGTGCCGGGGGTGCCGGGGCGGCCGCCGGTGCGGTGCGGCCGCCCCGGGCGCGGGGCCCTGGCCTACTGGTGCTTCTTCCAGTCGGCCTGGGCCTTGTTCAGCTCCCCGGCGACCTTGTCGCAGAAGGCCTTGGCGGTCATCTGGCCGAGCAGCACCTTCTGGAAGCTCGGCTCGTTGTCGGCCTTGCTGATGTTGTTCCAGTCCGGGAGGTAGTACGGCAGCTGGACGACCTTCGTCTGCGGGTCGTTCAGCGACTCCAGCGCGGCCTTGGTCGGCGGGGCCTTGGCTATCCACGCGTCGTCGGCTGCGCCGACGTTGGCGGGGATCGCGCCGACGTCCTCGTTCCAGAGGCTGTTCATCTCCGGGGAGGCCGCGAACTCGATGAACTTCCAGGCGGCCGCCTTGTTCTTGCTCGCCTTGAACAGGCCGAGGCCGTCGACCGGGTTGGAGACGATCGTGCGCGCCGACCCGGCCTTGGACGGCGGGAGGGGTATGCCCGCGATCTTGTCCTTGCCGAGCTGCTTGACGTGGTCGACATAGCTGCCGAGGTTGTGCTGGAGCATGCCGATGTCGCTCTGGTCGAACTGGGCGACCATCTTGGCGAAGTCGTTGTTCAGGTCGGCGGCGGGAGTGACCTTCTTGAAGAGGCCGACGTACCTTTCCAGCGCCGCGACGTTCTCGGGGTCGTTGAGGGTCGTCCTGTCCCCGTCCCAGAACGAGGAGATCCCCGACTGCGCGTACATCATGTCCAGCGCCTGGGCGATGGAGCCCGCGCCGCCGCGGAGGGTGAAGCCGAACTTGTTCTTGCCCTTGTCGGTCAGCTTGTCGGCGGCCTTGTAGAAGGCGTCCCAGGTCGTCGGGGCGGCGAGGCCCGCCGACTTGAAGAGGTCGGTGCGGTACCAGAGGGTGCCCTGGTTGGCCGAGGTCGGGACGGAGAACAGCTCCTTCTCGTCACCGCCGGCCGCGCGGACGCCGTCCACCATGTTCTTGATCAGCTTGCCCTTGAGGAGGCTGTCCTCGATGCGGTCGGTGACCGGGTCCAGGGCGCCCTGGGCGGCGAGGTTCGCCAGGTACGCGGTGCCGACGCCGCCGACGTCGGGGAGGCTGTCGCCGCCGCTCTGGATGGCCGTGTCGTACTTCGACTGCACGTTCGTGATCGGGATCGGAACGTACTTGACCTTGATGTCCGGGTTCTTGGTTTCGAACTCGGCGATGATCTTCTTCCAGACCTTCGTCCGGGGACCGCCGTTGTTGTCCCAGAACGTGATCGTCCCCTTGCCGGACCCCTCCTCCCCGGTGGACGACCCGTCGTCGCCGCAGGCGGTGACGGTGAGCGCGAGGGTGAGGACGGCGGCGACGGCCGCGGCGGCTCTCCGGTACGGGGGTGGTTGCTTCATGATGCGCATCTCCTGGTGTGTTGGGGTGCCCAGCCGTCCGTCCCGGCGAGGTAGTCGGCCACCTCGTGGTCCGCGGCGTCGGCCTCGTTCATCTGCGGCCGTGTCGCGGCGGGGTCCGCCCCCGCCGCGCCCGGTCCGGTGTTGCGGTACTCGGTGAAGCGGGCCTCCTGCCACGGGAATCCGCTCATGTCCGTCCAGGGGGCGGCTCGGGCGCGTCGCTGACGACGCGGCTGCGGGTGATCAGGAAGCCGTGCGCGCGGCCGAGTGCGGCCCGGTGGCCACCAAGGTGAGCGCCATCGTGGCCGGGGTGCGTGGCCGAGTGCGGGCCGGGTTGCGCCCACCCGTTCCGCCCAGGGGCACCTCCCAGCGGTAGCTGGGGGAGGAACGCCTGCCCACAACCCGGGTGGCAGGCCGCTGCCCCTGCCGGGGCTGGGGCGGAGCCCGGTGCGAGGCCGGGACGCAGCCCCATGGGGGCCAGGGGCGCAGCCCCGGAAGGACCCGGGCGCACAGCCCCGGCGCGGGCCTGGGCGGAGATGGCCCACTCCCAGCCCCTCCGGCGATTGAGGAGCGGGGGTTCGGGGGCGGAGCCCCAGGTTCGGGGAGGGGCGGGGTGGGGGAAACAAAAGCGTCCATCACCCGGCTCCGTCCGTCGCGCTAAAGGCCATGAACTCCGCGTGGCCGGCCGCGCCGCGGCCCGGTGGGGCGGTGGCGAACAGGCCCAGCAGGGCGCCCACCCATCGCCACGGCGTGGCGGCGAAGACGGGGCCCGACGGACGGAAGCCGTCGCCGGTGTCGGCGGAGAAGCGGCAGCGGGCGCCCGGGGCGACCTCGATGCGGAGGCGGGCCCGGGCGTCGGGGGCCGGGCGGGGGTGTTCCGCGTCCCGCTCGCGCTCGGTGGTGACGCTCGCGAAGCGGTGGACCAGGCGGACGCCGTCCGCCGCCCGCTCCAGGCCGATCCAGCCGAACGCGTCGCCCAGGACGGCGAGTCCGGCCTTGGCGCCCACGGCCCGACTGTGCAGCGCCAGGTCCACCGTGGCCTCGAAGGACTCGGCGGGAAGCCGTTGGACCAGGACGTTCGGGAGGCGGCGGAGGTCGTCCGACGCGCGGTCGCGGTGGCACGTCAGCCATAGCCCGGGGCCGTCGTGCGCCGTGGTCCAGCCCGCCGCCGGGTTGGCCGTCCAGGACCACTGGGGGCCGTAGCGGCCATCGGGGAAGGGGTCGTCCACGGCGGGGGCGCAGAGGTCGGCGGACGTCCCCTTCGGCTTGCGGTACCACGCCACCGGCTCGCCGTCGTCGCCCACCACCGGCCAGCCCGCGTCGTCCCACTCCATCGGCTGGAGGTGCACCACCCGCCCGTGGGCGCCGCGCCGCTGGAAGTGCAGGAACCAGTCCTCGCCCGCCGGGGTGTCGACCCAGGCGCCCTGGTGGGGGCCGTTGACGCCGGTGCGGCCCTGGGCCAGGATCGTCCGCTCCTCGTACGGGCCGAAGAAGTCCCGCGAGCGGAAGGCGCCCTGCCAGCCGGTTTCGACGCCACCGGCCGGGGCGAAGATCCAGAACCAGCCGTCGCGCCGGTGGAGCTTCGGGCCTTCGAGGGTGAACCACCCCGGGATGGTGTCCCCGTCCACGATGACGCGGCCCTCGTCGAGGAGTTCCCGCCCGTCCGGGCTCATGCGGTGCCCGGTGAGGCGGTTGTTGACGCCGGAGCGGGACTTGGCCCAGGCGTGGACGAGGAAGGCGTTGCCGTGTTCGTCCCACAGCGGGCAGGGGTCGATCAGGCCCTTGCCCGGCTTGATCAGGTGCGGCGTGCTCCACGGCCCGCGCGGGTCGCGGGCGTTGATCTGGTGGACGCCGGTGTCGGGGTCGCCCCAGAAGATCCAGAAGCGGCCGTCGTGGTGGCGGATGCTGGGCGCCCAGACCCCGCGGTCATGGCGCGGGAGGGCGAAGGTGTCGGCGGGTTCGAGCCGGTCCAGGGCGTGTCCGAGGATGCGCCAGTTGACGAGGTCACGGGAGTGCAGGATCGGCAGCCCGGGGGCGCGTCCGAAGCTGGAGGCGGTGAGGTAGTAGTCGTCGCCGACGCGGACGACGTCCGGGTCGGACCAGTCGGCGTTGAGGACCGGATTGCGGTACGTACCGTCGCCGAGATCGGCCTGCCACGCGAGCCGGCTCATACGGCGGCTCCCTTGTCCGACAGTTGCCCCGCGATCCGCGCCGCCTCGCCCCGCTCCAGGCGGCCGTCCGCGACGGCGGTGACGATGCGCCGGGTCACGGTGTCGGCGGGGGCGATGGTCAGCGGCCGCCTCCGGGCGGCGAGGGCCGAGCCGACGCCGGGGTGGTCACCGGTGCGGACGTACCAGGGGGCGGAGCGGGTGTCGCCGGTGGCACCGGCGAAGACCAGCGTCCAGTCCTCGGCGGCCAACGCCACCCAGTTCGCGGGCCGCCCGTCCACGGCGGCCTCGCCGTCGCCGCCCGCGCTGAAGACCCGCGGCGGCTGCGGACGGCGCGACGCGCTCCAGAAGAAGCCCCCGCCGGAACCGGAACCCGCACCCCCGACCGCGACCTCCTGCCCGGTCACATTGGTGAGCGCCGTGGTGAAGTCCAGCGCCCAGCACCCCGCCGACAGGGTCCGCACGGCGACCGTGCGCCGCTCCAGCAGCAGTTGCCGTTCGCTCGCGCCCCAGGCCAGCTCCTCCACGAAACCGTCCGGGTCGCGCAGCAGCCAGCCCAGATGGCGCTGGCTGCCGTAGGCGTCCGGTACGGCCAGGGACACACCCGGCTGGTCGGTGACGGTGATGCCGCCGAGGGTCCGTACCGGGTGCAGATACGGGCGCGGGGCGAGCGTCCCGGCGAGCGGCGGCCGGTGGACGTACGTACCGACGGGCCGGTTCTCGTGGCGCAGCACGGTGCAGGGGGGACGTTTGGTGAAGGATGCCTTCACGGGGGCGTTCATGGGGGCGTTCATCGGTGCGTTCATCGGTGCGTTCATGGGTGCGGGACCTCCGCGGGGGGTGCGGCCCAGGGGGCGCGCAGTTCGGAGTACAGAGCGAGGCGCTCGGCGCCGGCGGCGACCAGCTGGTCGATGCCGGTGACGACGCGCCGCTTCGCGCCCGCCGACGCGCCCGCACCGGGTTCGGTGCGCCAGGCGTCCGCGGGCAGCGGGACCGGTGCGGGGGCGGTGCGGACCGCCTCGACGACGCGCATGAACGCGCCGGTGCGGTCCGGGGGGACGAGCAGTTCGGTGCCGTCGCGCACGTGGGCCGCCAGGTTCTCCAGCAGGTCGGTGCGCGCGTAGTGGGTGGTCTCGGGGGGCGCCCCGGCGCGCTCGACCCGGACCCGGTCCTGCTTGTACCAGAAGGTGATGCGGCCCCGGTCGCCGTGGACGACGACGTACGGCTCGCCGGGTTCCTCCGCGCATAGGGTGACGGCGGCGGTGAGGGTGGTGCCCCAGCAGGTCCGGATGCGCAGGCAGGAGGTGTCGTCGGCCTCGATGTCGTTGGCCCGGTACAGCTCCAGTTCCAGCGCGGTGACGTCCTCGGCGCGGTCGGCGCCGTCGATGCGCAGGGCGGTGGCGACGGCGTGGGCGAGGGGGTTGGTGAGGACGCCGTCGACGACGTCGCGACCGTCCAGGGTGCGGTGCCCGGCCCAGGGCGCGCGGGTGTAGTAGTCCTCGTCGCGCGCCCACGCCCCGGCGGCGCCGATGCCCCGTACGGTCCCGATGGCGCCGTCGGCGATCAGCTTCCGGATGGCGGGCAGGGCGTGGGAGCCGAGGGACTGGAAGCCGATCTGGCAGGCGGCGCCGAGGTCCGCGAGCCCGTCGCGCAGCCGGGTGAACTCGGCGTACGAGGGCGTGGGCGGCTTCTCCAGCAGCAGATGCGCGCCGTGCGCGGCGGCGGTGAGGGCGAGGTCGGCGTGGGTGTGGATCGGGGTGCAGACGACGGCGATCCGGGCGCCGGTACGGGCCACCAGGTCGCCGAGGTCGCCGGACTGCTCGGGTGCGGGCTCGCCGAAGCCGTCGCCCAGCTCCTCGGCGTCGAGCGGCCGGAGTTCGCACACCCCGGCCAGCCGCACCAGCCCCTCCGCCGCCAGCCGCCGGATGTTCTCCAGGTGCCGGCGGCCGTGTCCCCGCGCGCCCGCGAGGACGACGGGTACGGGTGCGAATCCCTCGGCTCCCTCGGCAGTCCCGCGTCCCCCGGGGTGTGTCGTGCTCATGCTCGGACCTCCTTGCCCGCGAAACAGTGACCGGGTCAGCCCTTGACGGCGCCCGCGCTGAAGCCGGTGATCAGCCACTTCTGGATGAAGGCGAAGACGATGACGACCGGCACCGCCGCGATCACACCGCCGGCCGCGAGGGCGCCCAGGTCGACGCTGTCGGCGCCGATGAGGGTGTTGAGGCCGACCGGGATGGTCTGCGTGTCCTGCGAGCTGAGGAACATCAGCGCGAACAGGAAGTGGTTCCAGCTGTGCACGAAGGCGAAGGAGCCCACCGCGATCAGGCCCGGCCGCAGCAGCGGCAGCACCACCGCGCCGAAGGCCCGCAGCCGCCCGCAGCCGTCCACCCAGGCCTGTTCCTCCAGGGAGACCGGCACGTTCTTGATGAAGCCGCTGATGAGGATGATGGACAGGGGCAGTTGGAAAACGGTCTCCGCGATGATCACGCTTCCCAGCGAGTTGATCATCTGGAGGTTCTTGAAGATCTCGAAGAGCGGTACGAGCATCAGCGCGCCCGGGATGAACTGCGAGGCGAGCAGGGCCAGCATGAAGCCCTTCTTGATGCGGAACTCGAAGCGGGCGAGCGCGTAGCCGCCCGCGAGCGCGACCCCCGTCGTCATCAGCAGCGAGGCGACGCCGACGATCATGCTGTTCTGGAAGAAGGTCCCGAAGGCGCGCTCGTTCCAGACCTTCGCGAAGTGCTCCCCGGTGACCGGCCACGGCACCAGCGAGGTGGAGCCCGCCGGGCGGAGCGCGAAGAGCAGCATCCAGTAGAAGGGAACCAGTGTGAACAGCAGATACAGGCCCAGCGGCAGATAGATCTGCCAGCGCGGCACGCCGTCGTCGACCGACCGTCCGCGCCGCTTGCCGGAGGCGGCGCGCGGGACGGGGGCCGCGGGGGCGGCCTGGGCCCGGTGGCCCTGTTCCGCAGCTACGGCGGTCACTTGGTGTCGCCTCCGAACTTGCTCAGGCGCAGATAGAGGATCGAGCAGAAGAGGAGGATCACGAAGGCGACGGTGGTCAGCGCGGAGGCGTAGCCGAAGTCGTGGCCGTTGATCCCGGTGTTGGCGACGTACAGCGGCAGCGTGGTGGTCTGCCCGGCCGGGCCGCCGCCGGTGAGGGTGTAGAGCAGGTCGACGTTGTTGAACTCCCACACCCCGCGCAGCAGGGTCGACAGCACGATGGCGTCCTTCAGATGCGGCAGCGTGATGTGGAAGAACTGCCGTGCCCGCCCGGCGCCGTCGACCGAGGCCGCCTCGTACAGCTCCTTGGGGATGGACTGGAGGTCGGCGAGGATGAGGATGGCGAAGAAGGGGACGCCGCGCCAGAGTTCGGCGAGGACGGCGGCCCAGAAGACGGTGCCGGTGTCGGAGAGCACGGAGGTGCCGTACGTGCCGATCCCGGCGTCCGCGAGGTAGCGGCTGATGCCGGTCGACGGGTTGTAGAGCAGCATCCAGATGGTCGTGGTCAGCACCCCGGAGACGGCCCAGGGCGAGAAGACCAGGGCGCGGGCGATGCCGCGTCCGATGAAGGTCTGGTTGACCAGCAGGGCGAGCGCGACGCCGAGGACGAGTTGCAGCAGCACCTCGGTGACGACCCATTTGCCGCTGAAGGCCAGCGTGTCCCAGAACTGCGGGTCGTCGGTGAAGACGCGGGTGAAGTTCCCGAAGCCCGCGTAGCCGTTCCGCCAGGGCTTGGTGACGTTGTAGTTCTGGAGGCTGTAGTAGAGGACGCTGAGCATCGGATAGGCGATGAAGCCCAGCATCAGCAGCCCGGCGGGGGCGATCAGCAGGTACGGGAGGCGGCGTGGTGTCGCTCCCGTACGGGGTTTCGCCACGGCGTTGGCCATGACTGCTACTCCGTTCTCACGGTAAGCGCTTGCTCCAAGGGGGAACCCGAGGGAGAAAGCGCTTTCCGTACGTCGTTCGAGATACCGGCCAAAATTTTTTCGATCGAGCCGCGGGCCGCTCAGCCCGCGTACGGTTCCGGCACCGCACCGTCCCGGGCCAGGAAGCGGAAGTCGCAGCCCGTGTCGGCCTGGGTCATCTGCTCCTGGTAGAGCGCCCCGTAGCCACGCCCGTAGCGGGGCGGCGGGGCCGTCCATTCCGCCCGGCGCCGCTCCAGCTCGGCGTCGTCCACCTCCAGCCGCAGCACCCGCGCCGCCACGTCGAGCGTGATCAGGTCGCCGTGGCGGACGAGGGCGAGCGGTCCGCCGATGTACGACTCGGGCGCGAGGTGCAGCGCGCAGGCGCCGTAACTGGTGCCGCTCATCCGGGCGTCGGAGATCCGCACCATGTCCCGCACGCCCTTCTTCAGCAGGTGGTCGGGGATGGGCAGCATGCCGTACTCGGGCATGCCGGGCCCGCCGAGCGGACCGGCGTTGCGCAGCACCAGCACGGTGTCCTCGGTGATGCCGAGGCCGGGGTCGTTGATGGTGGCCTGCATCGTCTTGTAGTCGTCGAAGACGACGGCGGGACCGGTGTGCTCCAGCAGATGCTGATCGGCGGCGATGTGCTTGATGACCGCGCCGTCCGGGCACAGGTTGCCGCGCAGCACCGCCACCCCGCCCTCGTCCGCGAGGGGGTTGTCGCGCGGCCGGATGACGTCCGGGTTGTGCACGAGGGCACCGTCGAGCTGTTCGCGCAGGGTGGCGTGGGCGGCGGTGGGCCGGTCCAGATGCAGCCGGTCGGTGAGCCGGGAGAGGAAGCCGGGCAGTCCCCCGGCGAAGTGGAAGTCCTCCATCAGGTACCGGCCGCCGGGCCGCAGATTGGCGAGGACGGGCACCGTACGGGCGATCCGGTCGAAGTCGTCGAGGGTGAGCCGCACCCCCGAGCGCCCGGCCATGGCGATCAGGTGGATGACCGCGTTGGTGGATCCGCCGAGCGCGAGCACGGTGGTGACCGCGTCCTCGTACGCGTCCCGGGTGAGGATCTCGGAGAGCCGGAGGTCCTGCCGGACCAGCTCGACGATGCGCATCCCGGAGGCCGCGGCCATCCGCTCGTGCCCGGAGTCGACGGCCGGGATGGACGAGGCACCCGGCAGCGTCACGCCCAGCGCCTCGGCGGCGGCCGTCAGCGTGGCGGCGGTACCCATCGTCATGCAGTGGCCGGGCGAGCGGGCGATGCCGCGCTCCAGCTCGGCGATCTCGCAGTCGCCGATGAGCCCGGCCCGCTTGTCGTCCCAGTACTTCCACATGTCGGTGCCCGAGCCCAGCACCTCGTTGCGCCAGTGTCCCGGCAGCATCGGCCCGGCGGGCACGAAGACGGTCGGCAGGTCGGCGGTGGCGGCGCCCATGAGCAGCGCCGGGGTGGACTTGTCGCAGCCGCCAAGCAGCACGGCGCCGTCCACCGGGTACGAGCGGAGCAGTTCCTCGGTCTCCATGGACAGCAGATTCCGGTACAGCATCGGAGTCGGCTTCTGGAAGGTCTCGGAGAGGGTGGAGACCGGGAATTCGAGGGGGAAGCCGCCCGCCTGCCAGACCCCGCGCTTGACCGCCTGGGCGCGGTCACGCAGGTGGACGTGGCAGGGGTTGATGTCGCTCCAGGTGTTGAGGATCGCGATGACCGGCTTGCCGAGGTGTTCCTCGGGCAGATAGCCGAGCTGGCGGGTGCGGGCCCGGTGGCTGAAGGTGCGTAACCCCTCGGTGCCGTACCACTGGTGGCTGCGCAGCTCCTCCGCCCGTCTGCGGGTTCTGTGCGGGCCGCTCACAGCGCCCACCCCTCTATCAGCGCGGCCACCTCGGCGCGCTGCGGCTCCGGCAGCAGCCGGCTGGGCGGGCGGACCTCGCGGCGGCACAGGCCGAGCGCGGCCAGCGCCTCCTTCACCACGGTCACGTTGTTGGCCGACTGCCGGGCGGCCCGCAGATCCTCGAACGGCCGGATCTGTTCCCACACCTTCATCGCGGCCGCGTAGTCCCCGGCGCGCAGCGCGCCCAGCATGTCCAGCGACAGCTTCGGGGCGACGTTGACCAGCCCGGAGGTGAAGCCGGTGGCGCCGTTGGCCCAGTACGACGGCGCGTACAGCTCGGCGAGCCCGGCCACCCAGACGAACCGGTCGAGGCCCGCGTCCCGCGCGAAGGCCGCGAAGCGGGCCGCGTCGGGGACCGCGTACTTCACGCCGATCACGTTCGGGCACGCCTCGCCCAGACCCGCCAGCGCCGCGCCCTCGATCAGCGGGTTGCGCAGGTACGGTACGACGCCCAGCTCCGGAACCGCCTCGGCGATCTCACGGTGGTAGTCGACCCAGCCGTCCTGCGACACGTACGGATGCACCGGCTGGTGCACCATCACCATGCGGGCCCCGGCCTCGCGGGCGTGCCGTGCGGCGTCCACCGCCGTCGCCACGTCCTGCCCGACGCCCACCAGCACGGCGGCCCGGTCGCCCGCCTCCTCGACGCTCAGCTCGGTGCACAGCCGGCGCTCCTCCAGGGTGAGGGCGTAGAACTCCCCCGTGTTGCCGCCCGGGGTGACGGCCCGTACGCCGCCGTCGAGAAGCCGGCGCAGCAGGGCGCGGTAGGTGTCCCGGTCGACGGCGCCCTTGGCGTCGTACGGGGTGACCGGGATCGCCACGACGTCCGCGAGCGCGGTTCTCAGCGGTGTGAAGTCCATACGGGCCTCTCTAGTTCGTGTTCGCGTCGGTCTGCGGGCTGGTGCCGGCGTCCGCGTCCGGGAAGGCCCGCTGGACGAAGGAGGAGATGTGGTGGTGCAGCGCGCGGGCGGCCCCGTCGGCGTCCCCGTCGTGCGCGCGGGCCAGGATCTCCCGGTGCTCCCGCGCCTCCCGTTCCCAGGACGGCACCGCCTGCCAGGCGACGGCCGACACCAGCGCCGCCTGGTCGCGCAGTTCGTCGAGCATCCCGGTCAGCAGCGGGTTGCCGCAGGGGAGGTAGAGCGAGCGGTGGAAGTCCCGGTTGGCCAGCGACCGGTCGGCCGGGTCGGCCGCCGCGTCCGACCGCTCCAGCGCGGCCCCCGCCGCCGCCAGGCTCGCCCGCGCGGTGACGGTCCGCCGCAGCGCCTCGGGCTCCAGCAGCAGCCGTACGTCGTACACGGCCCGCGCCATCGCGGTGTCGACCGTCCGGACGGTCGCGCCCTTGTACTCGCTCATCACCACGAGACCGCGGCCCGCCAGGGTCTTCAGCGCCTCCCGCACCGGCGTCTTCGACACCCCGAACTGGGCCGCCAGCTCGGTCTCCACGAGCGGCTGCCCGGGGCGCAGCCGTCCCGTCAGGATGGCGTGCTTGACCGCTTCCAGCACGTACTGAGTACGGGACGGAATCGGGCTGGGGGCGATGTCCATGGGGGCTCTCAGATCTCACGTATCGCGTCTCATATATGACGTACGAAGTACGACGCGATGAAGTTAGGGCCGCCTCATGGATTCGTCAACGGTCCTGACGAAACTTCAACTTCTCCTGCCGGTAACGTGGTCGGCGTGCTAACGGGCTCCCTGACGACACGCCTGATCCTGCTGCGCGGCAATTCCGCGTCCGGCAAGTCCTCCGTCGCCGCCGAGCTGCGCGCCCGCTACGGCCGGGGGCTCGCCCTGGTCGGCCAGGACACGCTGCGGCGGGATGTCCTGCGCGAGCGGGACGTCCCCGACGGCGCGAACATCGGCCTCATCGACACGGTCGCCCGCTACGCCCTCGACCACGGCTACCACGTGGTGGTCGAGGGCATCCTGTACGCGTCCCACTACGGCACGATGCTCGACGCCCTGCGCCACGACCACCGGGGCCGCACCCACGCGTACTACCTCGACGTGCCGTTCGCCGAGACGGTGCGCCGCCACGCGACGAAGCCGCAGGCGGCCGAGTACGGCGAGGCGGAGCTACGCGGCTGGTACCGGCCCCTGGACCTGCTGCCGGGCGGCACCGAGTCCGTGATCCCGGCGACGAGCGGCCTCGGCGAGACGGTGGACCGGGTGCTGCGGGAGGCCGGGCTGACAGCACAAGGTCCCCGCGAGTGCGTCTGACCGCACTCACGGGGACCCACCGTGTACGTGGCCTACGAGAGCGTGTCGGCGACCACGGAGGCCGCGTCCGCGATCAGCTTGTCGTCGTGGGTGTCGTCCGCCCCGGGGCGGTTCGTCAGGACCGCCATGACGATGGGCGCGGCGCCGGGGCGCCACACCACGGCGATGTCGTTGCGGGCGCCGTAGCCGAAGCCGCTGCCGGTCTTGTCGCCGACCACCCAGCCCTTGGGCACCCCCGCCCTGATCAGGGCGTCCCCGGTGGTGTTGGTCTTCAGCCACGTCGTCAGTTGACCGCGTTCGGGCTTGCGGAGGACATCGCCGAGGACGAAGGTGCGCAGGTCCTTCGCCAGCGCGCGCGGGGTGGTCGTGTCGCGCTTCTCGTCCGGGGTCCAGCGGCTCAGGTCGGGCTCGACGCGGTCCACCCGGGTGACGTCGTCGCCAACCCCCCTGACCTCGCGTTGAAGCGCCTTGGGCCCGCCGATCGCGTCGAACAGCAGGTTGGCCGCGGTGTTGTCGCTGTAGCGGACGGCGGCGTCGCACAGCTCGCGCAGCGTCATCCCTGTGTCGACGTGCTTCTCGGTGATGGGCGAGTTGTCGATCAGGTCGTCACGGGAATACGTGATCACCTTGTTCATCCCGCTCAGGGAGTACTCGCGCAGCACGGCCGCGGCGAGTATCGCCTTGAGCGTGGAGTGGAAGCCGAAACGCTCGCCGTCCCGGTACGCCACCTCGCGTCCGGTGCCGGTGTCGATGGCGTAGAGACCCAGTCGTGCGTCGAACTTGCTCTCCAGAGCCTTGAGTTCGCCGGTGTACGGCTTCGTGTCCGCGATGGACGTCGCCGCGGCGGCGGGCTCGGGCGCCGCGGCGGCGGTGTTGCCCTGACCGCAGGCCACGAGCGGGACGAGAGCGAACGCGGCGAGCGTACCGACCGCGGCGCGGCGGGCACGGGTGACACGGGTGAACTGCATGGTGCAACCTCCAAGTCGCCCACGGACGGGGCGGGTTGGTCATGAGTACGGGAACACCCTCGCCGTGGCGCGCTCATGCGGTCCAATACGCTCACGCGCGGCTTCATGCCGATCTGGCATAGGATGGCGAGCTGTGGATCTCGTGGGGGCATGCCGTGCGTTCGTCAGCGTGAGCGAGCACGGCAGTTTCACCGTCGGAGCGTCCGCGGCCCGGATGTCCCAGCCGGTGGCCAGCCGTCGCGTCGCCGCCCTGGAGGAACGCTTCGGTGAGCCGCTGTTCGAGCGCACGTCGCGGCGGGCCGTCCTCACCCCGTTCGGCCGGGACATGCTGCCGACGGCCAGGCAGCTCGTGCAGGCGGCGGACGTGCTGCTGCACGAGGCCGAGGCCGTCAAGCGCAAGCCGTGGCGGCTCGCGGTGCCCGGCATCTGCACCACGGCCGGTCTCGCACGCCTCGTCGCCGAGGCGCGGGGGCTCGGCGTCACCCTGGACCTCCAGGTCGCGGCCCCGGCGCGGCGCGCGGAGCTGATCCACACGCAGCAGGTGCGCGCCGCCCTGCTCGCGGTGCCGCCGGGCGACGCGGCGTGGTCCGTGCCGCTCGGGCTCGCCGGTGCCGTGGATCCCGGCGTGAAGCGGGTCTACCTGGAGACGCTGCGGGTCGGACGCGCCTCCCCCGGCCCGGCCCGGCGCGTCTGGATCCAGCCGGAGGACGACGTCCCGCACATCCGCGACCCCCTGACGCGGCTGCGCGACGCGGTCGGCCTGCGGCCCGCGCAGCTCGTCACCGCGACCGACCTGACCACTGCCGTGGCGGAGGCCCTCGGCACGCACGACGTGCTGCTGTGCTCGCCCGCGCAGGCCGAGGAACTCGACCTGCACTGGCGGCCCGTGGGCGAACTGACCCTCAGCCGGGGGTACGCGCTCGCCGCCGAGGAGGGCAGTCCACAGCACATCGAAGCGCGTCTGGGCGGGGCCATGGCCCGTTGCCTCGGCGCCGAGACCCGACGGGTGGCGAAGTGAACACCGAAGCGCTGCTCCACGACCTGCGGCAACAGTTGCACGACGGCGGCCTGCGCGGCTGCTTTCTCGTACGGGACCTGCACACGGGAGACGAGCTGGGCATCGACCCGGACACCCAGCTGCCGTCGGCCTCCCTGGTCAAGGTCCCGCTCGCGCTGGCGACGGTGGAACGCATCCGGCGGGGCGAGCTGGACGGGGCGACGATGCTCGACGTCCAACCCGGGCGGATCACCACGCCCGGCCCCACCGGGCTGAGCCGTTTCCGCCATCCGGCGCGGGTCGCGGTGGACGACCTGCTGTACCTGAGCACCTGCCTGAGCGACGGCACGGCCGCCGACGCGCTATTCGGCCTCACCCCGCCTGCGGTGGTCGCCGGCATCCTCCATGAGCTGGGGCTGCGGGGCATCACCGTCCGGCACACCGTGGACGAGCTGTCCGACACCCCCGTCGAACGCTTCGACGCCACCCAGGCCCACCTGGCCCACGCCCTCGCCATCGGCGCCGGCACGGGCGGCCGCGGCCACCGGGTGCCACAGCTCGACACGACCCGCGCCAACACGGGCAGCGCCCGCTCCTACGTCGACCTGCTCCAGGCCCTGTGGACCCCGTCGAAGATCCACCCCGAGGTGGCCGAGCGGGTGCGGGAGCTCATGGCCCACAACGTCCTACGGCACCGGCTGGCCCCGGACTTCAGCTCGGACGCCACCACGTGGTCCTCCAAGACCGGCACCGTGCTGAACCTCCGCCACGAGGTGGGCGTGGTCGAGCACGCGGACGGCCAGACCTTCGCCGTGGCGGCCCTGACGGAGTCCGAGGTACCGGCCGGCGCCCAACCCGGCGCGGAAGCCCTGATGTCGCAGGTGGCCCGAGCCCTGCGCGACCACCTGCGCCAGCTGTAGGCGGAGATACACCATCCCCAGCCCTCCGGCGCTTGAGGAGGGGCCCGGGGCGGAGATGCCCCACCACCCAGCCCCTCCGACGCTTGAGAAGCCGGGCCCGAGGCGGAGATGCCCCACCCCCAGCCCCTCCGACGCTTGAGAAGCGGGGTCCGGGGCGGAGCCCCGGCGGGGGTGTGGGGGCGGAGCCCCCACCATCGGCCTCAGCCCAGGCGCCCCAGCGCCTTCCGTACCTCCCCCAGATCCCCATCCGACGCCAACCCCGCGTGGTACAGCCGAATCTCGTCCGCCCCCAACTCCACCGCGTGCGCCGCGTCCTCCGCCAGCATCGACGGCCGGCCCCCCATCCCCGCCACCACCGTGAAGTTGGCGGCCAGCACAGTCCCCTCCCGCCGATGCGGAGCAAACGGCGGGAGCACGGCGGCACGAGCCGCCGCATCACCCGTACACGGCAGCACCACCCCATCCGCATGCCCCAGCACATCCGCCGGATCAACCCCCACGTTGGCCCCCACCGCCCGCCGATCCGGAACGGCGTGCAGCAGCACCTGGAACCCATCAGCCGCCGCCCCCCGCACAGCCGCCACCGCATCCCGCTGCAGCCCGCTCGCCACCCCGTCCCGCCAGGCCGCGAAAACCCCCGCCACATCCGCCCCCAACACCCCAGGCCCGGCGGCACCCGCCCACACCGGAGCCAATGCCTCCCGCACGGCCCTCCCCAGTTCCTCCGACTCGGCCCCCAGTCCCTCGTACCCCGCACAACAGCACTCGCAGAAGCACAGCGACATCAGATACTGCGCCTCCGCCCCCAGCCCCACTCCCCCGATCTTGTCGTGGGCGTGCAGATGGGCGAGCCCGTACCAACCGCACGACTCCAGCTCGGCCCCCGCCGCCCCCGGCCGCACCGACGCCTCGACCGCCAGGTCGACCAGATACTCCCGTACCTCGGGCCGCCCGATACACGGCGCCCACGGATACCGGTCCCCGTACGCGTTCCGTACGGAGGTCCCCGGGTGCTCATCACCCATCCGCGAGTTGTGGGCCAGCACGACCCACGCGTGCACCTCCAGCCCCGCCCCCGCCAACGCCTCACCCGCCTCGCCGAAGGGATCGGCCCCGGCCACCCACGCCTGCTCGTAGGGCCGCAGCGCGCGCCCCGCCCAACGCCCCTCGTCCGGCGGGTACAGCACCGCCGCGTGCCGCGCCGTCACGATCCGGTGCGCGGGATGCCTCGGGGTGAGGGCCCGCGTCGAGTGATACGCGGAGGCCAGCGTGACCTGCCGCACCCCCAGATCCGCGATCCGCCCCGCCGCGTCCGGATCCCCGACCACGTCCCACGGATACACGAACGCGGAAGCCTTCATCGCGCCCCGCCCTCCCCCACCAGCTCCAGGCCCCGCTCGATCAGCCCGGCCAGCTCCTTCACATGCGCCGCGCTCGGCTCGCTCAACGGCGACCGCACCTCGCCCACGTCCAGCCCGCGCAACCGCACCCCGGCCTTCACCAGGGATACGGCATACCCCCGCCCCTGGTTCCGCAGTTCGACGAGCGGCCGGAAGAAGCCGTCCAGCAGCCGGTTGACGACATCGTCCTCACCGGCCATCAACGCCCGGTGAAACGCGAGCGCGACCTCCGGCAGGAAGCAGAAGACGGCGGACGAGTAGAGCGTCACCCCGATGGCCCGGTACGCCAGCCCGGTCAGCTCGGCGGTGGGCAGCCCGTTGAAGTACCGGAACCCCTCCTCCGCACCCGCCTCCCGCACCGCGCTCACGATCCGCTGCATCAGGTCCAGGTCGCCGAGCCCGTCCTTCAGCCCGATGATGCCCGGCACCCGCGCCAGCCGCGCCACGGTCTCCGGCGCGAAGACGGCGTTGTCGCGCTGGTAGACGACGACTTCCAGCCCCGTCGCCCCCGCCAGCGCGGTGTAGTGCCGGACCAGTCCCTCCTGATCCGCCACCACCAGGTACGGCGGCATGGCGAGCAGCCCATCGGCCCCCGCCCGCTCCGCGAGCTTGGCGTACTGGATGGCGAGCGCCGTCCCGTAACCGGCGCCCGCGACGACCGGCACCCGCACCCCACCGGCGGCCTCGACCGCCGCGGCCTCCTCCACCGCCACGGTGACGCAGTCGTGGAACTCCTCGGGGGTCAGCGCGTGGAACTCCCCCGTACCGCAGCACGCGAAAACGGCCCCCGCGCCCCCTTCGATGCCCCGGCGCACATGGGTGCGGTACACCTCGAGATCGAGGGCGCCATCGGGCCCGTAGGCGGTCACGGGGAAGAACAGCAGTCCGTCGAGGCGCTCGGCGAGCGATGCCGAGGCTGAGGGGGCTGTGGTCACGGGCTCTCCCTGTCGCGTGCATGTTTCTGATCGGCATCTATATTTATGAACGCACACACAGTAAGGTAGCCGTCGCGCGCAGGTCAAGGGCTGACGCGCGCATCACCCGCCCTTGACGCCCCCTCCCGCGCTCCCTAGGTTGTCCATACATCTGAACCAGATGCACATATACGTCCGCCCGCCCGGAGGAGATCCGCCCATGTCCGCGCCCGCTCCCCGCACCATCCTCCTCACCGGCGCCGCCGGCGGCATGGGCACCCTGATGCGCGAGCTGCTGCCCCCGTACGGCTACGAGCTGCGCCTGTTCGACGTCGCACCCATCGCCGACGCCCCCGACGCGATCATCGCCGACCTCGCCGACAAGGACGCGCTGCGCCGGGCCGTGGAGGGCGTCGACGCGATCATCCACCTCGCGGGCATCTCCCTGGAAGCCCCGTTCGAGAAGATCCTCGCCTCCAACATCCAGGGCACGTACAACCTCTACGAGGCGGCCCGCGAGGCGGGCGTCCGCCGGATCGTCTTCGCCTCCAGCAACCACGCGGTGGGCTTCACGCCCCGCCCGTCCGGCGACGACGCCCCGCTGATCCCCATCGACACTCCGCGCCGCCCGGACACCTACTACGGCATCTCCAAGTCCTTCGGCGAGGACCTGGGCTCGTACTACTGGGACAAGTACGGCATCGAGTCCGTCTCCATCCGCATCGGCTCCTGCTTCCCCGAGCCGACGAACGTCCGGATGCTGTCGATCTGGATGAGCCCGGCCGACGGCGCCCGCCTCCTGCACGCCGCCCTCA
The DNA here is from genome assembly GCF_044332925.1 of Streptomyces sp. NPDC021212. Lineage (NCBI taxonomy): Bacteria > Bacillati > Actinomycetota > Actinomycetes > Kitasatosporales > Streptomycetaceae > Streptomyces > Streptomyces sp. NPDC021212. Next base: position 111,546 of record NZ_JBIRPZ010000011.1, read on the forward strand.
CCGCCGAGGACGTCGGCCACACCGTCGTCTACGGCAGCTCCAACAACACCCGCCTGTGGTGGGACCTGTCCTCCGCCCGGGCCCTCGGCTACGACCCGCAGGACGACTCGGAGCCGTACGCCGCGAAGCTCATCGCCGAGCAGGGCGAGCTGGAGCCGGGCAACCCCGACCACGCCAACCTGGGCGGCGCGTTCTGCACCAACCCGCCGATCTGGCCGCACTGAGGTCGGGCGAGGGGTCAGCGCGCCCCGGCCGGGTTGGCGTCCTCGGCGACCAGCGGGCCTTCGAAGATCAGCACCTCGCCCATGAGCCCATCGTGCCGTTCAGGTCAGCGCGAGGAGGCTGACGGCGACGGCGGCGGTGCCGAGGCCCACGAGCTGGCCGCGGTGGATGCGTTCAGCGAGGACGCCTCGAGCCAGGAGGACCGTACCGGCCGGGTAGAGGGCGGTGATCACGGCGACGACGGCGAGGTCGCCGCTGCGGGAGGCGAGCAGGAAGAGGAGGTTCGCCAGGGAGTCGAGCACGCCCGCCGTGGCCGACATGGCGTACGCGGGCCGCTCGGGGCCCAGCGTGCGGCGCAGCAGCCCGGCCGCGACCAGGGTGACCGTCGAGGCGACCGCCCGGCCCACGAGCAGCGGGGCCACGCCGCTGTCGGACGGGGCCTGGTGCAGGCAGATCAGCTGGACCGCGATGGCGGCGCCCGCGCCGAAGGCCAGCAGCAGGGCGGTACGGGAGGGGCGCGCCGAGCCCGCGCCGTGACCGGCGCTGACGAGGACGACGGCCATCAGCGCGAGCGGCAGCCCCACCAGCCCGGCGGCGCCCAGGCGTTCGCCCTGGAGCAGACCCACGGCGACGGGCAGCGCGGCGGAGACGAGCGCGGTCAGGGGCGACAGCACGTTCATGGGGCCGATCGCCAGGGTGCGGTAGAGCAGGGCGAACGCGGCGGCCGAGGCGACGCCCGACGCGGCGCCCCAGCCGAGGACGCCGACGCTGAACGAGGCGCCGAGCACCGGCCACAGCAGCAGCTCGATGGCGAGGCTCGCCGGGGCCGCGACCATCACGGTGCGCAGCACATGGGCCTTACGGGCGCCGAGGCCGCCGAGGAAGTCGGCGCAGCCATAGGCGAGCGAGCTGCCCAGGGCCAGCAGCAGAGCGATCACGGCACATCCCCCACTCGTCGTCGGAACGACCAGACCGTACGTCGGACCGACCGGGAGATGTCAAATATAAGCGACTGCGCGGTGCATTACATTGACCCACCAAGCCGGAATGCCGGGGCGGGCGCGGCAGTTGGGCAGATCATGACGCAGAATCCGGCACCTCGCCCGCTGTCCGACGAAGCGGCCTCCCAGCTGCTCGCCGCCCAGCGGTTCGGCACGCTCGCCACCGTCAAGCGCAGCGGCCACCCCCATCTGACCACCATGGTGTACGGCTGGGATCCCGAGGCCCGCATCGTGCGGTTCTCCACCACGGCGGACCGCGTCAAGGTCACGCATCTGCGCCGCGACCCTCGGGTGGCGCTGCATGTGCAGGGTGCCGACCCGTGGTCGTTCGCCGTGGCCGAGGGGGAGGCCGAGGTCTCCGAGGTGACGACGGTCCCGGGTGACGCGGTCGGGCGGGAGCTGCTGGGGATGCTGCCGGAGGCCGCGAAGCCGGAGGACGAGGACGCGTTCCTGGAGCAGCTGGTCGCCGAGCGCCGGGTCGTCATCCGGCTCACGGTGGACCGGCTGTACGGGACGGCGCTGGACTTCGACGGCAGTTGATTTCGACGGCAGTTGATTTCGACGGCGGCTAAAGACGAGCCGGCGTGATCGTGGCGGGCATAGGGCCGTCCGGGCGGACCGTGATGCCGAAGACGGTCGCGGCCGGGGTGGCCTGGAACGCGGGGGCGAAGGCGGGCAGGAGGAGCTGGAGCAGCTCGGTCATCTCGCGCATCGCGAACTGCGCGCCCAGGCAGGCCCTCGCCCCGAGGCCGAAGGGGAAGTAGGCGCCGTGCCGGGAGGAGCGGTCCGCCACGGCGAACCGTGCGGGGTCGAAGCGCTCCGGGTCGGGCCACAGGGCCGGGTCGCGGTGGGTGAGGTAGGGGCAGACGAAGATGTCGGTGCCCGCCTCGATCCGGTAGCCGGTCAGGGTGTCGTCCTCGGTGGCGTGGCGGGGGATCAGCCACGCGGGCGGGTAGAGCCGCAGGGTCTCGGAGGCGAGGGCGCGGAGGGCGTCCTCGCGCTCGGGTGAGCCCTCGGGGCCCGCGTCGAGGGCCCGGCGGCGGGCCTCGGGGTGACGGTCGAGCAGCAGGTACAGCCAGGACATGGTGGTGGCCGTGGTCTCGTGCCCGGCGGCCAGCAGCGTGACCAGCTCGTCGCGGATCAGTTGGTCGGTGTATTCGGGACGGGTCTCCCCGGCCTCCACCAGGACGCGCAGCAGGCCGGGCCCTTCCGGGCCCGCCTCCCCTCGGCGGGCGGCCGCGATCGCGCGCTCGGCGACGGCGTCGATCCTCGCGAGGTCGGCGGCCACGGTGGCGCGCAGCGCCTCCATGTCGGCCGAGGCGGAGGGGATCGTCGGGAGGGCGGCCCCCACCGCCTCGACGGAGGCCAGCTCGCGGTTGGTGGCCTCGTCCAGGGGGTGGCCGGTGAGGGAGCGCCAGATGGTGTCGAGGGCGAAGAAGCGCATGTCCTCGGCGACGTCGGTCGGGGTGCCGGTACGGGCGGCGGCCGCCCAGTGGTCGGCGGCGCGGCGCGCGGCACCGGCGATGCGCTGCTCGTAGCGGCGGATACCGGCCCCGGTGAACTGAGCCTGGAGCAGGCGGCGTTGCCGCTTCCACGGCTCCCCGGTGGCCGAGAGCACCCCGTCGCCGACGAGCACCCGCGCCCGGTGCGAGCGCTTGACGTAGCGGTCGGGGTGCAGCGCGAGGACGTGCCGCACCGCGTCCGGGTCGGTGACCAGCACCGTGGGACGCGGGCCGAGCCGTACGGCGCCGACCCCGCCGAGTGCGCGCACCTGGGTCAGCAGATCGACCACCGCCCCCGAGGAGGCGCGCCACCGTTCGACGTCGGCCGGGTCCAGCTCCGGGACGGGGGCGCCGTGCGGGGCTGTGGTGGCCACTGTGTTCTCCTGCTCGCTCGATGGCACTACTAGGGCTCCTGGTTCATGGCTTCCCGCCCGGCCTCCCGCGCTGCCGCGAGATCCGCCACCCACCGCTCCTCTACCGGGACGCTCGCGTCAGAGTACTGGCCGGACAGGCAGACGGGGCCGCCGTAGCCCAGCTCCGCCAACTGGGCGGAGACGACCGACCAGTTGGACATGCCCTCACGGCCCGGTACGAACCAGGGCTTCCAGTTTCCGTCCACCGATGCGTAAACCGCGTTCTTCAGGTTGACGATCCCCGGCCGCCCCGCCACCAGCGGCAGCGTCACCCGCGGATCGTCCCCCGCCAGCGCGTCGTGCGCGGCGTCCCACACCACCTGGAAGTGCTCGTGCGGCACCCCCTCCAGCAGGTCCATCACCCCGAGCGCCGAGGAGACGAAGCGCCCGTGGTCCGGCTGCACCCCGACCCGTACGCCGTACCGCTCCGCGAGCGGCGCGGCGGCCTCCAGGCGCTGCCGTACGCGGCGTACGGAGGCGGCGTAACCGTCGGGGCCGAGGTCGGCCATGACGCGGATCATCGGCACGCCCGCCGCCGCGCACGCCGCGAAGACGGGTTCGCTGGTCGGGCACGGACGTCACGGCGGCGGTGTCGTCGCCGCGCTGACGCCACTGGACCGGGCCGCGCCGACCCAGCGGTGGTAGGCGTCCACGTCGACGTTGCTGCCGCACACGATGGTGACAACACGTCGGCCGGCGAAGCGGTCACGGTCTTCGAGGATCGCCGCGATGCCGAGCGCGGCCGACGGCTCGACGACGAGACCGGCGTGGTCGAGGAGCATCCGCATACCGGCGATGATCGACGCCTCCTGGACCAGGACGGCGTCGTCGGCGACCAGGAGAAGGTCGTCCAGGACGGCCGGGATGGGACACCGTCCGGCGACGCCGTCGGCGATGGTGTGGGTCGTGTCGGTGGTGACGACACGCCGCCCGCGCCACGAGTATGTCATCGCCGGTGCGCCCAGCGGCTGGACGCAGATCACCTCGACATCGGGCGCCAAGGCTTTCATCACATGACCCACGCCGGTGGCCAGCGCCCCGCCACCGAGAGCGACCAGGACGGTGTCGAACGACGACGCGGTGTCCACCAGTTCCAGGCCGATGGTCGCCGCGCCCTCGCAGGTCTCGATGTCCAGGCTGTCTTCGACCAGTCGGATGCCGTCGTGCCGCGCGACGGCCGCCGCCCGCTCGCGAGCCATCTCGTGGTCGCCGTCCACCAGCTCCAGCCTGGCGCCCAGCGCGCGGATGCGATCAAGCTTGGCCACCGTCGCGAAGCGGGACGCCACGACGGCCACGTCGAGCCCTCGGCGGCGACCTGACCACGCGAGGGCCTGGCCGAGATTGCCCGCGCTGGCGCACACCACGGCTCGCGAGCCGCCGCCGTCGGCCAGCCCGCTCGCGACGACCTCGGTGCCACGGGCCTTGAAGCTGCGGACCTGGTTCGCCGTTTCGAGCTTGATGCTCACCGCGCACCCGAGGTCGGGCTCCAACGCCTCGCAGCGGTACAGAGGGGTGTCGAGAAAGACCGGGTCGATCACCCGGCGAGCCGCCCGGATCCGAGCGGTGTCGAGGCGCGTTTCCTGCACGACACGGGAGTGTAATCGGCGGGTCACCACCCGGTCAGCCGAGCGCCGCGGCCCACTCCTCGACCGTCGTCACCGTGGCCTGGCGCGGGAACACCTTCTCGGTGAGCACCCGGTGGACCTCCTCGTCGGCGTCGGCGCATCCGTCGGCCAGGACGGTGAGCCGGTAGTCGAGGTCGGCGGCCTGGCGCAGCGTGGACAGCACGACGCCGCTGGTCGCGACGCCGGTCAGGACGAGATCGGTGATGCCCTGGGCCCGCAGGACCATCTCCAGATCGCTGCCCGCGAAGGCGCTGATCCGCTTCTTGGTGATCACGGTCTCGTCGGGCCGGGGCGCGACATCGGGGTGGATGGCGGCGCCCGGGTCCCCGGGCGTGAAGGCGCCGGACGCGCCCAACGCGCTGAACGCCATGTTGCGCTCCGACACCTCCGGATGCCCGGAGCGGAAGCCGACCACGACGTGCAGGACCGGAATCCCCGCGCCGCGCGCGGCGTCGACCGCGCGGGTCAGGCGCGGCACGTAGTCGGCGGCGGCGATGCGGCTCAGGATGCCGTTCTGAATGTCCATCGCGAGCAGTGCGGTGTTCGACACGATCAAGCCTTTCAGGATGTGGAGGGAGAGTCGGCACCGATGCGGCCCAGCGAGCGGTCCGCGACCGTCAGCGCCAGGAACAGCCCGGCGATGGCGAGCATGAACCAGGCCAGGCCGTGCAGACCGACGGTGTCGGCGCGGGGCCCGAAGAAGGCGCCGTTGGCGCTGGAGGCGACCATGGCGCCGAGGTAGAGGAAGGTGCGGAGCAGCCCCGCCGACGAGCCCATCCGCTCGGGGTCGGCCTGGTGGTAGACGGAGTTCTGGAGGGCCAGGTTGTTCAGCCCCTGCGGTACGCCGCACACGAGCGCGATCGCGATCAGCAGCCACACCGGGCTGTGCGATCCGAGCGTGAGCAGCATGAGGCACACGGCGATCTGCCCGACCGCGCCGACGAGGAGCTTGCCGCGCACGGCGGCGCGACGACCGGTGGCGGTGGACACCACGATCGCGGCCAGGAACAGCGGCAGTTGGGCGAGTCCCGCCTGCGACGCCGTCAGCCCCCGCCCCTCCTGGAGCCACTGGGTGTACCCGTACAGCATCACGTACGACACGACGGCGACGAGGAGCATACGGGCGTACGTGAGGAGCAGCGGAACGTTGCCGCCGAGCACCCGCAGATCGATGAACGGCTCCCCCGCCCGCAGCTCCCGCACCACGAACCCGACCGCCGCCACCACCATGATCACCGGCAGGTACCAGCGGTCGGCGCTCGGCTCCATCAGGAACAGCAGCAGCGATACGAGCATCCCGGCGAACAGCGCCATGCCGACGAGGTCCAGCCCGGCCGCCCCTTCGCGCTCCCGGCGCGGGTGGGCCTTCGGCAGCCGGAGAAAGCCGAGGGTCAGCCCGGCCACGGCGAGCGGAAGGTTGACGGCGAACGTCGCACGCCAGCCGCCCAGCCCGATCAGCAGCCCGCCCAGGGAAGGGCCGATGACGGCGACGGTCTGGTTGGCCACGGCGAGCGCGGTCAGCACCCCGGTGGGACTCTCCTTGCCCGTGCGCTCCGCCTCGCTGCGGATGAGGTACATCGACGCCGGATAGCCCGCGCACGTCCCGAACCCGAGCACCACCCGCGCGAGGATCAGCGTGCCCAGGTTCGGGGCCAGTACGCCGATGAGCCCCGACAGGCCCGTCAGCGCCGACCCCGCGAGGAAGAGGCGGCGCGGCCCGTACAGGTCGATGAGCCGGCCCACGACCGGCTGGCCTATCGCGGTGGCCAGGTAGAGCGCCGAGACCAGCCAGGCCGTCTGCGCGGGCGGGGCGCCGAAGGCGGCGCCGATCGGCACCAACGACACGGAGACGATGGAGGAGTTGACCGGGTTGAGGATCGACCCCAGCATCATCGGCGCGAGCAGCCTGCGGTCGAAGCCGCCGCGCGTCTGGGGCTTGCCGACGCGTCGTATGCGCCGCGTGATCATATGGCGTTGAGCCGGTCGAGCAGGGCCAGCGAACTGATGATGGCCTGCCGTTCGTCCTCGGTGTAGCCGGTTTCCAGGGACCGGGCCAGCCACTCCTCGCCCGCCCGCCGGTTGTCCTCCAGGAACGCCTGGCCCGCCTCGCTCACCGAGATCACCTGCCGCCGCCCGTCGTCCGGATCGGGCCGCCGCTCGATCAGCCCGCGCTCATCGAGCACGCCGAGGGTGAGCGCGATGGACTGCGGCCGGACGCGCTCCGCCGCCGCGAGCCCACTGGCCGAGGCGGGCCCGTCCTTGCTGAGCCTGCTGAGCACGGACGTCTGCGTGGGGGTGAGCCCTTCCATGTCGTACGTCTCCCTGAGCCGCCGCCGCAGACGGCCGACGACGACACGGATCTCATGCGCGGCGCGCACGGAGGACGCGGACATGCCGGGTGGAGTCTCTGCCATGCCCCCACCGTAAATTTCATCAGGCCAGCCTGTCCAGTCTGCACTGAACAGTTTGCCCTGTCGTTCAGCTGCGGCGCATGGGCCATAGGTGCACGGTGACGGCCGCCGCCGCGCACGCGGCGATCGCCAGGGCCATCGGCAGCGCCGCCCCGTTGCCGCCCAGCCCCGCCAGCGGCGCGGCGACGCCGCCCAGCGCGAACTGCAACAGCCCCAGCAGCGCGGACGCGGTACCGGCCGCCTCCGGGTGCCCGGACATCGACAGCGCCGTGGCGTTCGGCATGATCAGGCCGATGCTCGATACGAGCGCGAAGAGCGAGATCAGCACGGCGACCACGCCGAGACCGGTGAGCACGGACAGCAGCAGCGCACCGCCGCCTGTCGCGCACAGCGCGATCCCGGCCGTCAGCAGGGTGTGCGGGCTGCGGCTGCGCAGCAGCCGGGCGTTGCCCTGGCCGAGCAGCATGATGCCCAGGGCGTTGGCCGCGAAGGCGATGCTGAACTGCTGCGGGTCCAGGCCGTACGTCTTCTGGAGCACGAAGGACGACGCCGAGATGTACGAGAACATCGCCGCGAACGCCAACCCGCCCGCGAGCGCGGGCCGCACAAACCCTGGATCACGCAGCAGCGAACCGAAGCTACGGAACGTCTGCCCGAGCCCGCCCGAGCGCCGCCGCGCGGCCGGCAGCGTCTCCCCCACGACGACCACGGTGGCCGCGAGCAGAACGGCACCTATGACGGCGAGCACGAGGAAGACCCCGCGCCAGGACGTGAACCGCAGCAGCTGACCGCCGACGACCGGCGCGAGGATCGGCGCCATGCCGTTGACCAGCATCAGGAGGGAGAAGAAGCGCGCGACGGCGGCTCCCTCGTAGAGATCGCGGACGACGGCCCGGCTGATCACGATCCCCGCCGCGCCCGCTATCCCCTGGAGGGCCCGCAACCCGGTCATGGCGGTCACGTTGGGCGCGAAGGCGCAGAGCACGGACGCCACGACGTACCCGGCGAGGCCGATGAGGAGGGGCACCCGCCGCCCCCACCGGTCACTGAGCGGCCCGGCGATCAGCTGCCCCACGGCGAGGCCGATCAGGCAGCTGGTCAGGGTCAGCTGAACGCCCGCGTCGGGGACGGCGAAGTCGCGGGCGAGAGCGGGCAGGGCGGGCAGATACATGTCCAGCGACAGCGGACCGAACGCCGAGAGCCCCCCCAGGACGATGAGCAGCCGCAGCCGGCGGCGGGGCGGTCGTGTGGTCCCGGTGGCGGTGGGTGATGACGTGGCGACGGTGTCCATGACCAGCAGCGTAAGATATTGCTGACTGCTCAGCAATTGAGCAGTCAGTGATTTTCTCCACTAGACTGCCCACATGGTGATGAAGGCCGACTCGGAGAAGCGCACGGCCACGCAGGCGGCCAGCGAGCCGCTGGTCCACGATTTCGGCCTGTTGCTGAAGGCTGCGACCCACCTTGAGCAGCGCATCAACGCCGCCATGCGGGCGGAGGCCGGGATCGGCCACGTCATGTTCGAGGTGCTGCTGCGGCTGTGCCGGGACCCGGAGGAACAGGTCTCCCAGCGCACCCTGGCCGAGGACGTCATCCTGACCAGCGGCGGGGTCACGCGCCTGGTCGACCGCATGGAGACGGCGGGCCTCGTACGCCGCGTACCGTCACCCGACGATCGCCGGGTCACGCTGGTCGAGGCGACGGACGGGGGTGAGAGGACCTTCGTGCGTGCGGTGGACGTCCACGCCCGCATCGTGGAGCGCTACTTCGTCGCCCTGCCGCCCGACGACCGCCGTCGCCTGACGGCATCTCTCGACCGGCTCACCACGGCGCTCGTGAACGACGACGGTCCAGCCCATCCAGAGGACTGAACGGGCTGGACCTCTGGGTCAGTTGTTCGCGGCGAACCCCACGAACGCGTCCCACACGGTGGCCGGGAACGTGAGGACCGGGCCGGTGGTGTCCTTGCTGTCACGGACGTGGATGGTGTCGGGGCATGCGGCCACCTCGACGCAATCGCCGCCCTCGCTACCGCTATAGCTGCTCTTACGCCACTCCATGGCGACCTCGACGCACTGACCCCCCTCGCTGCCGCTGTAGCTGCTCTTGAACCAGACCAACTCGCCTATTCCCATACTCATAGCTCCCTCAGCACCTTCTCAATCAGCGCCAACGACTCCCCTGGGTTGAGAGCCTGGGCCCGGATGATCCCATACCGAGCGGCGATGATGCGGACCTCTTCCCGGTCGGTGAGCAGGATGCCGTGGCCCTGACGTTCGAGGTACGCGATCTGCGAGCCTCCCTTCGGGATCATCAGGCTCAAGGCTCCATCGGCTCCGGCATGGTCCTCCCGGTCCGTTGGCATGACCTGGAGTTCCACATTGCGCTTCTCCCCGATGAGAAGCAGGTGTTCCAACTGTCCGCGCAGAACCTGCTTCCCGCCATAGGGGCGCCGCAGAATGGCCTCCTCCATAACGAAGCCCATGATCGGTGCGGGCTTGACGGTGAAGATGGCCTGGCGCTCCAGCCGTGCGGCCACACGCTGCTCGATCAGCTCTTCGTCCACCAGGGGGCGACGCATCCCCAGTACGGCTCGCGCGTACTCCTTCGTCTGGAGCAGCCCCATGAACACCTGGGTCTCGTAGGAATACAGCTCGACCGCTTCCTTTTCGATCTCCGCCGCATCCTGGAAGAACGCCGGATACCGCTCCAGCGCGACCCGCTCCTTCATCGCCTTGAGGAGACCTCGGGCCCCGAGCACCTCATCGGCCTTGTCGATCAGGTCCGGCTTGGGGATGCGGCGCCCGCATTCCACCGACGCGATCTGATCCGCGCTGTACCCGATACGCAACCCCAATTCCGCCTGCGTGAGACCTGCCGCCTCCCGCAATAGCTTCAGCTGCCTGCCGAACCCCCTCAGAAATGCTGACGTCTCGTACGTACCTGCCATGGGTCACCACCCCTACCTCCGCGCCCTCGCGTGTCCGACAGACACTGTCCGTACAGGCGCGCTTACTGGCGAGACTAGGCACACGACCACCACCCTCGTTGCCATGACGACCGAAAATCCCCCCTCACGGGGTACGACTCAGGGCCAGCTCCCTTCCGTACCCGGCGAGTTCGCCATGCGCTTCACCTCGACGCCGCGCGGGGCGCGGCTCGCGCGGCGGCTCGTATCGCACCGGCTGGCCGCGTGGGGGTACCCGTACGATTCCAGCCCCAACGAGATCACGACGCTGATCGCCAGCGAGCTGTGCGCCAATGCGGTGCGTCACGGACGCGTCCCCGGGCGGGACTTCCACGTACGCCTCACCGCGCCGCTCGACGCGTCGGGCCCCATCCGTATCGAGGTCTCCGACACCCGCACCGAGCGGCTGCCCGCGCTCAAGACGGCGACGCCGGAGGCCGAGACGGGGCGCGGGCTGTTCCTCGTGTCGCAGTTCGCCGAGCGGTGGGCGGTTGGGCCACGGCCCAACGGTGGGCCGGGGAAGACCGTTTGGGCTGAGATCGCAACAAAATACGGGGCCGACACCCCTATCGTTGGCGCCCATGGAACAGCGGATGGAAACCGCCATGCGCGTGGAGATCAGCGCCGAGGCGGATGATGGGGATCTCGCGATCCACGACCTGTACCGGTGGCTGCGGCAGGACACGGACGTCCGTGCGCATGCCGATCTGAACATGCTCCCGAGCCCCTCGCACGGCAAGCTGGGGATCATCGACCTGGTGGTCAGCCAGGGGCTCGGCGCGCTGAACCTCGGCCTGTCCTACGCCGCGTGGCGCGCCGCGCGCCCGGCCGCACCCGCCGTCATCATCAGCGCCAACGGCCGTTCGATAACGGTGCGCGGGGAGTGCGACGCGGAGACGGTGCGCCGCTTCGTGGAGGCGATGGAGTCCGCCTCCGCTCCCAGCCCGACCCCGGCGGCGGACGCGGACAGCGCGTGACTCCTCAGCGGCAGCGGGCACGGGTACCCGGCATGTGCTCGGCGTGACCCCGACGGCTAGGGTCCAACCACGAGTGATCGCGTCGGCACCGTAGGGGAAGTCATGGCAACGCTCGCTGACCGGCCGAAGGGCGAGGACCACGAGCAGAGGCCACGTCGGCGCAGGTGGCTGGTGTGGTTCCTGGCCTTGTGCGTGGTGTGGACGCTCGGCGTGATCGTTTGGGCGGCCGTGGCGCTGTTCACGTCGGCCGGTGACGGTCCGGAGGAGTCAGTGGAGCGCAAGGCGGGGATGCACCACGATCAGCATCCATCCGCGGGGCGCTACTACATACCCACGTACGCCAAGGTGGCGAAGGACGGCGCCGCGGTGCTCCGGTACAAGGTGGGCAACGGCCAGGACTCAAGCGTCGAGGACTTCCTTCGTACGTACGACATCACCGCCGAGCCGAAGCGCTCCAGCCCGTCCAAGGTGACGTACTCCGACCACTTCGGCGAGGTACGGCGAACGTTCACGGTCACCTACAACCCATCGCCCGAGACTGGTGGCTACGACTACGCGCGGATCACCGTCGAAGCCACTCCTTGAGTCACAGCAGGACATCACGTACCGGGTCCGCCGCGTGGCGCGCCGCCCGCCCGGCGGCGCCCGCGTCATCATCAGCGCCAACGGCCGGTCATGGTCTCGCGGCGGACACCCCCTAGTAGCTGTCGTAGCTGGGCTTACCCTTCGGCCGGTAGACGCCGACGACGGTACCGCCCTTCGTCGTCGAGACGCTGACCGGCTCCAGCGCGGTGGGGATCGCCCCGTCGGCGAACAGCCGCTTGCCGGTGCCGATGATCACCGGATGGATGGTCAGCCGGTACTCGTCGACGAGGTCGTGCCGCATGAGGGTCTGGGCGAGGTCGCCACTGCCCACAACGTTGATGTTGCCGCCGTCGGAGGCTTTCAGCTTGCGTACGGCATCGGCGATGTCGCCCTCCAGCAGCGTGGAGTTCTGCCACTCGACGGACGTCAGGGTCCGAGACGCCACGTACTTGTGCATGCTGTTCATCCGATCGGTGAACGGGTTGTCGGGATCGGCGGTCGGCCAGTACGCCGCGAAGATCTCGTACGTCTTGCGGCCGAGCAGCATCGCGTCGGAGGACTCGTACCAACCGGCGATGGCCGTGCCGACCTCGTCGTCGGACACCGGCTTCTGCCAGCCGCCGTGCTCGAAGCCGCTCTCCGCGTCCTCGTCCGGACCGCCCGGTGCCTGCATGACGCCGTCCAGCGTCAGGAACGTGCAAACGATGATCTTGCGCATGGTGCGCTCCCTTCGTTGACACGTAGACCGCACCACCGCCGGAAACTCATCGGCGGAGCCGGTTTCACGACCAGGCGATCTCGCCATGGCGGGAGACGAAGCGTCCGGTACGCGCGCCGGGCCCCTCGGTGGCGAGGGCGACGATCGCGTCCGTGCCCTCGGTGACGGTCTGGGGGCCGCTGTGGCCGTTGAGGTCGGTCGCGGCGGCCACGGACGCGTCGTCGGTCACGTCGATGGGGACGTAGCGCGCGCCGAGCGCGGCCGCGGCCTCCTCGCCCTGCTCGCGGCTGCGGGCTCCCACGAGCACGGTGTGGCCGCGCTCGATCAGGCGGCGGGCGGTCTCGCGGCCGAGCCCCTTGTTGGCTCCGGTGATGAAGGTGATCGTCATGTGTTCGATCCTGGTCCCGTCGAGGGAGGCGGACCAGGGACGCTTCGACGGTAGGAAGACCCGTACCACCCTCGCGCCCCCACGCACCACGCGGGATGCAGAAGGATGGGGAACATGCCGACGACACCCGGGACCGGACTGGGCGCGATGATCCGCACGTGGCGGGACCGGCTGCCCCCGTCGGCCGCCGGGCTGCCGGTGGCCGGGGGGCGCCGGGCGGCCGGGCTGCGGCGTGAGGAGCTGGCCGACCTGGCCGGGGTGTCGGTCGACTACGTCGTGCGCCTGGAGCAGGGGCGGGCCACGACGCCCTCGGCGTCGGTGGTGGCGTCCCTGGCGCGCGCCCTCCAGCTGTCCACCGCCGAGCGGGACCACCTGTACCGGCTGGCCCGGCTCGTACCGCCGATGGACGGCGCGGTCTCCGACCACCTTCCGCCCGGCATGCAGCGGGTGCTCGCCCGCCTCGGGGACGTGGCGGTCGCCGTGTTCGCGGCGGACTGGCAACTGGTGTGGTGGAACCGTGGGTGGGCCGCCCTGCTGGGCGACCCGTCCGCCTCGCCGCCACGGCTGCGCAACTTCGCCCGCGACAGGTTCCCGGTGGACGCCGGCCCCGCGCACCTCGCACGGTGGCCGGTGACCGAGGCGGACCGCGACGCCACCGATGCCGCCGTCGTCTCCGACCTGCGCCGCGCCACCGGCCGCTTCCCCCGGGACAGCCGCTTGGCCACGCTGATCCGCGACCTGAACGCGGGCAACAGGAGGTTCGCCGAGCTGTGGGCGACCGGAGAGGTGGCCGCGCACCGGGAGGACCACAAGACGATCGACCACCCGTCGGTGGGTCCGGTGACGGTGGACTGCGACGTCCTGACCGACGGCGACTCCGAGCTGAAGATCGTCATCATGACCGCCGTACCCGGCAGCGAGGACGAGACCAAGCTCCAGCTCACCGCCGTCACCGGCCACCGTGCTGATGCCCCTTGAGGGGCTGCGCATACGTTCGGTATACAACAAGTATGCTGCCAGCCCATCCGGAAGAGAGGCCGCACACCCCATGCGCATCGCACTGAGCCAGATCACCACCGGCCCGGACCCGAAGGCGAACCTTGTCACCCTGCGCGAGCAGGCCCTGCGCGCGGCGGCGGACGGCGCCCGGATCGTCGTCTTCCCGGAAGCCGCCATGGCCTGCTTCGGCACCCGGCTGGGCCCGCTGGCCGAACCGCTGGACGGGCCGTGGGCCACCGAGGTCCGGCGGATCGCGGAGGACGCGGGGCTGGTCCTCGTGGCGGGCATGTTCACCCCGGCCCCCGACGGCCGGGTCACCAACACCCTGCTGGCCACCGGCCCTGGTGTCGAGGCCGCGTACGACAAGATCCATCTGTATGACGCCTTCGGTTTCGCGGAGTCCAAGAACGTGGCCCCGGGCTCGGAGGTGGTGACCTTCGCGCTGGACGGCGTCCGGATCGGCCTCGCCACCTGCTACGACGTGCGGTTCCCCGAGCTGTTCCGGGCGCACGCCGACGCGGGCGCGGCGCTGTCGCTGCTCCCGGCATCCTGGGGCGCGGGCCCCGGCAAGCGGGAGCAGTGGGAGCTGCTGACCCGGGCGCGGGCGCTGGACGCCACCGTATGGCTGGCCGCCGTGGGACAGGCCGATCCGGCGGCATCCGGCCTGTCCACCACCGGCTCCGCCCCCACCGGCATCGGGTACAGCGCCCTCGTCGGCCCCGACGGCACCGTACGGGAGCGACTGGAAGCGGCCCCCGGGCTGCTGGTGGCGGACGTCGACACGGACGAGGTCACCGCCGTACGGCGCACGGTGTCCGTCCTGGCCAACCGCAGGCTCGGCACCCACGCGACGAGCGGGCGGGCCAAGCCCGAGCTGGAATTCCACCGTCCCTCCGGCGCCTGGCAGGTGCCCGAGGGGGCCGCCCCGGGCGTCCGGGAGCAGACCCTCGCCGCCGACGGGAGCGGGGCGCATCGCACGGCGCTCGTCCGGTGGGAGCCGGGCACGGACACCTCGCGGTCCGGGGTCGTCCGTCATGACTTCTGGGAGGAGGTCTACCTGCTCGAGGGCGACATGCACGACCTGACGCTGGGGCGGACCTTCTCGGCGGGGGACTACGCATGCCGCCCGCCGGGCATGCCGCATGGCCCGTGGATCTCCGACGGCGGGGTGACGATGCTGGTGATCACCTACCCCGGGGCTTGAGTCACTGGATCCCGGCACGCTCCAGGGCCGTACGCGCCATCCGCCGCGCCGTCGCGACCGGGTCGGGGATGGCCGACAGGCCGTACAGCACGGTGGCGCCCTCGTGGAGCAGGAGCAGTTCGTCGGCGAGGGCGCCGGGGTCGGGGGCCTTCGCCTCCTCGGCCAGGCCCCGCAGATAGTCCCGTAGCCACCGCTTCTGGTCGCTGATCGCGCGGCGGGCCGGATGGCTGCTGTCCGGCAGCTCGGCGGCGGCATTGACGAAGCCGCAGCCGCGCGGGTTCTCGCGGCGCATCCAGACGCCGAGGGCGTCGAAGGTGGCAAGGATGCGGTGCGACGGGTCCTGCCGGGGCGACTTGTCGACTTCGGCGGTCAGCCAGACCCGCCACCGCTCGTCGCGCTCGCGCAGATACGCGGCGACCAGCGCCTCCTTGCTCCCGAAGCGTTCGTAGAGCGTCTTCTTGGTGACCCCGGCGCGCTGAGCGATCAGATCCACGCCGACCGCGTGGATCCCCTGCCCGTAGAACAGCTCGGCGGCGGCATCGAGGACGCGGCGGGCGGCGGGGGTGAGCGTATCCATGGGGCGCGATTCCTCCCGACGTGACGTGACGGGTATACCGATCTGTTTAGTCTAGTGGAAGAGCGTGGTAAACAGACCGGTATACCTAGTAGCTCGGGAGGAGTCCCATGCCCGTCACCGCGATCACGTCCATCGGTCTCGTCGTGATGTGGAGTTCCGGCTTCATCGGTGCCGAACTCGGCACCCGCGAGGCCCCCGCCGACACCCTGCTGATGTGGCGCTTCATCGCGGCGGCCGTTCTGCTGGGCGGCGGTTGGGCGCTCTTCCGGCGGCGCAGGCTCTCCCTGCGCGCGGTGGCCGAGCAGACCGTCATCGGCGCGCTCTCGCAGGGCGGTTACCTGGGCGGGATCGTATGGGCGGTCGGGCTCGGCGTACCGTCCGGGACCGCCGCCCTGATCGCCGCGCTGCAACCGCTGGCCGCCGGTGCCCTCGCCGGGCGGCTGCTCGGGGAGACGGTGACCGCGCGGCAGTGGGCGGGGCTCGCGATCGGGCTGGGCGGCGTCGCCCTCGTCGTACAGGGCGACCTGTACGGGACGGCGGCCGTGACGCCCTGGGCGTACGGCCTTCCGTTCGCGGCCATGGCGGCGCTGCTGGCGGCGAGTTTCCTGGAACGGCGCACGCGGGCGCCGCTCTCGCCGATGGACGCGATACCGCTGCACTGCGTCACCAGTGCGGTGCTCTTCACCGGTGTCGCCTTGGCCGGCGGCCACGCGGCGCCCCCGTCCGGCGGCGGCTTCTGGTTCGCGGTGGCGTGGACCGTCCTGCTCTCCACCGTGGGCGGTTACGGCTTCTACTGGCTGAGCGTGCGGCACAGCGGCGTCACCCGTACCTCCGCGCTGATCTACCTGACGCCGCCGACGACTTCGGTGTGGGCGTACGCGATGTTCGGCGAGGCGCCGGGGGTGCTCGCGCTGGTGGGGATGGCGGTGTGCGTGGCCGGGGTGGCGGCGGCGAATGGCCGCGCTGGGCGGCGGTCGGCGCGAATCTCTCCGGAACCGGAAGCGGCCCGTCGCGAGGTCGTCCCCTGACCGTGCCGCCGGACAGGCCGGGCTGTGTCCGGATCGAGGTGTCGGACACCCGCGGGAAGCGGAAGGGGCAGTCGCCCGCGACACGCACGGCCCGCGCGTAGGGAACGGCGGGATCGCATGCCTCCCACGGCCACAGGCACGGTCACTGGCGGACTCTTCCGGTTCATCTGTACGTCGAAAGCCGTACGCGTGGCCTGACCGACGCGACTGCCGGTGTCCGGTGCGGGGAACAAGACCACGCTGTCCGCCCTGCTCATCGCGCTTCTGGAACACGTTTTACCGCATGACCGTTCGCGCATTGACCGCAAGGGCACGATCTGGACAACCGGCCACCAGCCCACCGGTCGTACCGCTCACACTCCGGTCGCCGGTCCTTCGACGGCGGAAACCCACAGGTGAGACACGGTAATGCTCCCCGGAGGCCACCTTCGCCGAGAACACGTTCGCCCGCGCGGAGTTCCCTGCTCGCGGGCGCTCTCGTGATCGCTGTCCTGATTCCCGCCGCAGCCCCCTGTCTTGATTTACGTTGTTGATACATAGAAGAAACACACCTTTCCGCAGATCAGCCGCGTCAGCCTTTCCGCGCGGCTCCCGGTACGCACCGGCTCATCCGGCAGCTGCCCGGACATGGCCGGTTCCTGTCCTGCGGAGCCAAGAGCCGTGGGACACGATGATCGCGACAGATCAGCAGGGAGTTCGACGAACAGCAGAATGGATGTGCCACCCATCCAGTGCCGCAATAAAGCGGACGGATGAATTCACCTTCTCTTCGATCCGATCCCCGCCTCGATCCTGTGCGTCACCCTGCGTCACTGCTCGGCAAAGCCGTCACCCCAGTCAATCGCGCCTGAAACGGGAGTGAAAACGAGAATGACAACGTTTGCGAGCACGGCGATCCACGACTCGGTCACCTCACTCATCGACGACCTGGACCGGCACCCGGTCTACGAAAACGAGTACTTCAAGCTCCTCGAGGGAACGCCCTGGACCGGTGAATCGTTCGAATTCCACCGGGCGAACTTCTACCACCGCACCGAAGGCACCGTGAAGGGCATCGCCCATGTCTGCGCCCAGGCGGCGGCCCACGACGACATGGACACCCTGGTCCTGTTCTCGCACATCCTCAACGAGGAGACCGGCGACGGCAACCGGGCGCACTGTCACGAGATACTGATGGAGAACACCCACAACCTGCACGGTCAGGTCGAGTTCGGTGTGGCTCCGATGCTGGTCAAGGAGGCGCGGGACAGCAAGCTCGTCATCCCGGAGACCCTGGAGTACCGTCGGCGCACGCTGGACCTGCTGGTCACCAGCTACCACAGCATGCTGGGCGTCGCGATGGCGCTGGAGTCCCACGCCGACCGGATGCTCAAGATCTGCCGTACGGCGTTCCGCAACACCAACAAGGTCCTCCCGCAGGACAAGTTCGTGCACGACGTCGAGGTCTACTTCAACGTCCACGTGGGCGACGAGGGAGTCGAGGAGCGCCACGCCGCGGACGCCAAGAAGTGCGTGGTGAACAATTGCCACAGCGAGGCGGACGTGGCCGCCATCGCCGCCGCCGCGACGGCGACGCTGGACGTCCAGTTGGAGATGTGGAACGCGATGCACAAGGCCGTCACCAACTGAGTCCGCGGCTCCAGAGAGGCAGTCCACACAACTGTGCAGAAGAACCGAGGAATCTCCAGCGCCGTTCTGAACATTCCGGAATCGGCGACGCACGGAACCGCGGCCAAGCTCGTAGCGCTGAACAGCGGGCTCGCCGCGGAAGACCAAGTAATCGACCTCAGCATAGGCGCTCTCGACACGCCCACCGATCCCCGGATCGACCGCGGCGTGATCGATTTCATCCAGACGAAATCCGACGTGATCCACGCGTTCGCCCCCATCAAGGGATTTCCCTTTCTGCGGGAATCCATTGCGGCGCGCGTGAGCCGTCTGCACGGGATCGCATACGATCCGGAGAACGAGATCCTGGTGACGCCCGGTGGCGTGAAGGGTTCCATCTCCGTGGTGCTCCACGCCCTGCTGAACCCGGGCGACGAGGTCGTCGTTCCGGTGCCCAACTGGCCGCACTACTCGGACATGGTGCTGCTGCACGAGGCCGTACCGAAGACGGTCCTGGTCACGGCCGAGGACGGGCTGACGGCGCCGGCGCTCGAGCAGGCGATCTCCGACCGGACCAAGATCGTTGTACTCGGCGACTGCATCAACCCGACGGGCAAGATCTACTCGACGGAGGAACTCTCCGCGCTGGCACAGGTCGTCGCCCGGCACAACCTGCGGCGCGAGGCCGACGGTGCGAGCCCGATCTACGTCCTGTTCGACTGCCCCTACGAGGCCCATGTCCTGGGCGACCGCGCCAAGACGTTCGCCGCCATCGAGGCCGCACTCCCCGATGGGAGTCTCACCCCGATGCGGCCGTGGACGCTGACGGTGACCGGCCCCGGCAAGACGTACGGCATGCACGGGGACCGGATCGGCTATCTGTGCGGGCCGACGGACATCGTCGAGGCCGCCGCCCGGGCACAGGTCAACCTCACGTCGTTCGCGTCCACCTACGGCCAGGTGGCGACGCACATCGCGCTCCAGCCGGCGATGGACGAAGTGGCGACGGCGAGGGCCAGGACCGCGCGCACGAACCTGGAGGCCATGCTCCGCGAACTGGAGGCCGTTCCCGCGCTGCGGGTCAGGCCGCCCCAGGGGGGTTACTTCCTCTTCGTCGACCTGTCGAGCTACGCCCACGCCTACCAGGAGCACGGCTACGTCACGGCCGACCAGTTCCTCCTGGAGGAGGCGAAGGTCGCCACGATCTGCGGCAACCACTTCGCCGAGGACAAGGGCCTCAGCCACTTCGTGCGGATCAACTGCGGCCGCACGGCGTCCATCCTGAGCCAAGCCGGCATACGCATCAGGCGTGCCCTCAGCCGTCTGGAGCCCTGAGCTGAAAGCCAACACGGTAGGAACTGTCAGATACTGCGTCATCGGCACCGGATTCGCCGGTACCTGCGCGCTGTGGCATCTGGTCCGGGAGCTGACCGTTCCAGGGCGTCTGTCCCCGCTCTCCCGTTCCGCGATCACGATCGCCACGGTGGAGCGGGGGCGGGTGAACGGCCCCGGATACCCCTACGCCAAGGACAACGCCCAACTCGGACACCGGTGCAACAACGAAGCGAGCACCATGGGGATCCATGGCAACGACTTCGTCGACTGGCTCGCCGAGAGCAAGCCCTGGCTCGTCGCCGACCATCCGGAACTCATCCTGGAGACCCACCCCGGGATCGACCCGACGGACTGGAAGCCCGAGGACGGCGAGTTCTATCCGCGGGCCCTGTTCGGCCTGTACCTGGAGCACCGGTTCCAGGACGCCGTGAAAATCGCCCGGGACCACGGGATCGACGTGCGGCAGTACACGGGACACGAGGCCTTCGACGGGCGGACGACGGAGGACGGCTTCTCCATCCTGCTCCGTGACCTCGGCACCGGCCGCGAGTTCAGCCTGGACGGACTCGACCGGGTGCTGCTGAGCACCGGGCACTGGCAGTCCGCGGAGAACGACGCGCTCGCGGAACACGCGGGGTACGTCTCGGCTCCCTATCCGCCGGGCAGGCTCCGGTCCGTCGTCGCCGGCCGTGTCCGGTCACGGCGGACACCGGGTGCGCGTCCGCGGGTCTACGTCCAGGGGATGGGGCCGAGCGGCATCGACGCCATCATGACCCTGTGCGATGAGGGCGAGTTCACGTACACGGCGGACGGACACGTCGCCTCCTACCGGCCGGCGCCGTCGGGAGGGGGAGAAGAACCGCCGCACATCGTCGTCGGATCACGCTCCGGCTTCTTTCCCCCCGTCCGGGGCCCGCTCACCGGCCATGAGCTGTTCCATCTCACCCCGGACGCCCTCGCCGGTATCCGGAGCGAACACCGGGGGCAGCTGAGGATCAAGCCCATTCTGGACCTGTTGGACAAGGATCTGCGCAGAGCGACCGACGGGGCGCTGGGGTGGCACGACGTCGAAAATCCCCGGTTCTCCTCGGCCAGAGAGAAACTCGAAAGCGACCTTCGGGACTCACGTCACGGAAATCCCGTCTACACGCTCGTCCTGAAGGCGCGGAGGATGTGCTTCTACCGGGAACTGGAGCCCGGCGACAAGGCCGTGTACGACCGCCTTTTCGACACGCACTTCATTCGGACGGCGGTGCCGATGCCGACGGCGAACGCGGAGAAACTGATCGCCCTCATGGACGCCGGAGTTCTGTCCACCGTGAAACACGGGTACGCGGAGCCACCGGTCAGTGTGCACGAGGACGGCGGATTCGTGATCGCGTACGAGACCGCCGACGGCGAGCGTTCCAGCGTGCGGGCCGACTGCGTAGTACGGGCCAAGACACAGGATTTCAGCCTGGAACGCCACCCTTCGGCACTGGTGCGGAATCTCCTGCGACGGGGCGAGATCGTGCACCACGAGGAATCGGGATACGTCACCGGCGGATTGGCTCTCGACCCGCACGGAACATACCGGGTGACGAGGCGCGCGGGGAACCTTTCCGAACCGTCGCCGCATCTGTCGTCGTACGGTTCCCCCGTCAGGTTCTGGCAGAACGAACACAATTACGCCAGAGCCTTCGTGAAAGCCGCCGAGCAGGTCGCCGCCGACTGGGCCGACGCCGCGCCCAAAATACCGCAACACACCACCGTACCGGACGACGCAGGGCTGATCATCAGCTAGACAGGGAGTTGAACGATGGAAATGAAAGAGTTCTACTATCAGGACGGCCTACGGGTCAGCGTGTTCAACCTCGATCACGAAGCCGTTCCCTACCACTTCCACAACGAAGTGTCGGACATGGTGTACTGCTCCAGGGGGCAGATCGCCATCGAACTCCCCGAAGCAGGCGAGGTATTCACCGTGCTTCCCGGACAGGTCTTCCAAGTGCCCCGCACGAACAAGCACCGGTTCGTCAACGGAGCACCCGTCGGAACGCCCTCGCGGTACGTCCTCCTCCAGATCGGCACGTTCGACATCAACTTCGTGCCACCCACCGAAGGGCTCGCGGAGAAGGTCGCCGACCGCACGGCGACACACGTGGCGGACGCCGACGTATACATCGAGAACCGCAAGGACGACATTCTCGGGCTCGCCGACCGCTTCACGTCGGAGAGGCCGGAGGTCCTGACCGCGGAGGAGCAGGCCGACGTGGTGCAGGCGCTGCGCTGCTTCGTGGACCGCGGTATCGCGGCCGAGCATCCGAGGGCCGCCGTCCAGTCGTGACCGACGCCATCCCCTTCTCGTTCGGACTGACCACCTTCGTGCTGATCGTTCTCACGTTCTTCGTAGGTGGGTTGTTCAAGGGGCTGACCGGCCTGGGCCTGCCGCCCGTCGTCCTCGGGATTCTCACCGCAACGATCGGTATTCAGCCCGCAAAGGCGCTGATCATCATCCCGACGTTCCTGACCAACGTATTCCAGGCGGTGCGCGGCGGCCACGGTCGTAAAATCATCCATCTCACCTGGCCATTTCTCTTGGCCGCCACCTTGTTCACCCTGTCGGGCGCGCTGACGCTGAGCTATTTCCAGGCGGACGTGATGTCCGCCCTGCTCGGCGTCGGGCTCGCCGTCTACGGGATTCTGGGGCTGTTCCGACTGCGGGTGAACATCAGGGGAAAATGGTGGAATCACCCCGTGGGTGCGTCCCTCGGGGCCGTCAACGGATTTCTCACGGGAATGACCGGATCGTCGGCCGTCCCGGGGGTCTTCTACCTTCAGTCGATCGGTCTGTTGCGGGACCAGTTGATCCAGAGCATGGGGATCCTCTTCACGCTGTCGACGGTTTCCCTGGCATGGTCGCTGCGCACTCAGGATCTCTTGGACGCGAACCTGCTCGCCATGTCCGCGGTGTCCTTGGCGCCGGCCTTTCTGGGAATGTCGATCGGGAACAGGATCCGCCGCAGCATACCCGAGGAGAAATTTCACATGGTACTCTGTGCCGCTCTGATACTCCTCGGCCTCTACATCACGGCCCTGAATCTGGCCAAGTGACACCGGATCATTAATCGACAAGGGGAAATATCATGGAACCGGCCTTCGCCGAGTTACTGCGCGAGTTGGAGGAATTCGGCGAGGCCAACGACTCGGCCACGGACGACCGAAGCCGGAAGATGCTGAACATCACGCCCGACACCGGTAAGTTTCTCGCGCTGCTCGTCAAAGCCTGCAAGGCGCGGAACATTCTGGAGATCGGCACGTCCAACGGCTACTCGACCTTGTGGCTCGCCGACGCCGTGGGCCCGGAAGGTTCAGTCACGACGGTCGAGCGGGCCGACGACAAGGTGAAGATGGCCGAGCGGAACTTCCGGCGTGCCGGACTCCATTCCCGGATCCGGCAGATCACCGACGACGCGGGCCGTTTCCTCGCCTCGCGCGAGGCCGGCGAGTACGACTTCGTCTTCCTGGACAGTAACCGCGGGGAGTATGTCGGCTGGTGGGACTCGCTGCGGCGGATCCTCGCGGACGGCTGCCTGCTGGTGGTCGACAACGCCGTGTCCCACGCCCACCAACTGGAGGACTTCAACCGGCTGGTCGAGGCGTCGGACGACTTCTCCGGAGTCCTGCTGCCCATCGGCAAGGGCGAGTTGGTGCTCCTCAAGGACTCGTGACCGGTCCCTCGCCCGCCGACGAGCAGCCCGAAGGCCCTTGAGGGCTGCTCGTCCAGGACGGCGATGCCGTCTGCCCCTCTCCTGTCCTCTGAGCCGTGCTCTCCCGTGCATCGGCTGCACATCGGGTGTATCGCCCCGTCTTTCGTTCACCATCCGCACTGAGGAGTAACTGCCTTGGACGTCATGACGGCCATCCTGACGCGCCGTAGCATCCACACGCTCTCCGGTCCGGCTCCTTCGGACCAGGAGTTCGCCTACCTGCTGCGGGGAGCGGCCGCGGCCCCCGACCACGGCAGACTGCGCCCATGGCGCTGGATCCTGCTGAGGGACGCGGACCTGGAGGCGGTCGGCGCCTGCCTCGCCGCCGAGGCGGAGCCGGAGGAACGGGCCATGGTCGAGAGGAAGTTCATGCGAGCCCCCCTGAAGGCGGTGCTCGTCTTCTCCCCGGCGGCGGAGCACCGCGTGCCCGAATGGGAGCAGCTCGCCTCGGCGAGCAACGTCGCCTACGGCTTGATGCTGTTACTGCACGCCCGCGGCTTCGGCAGCATCTGGCGTACCGGCCGGTTGTGCCAAAGCCCGAGCGCTCGGAGCCTGTTGGGCGTCCGTCCGGACGAACAGCTCCTGGGCTCCCTGGACATAGGCACGCCCGGCAGCTCGGTACAACCGGCCCGCCGGAGCCATGAGGACGTCACCGACCGCATGCAGTTCCTGCGCACCTGAACGGGACCACGACGCCGTCAGCAGCACTGCCAGGTGAACATGGCGCGGTCGAAGCGGCCCGCCGCGAGGTCGTCGGGGCGGATCAGCCAGTACAGGGCGCCGCCGTCGCCCCACATCAGGTCGGCGTCCTCGTCGGAGTCGAACTGGGCCAGGAGCACCCAGCGCCGCGCCTCCGCCTCGATCCGCGGGTCCTCCCACGACACCCCGTGGCCGCCCAGTGCGCCATGTGCGACCACTACCTCCACGGGGGTCTGCACGGACTGCGCGTGGCCGCCGATCTGGTGGGCGGCGCCGCTCTCGTACGCCCACTGCGCCCGCTTGAACGCGTCCGGGAGGTCGAGGCCGCCGAGCGCGGGCGCGTCGGTGTCGGGGGCGCTCGGGCCGAGGCGGACGGTGAGCGGCACGGCCGGGTACGGGGTGAGCCCGGCGGGCGCGGGGCGCTCGGGGGCGTCGGCGGGCGCGGGCGGGAAGTGGAGTACGCGGGCTCCGGCCCAGGTGGTGGGGTCGGCGGTGTCGACCAGGGCGTCGTCGTCCTCGTCGCCGTAGTAGAAGAAGGCGAGCCGGCCGTCGGGAGCCAGCGGTATGTCCAGCCCGGCCACCGGCAGCGCGGCGCAGTCGACCGACGCGACGAACCGCAGCGGGCCATGGCCCTCCCACAGCGGCCACTCGACACCGTCGGGCAGCCGGGGCAGCCCGCCGAGCTGCCCGACGACCGGGTCGCCCGCCGCCGCGACGCGCAGATGCGCGGCGGGGCGCAGCAGCCCGGTCCAGCGGTCGGCCAGGTCGGCGGGGAGGTGGGTGCGCGCGAGGGCGTGCAGCGGGTGCTCGGCGGTGGTCATATGGGCCATCATGACGGGCGGCACCGACAACGGCCGGGCCGGGCGGTACCGGCGGCGGGGCGGGCCGAGCGGCGGGGCCCGCGCAGGTCGAGAAAGCCCACAGGTCAAGGAACCGTAAAGCGGGGGCGTTCGTTACCCCGGACATGACCGCTATGACACCCGGCTCGAACCTCCCCCTCCCCGTCGCGCGCGTGGCGGTTGACGTCACCGCGCCCGTGCGGCTCGACGTGTCGGGCCTGCTGCTCACCGCCGACGGCAAGGTGCGCTCCGACGACGACTTCGTGTTCTACAACCAGCCCTCCGGCCCCGGCGTGACCCACCGCGCCGGGGCCGGGGGCGGTGGTGACGCGATCACCGTCGACACCGCCGTCGTGCCGCCGGACATCGACAAGATCGTGGTGACGGCCAGCCTGGACGCCCCCGGCGCCACCTTCGCGGGCACCGAGCCGACCGCCACCGTGCGCGGGGCGGACGACGGCGCCGTGATCGCCACGTTCACCCCGCCGCAGCTGGGGACCGAGACCGCGCTCGTGGTCGTGGAGGTGTACCGGCGGGGCGGGGCCTGGAAGGTGCGGGCCGTGGGGCAGGGCTATGCGAACGGGCTGGCGGGCATCGCGACGGACTTCGGCGTGACGGTGGAAGAACCCGCCGCCCCGGCAGCAGCACCCACCGCACCGCCCGCGCCCCCGGTCACCCACGCGCCCCCGCCCACCGGCCCGGCGGCGTCCGTCCCCCCGCCGCCCATGCCGTCCGCCCCGCCCGCCGGCGGGAAGATCAACCTCGACAAGGGCCGGGTGAGCCTCCAGAAGAACCAGAGCGTCTCCCTGGTCAAGGGCGGTCGCCCGATGCTCAACTCGGTGAGGATGGGCCTCGGCTGGGAGCCCGCCTTCCGCGGTGCGAACATCGACCTGGACGCCTCCGTGATCGCTTTCGGCCCCGACCGCAAGAAGATCGACGCGTGCTTCTTCGGCAAGCTGGCGATCCTGAACGGCGCCATCCAGCACTCCGGCGACAACCTCACCGGCGAGGGCGGTGGCGACGACGAGTCCATCACCGTGCACCTGGGCGGGCTCCCACCGGAGGTCACGGGCCTCGTATTCACGGTCAACTCCTTCTCCGGCCAGAAGTTCACGGACGTGGCGAAGGCGTACTGCCGCTTGGTCGACGCCCAGACGAACGAAGAGCTGGTCCGCTTCGACATCACCAACGCCGAGCCGCGGACGGGCGTGATGATGGCCAAGCTGATCAGGCAGTTCTCGGGCGAGTGGGAGATGACGGCGATGGGCGAGTACGTCGACTCGCGCACGGTGCGGGGAATGGCGAAGCCCGCGGGCAAGGCCCTCTGAGGCGGCGGGGCGGGGCACGCCGAACCACCGTCGGGCTCCGCCCCAGGGCCGTATTATTAAGAGGATTGCTAAACTGGGTCACGTGGCAGCAGAAGAGACAGAGCCGGGGCTCGGCGAGGGACCGGCCAAGGCGATCAGCGTGTCCCTCCCCGAGGGGACCGTGCGGGCCCTGCGCGATTACGCGGGCAACCGTGGGGTCTCGGCTCTCGTCGCCGTGGCGATCGAGGAGCATCTGCGCAATCAGGCCACCCGCGAATACCTTGCCGAGTTCGAGGATGAGCACGGGTCGTTCACCGGTGCGGAGCGTCAGGCGGCGGCCGACATCTGGACGGCGGCCGAGCGTCGGGAGTCCCAGTGGCACGAGGCCGTCTGACCGGAGGCGGCTGCCTGGTCCTGGACAGCCAGGGACTGTCGCTCTACCTGGAGCAGGACCGGACCGTGATGAACATGGTGCGGTCCGCGCTCGACCGTGGTGCCGACCGCGTGGTCAGCGGTGCCACCCTCATCGAGGCCCAGCATGACGGCATCAAACGCGCGCGCTGGAACTACGTGCTCTCCCAGCTGCGCGTGGAGCCCCTCAGCGTGGACTGGTCCAAGGAAGCCGCACTCCTGCTCCAAGAGACCGGGTTGCACGGTCACAAGTACGCCATCGACGCGATGGTGGCAGTCACCGCGCTGCACCAGCCCGGCCCTGTGGTCATGCTGACCTCGGACACGGACGACATGGAAAAGCTGTGCGGAGACCGAGTCACCCTGGTCGCCGTCTGACCGGAAAAATGGGGCGCGCCCGGCCGCCGCGGCGCAGTACGGTCCCGGCCATGGACGAAGTCGGCAAGGACGGGTACTTCGGAGAGCGCGTCGCGGCGACATACGACGAATCGACGGCGGAGATGTCCGAGCCGGGGGCCGTGGACCCGGTGGTGGATCTGCTGGCGGGGCTTGCCCGGGGCGGGCGGGCGCTGGAGCTGGGCGTGGGGACGGGGCGTATCGCGCTGCCGTTGGCGGCCCGCGGGGTTCCGGTCCACGGGATCGACCTGTCGGAGGCGATGGTGGCCCGGCTGCGGGAGAAGCCGGGCGGGGACGCGATCGGGGTGACGATCGGGGACTTCGCCACCGCGCGGGTCGACGGCTCGTTCTCCGTGGCGTATCTGGTGTTCAACACGATCATGAATCTGACGACGCAGGAAGCGCAGGTGGCGTGCTTCCGCAACGTCGCGGAACACCTCGCGCCCGGCGGCT
The DNA here is from genome assembly GCF_044332925.1 of Streptomyces sp. NPDC021212. NCBI lineage: Bacteria > Bacillati > Actinomycetota > Actinomycetes > Kitasatosporales > Streptomycetaceae > Streptomyces > Streptomyces sp. NPDC021212. The sequence continues at coordinate 138,961 of NZ_JBIRPZ010000011.1, forward strand.
GCTTCCTCATCGAGGTCATGATCCCCGAGCTGCGGAAGCTGCCCCCGGGGCAGCACATCGTGCCGTTCCACGTGGGCGCCACGCGCTGGGGGTTCGACACCTACGAGGTCGCCACCCAGACGATGAGTTCGCACCACCTGCAGATCGCGGAGGACGGCCGGGCCACGTACACGCCGATGCCCTTCCGGTACGTATGGCCCGCCGAGCTGGACCTGATGGCCCGGCTCGCCGGGCTGCGGCTGCGCGACCGGTGGGAGGGCTGGGCCCGGGAGCCGTTCACCAACGACAGCCCCCGGCATGTCTCGGTCTGGGAGAAACCCACCGCCTAGCGATCAGGCGGTGGCCGCCTCCAGCAGGGGCCAGCCGTCGACCTCCACCGTCTGCCGCTCCCCCGGCTGCCACCCTCGGGCCGACGCCGCGTCGAGCAGGGCCCGGACGGCGCCCGGTTCGTGCAGGTTGAGGGAGCCGCCCCGGACGTACCCCACGTCCCCCGAGCCCATGGGGAACCCGCCCGGGACGTACCGGCCGGGGCCATCGGCGAAGACGATGCGCAGCGGGCCGCCGCTGCCGGACGGCTGCGGGTACAGCGTGAGGGTCTGGCGGCAGTCCGCGGCCCGGCCGCCGTCCACCACCCGATGGCTGTGGCGGAGCGTCCACAGATACGTGCGCCCGTCGGCGACCAGGCGGCGGGGCTTCTTCGGATGGCGCGGCACGGAGCCGAGCGTACGCGGCCCGACCGCTACGCCGTGAAGAAGTCGGCGAGCGCGCGGGCGATCCGGCCGGGGGCGTTCTCCGTGGGGATGTGTCCCGCGTCCGGGATCCGTAGGAGCGTGGTGTGCGGGATCTCCGTGGCGAACCGCTCGGCGTACTCGACCGTCTCGAAGGGGTCGTCCTCGCCCCAGATCAGCAGCTTGGGCGTCGTCGACCGCCGCAGCGCGGGAACGAGATCGAGGGTGTAGCGGCTGTCGGCCGCGCCCGCCATGGCCATCCAGGAGCGGCGAACCCGGGCGGCTGTCCACGGGTCCAGGTAGTCCGCGATCCGCTGCTCGGTGGCGGCACCGGCCAGCGCCGCCGTCACCGCCTCTCGGCGGGCGGCGAGAACGTCGTCGGCGGTGGCCCCCGGACCCCGGAACCGGGCCACGTGGGGGGCCGGCCAGGAGTCGTAGGTGACCGAGTTGACCAGGGCCAGCCGCGACACCTCCAGGCGGTCGTGGACGAGGAGGTGCTGGGCGACGGCGCCGCCGATGTCATGGCCCGCCACGGCGACCGGCCCGGAGATCTTCAGCGCGGACGCGAAGCGCGCCACCCAGTCCGCGAGGGCCGGGACCGTGGCCGTTTCCGGGGTCAGCTCGCCTCCCGAGCGGCCCAGTCCGGGGAGATCGACCGCGAGGGGGCGCAGCCCGGCCTCGGTGAGGCGGCCCAGCACCGGGAGCCAGACCCGGCTCCAGTACGTGCCGTGCAGCAGCAACACGACCGGGCCGTCCCGCTCCACGGCCTCCACGGTCAGGTAACTGGCCGTTTCGCCGTCGACCTGGACGGCGGCCCTCAGCACTGTGGTTTCACCCATGGGACCACTGTGACCGGGGACGGCCTCCCCGCCCGAGAGTCCGGAAAGACACCCACAGGTACATTCCTGCCATGAACCTGCATCGGGTGGTGGCCCTGCTCAACCCGCCCCAGTCACCCTTCGAGCTGGCCTGTGCCACCGAGGTCTTCGGCACCGTCCCACACGGCGAGCCGGCCCGCTACAGCTTCCGGGTCTGCGCCGAGCGCCCCGGCCCCGTGCAGACCACCGCCGGCTACGCGATGTTCGTCGACGCGGGGCCGGCGGCCCTGCGGGAGGCGGACACGGTGATCGTCCCCGGATGGCAGCCGCCCGGCGCACCCGCACCGCCGGCCGTCATCGAGGCGCTGCGGGACGCGCACCGGCGCGGGGCCAGAATCGTCGCCATCTGCACGGGGGCGTTCGTCCTCGCTCAGGCCGGACTGCTCGACGGCCGCCGCGCCACCACCCACTGGCGCAGCGCCGCCCGGCTCGCCGCCGCCTTCCCCGAGGTGCGGATGGATCGGGACGTGCTCTTCGTGGACCACGGCGACGTGGCGACCAGCGCCGGGACCGGCGCGGGCATCGACCTGTGCCTGCACCTGGTGCGTTCCGACCACGGCGCGGCGTACGCCGCCCAGATCGCCCGGAACATGGTCCTGCCGCCGCACCGGGAGGGCAGCCAACTCCAGTACGCCGCGCGGCCCGCACCGGCCCGGGCGGACGAGTCGTTGGCGCCGCTGCTGGAGTGGGCCGCCGCCCGGCTCGACACGCCGCTGACTCTCGGCCGTCTCGCCGAACGCGCCGGGCTGTCCGGCCGCACCCTCGCCCGGCGGTTCGCCGAACAGCTCGGCACCAGCCCGGGACAGTGGCTGCTCGGCCGGCGCCTCGACGCGGCCCGGGTACTGCTGGAACAGACCGACCTGCCGGTCGAGGCCATTGCCACCCGGGTCGGGCTTGCCTCGGCCGTCAACCTGCGGCGTCGTTTCCGGACGCATCTCGGGACCACACCTGGTGCCTACCGACGGACCTTCGGCGAAACCCGCGTCACACGGCGGTGAGCGGTGCCGGTGCCAGATCCGCCAGCCGGGCCAGGCGCCGGTAGGAGGCGAGCAGGGCGTCCTGGTCGTAGGTGCTGGTGGTGACCAGCACCTCGTCCGCGCCGCTGCGGCCGATCAGCTCATCGAGCGCGGCGGCCACCTCGTCCTCCGTGCCGTACAGCTGGCCCCGCAGCCCCTCCTCGTAGAAGCCGCGCTCCTTCTCCGTCATGTCCAGCGCGGCGATCTCCTCCGGCGGGGTGAGCGGGGGGAAGGTGCCGCGGGTGCGGGAGTGGGCCATGGCCCAGGCTTCGGGGACGAGGAGGCGGCGGGCCTCTTCCGTCGTGTCGGCGACCGCCACGTTGCCCGAGACGACGACGTACGGCTCGGACGACCACGCCGAGGGCCGGAAGCCCTCCCGGTAGCGGTCGATCGCGCGCAGCATGCGGTCCCGGCCGCGGAGGTCGCCGATGACCAGCCCCAATCCGGCCTCGGCCGCCACGTCCGCGCCCGCGCCCGTCGCCAGGACGAAGGCGGGCAGGGTCAGGCCCTCCGCCGGGAGGGCGTGGACCTGGGGGTACGCGCGCTGCCCGCCGGTGAACCAGCCCAGCAGCTCGGACAGTTGCGCGCCGAAGTCCTGCGCGGCGTCCTTCTCGGCGCCCAGGGCGCGGCGGATGCCGTCGGTGAAGCCGACCGAGCGGCCGAGACCCATGTCGATGCGGCCCGGGAAGAGGGAGGCCAGCACCCCGAACTGCTCGGCCACCACCAGCGGGCGATGGTTCGGCAGCATCACGCCGCCCGTGCCCACCCGGATGCGCTCCGTCGCCGCCGCGACGGCGGCCGCCAGCACGGTGGGGGCCGATCCGGCGACGCCGGGCACGCTGTGGTGCTCCGAGACCCAGAAGCGGTGGTAGCCCAGGTCCTCGGCCTGCTGCGCGAAGCGAACGGTGTCGCGCAGCGCCTGCGACCGCTCCCGCCCCTGCCGGGTGCGGGAGCGGTCCAGGATGGAGAAGGGGGTGGTGTGCAGACGTGAGGTCACCTTCACGTCAACACGCGCCCCGGCCGGGAGGATTCCCGGCTCAGCCCTGGCGGCGCCAGGGGCCTGTGATGGCCAGCATGATGCCCGGCTCCTGGATGTTGGCGTACAGCGTCTGCCCGTCGGGCGAGAAGACGACGCCGGTGAACTCGCTGAACTCCGGCTCCTCCGCCGAGCCGATGTTCAGGTCGTTGCGCGCGATCGGGTACGTACGGCCGTCGTCCGTCGCCCCGAACAGGTGCTGGATGCCCTCGCCGTCCTCGGCGATCACCAGGCCGCCGTACGGCGAGACGGTGATGTTGTCCGGGCCGTCGAACGCGCCGTCCTTCGACGGGTCCGGGTTGACGCCCAGCAGCACCTTGAGGGTGAGGGTGCGGCGCTTGGGGTCGTAGAACCAGACCTGGCCGTCGTGCTGGACCGGGCTCTCCTCACGGGCGTACGAGGAGACGATGTACGCGCCTCCGTCGCCCCACCACATGCCCTCCAGCTTGCGCGCCCGGGTGATCTGGCCGTCCTCGAACTGCTTGCGGACGGGCACGGACTTCGCGTCGCGGTCCGGCACCGGCTCCCAGTCCACGCCGTAGACCGTGCCGATCTTGGTGGCGCGGGACAGGTCGTCCACGAACTTGCCGCCGGAGTCGTAGCACCGGGGCGCCTGGAGCACGCCCGCGTCGTCCGCCAGCGTGCGCAGCTTGCCGCGGCCGTGCTGGAAGCCCTGCGGCGGGACCCAGCGGTAGAAGAGACCGTTCGGTCCTGAGGCGTCCTCGGTGAGGTAGAGGTGGCCGCTCTTGGGGTCGACGACGACCGCCTCGTGCGCGTACCGGCCCAGCGCCTTGATCGGCTTGGGGTTGCGGTTCGCCTTGCGGTCGCTCGGGTCGACCTCGAAGACGTAGCCGTGGTCCTTGGTCATGCCGTTCTGGCCGGCCTTGTCCTCGTTCTCCTCGCAGGTCAGCCAGGTGCCCCACGGGGTGCGCCCACCGGCGCAGTTGGTCGAGGTGCCCGCGATGCCGACCCACTCGGAGACGTGGTCGCCGTACTTGGCGACCTCGACCACGGTGCAGCCGCCGGACGCCGCCGGGTCGTAGACCAGGCCGTCGATCAGCGGAACCGGGTGGGGCCAGTTCGCGCGGGGGCCCTTCAGCTCGTGGTTGTTGACGAGCAGCGTCGCGCCGCGGGGGCCCTCGAAGGTGGCGGTGCCGTCGTGGTTGGACGGGGTGGACTCGCCGGACTCCAGCTTCGTCACACCGGTGCGGGTGATGATCCGGTACGTGAACCCCTTGGGCAGGGCCAGGATGCCCTTGGGGTCGGCGACGAGCGCGCCGTAGCCGAGGGCGGCGGCGCCCTCCTCCGCGGCGGTGCCGGTGGTTTCCGTCGCCAGGGCGCCGGGCGCGGTGCCGAGGACACCGGCGCTGCCGACGAGGGCGAACCCGGCCCCGGTGTACGCGGAGCGCTTCGCGAAGTCTCTTCGGGTGAAGGGCATCTTTTCTCTCCTGAGCGGCGAGGGCCTGGCTGCGAACGCCATGCTGGGGACTGCGCGCTTAGATTTTCGCCCCAGACCGAACAGCAGTTGAACGGAATGAGACATCGACGGACCAAAGGGTCCGTCGATGTCATGCTGTCGGCCGCCGTCAGGAGCCTTCCGGCCGTTACGCCCGGGAGCGGGCCTTGAACGCGGCCTTGCGGGCCTCCTTCGCGGCCTTCTTGTCCGGATGCAGCCGCCCCATCGCCTCCAGGACATCGGCCGTCGCCGGGTGGTCCACCCGCCAGGCCGACTCGAAGAAGCCGCCGGACTGGTCGACCAGCCCGCGCACCAGGTCCCGCAGCTCCTCGGAGTCGTCCTCCGTGGCGAGCTGCGCGGCCAGGGTGTCCACCGTCAGCCAGAAGACCATGGTCTCCGACGGCTCCGGGATGTCCTTCGCGCCGTGCTCGGCCAGCCAGACCCGGGCCAGCCCACCGAGGTGGCGGTCGTCCAGCACCTCCCGCAGGGCGGGCTCGGCCGCGTCGCCGACCAGCGACAGCGTCTGCTGGCAGGTGAGGCGGCGCAGCGGGGCGTCCTCGTCGTCGCCGCGGGCGGCGGCCAGGAGTTCCCGGGCGGCACCGTCGGGCGTACGGCGGCCCAGCCACAGCTCGGCCTCGGCGTGGGCGGCGGGCTCGGGGTGGCCGGGGAGGGTGTCCAGCAGGACGTCCGCGCCCTTGTCGGCCAGGTCGCCGACGACCGGGGCGTCGACGCCCGCGTCGAGCATGCGGGAGCGGATGGCGTAGACGCCGAGGGGGGTGAGGCGGACCATGCCGTAGCGGGAGACGTCGTCCTCGTCGTCCTGCGGCTGCGCTTGCGCCGGGTCGGACTCCTGGAGGCGGACCTCGCCGTCGACCTCCTCGATCAGCGACTCGTCGACCGGCTGGTAGTCGATGAGGCCGGTCGGGGCGAGCAACCGGAACTGGTCGTCCAGCCGCACCATCGCCTCCGACACCTCTTCGAGGATGTCGTCGGTGGGCTCGTCCATGTCGTCGGGGACGACCATGGAGGCGACGAGCGCGGGCAGCGGCACCGAGCCGACGGCCGCCTCCTCGTCCATGGCGGTGAGGAGGTAGAGGTTGCCCAGGATCCCGTCCAGGAACTCGGCCTCCTCCTCCGGGTTCCAGTCGATCGACTCGAGGTCGATCTCGCCGCCCTCGCTGATCTGGTCCACGATGTCGGCGAGGTCGGGCGCGGCGGCGTCGGCGAGGACGGTCTCGAAGCCGTCGAGCCAGATGTCGAGGATGTCCTGCGGGCTGCCGCCGGTGATCAGCTCCAGCTCTTCGCCACTGGTCGCGGTGGCGGGCGCCTCGCTCTCGCCGTCGGCCGCTGTGTCGTCGTCCGCCGAGTCGGAGGAGTCGGCGGAGTCGTCCGCGGACTCCTGGATCGCGACCAGGCCGGTGTCGACGGCCAGCTGCCACGCCTGGGCGACGTGCTCGGCCCCGTCCTCGTCCGCCGCGAGGTCCAGCAGCTCCACCGCCGCCCGCAGATCCTCGGCCGACAGCACGCCCCCCGCCGCCACCGGTTTTCCGGGCTCGGCCCAGCGGGCGAGCCGTACCGCGCGGGCGAGGAGCGGCGCGGCGAGCGCGTCCCGGGCGAGTTCCGCGTCGGAGCGGAGCCGCACGGGCGGCATGGTGGGGCGGTCTCCTGGCATAAGCGGAAGTCTCCTCGGGCGGATGGCGGTACGGAGGGCACGGGGCACGCGGCCCGGCCCCCAGCGTAGACGGAACGCGGGGGCAGTTTCGTCCCGATGTGGCCGCCCGCCGCGTTCCCCCGCCCGTTCACGTGTCCGTTCATCGGCCTGCCCGGGTCCGTACACCTGACCGCCCTTGACAACTGCCGTACGAAGACAAGAGATTGACGCGCGTAGAGGCCACCTTGTCCCTCTTTTCACTCCGCACCGGAGGCCATCACCATGTCCCCACGCGCCCGGCGCACATCCGTCGCCGTCACCGTCACCGCCGTCGCGGCAGGGCTGCTCGTCGGCCCGTCGTCCGCGTTCGCCGCCCCGACATCGGATGCGGTCCGTATCCATGACATCCAGGGCAGCACCCGAATATCCCCGCTGGCCGGGAAGCAGGTGACCGGCGTCCCCGGCACGGTCACGGCGGTGCGCTCCTTCGGCTCGTCGCGCGGCTTCTGGATGCAGGACTCCCGGCCGGACGCCGACCAGGCCACCAGCGAGGCGATCTTCGTGTTCACCGGCTCCACCACCCCGTCCGTCGCCGTCGGGGACGCGGTCGAGGTCAGCGGGACGGTGAGCGAGTACTACCCGGGCGGGGCGTCGGCCGGTCTCCAGTCGCTGACCGAGATCTCCAAGGCCACGTGGACGGTCCGGTCGCAGTCCAACGAGCTGCCCGCCGCCTACCGGCTGAACCCCTCCACCGTCCCCGACCGGTACGCCCCCGACGGCTCCCTGGAGGGCCCGGCGCTGCGGCCCCGCTCGTACGCCCTGGACCGGTACGAGTCGCTGGAGGGCATGCGGGTCTCGGTCACGGACGCGCCCGTGGTCGGCGCGACCAACACGTACAAGGAGCTGTGGGTCACCGCCGAACCGCGCCACAAGCGCACCGCACGCGGCGGCGCCCTCTACGACACGTACCGCGACCCGAACCCCGGGCGGCTGAAGGTCGCCTCCCTCCTCCCCTACGCGGAGCACCCCTTCCCGGTCGCCGACGTGGGCGACGAGCTGACCGGGACGACGGCCGGGCCGCTGGACTACGACAACTTCGGCGGCTACACGATCGCGGCCAGTACGCTCGGGAAGCCGGCCGACCGCGGGCCGACGCGGGAGCGCACCCGCGGGCAGAAGTCCGGTGAGCTGTCGGTCGCCACGTACAACGTCGAGAACCTGTCCCCCAAGACCGCGCAGTCGAAGTTCGACCGCCTCGCCTCCGGCCTGGTCGACAACCTCGCCTCGCCCGACATCGTCGCCCTGGAGGAGGTCCAGGACGACAACGGCGCCACGAACGACGGCGTGGTGAGCGCCGACGCCACCCTGAAGAAGCTGACGGACGCCATCGCGGCGGCCGGTGGCCCGGCGTACGCATGGCGGCAGATCAACCCGGTGGACGACCAGGACGGCGGGGAGCCGGGCGGAAACATCCGGGTCGCCTTCCTCTACAACCCGAAGCGGGTCTCCTTCACCGACATTCCGGGCGGCGACTCGACGACGCCGGTGAAGGTCGTGAAGGACGGCGGCAAGGCCGCCCTGTCGGCCTCCCCGGGGCGCATCGATCCGGGGAACGAGGTGTGGAAGGCCAGCCGCAAGCCGCTGGTCGGGCAGTTCGCCTTCCGGGGCCGCCCGGTGTTCGTGGTCGCGAACCACTTCAACTCCAAGGGCGGCGACCAGGGCCTCGACGCCCGCGTCCAGCCGCCGGTGCGGTCCTCGGAGACCCAGCGCACGGGCCAGGCCACGGCCGTCAACACCTTCGTGAAGTCCCTGCTGGCCGCCGACCCCAAGGCGGCGGTGGTCGTCGCGGGCGACCTCAACGACTACCAGTTCTCCCCGGCGCTGTCCGCCCTGACCGAGGGCGGCGTGCTGACGGATCTGGTGACGCGCCTGCCGCGGGATGAGCGGTACGGCTACGTCTACAACGGCAACTCGCAGGTGCTGGACCACATCCTGACCAGCCGGGCCCTGCGCGGCCCGGACTACGACATCGTCCACATCAACGCGGAATTCGCCGACCAGTCCAGCGACCACGACCCCCAGGTGGTCCGCCTCCGCCCCTGACCGGGGGCGGTGGGGCGCGTCCGCGGTTGGAGAGGAACCCCACGCCGTAGCGGCGCTGCACGGTCACACCAAGAAGATTTAAGTGGACCTGCGGCATCCCCCGGCACGACACTTCCGTCATGTCCAGATCCCATCTCGCCTGCGCCATGGTCACCCCCTTCACCCGGGACGGGGACCTCGACCTCATCGGCGCCCAGGGCCTCGCGGCCGCCCTCGTCGACGAGGGCGGCTGCGACGGGCTGGTGCTGGGCGGGACCACCGGGGAGTCGCCGACCACCAGCGACGCCGAGAAGACGGCGGTCGTGCGGGCCGTGGCGGGGGCCGTCGGGGACCGGGCGCGGGTCGTGGCGGGGGTGGGGAGCAACGACACGCAGCACGCCGTCGCACTCGCGCGGGCCGTGGAGAAGGCGGGTGCGCAGGGGCTGCTCGTGGTCACCCCGTACTACAGCCGCCCGCCCCAGGAAGCCGTCGAGGCGCACTTCCGGATGGTCGCCGACGCGGTCGACATCCCGGTCACGCTGTACGACATCCCCTTCCGCACCGGCACCGCCCTCTCGTACGAGACCCTGTGCCGCCTCGCGGAGCACCCCCGCGTGATGGGGGTGAAGGACTGCGCGTACGACCTGATGAAGTCGGCGCGGACGATGGCCGCCACCGGGCTCGCCTACTACTCCGGCTGCGACGAGTTGAACCTGCCGCTCAGGGCGATCGGCGCGGCCGGATGCATCAGCACGGTCGCGAACGTGGCGCCGCGCGAGGTACGGGGCGTGCTGGACGCGTACGACGCGGGCGACCCCGAGGAGGCCGCCCGCCGCCATCTGGCGCTGATCCCGCTCATCGACGCGATGATGTCCACCCTCCCCGGCGCGGTCACCGCGAAGGCGCTGCTGGGCACCCTCGGGCGACCCGGCGGGGCGGTACGCCCGCCCCTGTTCGGGGCGGACGCGACCGTAACGGCCGACCTGGCCGACGCCTACGCGTCGGCGACCTGACCGACCACGAGGCCGATCAGCCGCGCCCTCGACCGGACCTCACCCGGCGCGGGCCCGGGGGCAGGGCTCTGCGCCGCCCTCCCACCCCCGGCACGCCGTGACCAGCCGCGGCCGTACGGCACCGTGGGCGCCGGGCCGCGGCGGACCCGATGCGGGGATTTGGGGGGACGGAGCGCCCCTCTCTGCCCCAACCCCGGCACGCCATGACCAGTCGCGGCTGCGCAGCGCCGCGGGCACCGGGCCGTGCCCGGTGTGGGGGCACGGTGGCGGAGCAAGGCGCGCCCCCCTACACCCCGGCACGCCGTGATCAGCCCTGGCCGTACGGCACCGGTATGGGGTCCGGGGCGGGGCCCCCGGTTTCGGGGAGGGGCGGGGTGGGGGACTTCCCGCCCCGCCGCGATCAGTTGTGGCTGTGCAGCGCCTCATTCAGCCCGCCCCACGACCCCGTACGCGGCAGGACCTCGACCGCGCCGGTCGTGGAGTTACGGCGGAAGAGGATGTTCGTGGCGCCGGACAGCTCAAGGGCCTTGACGATCTTGCCGTCCGGGAGGGTCACCCGCGTACCCGCCGTCACGTACAGGCCCGCCTCGACGACGCAGTCGTCGCCGAGGGAGATGCCGAGACCCGCCTCGGCACCCAGCAGGCAGCGCTCGCCAATGGTGATCGTCTGCTTGCCGCCACCGGACAGCGTGCCCATGATCGACGCGCCGCCCCCGATGTCGGAGCCGTCGCCGACGACGACGCCCGCGCTGATGCGGCCCTCGACCATCGAGGTGCCCAGCGTGCCGGCGTTGAAGTTGACGAAGCCCTCGTGCATGACGGTCGTCCCGGCGGCGAGATGCGCGCCGAGCCGTACGCGGTCGGCGTCACCGATGCGGACACCGGACGGAACGACGTAGTCCGTCATCCGCGGGAACTTGTCGACGCTGGTCACCGACAGGTGCAGCCCCTCGGCGCGGGCGCCGAGCCGGGCGCGCTCGACCTGGTCGGCGGCGACGGGGCCGAGCGAGGTCCAGGCGATGTTGGCGAGCAGGCCGAACTGGCCCTCCAGGCTCAGCCCGTGCGGCTTGACCAGCCGGTGGCTGAGCAGGTGCAGCCGCAGGTACACGTCATGCGCGTCCAGCGGCTTGTCGTCGATCGAGGCGATGACCGTGCGGACGGCGACGACCTCGACCCCACGGCGCGGGTCCGGGCCCAGCGCCTTGAGGGCGGTCTCGCCCAGGAGCTGCGCGGTGCGCTCGGCGTCGAGCCGCTCGGTCCCGGCCGGGCCGGGCGCGTCGGCCAGCTCGGGGGCCGGGAACCAGGTGTCCAGAACGGTGCCGTCCTCGGTGAGGGTGGCGAGCCCGGCGGCGACGGCGCCGGTGGGGCGGGTGGTGGTGGCTGCATCGGTCATGGTCAGCACGCTAACCGGAGGCGGGCCCCGGAGGCTAACCGGTCTCATCGGCCAGACACGGCCAGACCCCCCTCGGCCCCGGCCGCTCAGGGCCGCCGGCCCTTGCCGTCGACCAGCGCCCGCTCCACCAGCGCATGGGTGCTGAGCACATCGCCGGCCTTCCAGCCGTCCCGGTCGTCATCGTCCGGTTCGCCATCGCGCCCCGCGATGCTCCGCTCCCCGAGCGGAGCGAAGGTCTCCGGGTCGTAGAGCAGCTGGAACTCCGAGAACCCCCGCTTCCCCACGGTGCCCTGCCCCCACCGCGACGGCCGTCCGCCCGAGGTTGTCCTTGACCTCCGCCGCCGTGATCCCCGGAACGGTCGCCCTACGGAACACCTCGGCCCGCCCCCGGGGTCGGCCGGGAACGCCTGGCTCAGCCCGCCGAGCAGCCGGGCCTTCTCCGTGACCCGCTCCGGGCCGCCGGGGAGCGTGTCACCCTCTGTTCCCGGTGGACGCCAAGGGTTCACGCCCCTCCAGGACCCGCGCCCCTCAGCCGGTCACGCGCGCGAACGCCACCCGCACCTCCTCCCGGTCGAACTCCCGCCCGGTCAGCAGGATCTGCAACAGCAGCCCGTCGTACAGCGCGTTCAGGGCCCGCGCGACGTCCGGGTCGCCGGTGCGCCGCTCCAGCAGCGCGGCCATCCGGTCGAGGAACGCGGCGGCGATCGGCCGCACCGAGGCGCGGCGCAGGGCGGCGAGATACAACTCGTACTCCAGCTCCAGCCGTTTGCGGTCGCCGTCGCCCGTCAGCTGCTCCTCCATCAGGCCCGCCAGCTGGTCCGCGAGCGGCGTCCCGGGCGGCGCGTCGCGCTCCCAGCGCTCCATGTCGGCCAGACATGTGGCGTTGACCTGGTCGAGCGCGGCGACGAGCAGATCATCGAGGGTGGCGAAGTGATACGTGGTGGAGCCGAGCGGTACGTCCGCCTCGGCGGCCACGGCCCGGTGGCTGAGCGCCCCGATGCCCCGCTCCCCCACCACCGCGATCGCGGCGTCGATGATCCGCTGCCGCCGCTCGGGGTCGTAACGGCGCCCCATCAGTGGGCCCCGCCCAGGTTGAGCACGACCACTCCGACGATCACCAGCAGCACCCCGGTCACCCTCGCCGCGGTCACCGCCTCCCCGAGGAACAGCATTCCGATCGCGGCGATGACGGCGGTCCCGGCCCCGGCCCATATGGCGTACGCGGTGCCGACGGACACCGTCTTGAGCGTCTGGGCGAGGAGCACGAAGGCGATCCCGTAGCCCAGGGCCGTCCCCAGCGAGGGCCAGAGCTTGCTGAAGCCGTCGCTGTACTTCATCGAGGTGGTCGCGAGCACCTCGGCCAGGATGGCTCCGGAGAGCGTCACGTATCCCATGCGTACGAGTGTACACAACGATGCGTACGGGCGTACACAACAGTCGTGCACAACAAAGCCCGGAGACCCGGAAACGCGAAGCGGCCCCCGCGCACCATGCGCGGGGGCCGCTTCGGAAAACCGGCGGGAGGCCGGGAACCTCAGACGTTGAAGCCGAGGGCCCGCAGCTGCTCGCGGCCGTCGTCGGTGATCTTGTCGGGACCCCACGGCGGCATCCAGACCCAGTTGATCCGCAGCTCGTTGACGATGCCGTCGGCCGCGGACTTGGCCTGGTCCTCGATGACGTCGGTCAGCGGACACGCCGCGGACGTGAGCGTCATGTCGATGGTCGCGATGTTGCTCTCGTCGACGTGAATGCCGTAGACGAGGCCGAGGTTGACCACGTCGATGCCCAGCTCGGGGTCGACCACGTCGTAGAGGGCCTCGCGGACCTCTTCCTCGCTCGCGGGCTTGGTGGTGGTTTCCACGTTCTCAGTCATGCGGTCTTCCCTTCAGCGCCGTCGCCCAGGGCCTGAGCGGTGGCGTCCTTCCATGCCATCCAGCTCAGCAGGGCGCACTTGACCCGGGCCGGGTACTTGGAGACGCCGGCGAACGCGACCGCGTCCTCCAGCACCTCTTCCATCGCGTCATCCGGTTCCAGCTGGCCCTTGGACTGCATCAGCTCCAGGAACGTCGTCTGGATCCTGCGAGCCTCGCTCAGTTCCTTGCCCACCAGCAGGTCGTTGAGCACGGACGCGCTCGCCTGGCTGATCGAACAGCCCTGGCCCTCGTAGCTCACGTCCTCGATCGTCTCGCCGTCAAGCCGCACCCGGAGGGTGATCTCGTCACCGCAGGTGGGATTGACGTGGTGTACCTCGGCGTCGCCGTCCCTGAGACCCCGCCCGTGGGGGTGCTTGTAGTGATCCAGGATGACGTCCTGGTACATCGAATCCAGCTTCACGTGGCATCCCCTAGCCGAAGAAGTTCCGTACGTGCTCCAGCCCGTCGACCAAGGCATCCACCTCGGCCGGCGTGGAGTACAGGTAGAACGACGCTCGCGTGGTCGCAGGAATTCCGTACCGCAGGCAGACCGGACGGGCACAGTGGTGGCCCACCCGGACGGCGATGCCCTGCTCGTCGAGCACCTGGCCCACGTCGTGGGGGTGGATGTCGCCGAGCGTGAAGGAGATCGTGGCGCCGCGCTCCTCGGCCGTGGTGGGGCCGATGATGCGCAGGTCGGGCACCTCCAGGAGCTTGCCGACCGCGTAGTGGGTCAGGGCGTGCTCATGGCGGGCGATGTTGTCCATGCCGATCGAGGTCAGGTACTCCACGGCCGCGCCGAGGCCGACGGCCTGGGCGATCGGGGGCGTACCGGCCTCGAACTTGTGGGGCGCCGGGGCGTAGGTGGAGGAGTTCATCGAGACGGTCTCGATCATCTCGCCGCCACCGAGGAACGGAGGCAGGTCCTCCAGCAGCTCCTGGCGGCCCCACAGGACACCGATGCCGGTCGGGCCGCACATTTTGTGGCCGGTGAAGGCCACGAAGTCGGCCTGGAGCGCCTGGACGTCCAGCAGCATGTGCGGGGCGGCCTGGGAGGCGTCGATGACGACGAGCGCGCCGACGTCCTGCGCGCGGCGGACGATCGCCTCGACCGGGTTGACCGTGCCCAGGATGTTGGAGACCAGCACGAAGGAGACGACCTTGGTCTTCTCCGTGATGACCTGCTCGATCTCGGACAGGTCGAGACGGCCGTCCTCGGTGAGGCCGAACCACTTCAGCTTCGCACCGGTGCGCTGCGAGAGCAGCTGCCACGGAACGATGTTGGAGTGGTGCTCCATCTCCGTGATGACGATCTCGGTGTCCTGGTCCACCCGGTAGGGCTCATCGGCCCAGCCGAGCATGTTGGCGACCAGGTTCAGCGACTCCGACGCGTTCTTGGTGAAGATCACCTCGTCGCGGCTGGGCGCGTTGATGAAGGTGGCGACCTTGTCGCGGGCGCCCTCGTACAGCGCCGTGGCCTCCTCCGCGAGCACGTGGACGCCGCGGTGCACATTGGCGTTCGCGCGCTCGTAATAGCTGTTCAGCGCGTCCAGCACCTGGCGCGGCTTCTGCGAGGTCGCCGCGTTGTCCAGGTAGACGAGCTTCTTGCCGTCGTGGACCGAGCGGTCCAAGATCGGGAAGTCCTTGCGGATCGCCTCGGTGTCGAGGAGGCCCGGCAGCTGTGTCACTCGGAGACGCCTCCCTTCACGTACGCCTCGTAGCCCTCGTCCTCCAGCTTGTCCGCCAGCTCCGGGCCGCCGGACTCGGCGATCCGGCCGTTCGCGAACACGTGGACGTGGTCGGGCTTGATGTACCGCAGGATGCGGGTGTAGTGGGTGATCAGCAGGGTGCCGACCTGGCCGGACTCGCGGACGCGGTTGACGCCCTCGGAGACCACGCGCAGCGCGTCGACGTCGAGACCGGAGTCGGTCTCGTCGAGGATCGCGATGGCGGGCTTCAGCAGCTCCAGCTGAAGGATCTCGTGGCGCTTCTTCTCACCGCCGGAGAAGCCCTCGTTGACGTTCCGCTCGGCGAAGGACGGGTCGATCGAGAGGCGCTGCATGGCCTCCTTGACCTCCTTCACCCAGAGGCGCAGCTTCGGCGCCTCGCCGCGGATCGCGGTCGCGGAGGTGCGCAGGAAGTTGGAGACGGAGACGCCGGGCACCTCGACCGGGTACTGCATGGCGAGGAAGACACCGGCGCGGGCCCGCTCGTCGACGGACATCTCCAGCACGTCCTCGCCGTCGAGGGTGACGGTGCCGCCGGTGATCTTGTACTTCGGGTGACCGGCGAGCGAGTACGCCAGGGTGGACTTGCCGGAGCCGTTGGGGCCCATGATGGCGTGTGTCTCGCCCTGCTTCACGGTCAGGTCGACGCCGCGCAGAATCTCGCGGGGGCCACCCTCGGCCTCGACGGAGACGTGCAGGTCGTGGATCTCAAGCGTTGCCATGGGTGCCTCAGGACTCCTGGGTGACGGAGACGAGCACGTCGTCCCCTTCGATCTTTACGGGGTATACGGCGATGGGGCGCGTCGCGGGAAGACCGGACGGCTTGCCGGTGCGGAGGTCGAAGCTGGAGCCGTGGAGCCAGCACTCGATCTGGCAGTCCTCCACCTCGCCCTCGGACAGCGAGACGTTCGCGTGCGAGCAGACGTCGTTGACCGCGAACACGTCGCCCTCGGTGCGCACCAGTGCGACCGGCACGCCGTCGAGTTCGACGCGCTTGGGGGCGTCCTCTTCGAGCTCGGCCAGCGCACAGGCGCGGAGATAGGTCGCGGTCATCCTACGGACGCCTCCAACTCGGCCTCGATCTTGGCGATCAGACGCTCCTCCAGCTCGGGCAGCCCGATCTGCTGGACCAGCTCGGCGAAGAAGCCGCGGACGACCAGGCGACGGGCCTCGTCGGCCGGGATGCCGCGGGCCATCAGGTAGAACAGCTGCTCGTCCTCGAAGCGGCCGGTCGCGCTGGCGTGACCGGCGCCGACGATCTCACCGGTCTCGATCTCCAGGTTCGGCACCGAGTCGACGCGGGCGCCGTCGGTGAGGACCAGGTTCCGGTTCAGCTCGTAGGTGTCCGTGCCCTCGGCCGCGGCGCGGATCAGCACATCGCCGATCCAGACCGCGTGCGCGTCCTTGCCCTGCAGCGCGCCCTTGTAGGCCACGTTGCTGCGGCAGTGCGGGGTGTCGTGGTCGATGAAGAGCCGGTGCTCCTGGTGCTGGCCGTTGTCGGTGAAGTACAGGCCGTACAGCTCGGCCTCACCGCCCGGCGCGCCGTAGACGACGCGCGGGTGCAGCCGGACCAGGTCGCCGCCGAAGGTGACGACCACGGACTTGAAGGTGGCGTCCCGGCCGACCAGCGCGGTGTGCTGGCCGACGTGGACGGCCGTGTCGTCCCAGTCCTGGACGGAGACGACGGTGAGCTTGGCGCCGTCGCCGATGAGGTACTCGACGTTGGCGGCGAGCGTGGCGTCACCGGTGTGGTCGATGACGACGACGGCCTCGGCGAAGGCGCCGACCTCGATCACCTGGTGGCCGAAGGCGGTGCCGCCCTCGCCGTGCACGGCGATCCGCACCGGCTCGTCGAGCACCTTCTCCTTGGGCACGGAGACGACCGAGGCCTTCTCGAAGGAGCTGTACGCCTGGGCCGCCACCCGGTCCACCGGCTTGCCGGCCTTGCCCAGGCGCGCGTCGTCGCGGCCCACGGTCTCGACGGTGACGCCCTCGGGGGCGGTCACCTCGACCTTGACGCCGCCGTCGGCGACGGCGGTGCCGTCGTGGAGGCCGCGCAGCCGCTCCAGCGGCGTGAACCGCCAGTCCTCCTCGCGCCCGTGCGGCACGGGGAAGTCGGCCACGTCGTACGACGCGGGCGCGCTGACCCGCGCGTCGATGGGCTGCTGCCCCACCTGGATGACGCCGTCCGTGGTGGATCCGGCCGGAATGGTTTCAGCCATGGCTGTCGTACTGCTCGCTTTCTGCCTTCTGGGGCTTACACGGGGGTGCCCCGATGGCGGGGCGGGAAGGGCGGTGGCGTCAGCCGACCGCGCCCTCCATCTGCAGCTCGATCAGCCGGTTGAGCTCCAGCGCGTACTCCATGGGCAGCTCGCGCGCGATCGGCTCGACGAAGCCGCGCACGATCATCGCCATGGCCTCGTCCTCGGACAGACCGCGGCTCATGAGGTAGAAGAGCTGGTCATCGCTGACCTTCGAGACGGTCGCCTCGTGGCCCATGGACACGTCGTCCTCGCGGACGTCCACGTACGGGTAGGTGTCCGAGCGCGAGACGGTGTCGACCAGCAGGGCGTCGCACAGCACGTTGGACTTGGAGCCCTCGGCACCCTCGCCGATCTCGATCAGACCGCGGTAGGAGGTGCGGCCACCGCCCCGGGCCACCGACTTGGAGACGATGTTCGAGGAGGTGCGGGGCGCCATGTGCACCATCTTGGCGCCGGCGTCCTGGTGCTGGCCCTCGCCCGCGAAGGCGATGGACAGCGTCTCGCCCTTGGCGTGCTCGCCCATCAGGTAGACGGCCGGGTACTTCATGGTCACCTTGGAGCCGAGGTTGCCGTCGACCCACTCCATGGTCGCGCCCTCGTAGGCCACGGCGCGCTTGGTGACCAGGTTGTACACGTTGTTCGACCAGTTCTGGATGGTCGTGTAGCGGCAGCGGCCGCCCTTCTTCACGATGATCTCGACGACCGCGGAGTGCAGCGAGTCCGACTTGTAGATCGGCGCGGTGCAGCCCTCGACGTAGTGGACGTAGGCGTCCTCGTCGACGATGATCAGCGTCCGCTCGAACTGGCCCATGTTCTCGGTGTTGATCCGGAAGTACGCCTGGAGCGGGATGTCCACGTGGACGCCCTTGGGCACGTAGATGAACGAGCCGCCGGACCAGACCGCCGTGTTCAGCGAGGCGAACTTGTTGTCGCCCGCCGGGATCACCGTGCCGAAGTACTCCTTGAACAGCTCCGGGTGCTCCCTGAGCGCGGTGTCGGTGTCCAGGAAGAGGACGCCCTGCTCCTCCAGGTCCTCACGGATCTGGTGGTAGACGACCTCGGACTCGTACTGGGCCGCGACACCCGCGACGAGGCGCTGCTTCTCGGCCTCCGGGATGCCCAGCTTGTCGTACGTGTTCTTGATGTCCTCGGGCAGCTCCTCCCAGGAGGCGGCCTGCTGCTCGGTGGAGCGGACGAAGTACTTGATGTTGTCGAAGTCGATACCCGACAGGTCCGAGCCCCAGGTGGGCATGGGCTTCTTGCCGAAGAGCTTCAGGCCCTTGAGGCGGAGCTTGAGCATCCACTCCGGCTCGGACTTCTTCGCCGAGATGTCGCGTACGACTTCCTCGGAGAGGCCGCGCTTGGCCGAGGCGCCGGCCACGTCGGAGTCGGCCCAGCCGTACTCGTAGTTGCCCAGACCCTCGAGCTCAGGGTGAGCGGTCTCCGTGGGGAGAGTCATTCGGGGTTCCTCCCGGCCGTACTGGCAGATGCTGTGGTGGTCTTGGTAATGCGGTGGTCGGTCTTCTCGACCGCGGTGTCGGTCTGTCCGGGGTGTCCGGTCTTCGGGATGAACGTCGTGCACACCCCGTCGCCATGGGCGATGGTGGCCAGACGCTGGACATGGGTCCCGAGCAGCTGGGAGAAGACCTCGGTCTCCGCCTCACACAGCTGCGGATATCGCTCGGCTGCGTGGGCGACCGGGCAGTGGTGCTGGCAGAGCTGTTCGCCGACCGGCGCGCTGCGCGCCGTAGCAGCGTACCCGTCCGCGGACAGTGCGCCCGCCAGAGCTTCCGTACGCCGCCCGGGAGCGGCCGCCTCGACGGCGCCGCGGTATCCGTCGGCCTGGGCGGCGAGCCTGGCACGGGCGAACGCCGCGACGGCGGCCCGGCCCGCCTCGCCACCGCCCGCGGTCTGCTCGATCCAGCGCAGGGCGTCGACGGCGAGATCGTCATAGGCCTGGTCGAAGGCGTCACGGCCGCAGTCCGTCAGCGCGAACACCTTGGCCGGGCGGCCGCGCCGGCGCGCCCCGTACACCCTCTTCTCGCGGGGCTCGACGACGCCGTCGGCGACGAGGGTGTCGAGGTGGCGCCGCACGGCCGCCTGGGTCAGCTCCAGCCGCAGGGCGAGCTCGGCGGCGGTGGACGGGCCGTGGTCGAGGATGGAGCGGGCGACCCGGTTCCGGGTGCCGTGCTGCTCCTCGGGAGCGGTCACGGCAGGCGTGCCCGACCGCGCGGCCGTCTCGGCCGCGCGTCCCTCGGGAGCCTCGCTCGCGTATTTCACAACGCCATTGTTGCGTAATTCTTCGGCAACGTACAGCGGGCCCGGAGGCGGCTTCCGGTGGGGTGGGTCACTTAGGCGTACCTAAGTGTGACCTGGGGCGATGCGGCCGCCGGCTCGTCGGAGGGGGCTCGTACCGCCCGTGACCACTGTCCGTTCCGGCCCTGCCGCCCACGGCCCGCCCCGCCGTTCGTAGACTGCCGGACATGCGAGAAGAGCCCGCGGTCGACGTCGTCGGCCTGGTCAAACGGTACGGCTCGAAGACCGCCGTCGACGGGCTCGACCTGTCCGTCGGCCGCGGATCCGTGAGCGCCGTCCTCGGCCCCAACGGCGCCGGCAAGACCACCACCGTCGAGACCTGCGAGGGATACCGCCGCCCCGACGCCGGGACGGTGCGCATATTCGGCCTCGACCCGGTCGCCGACGCGGCGGCGCTGCGGCCGCGGGTGGGCGTCATGCTCCAGTCCGGAGGGGTTTATTCCGGGGCGCGCGCAGAAGAGATGCTGCGCCACACCGCCTCGCTCCATGCCCATCCCCTGGACGTCGCCCAGCTCATCGAGCGGCTCGGCCTCGGCTCCTGCGGCCGTACGACCTACCGGCGGCTCTCCGGCGGCCAGCAGCAGCGGCTCGCGCTCGCCATGGCCGTCGTCGGCCGCCCCGAACTGGTCTTCCTCGACGAGCCCACCGCCGGACTCGACCCGCAGGCCCGCCGCGCCACCTGGGACCTCGTCCGCGATCTGCGCCGCGACGGCGTGACCGTCGTGCTGACCACGCACTACATGGACGAGGCCGAACAGCTCGCCGACCACGTCGCGATCATCGACGGCGGCAAGGTGATCGCCCAGGGCACCCCCGAGGAGCTGTGCCGCGGCGGCGCCGAGAACACCCTGCGCTTCAGCGGCCGCCCCGCGCTCGACCTGGCCTCGCTGCTGAAGGCGCTGCCCGCCGACAGCACGGCCGCCGAGCTGACCCCCGGCGGCTACCGGGTCACCGGCAAGGTCAACCCGCAGATGCTGGCCACCGTCACCTCCTGGTGCGCGCAGAACGGCGTGATGCCCGACCGCATCTCGGTCGAGCGGCACACCCTGGAGGACGTCTTCCTGGAGCTGACCGGTAAGGAGCTGCGCGCGTGACCGCCACAGGGACTTTCACCCCCCGGCCGGGGGCGGCACCGCTGCTCCGGATGATCCGCGCGCAGGCCGCGCTGGAGACCCGGATGCTGCTGCGCAACGGCGAACAGCTGCTGCTGACCGTCGTCATCCCGTCGCTGGTCCTGGTGCTCTTCAGCAGTGTCGATATCGTCGACACGGGCGCCACCGGTGTCGCCGGGAACACCGTCGACTTCCTCGCGCCCGGCGTGCTGGCGCTCGCCGTCCTGTCCACGGCCTTCACCGGCCAGGCCATCGCGACCGGCTTCGAGCGGCGGTACGGCGTGCTCAAGCGGCTCGCCGTCTCCCCGCTGCCCCGGTGGGCGCTGATGACCGCCAAGACGTGCGCGGTGCTCGTCACCGAGGTCCTGCAGATCGTGCTGCTGACCGCGATCGCCTTCGCGCTGGACTGGTCGCCGCGGGGCGACCCGCTCGCCGTGGTGCTGCTGCTGGTCCTCGGCACCGCCGCGTTCTCCGGGCTCGGGCTGCTGATGGCGGGCACCCTCAAGGCCGAGGCGACGCTCGCCGCCGCCAACCTGGTCTTCCTGCTGCTGCTCGTGGGCGGCGGGGTGATCGTGTCGCTGGACAAGTTCCCGGGCGCGG
This sequence comes from Streptomyces sp. NPDC021212, assembly GCF_044332925.1. NCBI lineage: Bacteria > Bacillati > Actinomycetota > Actinomycetes > Kitasatosporales > Streptomycetaceae > Streptomyces > Streptomyces sp. NPDC021212. The sequence continues at coordinate 160,146 of NZ_JBIRPZ010000011.1, forward strand.
CGCGCACCGTCCTGGAGCTGCTGCCGATCTCGGCGCTCTCCGGCGGGCTGCGGGACGTCCTCCAGGACGGGGCCGGAACGCCCTGGCGGGACCTCGGCATCCTGGCCGTGTGGGCGGTGCTGGGGCTCGGGGCCGCGGCGCGGTTCTTCCGCTGGGAGTGAGCGGGGAGTGAGGGGCCGCGCCCCTGCCCACGCTGGGACTTTCCTCAACCATGACCCCCTCGTGAAAAGCTGCACAAGCGGCCGCCTACGATGGCTCCGTGCCGAATTCGCTGAATCCGTTCGAGCTGATCGCCCGGCGCTGGCAGCCCTCCGCGCGCTTCGTGGAGCGGGCCGCCCTCGCCACCGTGGTGATGGCCGTGGTCATCGTCGTCACCGGAGGCGCGGTGCGGCTGACCGAGTCCGGGCTGGGCTGTGACACCTGGCCCAGGTGCACCTCCGGGAGCCTGACGCCCACCGCCGACATGGGCATCCACGGCGCCATCGAGTTCGGCAACCGCATGCTGACGTACGTCCTGTGCGCGTTCGTCGGCCTGCTGATCATCGCTGCCCGGGCCCGTCAGCCGGTGCGCCGCCCGCTCACCCGGCTGGGCTGGGTCCAGTTCTGGCTGATCATGAGCAACGCCATCATCGGCGGCATCATCGTCCTCACCGGCCTGAACCCGTACATCGTCAGCTCGCACTTCCTGCTGTCCACCGCGCTCCTCACGGTCGCGATGACCGTCTGGCAGCGCTCCCGCGAGGGCGACGGCGCGCCGCGCGACCTGGTGGCCCGGCCGGTGCGCCAGCTGACCTGGCTGCTGGTCGGCGCGACCCTGACGCTGATCCTGCTCGGCACCGTGGTCACCGGGTCCGGTCCGCACGCCGGTGACGCCCGTGAGGTGCACCGGATCCCGCTGGACTGGCAGGAGATCACCCAGCTCCACGTGGACTTCGTCTACATCGTGCTGGGCCTCACCGTCGCCCTGTGGTTCGTGCTGCGCGCCGTGCAGGCCCCGGCGGCCCTGCGCCGTACGGTGCTCGACCTGCTGGCCGTGCTGCTCCTCCAGGGCGTGATCGGGTACGTCCAGTACTTCACGGGCCTGCCCGAGGTGATCGTCGGCATCCACATGTTCGGGTCCTGCCTGGTGTGGATCGCGGTCCTGCGGGTGTTCTTCGCGCAGCGGGAGCGCCCCTCGCTCGCCGCCGCCCCGGAGTCCGGCCCCACGGGCGACCACGAGTCCCTTCAGCCGGAGAGCCCGGCGGCCCCGGAGCCCGAGCCCGCCGCGTCCAGCCGGTAGACCCGGCGCGCCGTCCCGGCCGCGACCAGCCCGGCGATCCGCCGGGCCTCCGCCCGCGTACAGATGCCGTCGGCGACCCATTCGGCCGCCAGCCGGTTCATGGCCCGGCCGAACAGCCGGGCGGCGGTCACATACAGCTCGGGCAGCGCTCGGGCGCCGGTGGAGAACAGCAGCTTGCCGAACGGCGCCTCGCCCAGCGTCTCCGCCGGCCGCGGTCCCGCGTCCGCGTAGACGTGCGGGAAGACGGCGGCGAGCTGGGCCGCGCCGCGGTGGTGCGGCCGGTCGGGCAGCAGCACCAGGTCGGTGCCGAACCCGGCGGTGGCGCGTAAGAAGCCGACGAGCGGCTGCGGATCGGCGCAGTGCAGCTGCACCGGCAGCCCGGTCGCCACGGCGCTCCACATCAGATGCTGGGCGAGCACGGGGTCGGGCGCCCGGTTGCGCGCCGGGCGCGCGGAGAGCCGCCGGGCCGCCGCGCGGCGCACCTCGTGCGGGTCGGGCGGGGTCTCGTCGCAGAAGGTGATGCCCAGCGCGAAGGCGGTGGCGTGCTGCGCGGCGGCGTACAGGGCCTCGGCGGTGTTGCCGATGAACGCGTCGACCGTCCCCGAGGTGTCCGCGACCTGTTCGGCCAGCGGTTCGAGGCGTACGACCTCGTGCACCCGGCCGTCGGCCGCCGCGGCCAGCTCGGCGGCGGAGGTGAGGGCGCTCGGGGCGCCCGACTCCAGCAGGAACGTGCCGATGCCGGCGCCGCGCAGCAGCAGCCGGGCGGCGCGGTAGGCGCCCAGCTCGCGGCGGCGGGCGAGATAGCGCACGGGCGTGCAGTGCGGTTCCATGCCCAGCAGCGGCGGGCACCAGCGGCGTACGGCGAGCCCGGTCCAGCTGTCGAAGTACGTGGTCCCCGCCGGGGCCGGGCCCGATCCCGCGGCGGTGGCCAGATGCGTCTCGAACGAGCCGAGGCCCAGCTCGCCGTGAACGATGCCGTGGCCGTGCTGATCGACCAGCGGGGGCAGCTCCACACCCGGCCCGTCCCGGGGCACCGGGCCGGTAGCGGGACCCAGGGTCTCCTGGGAACGCTCGTCCATCGCCGCCGCCTCCTCGCCCTCCGGCATCGCAGGGCTTAACGCCCGGATGCCGCACGAGGTGTCGCCGGTCGGGGTCCGGCGGACCGGCGGACCGGCCGTATGCGGGCGCCGCCCCATTGTGCCGGTCCGCGGGACGGACTTTCCGCGGTTCGGGCGTTTGCCGGTTCGGGCTGCGCGGCTCAGGTGGTGCGCGGACCGTCAGGTGTTGCGCGGGCCGCCCAGCTGGATACCGGCCATGCGCTTCCACTCGTACGGGCCCGTACGGACCTTCGCCGCGAGGTCGCCGTCGAAGTCGTCCTGGAGCGTGAGCCCGGCGATCTCGACGGCACGGTCGGCCGTCTCGCGGCTGGGGGCGACGAGGGTGCCCCATTCGCCGTTGGCGCCCACCAGGGCGATCCGGACGGTGCCGCGGCCGATGTGGGCGAGCTGGCCCTCGGCGCTGCCGCCGTGGCTCTTGGCGAAGGCCGTGATCTGGTGGGCGAGTCGCTGGGCCCGCTTCTCGTCCTTCGCGGACGCCTGCGTGGTATCTGCCATACCACCGATGCTACCCGCCAGTAATCACCGCTGGAAGGGGATCACCGCAGGAAGGGGTCCACGGCGACGGCGACGAACAGCAGCGAGACATAGGTGATGGACCAGTGGAACAGCCGCATCTCCTTGAGCTTCGCGCCGGTGATCTCGGCCCGGGCGCGCGCCTGCAGCCCGTGCGCCTCCTTGAGCCAGAACGCGCCCAGCACGGTCGCCACCACCGGGTAGAACCAGCCGGTGTAGCCGAGCGGCCACAGCAGCAGCGAGACGCCGACCATGGCCCAGCTGTAGAGGACGATCTGCCGGGCGACCGCCTTGTTGCCCGCGATGACGGGCAGCATCGGCACGCTCGCCCGCTCGTAGTCCTGCTTGACCTTCATGGACAGCGGCCAGTAGTGCGGCGGCGTCCAGAAGAAGATGACCAGGAAGAGGATCACCGCGGCCCAGGACACCTCATTCGTGACCGACGACCAGCCGATGAGCACCGGCATACAGCCCGCGATGCCGCCCCACACGATGTTCTGCGAGGTACGCCGCTTGAGCCACATCGTGTAGACGACGACGTAGAAGACCAGCGCGCCGAGGGCCAGCATCGAGGACAGCGGGTTGACCAGAACCCAGAACCAGGCCGTGGACGCGACGGCGAGCGAGAAGGCGAAGACCAGGCACTCGCGCGGCGAGACCATGCCGGTGACCAGTGGACGCTGCGACGTGCGGTCCATCATCGCGTCGATGTCGCGGTCGTAGTACATGTTGAACGCGGCGGCGCCACCGGCGGACAGATAGCCGCCGACGCAGGTCGCGAGGACCAGCCACAGGTCCGGGACGCCCTGGGCGGCCAGGAACATGACCGGCACCGTGGTCATCAGCAGCAGTTCGATGACGCGCGGCTTGGTCAGCGTCACGAACGCCTTGGCCCGGGCCCCGAACGGCCGGCGGCCGGGAAGCCGCTGCCCGAGGCTCGATTCGCTCGTTTCGAGCACCCCCGCAGGACGGGATTCGACGGCCGTCACGCACACCCCTGGTGGAAGCAAGAACCAGCAAGCACCGGAGATGAAACCCCGGTAAAGACTTGCGCGTACCACGCCACTCTAGACGTAGCGGATACACCGTCTGCCGCCGGGGTCGGGTCGTGTTGGCGCCCCCCGAAGACCTGCGCGGACGGCCCGTACCGCCGCCGGAACACGGTATTCCGCGGGTCCCGCAGAGAACTCCGATGGAATGCCACGACCTTGTGATTCGTTTCCCAGGACGTTGAGTGGAACTCGAAAAGATGACCGTTCTTACAGGGGTAGGCTCGACATCGCCGGTGTGCACACGGTCACCGGACAGCGACATTGTGGAGAGGAGCCCTGACTCAGGGTGAGCAGCAAGCCGACTACCACAGACCTTGAATGGACCGATCTGGACCAGCGGGCCGTTGACACCGCCCGCGTCCTGGCCATGGACTCCGTACAGAAGGTCGGTAACGGCCACCCTGGCACGGCCATGAGTCTGGCGCCCGCCGCCTACCTTCTCTTCCAGAAGCTGATGCGGCACGACCCCTCCGACGCGGACTGGGTCGGCCGCGACCGGTTCGTCCTGTCCCCGGGGCACACCAGCCTGACTCTGTACGTCCAGCTCTACCTGGCGGGCTTCGGCCTGGAGCTGGAGGACCTGAAGTCCTTCCGCACCTGGGGCAGCCTCACCCCGGGCCACCCGGAGCACGGCCACACCACCGGTGTGGAGACCACGACCGGGCCGCTCGGCCAGGGCATCGCGAACGCGGTGGGCATGGCGATGGCCGCCCGCTACGAGCGCGGACTGTTCGACCCGGAGGCGCCCGAGGGCGCCTCTCCGTTCGACCACACCATCTGGGCGATCGTCTCCGACGGCGACCTGGAGGAGGGCATCTCCGCCGAGGCGTCCTCGCTGGCCGGACACCAGAAGCTGGGGAACATCGTCGCCCTGTACGACGACAACCACATCTCCATCGAGGGTGACACCGCCACCGCGCTGTCCGAGGACGTGCTGAAGCGGTACGAGGCATACGGCTGGCATGTCCAGCGCATAGAGCAGGCGGCCAGCGGCGACTTCGACGTCCAGGAGCTGTACGCGGCGCTCAAGGCGGCGCAGGCCGAGACCGAGCGCCCCTCGATCATCGCCGCGCGCACGATCATCGCCTGGCCCGCGCCGAACGCGCAGAACACCGAGGCCTCCCACGGCTCCGCCCTCGGCGCCGACGAGGTCGCCGCCACCAAGCGGGTCCTGGGCTTCGACCCCGAGAAGCATTTCGCGGTCGACACCGAGGTGATCAACCACACCCGCGGCCTGGTCGACCGCGGCCGCGAGGCGCACGCCGCCTGGGACAAGAAGCTCCAGGAATGGCGCAACAACAACCCCGCGCGCGCCGCCGAGTTCGACCGCATCGCCGCCGGTGAGCTGCCGGAGGGCTGGGAGAGCGCGCTGCCGGTCTTCGAGGCCGGGAAGGACGTCGCCACCCGCAAGGCGTCCGGCCAGACGCTCAAGGCGCTCGGCGGAGTGCTCCCGGAGCTGTGGGGCGGCTCGGCCGACCTCGCCGGCTCCAACAACACCACCATCGACGCGTCCTCGTCCTTCCTCCCGAAGGGCAACCCGTTGCCGGAGGCCGACCCGTACGGGCGGACGATCCACTTCGGCATCCGCGAGCACGCCATGGGCTCGACCATGAACGGCATCGCGCTGCACGGCAACACCCGTGTCTACGGCGGTACGTTCCTCGTCTTCTCCGACTACATGCGCCCGGCCGTGCGGCTGGCCGCGCTGATGAAGCTGCCGGTCACCTACGTGTGGACGCACGACTCCATCGGCCTCGGCGAGGACGGCCCCACCCACCAGCCGGTCGAGCACCTGTCCGCGCTGCGCGCCATCCCGGGCCTGAACATCGTGCGCCCGGCCGACGCCAACGAGACCGCCATCGCCTGGCGCGAGATCACCCGCCGCCACGGCGACAAGCCGGCCCCGCACGGCCTCGCGCTCACCCGGCAGAACGTGCCGACGTACGAGGCGAACGAGGACGCCGCCAAGGGCGGTTACGTCCTGTTCGAGGCCGAGGGCGGCCAGCCGAAGGTGATCCTTATCGGCACCGGCTCCGAGGTCCAGCTCGCCGTCGAGGCGCGCGAGCAGCTGCAGGCCGCCGGCGTGCCGACCCGTGTCGTGTCGATGCCCTCGATCGAGTGGTTCGAGGAGCAGGACAAGGGGTACCGCGACAGCGTGCTTCCGCCGTCCGTGAAGGCGCGCGTGGCCGTCGAGGCCGGCATCGGCCTCACGTGGTACCGCTACGTCGGCGACGCCGGCCGCATCGTCTCGCTCGAGCACTTCGGCGCCTCCGCCGACTACAAGGTGCTCTACCGGGAGTTCGGCCTGACCGCCGACTCCGTGGTCACCGCTGCCCGCGAGTCCCTGGACGCCGCCGGGCAGTGACGCCCGCATCCGACTTGAACAGCGACGAGCAACAGGAGACACACCCCATGACAGACGCACTCAAGCGGCTGGCCGACGAAGGCGTCGCGATCTGGCTCGACGACCTCTCCCGGAAGCGGATCACCTCCGGCAATCTCGCCGAACTGATCGACCAGCAGCACGTCGTCGGCGTCACCACCAACCCGTCGATCTTCCAGAAGGCGATCTCCGGCGGCGACGGTTACGAGCAGCAGCTCACCGACCTCGCGGCCCGCAAGGTCACCGTCGAGGAAGCCGTACGCATGATCACCACCGCGGACGTCCGGGACGCCGCCGACATCCTGCGCCCGGTCCACGACGCGACCGGCGGCCAGGACGGCCGGGTCTCCATCGAGGTCGACCCGCGGCTGGCCCACAACACGAGGGCCACCATCGCCGAGGCCAAGCAGCTGGCCTGGCTGGTGGACCGCCCGAACACCTTCATCAAGATCCCGGCCACCCAGGCGGGCCTTCCGGCGATCACCGAGGTGATCGGCCTGGGCATCAGCGTCAACGTCACGCTGATCTTCTCCCTGGAGCGCTACCGCGCGGTCATGGACGCCTACCTGGCCGGTCTGGAGAAGGCGAAGGCCGCCGGCCTCGACATCTCCAAGATCCACTCGGTGGCGTCCTTCTTCGTGTCCCGCGTGGACACCGAGATCGACAAGCGCATCGACAAGCAGGGCACCGACGAGGCCAAGGCGCTGCGCGGCAAGGCCGCCATCGCCAACGCCCGCCTCGCCTTCCAGGCGTACGAGGAGGTCTTCGGCTCCGACCGCTGGGCCGCCCTGGACCGCGCCAACGCCAACAAGCAGCGTCCGCTGTGGGCCTCGACCGGCGTCAAGGACCCGGCCTACAAGGACACCCAGTACGTCGACGAGCTGGTCGCCCCGGGCACCGTCAACACGATGCCGGAAGCCACCCTCGACGCGGTCGCCGACCACGGCGAGATCAAGGGCAACACCGTGGCCGGCGGCTACGAGCAGGCCCAGGCCGACATCGACGCGCTGGCCTCGATCGGCGTCTCGTACGACGAGGTCGTCAAGCTTCTGGAGGACGAGGGCGTCGAGAAGTTCGAGACGTCCTGGAACGACCTGCTGAAGTCCACCGAGGCGGAGCTGAACCGCCTCGCACCGTCGGAGGCGTGAAGACCTTGACCATCGGCAGCAATCCGCTGCGTGACCCGAAGGACCGGCGGCTCCCGCGGATCGCGGGGCCGTCCGGCCTGGTCATCTTCGGGGTCACCGGTGACCTGTCCCGCAAGAAGCTGATGCCCGCCGTCTACGACCTGGCCAATCGCGGCCTGCTGCCGCCGGGCTTCTCGCTCGTCGGCTTCGCCCGCCGCGACTGGGAGAACGAGGACTTCGCCCAGGTCGTCCACGACGCGGTGAAGGAACACGCGCGGACCTCGTTCCGCGAAGAGGTCTGGCAGCAGCTCGCCGAGGGATTCCGCTTCGTCCCCGGGGAGTTCTCCGACGACGACGCCTTCGAGAAGCTGAAGGCGACCATAGAAGAGCTGGACAAGGCCCGCGGCACCGGCGGCAACTTCGCCTTCTACCTCTCCGTGCCGCCCAAGTTCTTCCCCAACGTGGTGCAGCAGCTCAAGAAGCACGGGTTGTCCGACGGGCAGAACAACTCCTGGCGGCGCGCCGTCATCGAGAAGCCCTTCGGCCACGACCTGAAGAGCGCCCAGGAGCTGAACCAGGTCGTCCACGAGGTCTTCCGGCCCAGCGACGTCTTCCGGATCGACCACTACCTGGGCAAGGAGACGGTCCAGAACATCCTGGCGCTGCGCTTCGCCAACACCATGTTCGAGCCGCTGTGGAACCGTAGTTACGTCGACCACGTACAGATCACCATGGCCGAGGACATCGGCATCGGCGGCCGCGCCGGGTACTACGACGGCATCGGCGCCGCCCGTGACGTCATCCAGAACCACCTGCTCCAGCTGCTCGCCCTGACCGCCATGGAGGAGCCCGCCTCCTTCGACGCCAAGGCGCTGGTCACCGAGAAGCTGAAGGTGCTCACCGCCGTCAAGCTCCCGCGCGAGCTGGGCAAGCACACCGTGCGCGGCCAGTACGCGCACGGCTGGCAGGGCGGCGAGGAGGTGCGCGGCTACCTCGAAGAGGACGGCATCGACTCGCAGTCGAAGACCGACACCTACGCCGCGGTCAAGCTGGAGATCGACAACCGCCGCTGGGCGGGCGTCCCCTTCTACCTGCGCACCGGCAAGCGGCTGGGGCGCCGGGTCACCGAGATCGCCGTCGTCTTCCAGCGCGCCCCGCACTCCCCCTTCGACGCCACCGACACCCAGGAGCTGGGGCAGAACGCCCTGGTCATCCGGGTGCAGCCGGACGAGGGCGTCACCATCCGGTTCGGCTCCAAGGTGCCCGGCACCTCCATGGAGATCCGCGATGTGACGATGGACTTCCAGTACGGCGAGTCCTTCACGGAGTCCAGCCCCGAGGCGTACGAGCGGCTGCTGCTCGACGTCCTGCTGGGCGACGCGAACCTCTTCCCGCGCCACCAGGAGGTGGAGGAGTCCTGGCGGATCCTCGATCCGATCGAGGAGTACTGGGAGAAGCACGGGAAGCCGGAGCAGTACACGTCCGGGACCTGGGGGCCGAAGGCCGCGGACGAGATGCTCGCACGAGACGGACGGAGCTGGCGGCGGCCATGAACATCGATCTCACGGACACCACGTCCAGCCGGATCAACTCCGCTCTGGTCCAGGCGCGCCGGGCCACCGGTACCCCGGCCGTGGGCATGGTGCTCACCCTCGTCATCGTCACCGACGAGGGCAACCACTACGACGCGCTGAAGGCCGCGAGCGAGGCCTCCAAGGAGCACCCCTCGCGCATCCTGGTCGTCATCAAGCGGCCGGGCCGCTCGCCGCGCGACCGCAAGATGGCCCGGATGGACGCCGAGGTCCGGGTCGGCGGCGAGACCGGCACCGGTGAGACGGTTCTGCTGCGGCTCCACGGCGAGCTGGCGAGCCACGCCTATTCGGTGGTCCTGCCGCTGCTGCTGCCGGACGCGCCGGTCGTGGTGTGGTGGCCCGAGGACGCCCCGGAGCACCCCGCCAAGGACCTGCTGGGGCAGCTGGCCCAGCGCCGCATCACCGACGCCCAGGCCACCGAGGACCCGGTCGCGACGCTGGGCCTGCGGGCCGAGACGTACACCCCGGGCGACACCGACCTGGCGTGGACGCGGATCACCCCGTGGCGCAGTGTGCTGGCGGCCGCACTGGACCAGAAGCACTCGAAGATCACCTCCGCGGTCGTCGAGGGCGAGGCGTACAACCCGAGCAGCGAATTGCTCGCGCTGTGGCTCGCCGAGCGGCTGCGGGTCCCGGTCGAGACGCAGATCTCCGAGGGCCCGGGGCTGACCGCGGTGCGGCTGGAGACGGCCGACGGCGTGATCTGCCTGGACCGGGCCGACGGTGCGCTGGCCGAGCTGGCGATGCCGGGGCAGCCGGACCGGCATGTCGCGCTCCAGCGGCGGGAGGTGTCGGAGCTGATCGCCGAGGAGCTGCGCCGGCTCGACCCGGACGAGATGTACGCGATCTCGGTGAAGTTCGGCGTGAGCAAGCTGAACGGCGGCGGTACGGCCACCGCGACCGCCGAGGCGCCGCGCGGGGCGCCGGCGCCGCCCCTGCCGACGCGCGACCCGGGTACGACTCCGTCCCCGTCGAACACCCCCGCCCCACCGCAGGCCCCTCCGGCCGTACCGGCCCCTCCGGCTCCGAAGCCCTCGGATCTGAAGCCGGGCGGCAAGACGGAGGGAAAGGCCGGCGGGAACGGCGAGAACGGCGGAAAGGCGAACAAGTGACCGCGCCGCAGGTCGTCGTCCATCGCGACAAGGAGCTGATGGCCCAGGCGGCCGCGGCCCGGCTGATCACGAAGATCGTGGACGCCCAGGCCGCCCGGGGCTCCGCATCCGTCGTCCTGACCGGCGGCCGCAACGGCAACGCTCTGCTGGAAGCCCTCGCCACCTCCTCCGCGCGCGACGCGGTGGACTGGTCGCGGCTGGACCTGTGGTGGGGCGACGAGCGGTTCCTGCCGGACGGCCACCCGGACCGCAACGCCACCCAGGCCCGGGAGGCGCTGCTGGACGCGGTGGATCTGGACCCGGCGCGGGTACACCCGATGCCCGCCTCCGACGGTCCGCACGGCGGCGATGTGGAGGCCGCCGCGGAGGCGTACGGCATCGAGCTGGGGCGCGCCGCGCGGCCGGAGAACCACGGCGCGGCGCCGTCGTTCGACGTAGCTCTGCTGGGGGTCGGCCCGGACACCCATGTGGCCTCGCTCTTCCCCGAGCTGCCCGCCGTCCGGGAGACCGAGCGGACGGTGGTCGCGGTGCGCGGCGCGCCCAAGCCGCCGCCCACCCGGGTCTCGCTGACCCTGCCCGCGATCCGCGCGGCGCGGGAGGTGTGGCTGCTGGCCGCCGGTGAGGACAAGGCGAAGGCGGTGACCATCGCCCTGTCGGGGGCCGGGGAGATCCAGGCCCCGGCGGCGGGTGCGTACGGCCGCAGCCGCACCCTGTGGCTGCTGGACCGGGCGGCGGCGAGCGGTCTGCCGCGCGAGCTGTACCCGCCGGCGTCGCCGTAAGCGTGGTGAACAGCGATCCCCCGGGCGCCGGTGTGCGCCCGGGGGATCGCTGTGCGTTCAGGGGAAGCTCTGTGTTCAGGGGAAGGGGCTCAAGCCTTCAGGGGCCGCCTCAGCGGCCGCGCAGCGAGCGGTACGTGGCGACGAGACGGGCCGTCGAGGCGTCGAGCCCCGGCACCTCGGCGCCCTCGGTCAGCGCGGGCTCGACCCGCTTGGCGAGCACCTTGCCCAGCTCGACGCCCCACTGGTCGAAGGAGTCGATGTTCCAGATGGCGCCCTGGACGAACACCTTGTGCTCATAGAGCGCGACCAGCTGGCCGAGCACGGACGGGCTCAGCTCGGAGGCGAGGATGGTGGTGGTGGGGCGGTTGCCCGGGAAGGTCTTGTGCGGCACCAGCTCCGCGGGCACGCCCTCGGCGGCGACCTCTTCGGGCGTCTTGCCGAAGGCCAGCGCCTGCCCCTGGGCGAAGAGGTTGGCCATCAGCAGATCGTGCTGGGCGACCAGCCCGGGCCGCAGGTCCTCCACCGGCTTGGCGAAGCCGATCAGGTCGGCCGGGATGAGCTTGGTGCCCTGGTGGAGCAGCTGGTAGTAGGCGTGCTGGCCGTTGGTGCCGGGCGTGCCCCAGACCACCGGGCCGGTCTGCCAGCCGACCGGTTCGCCCTCCCGGTCCACCGACTTGCCGTTGGACTCCATGTCCAGCTGCTGGAGGTAGGCGGTGAACTTGGACAGGTAGTGGCTGTAGGGCAGGACGGCGTGCGCCTGGGCGTCGTGGAAGTTGCCGTACCAGACGCCCAGCAGGCCGAGCAGCAGCGGTACGTTCTGCTCGGGCGGGGCGGTGGTGAAGTGCTCGTCCACCAGGTGGAAGCCGGCCAGCATCTCGCGGAAGCAGTCCGGGCCGATGGCGACCATCAGGGAGAGCCCGATCGCCGAGTCGTAGGAATAGCGCCCGCCGACCCAGTCCCAGAACTCGAACATGTTGTCCGTGTTGATGCCGAACTCGGCGACCTTCTCCGCGGCGGTCGACACCGCCACGAAGTGCTTGGCGACGGCCTCCTCACCGGCCCCGAGCCCGCTCAGCAGCCACTCGCGGGCGGAGACGGCGTTGGTGATGGTCTCGATGGTGGTGAAGGTCTTGGAGGCGACGATGAACAGCGTCTCCGCCGGGTCCAGGTCGCGCACCGCCTCATGGAGATCGGCGCCGTCCACATTGGAGACGAACCGGAACACCAGCTCGCGGTCGGTGTAGGCGCGCAGCGCCTCGTACGCCATCGCCGGGCCCAGGTCGGAGCCGCCGATGCCGATGTTGACGATGTTCTTGATGGGCTTGCCGGTGTGGCCGTGCCAGTCGCGGGCGCGGATCCGGTCGGCGAACACGCTCATCCTGGTGAGGACCGCGTGCACCTCGGGGACGACGTCCCCGCCGTCCACCGTGATGACCGCCGAGCTGGGCACGCGCAGCGCGGTGTGGAGCACCGCGCGGTTCTCGGTGGTGTTGATCTTCTCACCGCGGAACATCGCGTCCCGCAGCGCGGTCACTCCGGTCGCCCGTGCCAGCTCCCGAAGCAACCGCAGCGTCTCGTCCGTCACCAGGTGCTTGGAGTAGTCGACGTGGAGATCGCCGACCTGGAGCGTGAGCCTGCTCGCGCGCTCGGGGTCGTTCGCGAACAGCTCGCGCAGATGCGCGTCGCCCAGCGCCTTGCGATGCTCGGCCAGTGCGTTCCACTCCGGCAGCTGATCGAGCCTGGTGCGGCCTTCTGCGTTCATCTCGGACATCAGCCCACTTCTCATCGGTGCCTGGCCCCCGTGTCCACCAACCTAATTGACGGTAGCCCGCGGCACTGACAACGGCCCGGCCGCGCACCCCCGTCAGGGGTGCGCGGCCGGGCCGTCCGTCTGCGCTGTCGCTGGGTGTCCGGGCGGCGGTCCGGCTCAGATCTCGCCGCGGAGCTTGGCGAGCGCCTCGGCGAGGATCGCCTCGCCGTCGGCGTCGCTACGGCGCTCCCGCACATAGGCGAGGTGCGTCTTGTACGGCTCGGTGCGGGGCGGGTCCGGCGGGTTGTCCCGGTCCTTGCCGGCCGGGAAGCCACAGCGGGGGCAGTCCCACGTGTCCGGGATCTGCGCGTCGCTGGCAAAGCTCGGCACGGTCTCGTGCCCGTTCGAGCACCAGAAGGAGATGCGCAGGCGCGGCGCCGATTCGCCTCGCTCGGCTTCTCCCATCGGCCCCGCTCCGACCCGACTTCCACGGATCGCGTTGCCACTTGCCACGGTCGTAACTCCCTGCGTGATGGTGCCGCGAAGCATTCGATTGGCGGCCCCGCTGCCCGGCGCCCCAGACTACGAAAGGCCCAACGCGCGTCCATCGAGAGGAGTTACACCCGCCCTTGATGACGCCACCCCCATGATAGGCCGCGAATCGGCCGCACTGACGACGGTACGTCAGTTATCGGGCCGGAATCGGGCCTCGATCGCACTTCGGTCGAACGTCAGTCGAGCTTCATCAGCAAGCCGAGCACGACGATGACGACGAACCACAGCAGCCCGACCACGATGGTGATGCGGTCCAGGTTGCGCTCAGCGACCGAAGAGCCACCGACGGAGGACTGCATTCCGCCACCGAACATGTCGGAAAGACCCCCGCCCTTCCCCTTGTGCATGAGCACCAGCATCATCATCAAAAGGCTCAAGATGATGAGGGCGATCGAAAACCCCATGATCACGGCTGGACCAACTCTCTCGGGCTCGTTACGGACGGTTTATTACGGGAGACGGGGGCCGGGGAGGCGCGAAATGCGCCACCACGACCCCCGACAGAGTACGACGAGGCCCGGCTCAGGACCTACTCACTGGTCGCGGAAACGAACGATCTTGACGAATTCGTCGGCGTCCAGAGCCGCGCCGCCGATCAGGGCGCCGTCCACATCAGGCTGCGCCATGATCGCCGCCACGTTCCCGGACTTCACCGAGCCGCCGTACTGGATCCGGACCTTGTCGGCCAGCTCCGGGCTGTACAGCTCGGCCAGCCGGCCGCGGATGGCCCCGCAGACCTCCTGGGCGTCCTCGGGGGTGGCGACCTCGCCGGTGCCGATCGCCCAGACCGGCTCGTACGCGATCACGATGGTCTCGGCCTGCTCGGCCGGGACGTCCTTGAGGCCACCGTCCAGCTGCGCGAGGGTGTGCGCGACCTGGTTGCCCGCCTTGCGGACGTCCAGGCCCTCGCCCACGCACAGGATGGGGGTGAGGTCGTTCCGGAAGGCGGCCTTCACCTTGCCGTTGCAGATCTCGTCGGTCTCGGCGTGGTACTGGCGGCGCTCCGAGTGGCCGACGGTCACATAGGTGCACTTCAGCTTGGAGAGCATCGGGCCGGAGATCTCGCCGGTGTACGCGCCGGAGTCGTGCGCGGAGATGTCCTGGGCGCCGTACTTGATCTTCAGCTTGTCGCCGTCGACCAGGGTCTGCACAGACCGCAGATCGGTGAAGGGCGGCAGAACCGCGACCTCGACGGCCTCGTAGTCCTTGTCGGCGAGCGCGAAGGCGAGCTTCTGGACGTGGGCGATGGCCTCGAGGTGGTTGAGGTTCATCTTCCAGTTGCCCGCCATCAGCGGGGTGCGGTCACTCACGGTGTTCAGTCCTCCAGTGCGGCGATGCCGGGGAGCGTCTTGCCCTCGAGGTATTCGAGGCTTGCACCGCCGCCGGTCGAGATATGGCCGAAAGCGGCTTCGTCGAAGCCCAGGATGCGGACGGCCGCTGCGGAGTCGCCGCCGCCCACCACCGTGAAGGCGGGGCTGTCGAGAAGCGCCTGGGCCACGGCCTTGGTGCCGTCGGCGTAGTCGGGGTGCTCGAAGACGCCCATCGGGCCGTTCCAGAAGACGGTGGCCGTGTCGGCGAGCTTCGAGGCGTACAGCTTGCGGGTGTCCGGACCGATGTCCAGCCCCTCCAGATCGGCCGGGATGGCGTCCGCGGGGACGACCTGCGGATGCGCCGGGGCCTTGGTCTTGAGGTCCGGGAACCCGTCCGCCGCGAGGACGTCGACGGGCAGCACGAACTCCACGCCGCGCTCCCGCGCCCGCCGCAGGTAGTCCTGGACGACCGGGACCTGGTCCTCCTGGAGCAGCGACTTGCCGACCTCGTGGCCCTGGGCCTTGAGGAAGGTGTACGCCATGCCGCCGCCGATCAGGATGCGGTCGGCCTTCCCCAGCAGGTGGTCGATGACGCCGAGCTTGTCGGAGACCTTGGCGCCGCCGAGGACCACCGCGTACGGCCGCTGGACGTCCTCGGTGAGCTTCTTGAGGACGGTGACCTCGGTGGCGATCAGTCCGCCCGCGGCGTGCGGCAGCCGCGCCGGGAGGTCGTACACGGAGGCGTGCTTGCGGTGCACCGCGCCGAAGCCGTCGCCCACGTAGAGGTCGGCGAGGGCGGCGAGCCGGTCCGCGAAGGCACCGCGCTCGGCGTCGTCCTTGGCCGTCTCACCGGCGTTGAAGCGCAGGTTCTCCAGCAGCACGACCTCGCCCGCGGCGAGCCCCGCGACGGTCGCCCGGGCGCTGTCGTCCACGGTGTCGGTCGCGAACGCGACCTGCTTGCCGAGGAGTTCGCCGAGCCGCTTGGCGACCGGGGCGAGCGAGAACTGCGGGTCCGGCGCGCCCTTGGGGCGGCCGAGGTGCGAGGCGACGACCACCTTGGCGCCCCGTTCCAGGAGCGTGGCGATGGTCGGCACGGCGGCGCGGATCCGGCCGTCGTCGGTGATCGTCTCGCCCTCGAGCGGGACGTTGAGGTCGGCGCGGACGAAGACCCGCTTCCCGTCGACCTGGAGATCGTCAATCGTCTTCACAGAGTGACTCCTTGATCATGGCACGGGGCCCGTTACGACGTGTGCCGTAGCGGGCCCCGTTCCTCGCTCATTGCGGCAGGGTCAGAGCTTGCCGCCGACGAAGACGGTCAGGTCGACGAGGCGGTTGGAGTAGCCCCACTCGTTGTCGTACCAGCCGACGACCTTGACCTGCTTGCCCTGGGCCATGGTCAGGGAGGAGTCGAAGGTGCAGGACGCGGGCCAGTTGACGATGTCGGAGGAGACGATCGGGTCCTCGGTGTACTCGAGGATGCCGCTCAGCTGACCCTCGGCCGCCTTCTGGAAGGCGGTGTTGATCTCGTCCTTGGTGACCTCGCGGTCCAGTTCCAGGACCAGGTCGGTGACCGAGCCGGTCGGGACCGGGACGCGCATCGCGATGCCGTCCAGCTTGCCCTTGAGCTGCGGCAGGACCAGGGCGGTGGCCTTGGCGGCGCCGGTGGAGGTCGGGATGATGTTCTCCGCGGCGGCGCGGGCGCGGCGCAGGTCCTTGTGCGGGAAGTCCAGGATGCGCTGGTCGTTGGTGTACGCGTGGACGGTCGTCATCAGACCCTTGACGATGCCGAAGCTCTCGTCGAGGACCTTGGCCATCGGCGCCACACAGTTGGTGGTGCAGGAGGCGTTGGAGATGACGTGGTGCT
This sequence comes from Streptomyces sp. NPDC021212, assembly GCF_044332925.1. Lineage (NCBI taxonomy): Bacteria > Bacillati > Actinomycetota > Actinomycetes > Kitasatosporales > Streptomycetaceae > Streptomyces > Streptomyces sp. NPDC021212. Next base: position 176,580 of record NZ_JBIRPZ010000011.1, read on the forward strand.
GGGCGGAGTCGTACTTGTCGTTGTTGACGCCCATCACGATCGTGATGTCCTCGTCCTTGGCGGGCGCGGAGATCAGGACCTTCTTGGCGCCCGCGGCCAGGTGCTTGGCCGCGTCGTCACGCTTGGTGAAGATGCCGGTGGACTCGACGACGATGTCGGCCCCCAGCTCTCCCCACGGAAGGGCGGCCGGGTCTCGCTCGGCCATGGTCTTGAAGGTCTGGTTGCCCACCGTGATGGTGTCCTCGGTGTGGCTGACCTCGTGCTTCAGCCGTCCGAGGATGGTGTCGTACTTCAGCAGGTGCACCAGGGTGGCATTGTCGGTCAGGTCGTTGACACCGACGATCTCGATGTCCGCGCCCTGCTCCAGGAGCGCGCGGAAATAGTTGCGACCGATGCGGCCAAAGCCGTTGATGCCTACGCGGATCGTCACGAACCGATCTCCTCGTTGGTGTGCCGGTCTGGACGCCGGCGAGCTGTTTGGGAATCCCCGACCGCCTCCGACCCTACCGCTATCACGTAACGTCCGTGACATTGGCGTCGGCGGCCCATGACCACCGGAAAGGGGCATGGGCCGCCGATTCAGTCACGACTTGTCACACTCTGTCAACGGTGCAGCGCACGCAGTGCACTCCTCACGAGTGACGCCCGCTGAGCGGCGTCCTTGACGTGTTCCAGGCCGAATCCGAGCAGCACGGTGTCCCGGGTGGTGACCGCGGCCGCGGTCCGGAACAGCTCCTTCGAGCGCGCCCAGTCCGCCGTGTTCGCCGGGCTGCCCTCCGGCGGCCCCGGCACCGACCAGGGGCCGAGCGCCGTCTCGAAGCCCTCGGCGTCCCGTGTGCCGCCGCCGGTGACGAGCGCGGTGCTGTCGATGAAGGCGCCGCGGCCGCCGGTGCCCGAATCGGTGACGTACGAGAGTGCCAGTTCGACCTTCTTGCCCGCGTAGCGGCTCAGGTCCAGGGAGACCGGCTGCCAGCCGCCCGAGGAGCCCGTGAAGCTGTTCCAGGCGCCCGTACTGCCCTGGCCGCGGCAGCCGTCGTCGCCGGCGGCCAGATAGTGCTTCAGGAACGGGTGGGCGGTCAGCAGGAAGCCCGCCTCGCATTCGGCCGGGACCCGGTCCGAGCTGGCGCCGCCCGCGTCCGGCAGCGTGGTCCAGTCGTCCGCGCCGACGGTGTGCGCCTCGGCGATCACATGGTCGTAGCCGGGCTCGGTGTCGTAGCTGAGCCGGAAGGCCAGGCTCGGCTTGTCCCCGGCGCTCACCCCGGTCAGGTCGACGGTGCGGGACAGCCGCATCCAGGAGTTGTTCCGGTGGACGGCGGCGGCCATCCATTCGCCCTCGTAGGGCTGGAACGGGGTGCGCACGCCGGAGTACGCGCCCGCGCCCGCGCTGCGGAACTGCGGGAAGTCCTCCGGCGGCAGCACATCGGAGGTGACGGTGTACGCGCCCGCGGCGTCGAGCGGGTTGCCGGGCGCGTCGCCGAGCGCCGCGGAGGCCCCGTCGAGCGCCCCGGCGCCCTGGTACGTGGGCGGCGACTGCACCGTGAGGCGGCCGTCGGCGCCCAGGTAGTACTGGCTGAAGTCGTCGGTGTCGGCCGGGCCCACCACGGAGCTGCCGCCCGCCTGCTCACCGGTGGTGATCAGCTTGCCGCCCTCGTTGAGGTAGTCGCGCACCGCGAGCAGGGTGGCCCCGCCGGGCTTCTCCGCGCCGGTGTACCAGAGCACCGTCCTGAAGTGATCGAGCACCCCGAGCGCGGACGGCGCTCCCTTGGTCGCGACGTCCCAGACGGCCGCCTTGCGGCCGTTGTCCGCCAGCGCCCTGGTGTACGCGGCGGTGTGCCGGGCCGGGGCGTTGCCGCCCTCCTCGGCGATCACCAGGGTGTCGGCGCGGGGCCGCTCCGCGACGGCGTAGCCGAACGGCTCGCTCGCGGTCCGCGCGCCGCCCTTCGTGCGGCCGGTGAACCAGACCTTCACCCTGTCTCCGGGGTCCGCGCCCCTGACGGCGGCCCGGTACTGGTCGAAGCGGATGTTGTCCTCGCCGCCGTAGGTCTCGCCGCCCTTCCAGGGCCGCAGGGACGCGGTGTGGGTGCGCCCGCCGTTCACCCGGTAGTTGAGCTTCTTGTCGCGGACGCTCTTGCGGACGGTGACGGAGACGTCCTGGGCGGCGCCGCGGGCGTAGGAGGTGGTGAAGGCGTCCGGGGTGAAGTCGGGCGCGGTCATGCCGACCGACGACGACGGCCGGTCGGGGTGCTGGGCGGTCTCGGCGACGGAGAGCGCGAAGGGGATGTTCTTGGCGAACTCCTGCTGGATCAGCTTCTCGTCGTCCGGGAAGGTGAAGATGGACGCGCAGTCCCGCGGCTGCCAGGCGTCGTTCGGGTCGACATCGGACGCGGTCTGACAGGTCGACATCTCCGGGGTGAACAGCATCATCCCGTTGACGTTGGCCGCGTGGCCGTCGGCCTCGCCGTTGGTGGTGTACAGCTCCGAGGACACCTGTGGGTGGTAGCCGGGGATCGCGGAGTGCTCGGGCGTGCCGGCGAGCGCCTTGTAGAGCACGTCGTCGGGGGTCGGGGTGGCGACCTGCCAGCCGACGCCGTAGAGCAGCAGTTCGGCGGCCGAGTGGTAGTTGACGCCGAGTTCGAAGCCGATGCGCTTTTCGAAGCGGTCCAGCGCCTTGGTCTCGGGCTCGGAGCCGGGGGCGGGGCCGCGGTAGGTCTCGTCGGCCGGGTCGGCGGACGACCCCTCGTTGTCGTAGCCCCACTTGTAGGGGAAGTTGCGGTTGGGGTCGACACCGTCGCCGGCGGTGATCTTGCCGTCGCCGTTGTTGTCCCGCAAGGTCTTGCGCCACTGCCGGTTCTTGGGACTCTGATGCGTGTAGTCGTAGCCGTCCGGGTTGGCGGAGAGCACGAACCACAGCTCGGTGCGGTCCACGATCCTGGTGACGCGGTCGTCCTTGCCATAGCGGTCCAGGTAGTAGTGCATCAGCCGCCGGGTCATCTCCGGGGTGATCCACTCACGGGCGTGCTGGTTGGACATGTACAGCACCGACGGCTTGCTGCCGTCGCGGCTCTTCGCGGCGCCCTTGGTGAGCTTGAGCGCGAGGATGTCCTTGCCCTGGGTGGTCTTGCCGATGCTGACCACCTTGGTGAGACCGGGATGCGCCCGGCCGGTTTCCACGATCTCCTGCTTGAGCCCGCCGTCGCCGCTGTACGGGCGGAAGACGCCGTCACCCGCGGCCTCGACGCGGCTCAGGGTCCGCTGCGAGAGCTTCTTCTCGGTGAGGGCGATGCCCTGGCCGCGCAGCGCGGCGGCCTGGGTGCCGGTCAGATACAGCTCGACCGGCCCGGCGCCCTTCTCGGGCACCTGCGCGCCGAGTTCCGTCCCGTCCACGCCCGCCCTCAGCAGCAGCGGGATCTGGGCCCGGGTGACCTGGGCGGTCCATACGGACAGCCCCTCGGCGGCGGCGTCGGCCGCCGGTTGTGCGTGGGCCGCGGGTGTGGCGGCCATTCCCCCCAATAACAGGGCCGTCGCCGCGAGGATCGCTCTCGCCGTACGTCTCCGTTTGGTCCTGCGTGTCGTCATGAGCCCCCCTGACTGTCGTTCCGACGTATGGGTGCATCGACTGGGTGCATCGCCGCATAAGCCTCATGTCAGCCCATGACCATGTCAACAGCGACGCGCGGGCCATGATCCGATGATGTGAACACCTGGGGTGATCGGTGATCACCCGGACGCACCGCGCCCCCGGGTCCGCACGGGGAGCCGGGGGCGCGGGACGCGACGGCCGCGAAGGCGCAGCTCAGCCGGTCCGCCGGTCAGCCGACCATGCCCTCGGCCATCTCGTCGGTCAGGCTCGACTCCGTACCCGGAATGCCCAGGTCCTGGGCGCGCTTGTCGGCCATGGCGAGCAGCCTGCGGATACGGCCCGCGACGGCGTCCTTGGTCAGCGGCGGGTCGGCGAGCGCGCCCAGCTCCTCCAGGGATGCCTGCTTGTGCTCCATGCGCAGCCGCCCGGCGGCGGCCAGGTGCTCGGGCACCTCCTCGCCCAGGATCTCCAGCGCGCGCTGCACCCGCGCGCCCGCGGCGACGGCGGCCCGGGCGGAGCGGCGCAGATTGGCGTCGTCGAAGTTGGCCAGGCGGTTGGCGGTGGCCCGCACCTCGCGGCGCATCCGCCGCTCCTCCCAGGCGAGCACCGATTCGTGCGCCCCCAGCCGCGTCAACAGCGCGCCGATGGCATCACCGTCACGGACGACGACCCGGTCCACCCCGCGCACCTCGCGCGCCTTCGCGGCGATCTGCAGCCGGCGGGCGGCGCCGACCAGCGCCAGCGCGGCCTCCGGGCCGGGGCAGGTCACCTCCAGGGAGGACGAGCGGCCGGGCTCGGTGAGCGAGCCGTGGGCGAGGAACGCCCCGCGCCAGGCGGCCTCGGCGTCACAGGTGGCCCCGGAGACGACCTGCGGCGGCAGCCCGCGGATCGGCCGGCCGCGGCCGTCGACCAGACCGGTCTGGCGGGCCAGCTGATCACCGCCCGCCACCACCCGCACCACGTACCGGCTGCCGCGGCGCAAGCCCCCGGGGGCCATCACCACCAGATCGGAGGAGTGCCCGAAGATCTCCAGGATGTCCTTGCGGACCCTGCGGGCGGCGATGCCCGTATCCAGCTCCGCCTCGATCACGATGCGCCCGCTCACCAGGTGAAGGCCGCCCGCGAACCGCAGGATCGCCGAGACCTCCGCTTTCCGGCAGCAGGTGCGGGTGACGGGGAGCCGGGAGATTTCGTCCTTCACCGCTGCCGTCATCGCCATGGGCCGATCCTTCCATGCATCCGAAAAATACGGTCGTACGCGGCCGCCAGAAGCTCCGGGTCATGCTTCGGGGAACCGTCGGTCGCGGCCACCGGCGCCAGCTCGACCGTGCCGCCCAGTCGCTTCGCGGCATCGCACAGGCTGCTCTGGTCGGGGACGGCGGCCTCGTCGGCCAGCACCACGTCGAAGGCGAGTTTAGGGGCGTGTCGGGCCAAAACCTCCAAATGACGCTGCGGGGAGAAGCCATCGGTTTCGCCGGGCTGCGGCGCGAGATTCAGCGAGAGCACCCGACGGGCCTTGGTGTCGGTGAGGGCGCGCAGCAGGTCGGGCACCAGGAGGTGGGGGATCACGGAGGAGAACCAGGAACCGGGACCCAGCACCACCCAATCGGCGTCCATCACCGCCTCGACCGCCTCGGGGACGGCCGGCGGGTCGTTCGGCACCAGATGGACCGACTGCACCTCGCCGGGGGTGAGCGCGACGGTCGCCTGCCCGGCGACCGTCGACACCTCGTCCGGGCGCGCCGGGTCATGGCCCTTGACGTACGCCTGCAGCTCCAGCGGCACGGCCGACATCGGCAGCACCCTGCCGTGCGCGCCCAGCAGCTTGCCGACCAGGTCGAGCGCGGCCACATGGTCGCCCAGCTGCTCCCACAGGGCGACGATCAGCACATTGCCGACGGCGTGTCCGTGCAGCTCGCCCTCGCTGATGAAACGGTGCTGGATGACCCGGGCCCACGTCTGGCCCCAGTCGTCGTCCCCGCACAGGGCCGCCAGCGCCTTGCGCAGATCGCCGGGCGGCAGCACCCCCAGCTCGTCGCGGAGCCGACCGCTGGAGCCGCCGTCGTCGGCCACCGTGACCACGGCGGTCAGATCTCCGGTGATCCGGCGCAGTGCGGCCAGCGACGCGGACAGGCCCATACCGCCGCCGAGCGCGACCACCTTGGGCTGCGCGCTCCGGCTCGTACGGGACCCGACGAGCCGCCGCAGCCGCCCGTTACGGATCGTCACTCGCGCCCCATGTCACGGTGGACGATGACGGTCTCGACCCCTTCGGCGCCCAGCCGGGCGGCCAGCCGCTCGGACATCGCCACGCTGCGGTGCTTACCGCCCGTGCAGCCGACCGCGATCGTCACATAGCGCTTGCCCTCGCGGCGGTAACCCGCGGCGATCAGCTGCAGCAGCTCGGCATACCGGTCCAGGAACTCCTTGGCGCCGGGCTGGTTGAAGACGTAGCCGGACACCTCCTCGTTGAGCCCGGTGAAGGGGCGCAGCTCGGGGACCCAGTGCGGATTGGGCAGGAAGCGGCAGTCCACCACGAGATCGGCGTCAACCGGCAGGCCGTACTTGTAGCCGAAGGACATCACGGTGGCGCGCAGCTCCGGCTCCTCCTCACCGGCGAACTGGGCGTCCATCTTGGCGCGCAGCTCGTGCACGTTGAGGCTGGAGGTGTCGATCACCAGGTCGGCGTCGCCGCGCAGCTCGCGCAGCAGATCGCGCTCGGCCGCGATGCCGTCCACGATCCGCCCGTCGCCCTGCAGCGGGTGCGGGCGGCGCACGGACTCGAAGCGGCGCACCAGGGCCTCGTCGGATGCCTCCAGGAACAGCACGCGCCGCTTGACGTTCTTGGCGGCCAGGTCCGCGAGGGATTCGCGGAGGTTGTCGAAGAAGCGGCGGCCCCGGACGTCCACCACCACGGCGATGCGGGCCACATTGCCCTGGGAGCGGGCGCCGAGGTCCACCATGGTGGGGATCAGGGCGGGCGGCAGGTTGTCCACCACGAACCAGCCCAGGTCCTCCAGGCACTTGGCGGCGGTGCTGCGGCCCGCGCCGGACATGCCAGAGATGATCACCAGCTCGGGAATGGCTGCCGCCTCGGCGGACTCTCCCGTCGTGCCCGTATTCACCTGCGCTCCGTCTCCGTGGATCTCGTGCTCGGTCATGATCTCGTCCCCCGGCTCGCGGACGGTGCCGACGATGCGGCCTCGTCCTCAATGATCTCTCCTGTGGCGGTGTTCACGGCGGGGGCGGCCGGAGCCGCTCCGGTGAGCGCCGCCGCAACCGTCTCGGCCGTCTTCCGGCCGACGCCCGGCACCTCGCAGATCTGCTCGACCGTGGCGGCCCGCAGCCGCTTGACGGAGCCGAAATGCTTGAGCAGCGCCTGCTTACGGCTTTCGCCGAGGCCGGGTACGGAGTCCAGCGGCCCGGCCTTCATCGATTTGGCGCGCTTGCTGCGCTGGTAGGTGATGGCGAACCGGTGAGCCTCGTCGCGGACCCGCTGGAGCAGATACAGCCCCTCGCTGCTGCGGGGCAGCACCACCGGGTCCTCCTCGTCGGGCAGCCAGACCTCTTCGAGCCGCTTGGCCAGCCCGCAGACGGCCACGTCGTCGACGCCCAGCTCGTCCAGCGCCCGCTTGGCGGCGGCGACCTGCGGCTGTCCGCCGTCGACCACGACGAGCTGGGGCGGATACGCGAACCGCTTGGGCCTGCCGTCGTCGTCGAGGGGGCCGGAGGTCTCCTCGGTGGCCTCGTGAGCCTCTTCGGGTTCCTCCCACTCCCCCATCTTCTGCTTCTCCTGCAGATAGCGGCGGAAGCGGCGGCCGACGACCTCGTGCATGGAGCGGACGTCGTCCTGCCCGGCGAAGCTTTTGATCTGGAAGCGGCGGTACTCGCCCTTGCGCGCCAGCCCGTCTTCAAAGACCACCATGGACGCCACCACGTCATCGCCCTGGAAGTGGGAGATGTCGAAGCACTCGATGCGCAGCGGCGCCGAGTCCAGGCCGAGCGCCTCGGCGACCTCCTCCAGGGCCCGGGAGCGGGTGGTGAGGTCGGAGGCGCGCTTGGTCTTGTGCAGCGCGAGCGCCTGCTGGGCGTTGCGCTGGACGGTCGCCATCAGGTCCTTCTTGTCGCCGCGCTGCGGGATGCGCAGATCGACCCGGGAGCCCCGGCGCTCGCTGAGCCACTGGGTGACCGGCTCGGCCGGCTCCGGTACGGCGGGCACCAGGACCTCCTTGGGCACGGCGTCGCCCCGCTCCTCCCCGTACAGCTGCTGCAGGGCGTGCTCGACCAGGTCGGCGGTGTCGACGGCCTCGACCTTGTCGGTGACCCAGCCGCGCTGGCCGCGCACCCGGCCGCCGCGGACGTGGAAGATCTGGACGGCGGCCTCCAGCTCGTCCTCGGCGACCGCTATCAGGTCGGCGTCGGTCGCGTCGGCGAGGACGACCGCGTTCTTCTCCATGGCGCGCTTGAGCGCCCCTATGTCGTCGCGCAGCCGGGCGGCCTTCTCGTACTCCATCTCCTCGGCGGCTTCCTGCATCCGCTGTTCGAGGCGGCGGATGTAGGTGCCGGTGCGCCCGGCCATGAAGTCGCAGAACTCCTCGGCGAGTTCGCGGTGCTCCTGGGCGCTGACCCGGCCGACGCAGGGGGCCGAGCACTTGCCGATGTAGCCGAGCAGACAGGGGCGGCCGATCTGCGCGGAGCGCTTGAACACCCCGGCCGAGCAGGTGCGCACGGGGAACACCCGCAGCATCAGGTCGACGGTCTCGCGGATCGCCCAGGCGTGTGCGTACGGACCGAAGTAGCGCACGCCCTTCTTCTTGGCGCCGCGCATGACCTGGACCCGCGGGAACTCCTCGTTGAGGGTCACCGCCAGCGACGGATAGCTCTTGTCGTCGCGGTACTTGACGTTGAACCGGGGATCGAACTCCTTGATCCACGAATACTCGAGCTGCAGCGCCTCCACCTCGGTCGAGACCACGGTCCACTCGACCGCGGCGGCCGTGGTGACCATGGTCCGGGTGCGCGGGTGAAGGTTCGCCAGGTCCTGGAAGTACGAGGAGAGCCGCTGGCGCAGGCTCTTCGCCTTTCCGACGTAGATCACCCGGCCGTGCTCATCACGGAACTTGTAGACCCCCGGCGACTCGGGGATCTGTCCCGGCTTGGGGCGGTAGCTGCTCGGGTCGGCCATGGTCACCACCCTACTGGCGGGCGGTGACAGTTCCGGTGTCTCAGGCCTCCGGCCCCGCGATGAGCTTCCCGCCCTTCGCCCGGACGGGCACGGACGGCAGCGGCTCCACGGCGGGCCCCTGGAGGACCTTGCCGGTGCGGGCGTCGAAGACGCTGCCGTGGCAGGGGCAGCTGATCCTTCCGTTCTCGACCTCGTCCACGACGCAGCCCCGGTGGGTGCAGACCGCGCTGAACGCCGCGTACCGGCCCTCGGCGGTCCGGGAGACGACCACCCGGTCCTCGCGGTAGATCTTCGCGCCGCCGTCCGGGACGGCGTCGGCCGGGCCGAGGTCGACGGGGGCGGTGGGGGTCGGGGACGCCTTCCTGCCCGATCCCCCCGGTGAGCAGGCCGCCGCCCCGAGCCCGGCGGCTCCGGCCAGGGCCGCTCCGCACAGCATGGTTCGTCGGGAGGCGGGCTGGCTGGTCATGGGGGCTCCACGGGGCATGGCGGTACGGAATGGGGCTGCTCTACGACGATACCGGTACGGATAGGTCCACCCCATCGGCAAGCCCGAGGCAGGACGTAAACGTTTGCGCAAGCGTTTACGCCGGGTCGCGGATGCGGTACGTTCCCCCACGTTCCCCCAGCACACCGAGGAGAGGGGCGGGCGGATGGCGACCATGGTCGACGTGGCCCGGCGCGCGGGCGTCTCCGTGGCCACGGTCTCGCACGTACTCAACGAGACCCGCCGGGTGCGGCCGGACACCCGCCAGGCCGTCCTGGACGCCATCGACGACCTCGGCTACACCCCCAATACGCTCGCCCGCTCCCTCGTCACCGCCCGCACCCGCTCGATCGGACTTGCCGTCTCGGCGATCAGCAATCCGTACTTCACCGAGATCCTCCAGGGCGTCGAGGCCGCCGCCCTGGAACACGGCTACAGCCTGCTGATCGCCGATCCGCACGACGACCCCGCCCATGAGCGGAAGGTCGTCCAGCTGCTCCATGAGCGGCGGGTGGACGGAGTGATCGTCGCGCCGTCCGCCGAGCCCGCCGAGCTGATCGGCTATCTGACCCGGCGCGGGGTCCCCTGCGTCTTCCTCGACCGGCTGATCGGCGCCGGGTACGACCATCCGTACGACCAGGTCTGCGCCGAGAACGCGTTCCCTCTCGAACAACTGGTGCGCCACCTCGCCGAGCTGGGCCACACCCGCATCGGCCTGGTCGCGGGCCTGCCGGGGCTGAGCACGACCGCCGAGCGGATCGACGGCTACCGCACCGGGCTGCACCACAGCGGGCTGCCGTTCGACCCCGGGCTGCTGGCGGACGGCCACTCCGAGGCGCGCGGCGCGGAGGACGCCACCCACCGGCTCCTGACCGCCGCCGAGCCGCCCACCGCGATCATCACCGCCAACAACGCGATGACGATCGGCGCGCTGCGCGCCCTGCGGGCGGCGGGCCGCACCGTACCGGGCGATCTGGCGCTCGTCTGCTTCGACGACTTCACCTGGGCCGATGTCTTCTCCCCCGGGCTCACCGCGATCTCCCAGCCCAGCCGGGAGATCGGCAGCACCGCGGTCCGGCTGCTGCTGGACCGGCTGGAGCATCCGGGGCGGCCGCCGCGTACCGTGCGGCTGCCCTGCGCCTTCGTCCACCGCACATCCTGCGGCTGCGCTCCCGAGCCCGCACCCGAGCCCGCCGACCGTCCCGCACCTCCAGGAAAGGACCCCGTCCCGTGATCGTCGTCGCCGGAGAAGCCCTGATCGATCTCGTGCCCGACCGCGCGGCGCCCGCCGCGACGGGCGACGAGCTGCCCGCCCTGCGTCCGGCACGCGGCGGCGGCCCCTACAACACCGCGATGGCGCTGGGCCGGCTCGGCGTGCCGACCGCTTTCTGCTCACGGGTCTCCACGGACGGCTTCGGCGAGGCGCTGCTGTCCCGGCTGCACCAGGACGGAGTGGACACCGCCCTGGTGCAGCGCGGCCCGGAGCCCACCACCCTCGCCGTCGCGTCGATCGGCGCCGACGGGTCGGCGGGCTTCGGCTTCTATGTGCAGGGCACCGCGGACCGGCTCTTCGCGCTGCCCCCGGCGCTGCCGGAGGGGACCACGGCACTGTCGCTGGGGACCTGTTCGCTGGTGCTGGAGCCGGGGGCGAGCGCGTACGAGGCGCTACTGCGGCGCGAGGCAGGGCGCGGCGTCTTCACCGCGCTCGACCCCAACATCCGCACCGGGCTCATTCCCGACGCCGACGCCTACCGGGCCCGCTTCCGCGGCTGGCTGCCGTACGTCGGACTGCTCAAGCTGTCCATCGAGGACGCACGCTGGCTGGCCGGTTCCGGCGACACCCCGGCGGGGTCCGACGAGGCCGTCGAGGCGGCGATACGGGAGTGGGCGGCGGCCGGACCGGCGGCCGTGGTCTGCACCCACGGCGGGGACGGGCTGAGCGTGCTGTGCCAGGACGGATCCCGCTGGGCCGTGCCCGGGGAGCGGGTGGAGATCGTGGACACCATCGGAGCGGGCGACACGGTGAACGCCGCGCTGCTGCACCGGCTGGCGGCGCATGACGCGCTGTCGGCGCCCGCGCTGGCCAAGCTGGGCGAGGCCGCCTGGCAGGACGTCCTGGGGTTCGCCGCCCGGGCCGCCGCGATCACCTGCTCCCGGGCGGGCGCCGAGCCGCCGTACGCCGCCGAGCTGGCCGTAGGGGCGTAAACCGTGCGGTGCGCCGCGCCCGGTCCGGGCGCGGCGCACCGCACGAGTGCTCTGCCGCGGCCTACTTGGCGGTGGTCCGCTTCGAAGCGGCCTTCTTGGTCACGGTCTTCTTCGACGCGGTCTTGTTCGCTGCGGTCTTGTTCGCCGCGGTCTTCTTGGCCGCCGTCTTGGCGGGGGCCTTCTTGGCGGACGCCTTCTTCGCCGTGCCGCCCATGCGGGCCGCCGGCACCGACGCGTCGCTCACCCGGTCACCCAGCATGTCCCGCAGGAACTTTCCGGTGTGGCTGGCCGGGACCGAGGCCACCTCCTCCGGGGTGCCCTCGGCGATGACCAGACCACCGCCGCTGCCGCCCTCGGGGCCCATGTCGACAACCCAGTCCGCCGTCTTGATCACATCGAGGTTGTGCTCGATGACGATCACCGAGTTGCCCTTGTCGACCAGCCCGGACAGCACGTTGATCAGCTTGTTGATGTCCTCGAAGTGCAGACCCGTGGTCGGCTCGTCCAGCACATAGACCGTCCGCCCGGTGGACCGCTTCTGCAGCTCGCTCGCCAGCTTGACCCGCTGCGCCTCACCGCCGGAGAGGGTCGGCGCGGGCTGGCCGAGCCGCACGTACCCCAGGCCGACCTCGTTGAGGGTGCGCAGATGGCGGGCGATCGTCGGCACCGCCTCGAAGAAGGCCAGCGCCTCCTCGATGGGCATGTCCAGCACCTCGGCGATGGACTTGCCCTTGTAGTGCACCTCCAGCGTCTCCCGGTTGTAGCGCGCGCCGTGGCAGACCTCGCACGGCACATACACATCCGGCAGGAAGTTCATCTCGATCTTGATCGTGCCGTCACCGGAGCAGTTCTCGCAGCGACCGCCCTTGACGTTGAAGGAGAAGCGCCCGGGCATGTAGCCGCGCACCTTCGCCTCCATCGTCTCGGCGAACAGCTTGCGCACATGGTCGAACACCCCGGTGTACGTGGCCGGGTTGGACCGCGGCGTGCGGCCGATGGGCGACTGGTCGACATGGACCACCTTGTCGACCAGGTCGTCACCGGCGACCCGGGTGTGCCGCCCGGGGACGGTCTTCGCCCCGTTCAGCTCGCGGGCCAGATGGGTGTAGAGGATGTCGTTGACCAGCGTGGACTTCCCGGATCCGGAGACCCCGGTGACGGCGGTGAGCACACCGAGCGGGAAGGACACGTCGATGTCCTGGAGGTTGTTCTCCCGGGCGCCGTGCACCGTCAGCCGCCGCTCCGGGTCCGTGGGACGCCGGGCCCCCGGCAGCGGGATGGCCTTCTTGCCCGACAGATAGTGGCCGGTCGCCGACTCCTCGTTGACCAGCAGCTCGCTCAGCGGCCCGCTGTGCACCACCTTGCCGCCGTGCTCGCCCGCGCCCGGGCCGATGTCCACCACCCAGTCCGAGGTCTTGATGGTGTCCTCGTCGTGCTCCACGACGATCAGGGTGTTGCCGAGGTCGCGCAGCCGCACCAGTGTCTCGATCAGCCGGTGGTTGTCGCGCTGGTGCAGACCGATCGACGGCTCGTCCAGCACGTACAGCACGCCCACCAGACCGGAACCGATCTGGGTGGCCAGCCGGATGCGCTGGGCCTCACCGCCGGAGAGGGTGCCCGCCGCCCGGTTGAGCGAGAGATAGTCCAGACCGACGTCGACCAGGAACCGCAGCCGCTCGTTGACCTCCTTGAGGACACGCTCGGCGATGGTCTTCTCGCGAGCGGTCAGCTCCATGTTCCGCAGGAACTCGGCGCATTCGCTGATCGACATCGCGGAGACGTCCGCGATGGACCGCTCCTGCACGGTGACCGCGAGGACGATCGGCTTGAGGCGAGTGCCGTCACAGGTGGGGCAGGGCACCTCGCGCATATAGCCCTCGAACCGCTCCCGGCTGCTGTCGCTCTCCGCCTCCGAGTGGCGCCGCTTGACGAAGGGCACCGCGCCCTCGAACGCGGTGGTGTACGCGCGCTGACGGCCGTAGCGATTGCGGTAGCGGACCTCGATCTGGGTGCGGTGGCCGTTCAGCAGCGCCTTCTTGGCCCGCTGCGGAAGCCCGGCCCACGGGATGTCCGTACGGAAGCCGAGGGCGTCGGCGAGCGCGCCGACCAGCCGTCCGAAGTAGTCCTTGGTGTGACCGTGGGACCAGGGGTGGATGGCTCCCTCGTCCAGCGACTTCTCCTCGTCCGGAATGATCAGCTCCGGGTCGACCTCCATCCGGGTGCCGATCCCGGTGCAGTCCGGGCAGGCGCCGAACGGCGAGTTGAAGGAGAAGGAGCGCGGCTCCAGCTCCTCGAAGGACAGGTCGTCGTACGGGCAGTAGAGGTGCTCGGAGAACATCCGCTCGCGCTGCGGATCGTCCTCGTCCAGATCCACGAAGTCCAGGATGATCATGCCACCGGAGAGCCCGAGCGCGGTCTCCACCGAGTCGGTCAGCCGCCGCTTGGCGCTGTCCTTGACGGTGAGGCGGTCCACGACCACCTCGATGGTGTGCTTCTCCTGCTTCTTCAGCTTCGGCGGGTCGGACAGATGGACCGTCGCGCCGTCCACCCGGGCCCGGCTGTAGCCCTTGGTCTGGAGATCGGAGAAGAGGTCGACGAACTCCCCCTTGCGCTCGCGCACCAGCGGCGAGAGGACCTGGAAGCGGCTGCCCTCGGGCAGCTCCAGCACCCGGTCCACGATCGCCTGCGGCGACTGGCGGGCGATCGGGCGGGCGCACTCCGGACAGTGCGGCTTGCCGATGCGGGCGAACAGCAGCCGGAGGTAGTCGTAGACCTCGGTGATGGTGCCGACGGTCGAGCGCGGGTTGCGGGACGTCGACTTCTGGTCGATCGACACCGCCGGGGACAGGCCCTCGATGAAGTCCACATCGGGCTTGTCCATCTGGCCCAGGAACTGCCGGGCGTAGGAGGAGAGCGACTCGACGTAGCGGCGCTGCCCCTCGGCGAAGATCGTGTCGAACGCGAGGGACGACTTACCCGACCCGGACAGTCCGGTGAAGACGATGAGGGAGTCACGAGGGAGGTCGAGCGAGACATTCTTGAGATTGTGCTCGCGAGCGCCACGGACGATGAGACGGTCGGCCACGCCGGTCGGCACCTTTCTTGAGGAGAGGTGGGTGCGCCGGGCCCGCTCCCGGGTCCCTTCCCGACGGACAGGACGGAGCGGAGCGAAGCCCCCGACCCAGGGTATGGGGGCGCCACGGCGATGTCTTAAGGATGCAGCACACCGAGCCTATAGCACGCACATTCGATTTGCCGGGCCCACGTTCCCCGTTCACCCGATCGTGTGGAGGGTGCTACGGGATAAAAGGCGCATAACGCCCCAGGTATTCCCCGGGCTCCGCCTCGCCCCCGGCCCCCCGCCGCCCGGCCTTCCGACGCTAGGCTTGAGGCCATGACCTACAGCGGAGCGGTGACGGTCGGCGGACCAGCGGACGTGCACGAACTGCCCGATCTGATGATCTCGAAGGTCGCGGTCGGCCCCATGAACAACAACGCGTACCTGCTGCGTTGCCGGGCCACCGACGAGCAGCTACTGATCGACGCGGCCGCCGACCCGCACACCCTGCTCTCGCTGATCGGCGAGAGCGGCATCGCGTCCGTCGTCACCACCCACCGCCACCAGGATCACTGGACCGCACTGCGCGAGGTGGTGGACGCCACCGGCGCCCGCACCCTGGCCGGCCGGTACGACGCCGAGGGCATCCCGGTGCCCACCGACGTGCCGGTCGAGGACGGGGACACGGTGCGGGTCGGCCGGGTCGAGCTGACCGCCCGCCATCTGGTGGGCCACACCCCGGGCAGCATCGCCCTGGTCTACGACGACCCGCACGGCCATCCGCACGTGTTCACCGGCGACTGCCTGTTCCCGGGCGGCGTCGGCAACACGTGGAAGGACCCCGAGGCGTTCGAGAGCCTGCTCCACGACGTCGAGACCAAGCTCTTCGACCGGCTCCCGGACGAGACCTGGGTCTACCCCGGCCACGGTGACGACACCACCCTCGGCGCCGAGCGCCCCCACCTCGCCGAATGGCGCGAGCGCGGCTGGTAGCGCCCCCTCCACCCCCGCACCGCGCCGAACGCCACCGCGCGCCCCGTAACCGGTGTGCCGCGGCGGCTGTTGGCGCGGCATGCACGACGTCCCGCGCGACGACGACCGCGCCCCGTCCGCCCCTGCCGCCCCCTCCATGGTCCGCCTCGCCGCCGCGGCCCTGGTCGGCACCGCCATCGAGTTCTACGACTTCTTCGTCTACGGCACGGCCGCGGCCCTCGTCCTCGGCCCGCTCTTCTTCCCCACCTTCTCCCCGCTCGCGGGCACCCTGGCCGCCTTCGGCACCTTCGCCGCCGGGTTCGTCTCCCGGCCGCTGGGCGCGATGCTGCTCGGGTCGCTGGGCGACCGCCACGGTCGGCGGCCGGTGCTCATCGCCTCACTGCTGCTGACCGGCCTCGCGACGGTCGCGGTCGGCTTCGTGCCGACGTACGACGCGATCGGCATCGCCGCCCCCGCCCTGCTGCTCACGCTCCGCTTCCTCCAGGGCCTCGGGCTCGGCGGCGAATGGGGCGGGGCGGTTCTGCTGACCGTCGAACACGCGCCCGCCGGGCGGCGCGGCCTGTGGTCGGGCTTTCCGCAGATCGGCCCGCCCATCGGCTTCCTGCTGGCCAACGGCACGATGCTGATCCTGTCCGCCACGCTCTCCGACGCCGCGTTCCGCTCGTGGGGCTGGCGGGTGCCGTTCTGGGGTGCGGGGCTGCTGGTGGCCGCCGGGCTGCTGCTGCGCGCCCAGGTGACCGAGACCCCGCGGTTCCGGGAACTGGCCGAGCGCGGCGAGCGGGCCGCCGCGCCGCTGGGTGAGGTGGTGCGCGGCCACTGGCGGCTGGTGCTGCTGACCGCGGGCGGGCTCGCGGTGGGATACGCGGTCTTCTACGCGGTGACGACCTGGTCCCTCGCCTACGGCACCGAGCGGCTCGGAGTGGACCGCACCGTCATGCTCGGCTGCATCATGGCCGCCGTGGCGGTCCTGGGCGCCGTGACGCCCCTGGCGGCCCATCTCGGTGACCGCTTCGGGCGGCGGCCCCTGTGCCTGCTGGGCTGCGCGGCCACGGTGGTGTGGATGTTCCCGCTGGTCGCGCTGTTGCGCACCGGGGAGCCGCCGCTGATGTTCCTGGGCTTCCTGGGCGCGCTGCTCGCCTTCGTCACCCTGTTCGCCGTGACCTCGGCCTATCTCCCCGAGCTGTACGAGCCGCGGGTGCGCTGCACGGGCGCGGGGCTCGGCTACAACCTCGCGGGGGTGCTCGGCGGTGCGCTCACCCCCATCGTGGCCACCGCGGTCTCCCGGGGCGACGGCCCGCCCTGGGGCGTCGCCGGATATCTGACCGCGGTCGCGCTGCTCAGCCTCGGCTGCTTCGCCCTGCTGCCGGAGACGCACCCGGCGGCCGACCGTCCGGCGGGCGGACGGTCGGCCGCGCGGCCCCTGGAGGCCGGGGAGGCTCCTGTCTGAGCCCCGGGTCGTACGGGCGGGTGCGCCGCAGGACGGGCCCGCCCGTACGGACGGGCGTCAGACGTCGGCGCTGTCCTTCTCCCGGGCCCGGTCCTCCCCGGTCCCCGCCTCCGCCACGGCCTGCTTCTTCGAGGCGTAGAGGCTGGTGATCGTCGTGATCGCGAGCACCGCGCAGATCACGCCCAGCGACACCGGAATGGAGATCTGCGGGACATGCACCCCGGACTCGTGGAGCGCGTGCAGCACCAGCTTGACGCCGATGAAGCCGAGGATGACCGACAGCCCGTACGACAGGTGGACCAGCTTCTTGAGCAGCCCGCCGATCAGGAAGTACAGCTGACGCAGACCCATCAGCGCGAAGGCGTTGGCGGTGAACACGATGTACGGATCCTGGGTCAGGCCGAAGATCGCCGGTATGGAGTCCAGCGCGAAGAGGACGTCCGTGGTGCCGATCGCCAGCATGACGATCAGCATCGGCGTCATCAGCCGCTTGCCGTTCTCCATGATGAACAGCTTGGTGCCGTGGTACTGGTCGGTGGACGGGACCCGCTTCTCGACCGCCTTGAGCAGGCGGTTCTCCTCGAACTCCTCTTCCTCCTCATCGGAGCGCGCCTCCTGGATGAGCTTCCAGGCCGTCCAGATGAGGAAGGCGCCGAAGATGTAGAAGACCCAGGCGAAGGTCGAGATGATCGCGGCGCCCGCGGCGATGAAGACCGCCCGCAGCACGAGGGCGATCAGCACGCCCACCATCAGCACCCGCTGCTGGTAGATCGTCGGCACCGAGAACTTCGCCATGATCAGGACGAAGACGAAGAGGTTGTCGACGCTCAGCGACTTCTCGGTGATGAAGCCCGCGAAGAACTCGCCGGAGGGCTGGCCGCCGGCGAAGACCAGCAGCCCGAGCCCGAAGAGCCCGGCGAGGACGATCCAGACGGTCGTCCAGATCCCGGCCTCCTTGAGGGAGACCTCATGCGGCTTGCGGCCGCCTATGAAGAAGTCGACGGCGATAAGGGCGCAGAGACCGACAATCGTCAGCCCCCACATGGCCACGGAAACGTCCACGGATCCTCCGGCATTCGTACGGCAATTTCAGCGTCGTCGCTGCCGGAGGTCTCTTCCGCCCGGGCTCGCGCCACGGACCGGTGCCCCGGGACCGCGCCCGACCCGACTCAAGGTGCTCGGACGCGATCCGTGGTGACGGGAACACCGCTAAGGAGTACTCCCCTCCGCGTAAAGAAGAGTACAGGAAGTTCCATGAAAGAGTAAAGAGAAAGGCAAAAGCCCTGCTCAATCTGTAGTTGATCTCCAGAGTCAGCGCCCGTACGCCTCCCGGGCCCGCCCCACCTGCCCCAGCACCTGCTGGAGCACCTGGCTGCCGACCGGGACCAGCGACGGCTCGTACGTCCAGGCATGGCCGACCCAGGGATCGGCCAGGTGATCTTCGGCGACCGGGGTGATCCGCAGCAGCGAGCGCCACAGCGGGTCCAGCACCGGCCCGTACGCCTGCGCGTCCTCGCGGTCGGCGACCATCATCAGATGCACCCCGACCGAGGGCCCCTCGTCCGCGAGGTAGCGCAGCTGGGTGACGGCCCGGTCGTCGAAGCCGTGCGGGAAGTCGTGGACGATCAGCAGCTGCTGGGCGAGGTCCAGATCGGGCGGCAGCGCGTCCGTGGCCCCGTTGCGGACCGCCATCTGCACCAGGTCGACGCGCCGGGTCAGGGCGGCGAGCACCGAGGACACCCCCGCCGCCCCGGCTGCCGGCGGCTCACGCAGCGCACCGGACGACAGCAGGGGGGCCAACGACGTCGCCGCCGAGCCCGCCGGGTCGATCACGTGCACCGAGAACTCGTCCACCGGATACACCGCCAGCAGCCGCGCCGCATGCGCCACCGCCGTCTCGGCCGCCAGCCTGCGCAGCTCCCCGGAGTCCAGCAGCGCACCGCGGACCGAACCGGTGCGCCCCGCGTCGATCCACAGACCACGCTCCAGCGGCAGCCGCACCAGCATGGGGATGCGCAGCTCCGTGCGCTCCGGAAGGTGGAGATCGCCCAGGCGCAGCGCCATCGGGACCTCCATCGGCACCTGATAGCCCTGCCAGACCGGGCTGTCCCAGCGGGCGTACGCGGGCGGCAGCGCGGGCTCGACGACCTCGGCCTCGGCGGCCAGCTGCGCCAGGTCGCGGTCGAGGGCGGTCCGGGCCTGCTCGACCAGACCTGCCTGCTTGGCGCGCGCCTGCGCGCGGGCGGCGTCGGCGGCGGGGCCGACCCGGGTGCGCGGATCGGAGAGCACCTTGTCCAGCTCCTGCTCCATCCGGGACTCGGCGAAGTCGACGGCGCTGCGATAGGCGGCGGTGGTGCGGGCCAGGTCCTCGAACATGCCCCAGACCTGGTTGTAGAGCCGCTCCTCCATGGTCCAGCCGGAGGCGTCACCCGCGACGGGCCGCGCGGGCTGTCCGGGCTGGGCGGGCGGCACGGCCGGCGGGGGCGTGGGGGGCGCGTCGGTACGGCGCCCGGGGTGCTGGTAGTCGACCCGCCCGCCCGGCGCCGTGTCCCCCGCCTGGGGCTGCGGCGGGGCCGGAGCCTGTGGCTGGGGCTGTGGCCGACCCGGGCCCGGGGCGTCCGGCGCGGACCCGGCGCCCGCCGTGGCCGTACGCACCCGGCCGTCGCCCCCGGCGGCACGCGGCGGGGGCTGGGCCACCGAGCGGGCCATGCCGCGCGCCACCGCGTCGTTGATCTCGGCGGCCAGCTCGGCGGCCTGGGGCAGCCCCTGGTCCCGCAGCATGTCGGCCAGCCCGCCCGCGTACCCCTGGCCCACCGCGCGCACCTTCCAGGCACCCTGCCTGCGGTACAGCTCCAGGGCGACCACCGCGGACTCCGAGTCAAGGTCGGTGATGGTGTAACCGGCCACCTCGGTGCCGTCGAGGCCGGTGACGGCCACGGTCGGCGCGGCCATGGCGCCGAACCGGGTCGGGCCGCCGGACCCGCTCACCAGGGCGAGCAGCACATGCACCCGGTGGACGCCCTCGGGCAGCGCGTCGAGGTCGACGGCGAGCCGATGGGCGGCCGCCGCCTGTTTGGGCACTTCGATGCCGGGCAGCTGGGGCGAGGCGGGGTGCGCGACCCACTCGACGCCCTGCACCGTGCCCTGCTCATCGCCGAGTGTCGCCCCGGCCACGATCGGATTACCCGCCGAGATCCGGATCTCCAAACGGGTCTGGGGCAGCGGGTGGTTCTGCCCCCGGACCAGCTCGGCCGTCATCGTGCGTCCCCTCGTTGTGTTCCGTTGTGTTCCGTGCTGGTGTGCGGACGCGTTCCGTCGTGATGTGCGAACGTGCCGCATGAGCGCGTCGGCCCGGCGGGCAGACGCACCACCGGGCCGACGGGAGAACCGCTGCGCTTACAGGTGCGGCACGATGTGCGGCATCAGGTCCTGGAAGGTGCGGCCGTTGGCGGGCTCGCCCACGGCCTTCATCTGCCAGGCGCTGCCCGCGCGCTGCACGATGGCCATGATCTGCGCGGTGTACTGGCCACCACCGGTGAGGGTGTAACGGGCCAGCTCCTGGCCGTTGGTCTCGTCGACCAGCCGGCAGAACGCGTTCTGCACCTCGGCGAAGGTCTGGCCGGTGAAGGAGTTCACCGTGAAGACGATCTGGTCGATGTGCACCGGCACCCGCTGCAGGTCGACCAGGACCGCCTCGTCGTCACCGCCCTGGCCGGCGCCACCGACCAGGTTGTCGCCGGTGTGGCGCACCGAGCCGTCGTCGCTCACCAGGTGGCGGAAGAACACGACGTCGGTCGGCTGCTTGTCGGCGAAGAGCACCGCCGACGCGTCGAGGTCGATCTCACGGGTACGGGAGCCGAACAGTCCGCGGCGGGGCGCCGCCTGCCAGCCCAGTCCCATCCGCACCGCGGTCAGGGTGCCCCCGTCGGCCTTCTGCAGGCTGATGGCCTGTCCCTTGGACATGTTGACCGTCACGCGCTGTCCCTACTCTCGTCTCTCGGTTTCCCCGTGGCCGCCGCGGCGCGGCCGCGGCCGCGCCGTGTGCACGGCCCTCCCGAAAACCCTATGCGCGGCCACCAGGGCTTCGGCCAGGCCAGCGGGCTTTTGTGTCGGTCTTGCAACACAGCAGGCCCACAGCGGAACCCCGGCGCAACCTCACCCGCCCCAGGAGTCAGGACAGCCCGGCCTCCCTCATCTGCCGCAACTCCTTCTTCAGCTCCCCGACCTCGTCCCGCAGCCGGGCCGCGACCTCGAACTGCAGCTCCGCCGCCGCGGCCTTCATCCGGTCGGTCATCTGCTCGATCAGGTCGGCCAGTTCGGCGGCCGGGCGGTCGGTCAGCGTGCCGCCCTCGGCCCCCTTCGCCGCCTTGCCGCCCGCCTTGTGGGACGCCAGCGCGGGCACCGGCGCCTTCGCCTGCCCCTTGCCCGCTCCCTTGCCCTGGTCCGCCGCCTTGCGGTAGCCGGTTTCCAGCAGCTCCTTGGTGTCGATCTCCTCGCGCGCGAGGGTCGCCACGATGTCGCCGATCTTCTTGCGGAGGGGCTGCGGGTCGATCCCGTTCTTCTCGTTGAACGCGATCTGCTTCTCCCGGCGGCGGTTGGTCTCGTCGATGGCCTTCTCCATCGCCGGGGTGACCTTGTCGGCGTACATGTGCACCTGGCCCGACACGTTACGGGCGGCGCGGCCGATGGTCTGGATCAGCGAGGTGCCGGAGCGCAGGAAGCCCTCCTTGTCCGCGTCGAGGATGGCGACCAGCGAGACCTCCGGCAGGTCGAGGCCCTCCCGCAGCAGGTTGATGCCGACCAGGACGTCGTACTCGCCCGCGCGCAGCTCGCGCAGCAGCTCCACCCGGCGCAGGGTGTCCACGTCGCTGTGCAGATAGCGCACCTGGATGCCCAGTTCGAGCATGTAGTCCGTCAGGTCCTCGGCCATCTTCTTGGTGAGGGTGGTGACGAGGACCCGCTCGTCCTTCTCGGTGCGGGTGCGGATCTCATGGATCAGATCGTCGATCTGCCCGTCGGTGGGCTTGACCACGACCTCGGGGTCGACCAGGCCGGTCGGCCGGATGATCTGCTCGACGAAGCCGTCGCCACGGGACATCTCGTACGTCCCGGGGGTCGCGGAGAGGTACACCGTCTGACCGATCCGCTCCTGGAACTCCTCCCACTTCAGTGGTCGGTTGTCGAGCGCGGAGGGCAGCCGGAAGCCGTGCTCGATCAGCGTGCGCTTCCGGGACGCGTCGCCCTCGTACATCGCGCCGATCTGCGGCACGGTGACGTGCGACTCGTCGATGACCAGGAGGAAGTCCTCCGGGAAATAGTCGAGCAGGGTGTGCGGCGGGGAGCCGGTCTCCCGGCCGTCGATGTGCAGCGAGTAGTTCTCGATGCCGGAGCAGGTGCCGATCTGCCGCATCATCTCGATGTCGTACGTGGTGCGCATCCGCAGCCGCTGGGCCTCCAGCAGCTTGCCCTGCTTCTCCAGCCGGGCCAGGGTCTGCTCCAGCTCGGTCTCGATCCCGGCGATGGCCCTCTCCATGCGCTCGGGCCCGGCCACATAGTGGGTGGCCGGGAACACATACAGCTCCTGATCGTCGCTGATCACCTCGCCGGTGAGCGGGTGGAGCGTCGACAGCGCCTCGATCTCGTCGCCGAACATCTCGATCCGGACGGCCAGTTCCTCGTAGACCGGGAAGATCTCGATGGTGTCGCCGCGGACCCGGAAGGTGCCCCGGGTGAACGCCATGTCGTTCCGGGCGTACTGGATGTCCACGAAGCGGCGCAGCAGCTGGTCGCGGTCGATCTCCTCGCCGACCTTGAGCGGCACCATGCGGTCCACGTACTCCTGCGGGGTGCCCAGGCCGTAGATGCAGGAGACGGATGCCACCACGACCACATCGCGCCGGGTGAGCAGCGAATTCGTCGCGGAGTGGCGCAGCCGCTCGACCTCCTCGTTGATCGAGGAGTCCTTCTCGATGTAGGTGTCCGACTGCGGTACGTACGCCTCGGGCTGGTAGTAGTCGTAGTACGAGACGAAGTACTCGACCGCGTTGTTCGGCAGCAGCTCGCGGAACTCGTTGGCGAGCTGGGCCGCCAGCGTCTTGTTCGGCGCCATGACGAGCGTGGGCCGCTGAAGCTTCTCGATCATCCACGCGGTGGTCGCGGACTTGCCGGTGCCGGTCGCGCCGAGGAGCACGACGTCCTTCTCACCGCCGCGGATGCGCCGGTCCAGGTCGGCGATGGCCGTGGGCTGGTCGCCGCTGGGCTGGTACGGGCTGACGACCTCGAAGGGCGCCACCTTGCGTTCGATCTGAGTCACGGGCCGCATGAGACCCACCGTACGACTCGCCACCGACAACGGCCGGACGGCCGCTCCCCGGGCCGGCCCGCCGCCCGGGGAGCGGCCCGGTGCGCAGGCCGGCTCGCGGCCCGGTCCGGGAGGGGTACGAGATGGATCAATGTACGGCTTTTCTGTGACTGTCCTCCGGTACGGCTGGTCTGGCACGCTTCGGCCGTCCGCGAGTCAGACGACGCGAGGAGTCCGTATGCAGATCCGCCCCGCCGCCGCGTTATCCGGCGCTCTCCTGGGCGTCTCCACGCTGGTCCTCCCCACGGTGGCGCAGGCCGCCCCCGGCATGTCGCACCACCACACCGTCACGGTGGCGCACCGGGGCGCCTCCGGCTACTCCCCCGAGAACACCCTGGCAGCCGTCGACGCCGCCGACGACCTGGGCATCGACTGGGTGGAGAACGATGTGCAGCGCACCCGGGACGGCGAACTGATCGTCATGCACGACACCACGCTGAACCGGACCACCGACGTCGAGGAGGTCTTCCCGGACCGGGCCCCCTGGAAGATCTCCGACTTCACCCTGGACGAGATCGAGAAACTTGACGCCGGGAGCTGGTTCGGACCGAAGTTCGCGGGCGAGCCGGTGCCGACCCTGGAGGAGTACCTGGATCGGGTTTCGGACAACCATCAGAAGCTGCTCATGGAGATCAAGGCGCCGGAACTGTACCCGGGCATCGAGCGGCAGGCCGTGCGCGAGCTGCGCCGGGAGGGCTGGCTGGACCGCAAGCACCTCAAGCGGCTGATCGTGCAGAGCTTCAGCGCCGACTCGGTCCAGGCGGTCCACCGGCTGCGGCGGGACATCAAGACCGGCTTCCTGGGCACCCCGGCGGTCGCCGATCTGCCGCGGTACGCGGAGTTCGCCGACCAGATCAACCCGAGCCACACGACGATCGACGCCTCGTACGTGGCGGAGGTCCAGGCGGTGGACGGGGCGCACGGCCGGCCGCTGGAGGTCTACACCTGGACGGTGAACGACGGCCCGACGGCGGTCAAGGTCGCGGGGATGGGGGTGAATGGGATCATCACCAACAAGCCCGACGTGGTGCGGGACGCGCTGGACGACGCCCGCTGACGGCGACTGACGGCAGCTGACGGCGGGGCGTTGTCGGACCCCCCGCCTACGCTGAAGGTGTGACGAACGAGCGGCGGCAGCCGGAGCGGCAGTCCGAGCGGCAGGAGACCCACGACTGGTCCTGGGCGGTGTCCGACACGCCCATCGGTCCCCTGCTGCTCGCGGCCACCGGCCAGGGGCTGGTCCACGTGGTCTTCCACGCCGACCGGAAGACGGCGGCCGGGGCCGTCGACCGGCTCACCCGGCGCCTGGGCACCGGGCCCGCGCCCGAGCCCGGTGCGCATCTCACCGAGGCGATACGGCAGGTGGAGAGCTACTTCGCCGAGCGGACGCGGGCGTTCACCCTGCCGCTGGACTGGTCCCTGTCCGCCGGATTCAACCGTCGGGTGCTGCGTGAGCTGGCCGCCCATGTTCCGTACGGCACGGTCGTCGGCTACCAGGACCTCGCCCGCCGGGTCGGCGAGCCGGATGCCGCCCGCGCGGTCGGGGTGGCCATGGGCAGCAATCCGCTGCCGGTGGTGGTTCCCTGCCATCGCGTCGTGGAGAGCGACGGCGGCATAGGCGGCTTCGGCGGCGGGCTGGAGACCAAGCGGACCCTGCTGGCCCTGGAAGGGGTACTTCCGCAACCGCTTTTCTGACCGGAGGGGTTGTCCGATTACCGGGTTGGACAATATTTTGCCGATGAAATGCGCGGCCATCTTGTCATGACCACCCTCCCCCCTTACCTTGGGAGCGCTCGCGGGCCCCACCCCGGCGAGAATGCAACGCAAGCACATTTTGGTACGCGGTAAGGCCCTTTCGTTCTCCCGCGCTTCCCCGCACTTCCCGCTCACGCACAAAAGACGAACGCGTTCCTTCACGGCTCAACCACGTCCCCGATGATCGAATTGGAGAGCCATGTCCGGTGTTCTGCTCGCCGGCGGCGCGGCCGCGGCGTTATTCGCCTCGGCCTTTTCCGCTCAAGGTGTTTCCTCGGCCCCCGATGCGCCGCCGGAAAAGATCCAGATAAGCGTCAATACCGTGAACGGCTCGGGCTGCCCGAAAGGGACCGCCGCGGTGGCCGTGGCCGGTGACAACACGGCCTTCACCGTGACCTACAGCGACTATCTCGCCCAGGTCGGCCCCAGCTCGAACCCCACCGACATCCGTAAGAACTGCCAGCTCAACCTGGGCGTTCACGTGCCGCAGGGGTTCACCTACGCCATCGCCCAGGTCGACTACCGCGGCTACGGGTCCCTGCAAAAGGGAGCGAAGGGCACCGAGAAGGCAAGTTACTACTTCCAGGGGTCATCGGACACGGCATCGCGCACCCATGAGTTCGGCGGTCCGTACAACGACAACTGGCAGACCACCGACGCCACGGATTACAGCGCGCTGGTGTGGGCGCCGTGCGGCCAGGGCCGCAACTTCAACATCAACACCGAACTGCGGGTGAACGCGGGCACTTCGCCGGCCGGCACCACCAGCTTCATGGCCATGGACTCGACGGACGGCGGAGCCAACACCATTTACCACCTGGCCTGGAAGGAATGCCCCTAGCCCTGCCTCAGGGCGGGTAAATCCACCATCGAATGGAGAATCATGCCCGGTGTTCTGTACGCAGGCGGCGTGGTCGCGGCGTTATTCGCCTCGACGCTCACCTCCCAGGCATACGCGCAACCCCCGTTCGACACCGTGCCACCCGACAAGATCGTGATCACCGTCGCGACCGTCAACGGATCGGGCTGTCCGGCGGGAACGGCGGCGGTGGCGGTCTCTCCCGACAACACCGCGTTCACCGTGACGTACAGCGACTACCTCGCCCAGGTGGGCAAGGGAGCCAAGCCGACCGACTTCAGGAAGAACTGCCAGCTGAGTCTGGTCACGCATGTTCCCCAGGGCTTCTCCTACGCCATCGCCAGCGTCGACTACCGGGGCTACGCCCACCTGGAGCCCGGCTCGTCCTCCACCGAGAAGGCCTCGTACTACTTCCAGGGGCAGTCCCAGACGACCACGGCCTCGCACAACTTCACCGGCGCCTACAACGACAACTGGCAGGTCACCGACAAGGCCGACATCGCCACCGTGGTCTGGTCCCCCTGCGGTGAGCTGCGGAACTTCAACATCAACACCGAACTGCGGGTCAACGCCGGATCGTCGAACACCACGGACAAGACGAGCTTCATGACCATGGACTCGACGGACGGCGACGTGAGCACCACCTACCACTTCGCGTGGAAGGAGTGCCCGCAGAAGAAGTAGCGCGCGGGCGCGGGCGGACGGCCCCAGGCCCCCAGGCCCCCACGGTCGGGCCTACGGTTCCGGGCGGTGCCACGCCGGATGCCGGGGGTTGTCCGCCCGCACCACCACGTCCGCGCTCTCGACGGGCCGTACCTCGTCCTCGTACCGCGCGAAGGCGGGCAGCGTCCAGCGCTCGTCCTCCTCGGTGCGGCGGCCGAGGGCGCCCGGCGTCAGCCACAGATGCACCGACAGGTCGAACGGGAACCAGCGCCCCAGCAGCAGCGCGCCGTGCAGCAGCAGCACCCCGCCCGGCGGCAGTTCGGCATAGGGGCTGCGGGTGGCCCGGTCGGTCGCCGGGTCCCACAGGTCGGGCAGCACCCGCCCGGTGCCGTCCGGCCCCGGCTCCAGCGGGGCGAAGACCTCGCGCCACAGGGCTCCGGTGTCCAGCCAGCGGTCGTAGTACGCGTCGGCGTCCCGCTTCCCGTACTCGTAGCGCAGCGACGCGGGGCGCAGAAACCCCGCCGCCGCGACGACGAGCACCGGGCGCCCGCGTATCCGCAGCGCCTCCGCCAGGTCCCGGGCCAGCTCCCCGGGACGCGCCGCGGGAGCGCCGTCGACCGCCACCCTGAGCCAGGGGCCGCCGTCCGCCGCCGTCATCCCGGCGATGCGGTCGGCGGTCGCTTCGGTCAGCCGTTCCCAGGTGATCGCTTCCAGCCGCACGCCCCCATGATGCCGTGCCCCTCCTGACGCGGTGCGAGTACGCTCCCCCACAGGCCCACCACACCGGCCACAGGCGCCACGTCAGGAGAACCGCCCCATGACATCCCGGATAGCGCTGCTGCGCGGCATCAACGTGGGCGGCAACAACAAGTTCCCCGTGGCGCGGCAGCGCGCGCTGATGGCCGAGCTGGGGTTCGAGGGCGTCACCGTTCACCTCCAGACCGGCAACATCGTCTTCGCCGACCCCGGCACCCCGCCCGACCGCACGGCCCGCACGCTCGAGGACGCCTTCGCCGCCGACCTGGGCTTCTCCGTACCCGTGATGGTGCGCACCCGCGACGAGCTGGCCGCCGCCGTCGACGCCAACCCGTACCCGGCCGCCGCGGCCGAGCCCAAGACCCTGCACGTGATCTTCCTGTCGGACGTGCCCACCGACACCTCGGCCCTGGAGGCGCTGAACGCTCTGAACACAGCCGCCTACGCGCCGGACGAGTTCCGGCTCATCGGGCGCGAGATCTACCTCCACTGCCCGGACGGAATCGGCCGCTCCAAGCTGGCCGCGAAGCTCAGCAACCTGCGGCTCGGGGTGACGGCCACCGCCCGCAACTGGAACACGGTCACCAAGCTGCTGGCGCTGGCCGACACCTGATCCTTCGCCGGCCGCGGGCGCTCAGTGCCAGCCGTACCGCTGCCGCAGTCGCATCACGACCAGGTCGAAGCGCGGCCGGTCCAGCGCGCACGCCTCGCGCCGCATGCCGTCGGGGTGCACCCGCAGGACGCGGTCCAGGTTGACCCAGGAGTCGCGCCCGGCCCGGTCCCACGGCCCGGCGCCGATCCCCACCCACTCGCGGTCGTCGTCATGCCGTTTGCTCGACAGCTGTACGGCCAGCAGCGTGCCGCCGCGCTCCCGCGCGACGACCACCACCGGCCGGTCCTTGCCGCGGCCGTCGTTCTCCTCGTACGGAACCCACGTCCAGACGATCTCGCCCGGATCGGGGTCCCCGTCCGGATCCGGTGCGTACTCGGTCCGTACCCGCCCGACCTGGCGCGGCTCGGCTTCGACGGTGGCGGCCGGCCCGGTGCTCCCGGGCATCGCCTCGTCGTCTTCGGTCCCCTTGAATGGCCTGATCACGCCCCACACGTTAGCCCGTCCGAGGTGGCCGGGCGGCGTCGCGGTGGCCGTTACGGGCCAGGCGGGAAGGGACAAGCATGTGCCTGATGTCCTCGACCCGGTGGCGGACCTCGTCAAGCGCCGCAAGGCCCCCGTCGTCGTCCAGACCCTGCGTTCCGCGGCGGCCGCGACCCTCTCCTACGTCGTCGCCCTCCAGCTGAGCAACGAACCGGCCCCGCTGACCGCGCCGCTCACCGCGCTGCTGGTGGTGCAGGTGACCCTTTTCGCGACCCTCACCACCGGCATCCGCCGGGTGAACGCCGTGGTGGTGGGCGTCCTGCTCGCCATCGCCTTCTCCATCCTGGTCGGGCTGACCTGGTGGAGCCTGGGTCTGATCATCCTCGCCTCCCTGACGGCCGGTCATTTCGCACGGGTGAGCGAGTTCGTCCCCGAAGTGGCGATCAGCGCCATGCTCGTCCTCGGCGTGAGCCAGGTGACCGCCACCGCCTGGGACCGGGTGCTGGAAACCCTGATCGGGGCCGTCGTCGGGCTGGGCTTCAACTTCCTGCTCGCGCCACCCGTCTGGGTCCACACCGCCGGCGAGTCCATCGTCGACCTCGCCCGCCGGATGCGTCAGCTCCTGCTGCACATGGCCGAGGAGCTGGGCAGCCACACCCCGGTCGAACGCGCCGCCGCCCGCCTCCACGAGGCCCGCCGCCTCGACCACGACATCTCCCAGGTCGACGCCGCCCTCCGGCAGGCCGAGGACAGCGTCCGCCTCAACCCGCGGGTCAAGGAGGGCCTGCTGCACCGGGTGGTGCTGCGCACCGGCCTGGACACCCTGGAGATCTGCACGGTCGTCCTGCGTGTCCTCACCCGCACCCTCACCGACCTCGCCAAGAAGCGGACGGACGAACCCCTCTTCCCCGCGGACGTGGCCGAGGCGCTGGAGGACCTCTTCCGCTACACCGCCGCCGCCGTCGAAAGCTTCGCCATCCTGGTCACCAGCCCGGTCAGCGCCAGCGCCGAGGAAGCCGAATCCCACCTGGCCACCGAGCTGTCCCGGGCCCACACCAGCCGCGACGAGGCCGCCCACCTCCTCCTCCGCCGCGTCCAGCGCCACCCGGGCCAATGGCAGCTCCAGGGCGCCCTGCTCGCCGAGGTCGACCGCATCCTCGCCGAACTGGACATGGAGCAGCGCTCCCGGCGCCTCATGGAAGAACTCGACCGCAGCACCCGCGAGAACCGCGAGCGCTTCCCCGCCCTCCACAAACTCCAGCGCCGCCTCCGCGGAAGGCGCCGGGACGGCGGCAGAAAAGGAGCGGACCCGGGGGCGTAGCCTGCCCCGGGTCCTTGAAATGCCGCCCAACTGCGCACGCCGACATCGTTTAAGGGCCTGGGTCAGTCATCATGTCGTCGTGTTCTGGCTCGCGCACCCCGTCCGCGCTGTGGCTGACGGGGAGTTCATGACGCTACCCGAAGAGGTAGCCGAAGACCACGTCGCCCACCCGCTGATCGGTGATTTCGATGCCGTTGGCCTCCTCGCGGGCCCACTTGACCGCCTGCTGGAGCTTTTCGACGCGGTCGAGCAGCTCGTTGACCCGACGGGCCGGGAGGGCACCGGAGAACTTGACCGTGGTCCAGTAGCCGACCGGGATGTCCTCGTAGTAGACCTCGACCTGGGCCGGGTGCTTGTCGGTGGCCTCCGCCTTGACGTGGTTGCGGGGGACCTTCTTCGTACGGACCGTGCGCACCGGGTCGGTCTTCCAGGAGTCCGTGGACGGGTCCACGGACCAGGACTCGGCGGCGTCGAGGACCGGCAGCTTGCGGACGAAGGCGCCCAGGTCGGCCAGCTGCTTCTCCAGGAAGAGGAGGTAGGCGACCGGGACGTCGCGCAGCAGCGCCCGGCCCTCGACCGTGGTTTCGCCACGTCAGGCACGTTAGCAAGGGTCGGCCCGCACGCTCGACCGATTAATGGCGGCGGTCAGTTGAGCGGGTAGCGGTCCTGGGGGAAGACCGCCTCGCCGTACGGCTCGCCGGAGCGATGGAACGCGAAGGCGAAGTCGTCGGCCAGCTCGGCTATCGTGCCGCGGCCCTCCACCTGCGCCAGCCAGGACGGCGGCAGGCGCAGGTCGCCGTGGTGGACGCCCAGCAGGTTGCCGCAGATCGCGCCGGTCGAGTCGCTGTCACCGGAGTGGTTGACGGACAGCAGCAGCGACGCCTGGAGGCTGGTGCCCGCCAGGGCGGCGTAGACCGCGATGGCCAGCGCCTCCTCGGCGATCCACCCGCCGCCGAGGGACTCGACCTTCTCCCCGGTGGGGTTGCCCGTGGCCGCCAGGTCGATCGCGCGGCGCAGGGCGGTGGCGGTCTCCTCGTGCCGCGGGAAGCGGCGCACGAATTCCAGGGTGCGCAGGGCGGCGCCCTCCAGGGAGTCGCCGTCGAGGAGGTACGCGACCATCGCGGCCATGGCGCCCGCCGCGAGGTAGCCGGTCGGATGGCCGTGGGTGATCTGGGCGCAGCGGGCGGCGAGTTCGAAGCAGTGGTGGGCGGGCAGGCCGGTGAGGCCGAACGGGGCCGACCGCATCACGGTGCCGCAGCCCTTGGAGCCCGCGTTCACCGGGCCCGGGGCGCCGTGGAGGGGGAGGTCCGCGGCGGGGGTGTGGCCTTCGAAGAGGCCGGAGAGGCAGGCGTTGCCGGGCGCGCGGCGGGCGTACAGCCACTGGTGGGTGCGCAGCCAGCCGGAGCGGGCGACGTTGTCCGGGGTCCTCGGAGGCGGCGGCTCCGGGTGGTTCTGGGTGTCGAGCCAGCGCAGGTACGCCTGGCGTACGACGGCGATCTCCTCGCCCCCGGCGCCCGTGGCGGACGCCCGGGCGTGGGCCCGGATCAGCCCCTCGGCCGTGAACAGGGTCATCTGGGTGTCATCGGTGATCCGGCCCGTCACGCCGCTGTCGTCCGGAACGAGGCCGGTGACACCCGCCTCGCCGTAGGCCGCCCGGATCCCCCCGAGGGAGCTGAACTCGATCGGGTTGCCCAGCGCGTCGCCGATCGCGCCACCCAGCAGACAGCCACGGATGCGGGCTCGCCGGGCCACCGATTCGGCCCATGACTGGTGGATCACGTGTGGCTCCTCGTCGTACGCGGTGGATGCGTCGTGCGCGGGTGGACACCCAGCTCCTGTGTGCTGAGCACATGATCGCAGACCCCGCCGACAGGTCCGTTGTCGCGGTAGCGTCGAAGAGGGAGGCGGTGCGAATGTCGATGCGATTCATCCGTACGGGTGATGAGCCCGCGCATGCGCGCAGCCCGCTGCGGATGCGGCTGTGGCTCGCCGCCTGGGGGCTGCTGTGGACCGCCGGCGGCACGGTGGCCTTCGCGCTGGCGGGCAGGCCGGGCTGGGCGGCCGCCTGCGCGGCGCTCGCCGCCATCACCCTGATCGACCTGGCCCTGATCATCCGGCACATCCGGCAGGGGCCGCACTACCAGCCGGGGCGGGACGTGCCGCCGTACGCACCGGTGAAGGGACGCGGCCCGGGGCGGCGCTGATCAGCCCCGGGTCGGGCCGGTCAGTCCTCCTCGCCGAACCGCGCCGCCTCCACGAAGTCCGGTCGCGGATCGAGCGCCGCGGCGAGGCGGAAGTGGCGGGTGGCCTCGTCCCGGCGGTCGGCGCGCTCCAGCGTACGGGCGAGGGCGAAGTGGGCGAACGCGTTGTCCGGCTCGCGCTCCAGGACGATGTGGAATTCCAGCTCAGCGGCGCGGAGCTGGGCCGATCCGAAGAACGCGCGGGCCCGCAGCAGCCGGGCCGCGGTGTTCTCCGGGTGAGCGGTGATGACCGAGTCGAGCAGCTTGACGGCGCCTCGCGGATCTCGGGCGGCGAGCAGCTGCTCCGCGGCGCGGTAGTCGATGACATGGGTCTCGGGCGTGGGCTCGGGCACAGCCGCTTCCTTCCCCGGGGCTTGCGTGATCGTTGATCCCGTGCGGTGATCCCTCGGTGTTCCCTCGGTTTCTCGGTGATGATCGTCGGTACGGGCAGCACAACAACCACCCAGTGCGCCACATTCCCCCTGGGCCCGTCCGGCAAGCACGGCCCGCCCGCTCAGTCGACGGCGGCCGCCCGTTCCACCAGCTCCTTCCAGACCTTGCGGACCCGCGGCTCCAGCTCCTCCAGCGGGCCATCGTTGTCGATCACGACATCGGCGACGGCCAGCCGCTCCTCGCGGGTCGCCTGGGCCGCCATCCGGGCCCGTGCCTCGTCCTCGGTCATGCCGCGCAGCCGGGTCAGCCGGTCGAGCTGGGTCTCGGGCGTGGCGTCGACGACCAGCACCAGGTCGTACAGGGACCCCAGGCCGTTCTCGGCGAGCAGCGGGACGTCGTGGACGACCACCGCCTCCGGCCCGGCAGCCGCCTGCAGCTCGGCGGAGCGGTCGCGGACCAGGGGATGGACGACGGCGTTCAGGGCGCGCAGCCGCTCGGGGTCGTTGAAGACGATCCCGCCGAGCTTCGGCCGGTCGAGACGGCCGTCGGCGGTCAGCACCCCGGGCCCGAACTCGGCGACGACGGCGGCGAGGCCGGGGGTTCCCGGCTCGACCACCTCACGGGCGATCCGATCGGAGTCGATCAGCACCGCGCCGTAGGAGACCAAGATCCGCGAGACTTCGCTCTTGCCCGCGCCGATTCCGCCCGTGAGCCCCAGCTTCAGCATGGGGCCCACGCTATACGGACCGCCGCTCAGGCGCCGCCCTCGCCCTCTCGCTCGGCCAGGAACCGCTCGAACTCGGCGCCCAGCTCGTCCGCCGACGGCAGCTCGGCCGGCTCCGCGACCAGGTTGCCACGGCTCTCGGCCCCGGCCACCGCGTCGTACTGGTGCTCAAGGCCCCGTACCAGCGCGACCAGCTCGTCGTCGCCCTCGGAGACCTGCCGCTCGATCTCCTCCTGCGTCTTCAGCGCCTCGTTGCGCAGCGCGTGGGCCGCGACCGGCAGCACCAGACCGGTGGCCGCGGTGACCGCCTCCAGCGCGGTGAGCGCCGCGTCGGGGTAGGCGGACCGGGCCAGATAGTGGGGGACGTGGGCGGCGACCCCGAGCACGTCGTGGCCCGCCTCGCCGAGCCGGTACTCGATCAGCGACTCGGCGCTGCCGGGCACCTGGGCCTCGTCGAAGAGGCCGCGGTGGCCGGGCATCAGATCGGTGCGGTTGCCGTGCGGGGTGAGGCCCACCGGCCGGGTGTGCGGAACGCCCATCGGGATGCCGTGGAAGTTCACGGCGAGCCGCACCCCGAGCCGCTCGACGATCTGCCGCACCGCGGCCGCGAAACGCTCCCACTCCACGTCCGGTTCGGGCCCGCAGAGCAGCAGGAAGGGCGCCGCGGTGGCGTCCCGCACCAGGTGGAGTTCGATCGCCGGGGTCTCGTAGGCCGTCCAGCGGTCGCGCTGGAAGGTGAGCAGGGGGCGCCGGGCCCGGTAGTCGACCAGCCGGTCGTGGTCGAAGCGGGCGACGACCTGCCGCGGCAGCCCGTCGAGCAGCCGCTCCACGATCTGGTCGCCCGTCTCACCGGCGTCGATGTAACCGTCGAAGTGGTAGAGCAGCACCAGCCCGGCCGAATCCCGGGAGGCTATCGCGTCGACTTCCGCGAGCCCGCTCGGTTCCCACGCGTACAAATCCTGCGGATCAAGCACTGTGACCGCTCCTCCTTGATGTTCCGTACGCGAAAACACCGCACGGGGGCGGGCGCATTCCCGGCCCCGGACCCAACTCCTGTGCGCATCATGGCCGTCCGGGGCCGGGAACATGCGCGGGGACATGCGTGAGGCCCGCTCCCCCGAAGGGGAACGGGCCTCACACTCGATCAACCGGTGCCGCCGGCGCTCAGGTCAGCGGCGCGGAGATTCAGCTCTGGCCACCGGCCAGCTTCTCGCGGAGCGCGGCCAGCGCCTCGTCCGACGCCAGGGCGCCGGAGTTGTCGGCCGACTCCGAGGAGTACGAACCGCCGCCGCCGCCGGAAGCCTGCCCGCCGGGCGCCGGGGCAGCACCGCTGCCGGCCTCGGCAGCCGCCTGCTCGTCGGCCTCGCGGGACTTGATGACCTGCGCCTGGTGCTGCTCGAAGCGGGTCTGCGCGTCGGCGTACTGACGCTCCCACTCCTCGCGCTGCTTCTCGTACCCCTCGAGCCAGTCGTTGGCCTCGGGGTCGAAGCCCTCGGGGTAGATGTAGTTGCCCTGGTCGTCGTAGGACGCGGCCATGCCGTACAGGGTCGGGTCGAACTCGACCACGGACGGGTCGGCGCCGAAGGCCTCGTTGGCCTGCTTCAGCGAGAGGCTGATGCGGCGGCGCTCCAGGTCGATGTCGATGACCTTGACGAAGATCTCGTCGTTGACCTGGACGACCTGCTCCGGGATCTCCACGTGGCGCTCGGCCAGCTCGGAGATGTGGACCAGACCCTCGATGCCCTCGTCCACGCGGACGAACGCACCGAACGGCACGAGCTTCGTGACCTTACCCGGGACGACCTGACCGATCTGGTGGGTCCGGGCGAACTGCTGCCACGGGTCTTCCTGGGTCGCCTTGAGCGACAGGGAGACGCGCTCGCGGTCCATGTCGACATCCAGGACCTCGACCGTGACCTCCTGGCCGACCTCGACGACCTCGGACGGGTGGTCGATGTGCTTCCAGGACAGCTCGGAGACGTGCACCAGACCGTCGACGCCACCCAGGTCCACGAAGGCACCGAAGTTGACGATGGAGGAGACGACGCCGGAGCGCACCTGGCCCTTCTGGAGGGTGGTGAGGAAGGTCTGACGGACCTCGCTCTGGGTCTGCTCCAGCCAGGCGCGGCGGGACAGGACCACGTTGTTGCGGTTCTTGTCCAGCTCGATGATCTTCGCCTCGAGCTCCTTGCCCACGTAGGGCTGGAGGTCGCGGACGCGGCGCATCTCCACCAGGGAGGCGGGGAGGAAGCCGCGGAGGCCGATGTCGAGGATGAGACCACCCTTGACGACCTCGATGACGGTACCGGTGACGATCCCGTCCTCTTCCTTGATCTTCTCGATGGTGCCCCAGGCACGCTCGTACTGGGCGCGCTTCTTCGAGAGGATCAGGCGGCCTTCCTTGTCCTCCTTCTGGAGAACCAGGGCCTCGATCTCATCGCCGACGGCCACGACCTCGTTCGGGTCGACGTCGTGCTTGATCGAAAGCTCGCGGGAAGGGATGACGCCTTCGGTCTTGTAACCAATGTCGAGCAGGACCTCGTCCCGGTCGACCTTCACGATGACGCCGTCGACGATGTCGCCGTCGTTGAAGTA
Organism: Streptomyces sp. NPDC021212; assembly: GCF_044332925.1. Lineage (NCBI taxonomy): Bacteria > Bacillati > Actinomycetota > Actinomycetes > Kitasatosporales > Streptomycetaceae > Streptomyces > Streptomyces sp. NPDC021212. Next base: position 212,292 of record NZ_JBIRPZ010000011.1, read on the forward strand.
CTTGATCGTCTCGTCGATCGCGGCGAGGAAGGCTTCCTCGGAACCGATGTCGTTGACCGCCACCTGCGGGGTGGTGCGGGTTGCCTCGGTGCTGCTCGTCATGTGGGAAAGGGCTCCGGTACGGACATTGAGTCGTAGGTACTGCTACGCCGAGGACCCTTATCGCACTGCCGAAGCCGGACAGCCTGTTGAGGCGCGATCTTTCCGGATCTTTCCGAGAGACCGAAAACGCCTCGACAACCGAGGGGACATACAACAGTCGAGCGCGGCCTGCTCCGTCTGAGTCGCGCAGGCCCGCAGCGCAACTTGTAGCATACGGGGGCGGCCGGGCATGGTCAATGCACGAAGAGCGCACCTGGGGTCTAACGCCCCGAACCCGGCAATTTGCAAGTCACTGCTGCGACGCGGTCCCTTGCCGTGCCCCGCGGCCACAGGTCGATACAGAGAGTACGACGACGCGCCCTATGGTCCAAGAACACGAGCCCAGCGGTGCCTTCGAGGCCCCCGAGAGTGCCCTCGCGGCCCTCCGGGCCTCCGGCGCCCTTGACGCCCCCGATGCATCCGAGCCCACCGCCACCCGCCGGATCGCCGACGACACCGAGAGCAGCCGGGCCAGCCGCGGCTGGTGGGACCGCAACGCGGACGAGTACCAGGAGGAGCACGGCGCCTTCCTCGGCGACGACCGCTTCGTATGGGGCCCGGAAGGGCTGGACGAGGAGGAGGCCGGGCTGCTCGGGCCCGCGGACCGGCTGAAGGGTCGCGACGTGCTGGAGGTGGGCGCGGGCGCGGCGCAGTGCGCGCGCTGGCTCGCGGCGCGCGGGGCCCGCCCGGTGGCGCTCGACATCTCCCACCGGCAGCTGCGGCACGCCCGGCGGATCGACGCGGAGACCGCCGGTTCCGGCGTCGGCGCCGGATCGTCGGGCATCGCGCTGGTCCAGGCCGACGCGACCGCGCTGCCCTTCCGGGACGGTTCGTTCGACCTCGCCTGCTCGGCGTACGGGGCGGTGCCCTTCGTGGCGGAGCCGGTACGGGTGATGCGCGAGGTGCACCGGGTGCTGCGGCCGGGCGGCCGCTGGGTGTTCTCCGTGACGCATCCGGTGCGGTGGGCGTTCCCCGACGAGCCGGGGCCCGAGGGGCTGAGCATCTCCGGCTCGTACTTCGACCGCACCCCGTATGTGGAACAGGACGACGAGGGTCGCGCCGTCTATGTGGAGCACCATCGGACCCTCGGTGACCGGGTACGGGACGTCGTGGGAGGGGGCTTCCGGCTGATCGACCTCGTGGAACCGGAATGGCCCGCCTGGAACCGTCAGGAGTGGGGTGGCTGGTCCCCGCTGCGCGGCGGCCTCATCCCGGGCACGGCCGTCTTCGTCTGCGAGCGGGACTGAGCGGGGGCACCGGCGATGCGTACGGACGTCCTCGACCAGCTGCCTGTCCGCGAAGCCGTCCCCGAGCTGCTGCGCGCGCTCGACGAGCGGGGGTCGGCGGTGCTGTGCGCACCGCCCGGGACCGGCAAGACCACGCTGGTGCCGCTGGTCCTGGCCGGACTGCTGGACGGCGGCGAGTCGCCTCCACGGCGGGTCCTGGTGGCCGAGCCGCGCCGGATCGCGGCGCGGGCCGCCGCGCGGCGCATGGCGTGGCTGCTCGGCGAGCGGACCGGCGAACGGGTCGGCTTCACCGTGCGCGGGGAGCGGCAGGCCGGGCCCCGCACCGTGGTCGAGGTGGTCACCACCGGTGTGCTGGTGCAGCGGCTGCAACGGGACCAGGAGCTGGCCAGGGTCGACGCCGTCGTCCTGGACGAATGCCACGAGCGGCACCTGGACGCCGACACGGCGGCCGCCTTCCTCCTGGATGTCCGGGCCGCGCTGCGCCCGGAGCTGCGGCTGATCGCCGCGTCGGCGACGACCGACGCGGAGGGGTGGGCGGGGCTGCTGGGCGCGGAGGGCGACGGGCGGCCCGCGCCGGTCGTATCGGCCCCGGGCGTGTCACACCCCGTAGAGGTGGTGTGGACGCCGCCCGTACGTCCCGTACGCCCCCCGCATGGGATGCGGGTGGACCCGGCCCTGCTCGAACACGTCGCGGACGTGGTGCGGCGCGCGCTGCGCGAGCGGTCCGGCGACGTCCTGTGCTTCCTGCCCGGTGTCGGCGAGATCGGCCGGGTGGCGGGGCTGCTGGGCGGCGCCGGCGCGGACGTCCTCCAGGTCCATGGCCGGGCCCCCGCCGCCGTACAGGAAGCCGTGCTCGCGGGCGCGGACGGCGGCCGGCGGCGGGTGGTGCTGGCGACGTCGGTCGCCGAGTCGAGCCTGACCGTGCCGGGCGTACGGGTCGTCGTCGACAGCGGCCTCGCCCGGGAGCCGCGCATGGACCACGCGCGGGGTCTGAGCGCGCTGACGACCGTCCGGGCGTCCCGGGCCGCGGCCCGGCAGCGCGCCGGCCGGGCCGGGCGCGAGGCGCCGGGGACGGTCTACCGCTGCTGGCCGGAGGCCGAGGACGCCAGGCTGCCGCGCTTCCCGTCCCCGGAGATCGCCGAGGCCGACCTGACGGCCTTCGCCCTCCAGGCGGCGTGCTGGGGCGACCCGGACGCCTCCGGCCTCGCCCTGCTCGACCCACCGCCCGGCGGGGCCATGACGGCCGCGCGGGAGGTGCTGACCGCGATCGGCGCCGTCGAGGCGGCCGGGCGCGCCACCGAGCGCGGCCGCCGCATGTCCCGCCTCGGCCTCCACCCCCGCCTCGCCCGCGCCCTGATCGACGGCGCCGAGGAGGTCGGCGCCCGCCGGGCGGCCGAGGTGGTGGCCCTGCTGAGCGAGGAGCCGCCGCGGGAGTACGGCGACGACCTGGCCGCCGCCTGGCGCACCGCGCGCCATGGCGGCGACCCCTACGCGGCCCGCTGGCGCCAAGAGGCCCGCCGCCTGGAACGCGCGGTGGCCGGAGGCCCCGCCCGCACGGCCACGGCCGATGCGCGCCCCGACTCCTTGGTCGCCGCCCACGGCTCGCGCGGCGGACCGTCGTCGGCGACGCCCGCCGCCCGGGCCACCGCACCGGACGCGAGCGCCGAGGCCCGGCGTGGGAGCGCCGGAACCGGACAGCCGGACGAGTCGGCTCCGGCCCCGGGGCCGCACGGCGCCCGCCGCGCGGGCGACACCGCGGGCCGGACGCCGGGTGGTGCGGCGCGGGGGGATGACGCTGTCGCCGGGCTGGTCGTCGCGTTGGCCTTCCCCGAGCGGGTGGGTCGGTTGCGGGGTGGGCGGGGCTATCTCATGGCGGCCGGGACCGGGGCCGAGCTGGGTGACGGGTCGCGGCTGGGCGGGGCGCCGTGGCTGGCCGTGGCGGTCGCGGACCGGCCGGTGGCCGCCGCGTCGGCGCGGGTGCGGCTCGCCGCCGTCACCGACGAGGAGACGGCCCGTTCGGCGACCGCGGCGCTGGGGTCGGACGGCGAGGAGGTCCACTGGGCCGACGGGGACGTCGTCGCCCGGCGGGTGTCCCGGCTCGGGGCGATCGAGCTGGTGGCCCGGCCGCTGACCGCGCCCGACCCGGCGCTCGTCCACGCGGCGCTGCTGGAGGGGCTGCGCCGCGAGGGTACGGGGCTGCTGCGGTGGTCCGCGCAGGCCACGGCGGTACGTCAGCGGATGGCGTTCCTGCACCGAGAGCTGGGGGCGCCCTGGCCGGATGTGTCGGAGGCGGCGCTGCTCGCGGACCCGGACGCCTGGCTGGGCGTGGAGCTGGGCCGGGCCCGGCGGCGGGCGGATCTGGAGCGGGTGGACGCCGGTCAGGCGCTGGCCCGGCTGCTGCCGTGGGCGACGGGCGACGCGGCGCGCTTCGAGGAGCTGGCGCCGGAGCGGGTCGAGGTACCGAGCGGGTCGCGGGTGCGGGTGGAGTACGGGGACGGGCAGCCGGTGCTGGCGGCGAAGCTGCAGGAGCTGTTCGGCTGGCAGGAGTCGCCGCGGGTCGCGGGCGGGCGGGTGCCGCTGCTGGTGCACCTGCTGTCGCCGGCGGGGCGGCCGGCCGCGGTCACGGCCGATCTGGCGTCCTTCTGGCGGGACGGCTACCGCTCCGTACGGGCCGAGCTGCGCGGCCGCTACCCCAAGCATCCGTGGCCGGAGGACCCGACGACGGCCCAGCCGACGCGGCGTACCAACACCCGCCGCTGAGTTGGCCGCGTCCGGCTCATACGGCCCAGGCGCGCAGCCGCCGGGCGGTCTCGCTCAGGCGGAGCCGGTTGTCCCGTATGTCGCGGATGAGCGCCACCATGCCGCCGGGCGGCGGGGCGATCGCCTCGCCGGACTCCTCCAGGTACATCTGGGCGCAGGCCGCGCCGATCACCGCGTTGTAGTCGGAGAAAGGTTCCAGGATCAGCGAGGTGTGGAGGAAGGTCGCGGCGCGCGCCGCGGCCTCCTCGTAGTACGGCTCGCCCGCGAACCGTTCGTAGCGGTGCCGTTCGCTCATGCAGTGCAGTGCGCCCCAGTCACGCACGGGGGTGTTCACCGGGGAGACGTCGACCTGGACGTTGAGCACCCAGCCGGCATCGACGTACAGGATCAACGCAGCCCTTCCGGGAACTCCCGCTCGAACTCGGCCTTGTACCCCATGGCGAAGCGCACGGCGCCCTCGACGAAGCGCTGCTTCTGACGCCGCCGCACGACGTCCTCGGTCAGTATGTCGTGGGCGAGCCGCTTGATGGCCACGCCCTTCTCCTTGGCCTCCGCGCGCAGTTCGGCCAGTTCCTGCTCGGTGAACTCGATCGTGATACCCGGCATGGAGCGCATGCTAGCCAGCCGGCTACCGAGATCACTACCGGCGTCACTATCAGGAGGGAACGCGAGGACGGAGGTTGACGAGCCGTCGCCGCCCGCCCGGCGACCGCGACCGCCGGCCGCGCGCCTCCAGCAGCAGCGCGAGCGCGAGCAGTCCGGCGCCCAGTACTCCGCAGGCCCAGGGCACATACGTCGTGATGGCGAGGACGAGCTGCCGCTGGGAGGTGACCATCTTGACCGTGTGGGCGATGTAGTCCTCGCGCATCTTCACATGGCCGGAGAAGACGGTCACCCGGTCCCGGCCGCCCAGCAGCGTGCCGCCGCGCAGCTCCTCGCGGTGGATCTCCTGCCCGTTGACGGGCGCGCCGGTGGTGGGTTCGACCCAGAACATGCGCTTGGTGGTGTACCAGCGGGAGGTTCCGGCCTTGCGGACGCTCTCGGGGGTGATGCCGTCGACCGGCATGGTCTTGGGCAGCGGGACCTTGGTCCAGGGGATGGTCTGCTCGAAGTAGTACACGGTCAGACCGCGGAAGCTCCGGGTCCCCTTGTAGTGGATGGGCGCGGAGGTGCGGGTCTGGGCGTCGAAGTAGCGGTAGTCGCGCTTCTCGGTGAGGAAGGGCCACTTGTACTCGATGCCCTCGCGGCGCACGGCGTCGCCGTCGACGTGCTCGCCGCCCGCGTGCACCGGGTCCTGGGAGTGGGCGTCGAAGACGTAGCGCTCGGGGATCCGGGAGACCATCTTGCCGTCGGGGCCCTGGATGTACGAGAGGGCGTCCCAGACGACGACGTCGCGCCCGGCCTCCTTCCCGACCTTCTCGGCCGCCGCCACGTTCCCGCGCAGGGTCTGCACGATGCTGACCTTGGAGACCGTGCGGGGCTTCATGGTGGCGTAGTCGAGCAGGGTGGCGGGGCGGGCCTCCAGGACGGCCGTCTGGTACTCGCTGGGCGGGATCTTGGCGAGCCGGGGGAACGCGTACCAGCGCACGAGCGGCGCGAGGGCGGCGAAGAAGACGGCGAACGCGAGCAGTACCAGGCTGGCTTTGCGGCGCATGGCGGGGCGTCCCTCCCTCAGGGGTGCTCGGGGACGGTGGTGAGCAGCGGCTCGGGGGAGGTGGTGCCGCCGGGGGCGCCGACGGCCGTCACCGTGAAGACCAGGGCGAGGGCGGCGGCGAGTCCGATCGCGGCGGCGGCGAGGGCGCGCATGCGGGCCTCCCGTGGTTCCGGTACGAGGCGGCCGAGAACTGACGTGACGTCAGATCGGCCGGGACCGGGGCACCGTAGCAACGGGTGGCGCAGATGAGAACACGAAAGCGTGAACGCGGAAGCTTGAACACAAACGTGCCGCCCCCGGGCCCGGTGGGGGCTCGGGGGCGGCGCGCGCGGTGTGCCGGGGAGCCTACTGGGACGCGGCGGCCGAGGTGACAGTCAGCTCGACGTCCAGGACGGCGCCGTCCGCCGTGGTGAGGCGGAGCAGATAGCTGCCCGCGTGCTCGTCGGTGAGGATCTTCGGAAGCGTCAGCTGGCCGAGGGCGTTGGTCTTCAGCCCGGTCAGGGTGCGGACCGGCTTGCCCTTGACGTCGAGGAAGTACGGGCCCTTGTCGCTCGGCTCGGGCTTCTTGGCGTCCGTGATCATGGTCGCGGTGACCGGGACACCGGCCGCGACCTTGCCCTTGTTGGTCGCCTTCACGGTGAGGAGGTCGGCGAAGGAGCCGCCGGTCCCGGCCTTGAGGACGCTGTCACCGAGGCGGGCCAGCGCATCGGCCCGCGGTACGGGGCGGGGCTTGACGGTCGCGGCGAAGTCGACCGGGGCCACCTTCTCGCGCCCGACGGCCGTGGCGCGCAGGGTGAAGGAGCCGGTCTGCTCGCCCGCGAGCAGCTTGGGCGCGGTGGCGGTGCCGTCCGGGCCGGTGAGCACGGTGACGGAACGGATGAGGCCGAGGAAGCGGGCGCTCGTCTCGCCGCGGATCTCGTACTTCACGCGCGCCGCGGCCACCGGCTTGCCCTCGGCGTTCACCGCACGGACCTTGGGGGAGCCGCTGAACGTCTCACCGGCGGTGGCGGTGAGCTGCTTGGCGCCGACCGCGGTCAGCTTGGCCGTGCCGGTGGGCTTGGGCGCGGGGGTGGTGGGCGGCGTGGTCGGCGGGGTGGGGAGGCCCGGCCCGGGCGTCTGCCCCGGGTCGTCGTCCGGGTCGGGCGAGGGGGACGTGGAACCGTCGCGGTCGTCGTCGGGCTTGGGCAGGGTGCGCGGACCGTCGTCGCCCTTGCCGGGCGCCTTGTCCCTGCCCTTGTCCCGGTCCTTGCCCTTGTCCTTGCCGGGGCCCTTGGAGCCGGACTTCGAGCCGTCACCGGACGGGCCGGGCTTCTCCGAGGGCAGCACGCCGGTGCCGTCGGGAACCTCGTGGGTGCCGCTCTTGTAGTACTCGAACCACGACAGGACGGTGTTCAGATACTCCCGTGAGTGGTTGTAACCGAGGATCGCCTCGTTGATGTCGTCCTGGACGGACAGATCACGGTTGTTGGCGCACAGGTAGTAGCCGGCGGCGAGCGCCGCGTCGTAGATGTTGTTGGGGTCCGAGCGGCCGTCGCCGTTGCCGTCCTCGCTCCAGTTCGCCCAGGTGGACGGGATGAACTGCATGGGACCGACGGCCCGGTCGTGGGTGGTGTCCCCGTCGAACTCGCCGCCGTCGGTGTCCTTGATCATGGCGAAGCCGTTGCCGTTGAGGGCCGGCCCGAGGATGGGACTGACGGTCGTCCCCACCTCGTCCACGTTGCCGCCGCGGGCCTGACCGGACTCGACCTTGCCGATCGCGGCAAGCAGCTGCCACGGCAGGTTGCAGCCGGGCTTGGACTCCCTGAGCGCCGCCTCCGCCTTCTTGTACGCGGCGAGGACGCTCGCCGGAATGCCCGCCTCGGCCTTGGCGCTGCTGCCCGGGAACCCCGGCAGGTCGATCGAGGAGCCCGGCTTGTCCGGCTTGGTCAGGGGCGGCAGATCGGTGTGGTACGAGCCCCCACCGTCGATGGGCGCGTCGGGCGACGGCTGCGCCCCACTGGCCCGGTCCCGGTCCCGGTGGTCCCCGTCGCCATGCTCCTGGGCGGCGAACCCGGGCGCCTGGGATGCGGTGAGGGCGGCCATCGCGGCCGCCGCCACCGCCGTCGTGGCCGCCCCCTTACGCAGACGTCGGCCGATAAGCGGTGCCATCCGTGTGTCCCTCCCGTCGAACACGAAGCGCTCCCCCGCGCGTCAACCCTGGTGACACTACGACAACTTAAGGCCCGCGACCACCGATGCCTACCGCCCGTCAGCGGCCATTCGGGGGACAGGACTTGACCGTTCCGCCTGTCCCCCCCGCTCAGTGGGCGGCCGACTCCCAGTCGGTACCGACGCCCACCGACACATCGAGCGGAGCGCGCAGTTGGAACGCACCGGCCATCTCGCGCCGCACCAGCTCCTCGACCCGCTCCCGCTCCCCCGGCGCGATCTCCAGCACGATTTCGTCGTGGACCTGGAGCAACATCCGCGACGAGAGTTCGCCTGCCGTCAACGCGGCGTCCACCTTCAGCATCGCGATCTTGACGATGTCGGCGGCGGTGCCCTGGATCGGGGCGTTGAGCGCCATCCGCTCGGCCATCTCGCGGCGCTGGCGGTTGTCGCTGGTGAGATCAGGGAGGTAGCGGCGGCGGCCGAGCATCGTCTCCGTGTAGCCGATGGCGCGCGCCTCCTCCACGACCCGCTGGAGATAGTCGCGGACGCCGCCGAACCGCTCGAAGAAGTTCTCCATCAGCCGGCGGGCCTCGTCCGCGCCGATGCCCAGCTGCTGGGAGAGGCCGAACGCCGAGAGACCGTACGCCAGGCCGTACGACATGGCCTTGATCTTGCGCCGCATCTCCGGGTCGACCTCGGACTTGGCGACGCCGAACACCTGGGAGGCGACCGTGGTGTGCAGGTCCTCGCCGGAGGTGAACGCCTCGATCAGGCCGTCGTCCTCGGAGAGGTGGGCCATCACGCGCAGCTCGATCTGGCTGTAGTCGGCGGTCATCAGGGATTCGAAGCCCTCGCCGACGACGAAGCCGCGCCGGATCGCCCGGCCCTCGTCCGTGCGCACCGGGATGTTCTGCAGATTGGGGTCGGTCGAGGACAGCCGGCCGGTCGCCGCCACGGTCTGGTTGAACGTGGTGTGGATGCGGCCGCTCGGGGAGATCGTCTTGATCAGCCCCTCCACGGTGGAGCGCAGCCGGGCCTGCTCCCGGTGGCGCAGCATGATCACCGGGAGTTCGTGGTCGGTCTGCCCGGCCAGCCACGCGAGCGCGTCGGCATCCGTCGTGTACCCGGTCTTGGTCTTCTTGGTCTTGGGCAGGCCCAGCTCGCCGAAGAGCACTTCCTGGAGCTGCTTGGGCGAGCCGAGGTTGAACTCGTGGCCCACCGCGGCGTGCGCCTCCTTCACCGCCTGCTGGACGGCGCCCGCGAACTGCTGCTCCATGCCCTCCAGCCAGCCGCGGTCGGCGGCGATGCCGGAGCGCTCCAGCCGGGCCAGCAGCTCGGAGGTGGGCAGCTCCACATCGCTCAGCAGCCCGGCCGCGCCGACCTCCTCCAGCCGGCCCCGGAACGCCTCGCCGAGGTCGAGGACCGTACGCGCCTTGATCATCAGGGCGTCCTGCCCGGCCTGCTCGTCGGCGCCGAAGGCGAGCTGCCCGCTTTCCGCGGCAGCCGCCGGGGACAGCTCACGGCCCAGGTACTCGACCGACAGGGCGTCCAGCTCGAAGGAACGGCGGCCCGGCTTGACCAGATAGGCGGAGAGCGCGGTGTCCATGGAGACGCCCGCGACGGACCAGCCGTGCTCGGCGAAGACCCGCATAGTGCCCTTGGCGTTGTGCAGCACCTTCGGCCGGTCCGGGTCCGCGATCCAGGCCGCGAAGGCGCGCTCGTCGGCCTCGTCCAGCTCGGCGGGGTCGAAGCAGACGGCGGTCCCGCCGGCGGTGGCCAGCGCGACCTCGCTGACGCTGCCGCTGCCCAGCGCCCAGGTGTCCACGGTGGCCAGGCCCAGCGGCTCGGCACCGCGGTCGGCCAGCCAGGGCGCCAGCTCGCCCGCGCCCAGGGTCACCCCGTCGACCTCGACGCCGGGGGCCGCGGCGGCCGGCTCCTCCTCGGCCGCGCCCGGGTCGACGGCCAGGATGCGGTCGCGGAAGTTCTGATGGCGGAACTCCAGCGCGTCCAGGATGACGGCCAGCGCCTCCCTGTCGTACGGAATGCGCTTGAGGCCGTCGGGCCCTGTGCCCAGCTCCACGTCCCTGACCAGCTCGGTCAGCTGCCGGTTGAGCTTGACGGACTCCAGGTGGTCGCGCAGCTTCTCGCCGACCTTGCCCTTGACCTCGTCGACCCGCTCCACCAGCTCCTGGAACGACCCGAACTGGTTGATCCACTTCGCGGCGGTCTTCTCGCCGACCCCCGGGATGCCGGGCAGGTTGTCCGACGGGTCTCCGCGCAGCGCCGCGAAATCGGGGTACTGGCTCGGGGTGAGGCCGTACTTCTCCCGGACCTTCTCCGGGGTGAACCGGGTCAGCTCGGAGACGCCCTTGGTCGGGTAGAGGACCGTGACATGGTCGCTGACCAGCTGGAACGAATCGCGGTCACCGGTGACGATCAGCACCTCGAAGCCCTCGGCCTCGGCCTCGGTCGCAAGGGTGGCGATCACGTCGTCCGCCTCGAAGCCGTCCACCGCGAAGCGGGTGACGTTCATCGTGTCCAGCAGCTCGCCGATCAGCTCGACCTGCCCCTTGAACTCGTCCGGGCTCTTGGAGCGGTTCGCCTTGTACTCCGCGAACTGCTCGGAGCGCCAGGTCTTGCGCGAGACGTCGAACGCCACCGCCAGGTGCGTGGGCCGCTCATCACGGAGCGTGTTCGCCAGCATCGAGGTGAAGCCGTAGATCGCGTTGGTCGTCTGGCCGGAGGTCGTACTGAAATTCTCCGCCGGCAGCGCGAAGAACGCCCGGTATGCCAGGGAATGCCCGTCCAGCAGGAGCAGGCGGGGACGGTCCCCCGTGCGGTCGGACGCGGGCGCTGCGGTCTTCTTCGATGCTTTCTCTGCCACGACCCCGATCCTGCCACGCCCCACCGACAACGCCTCCCGCCTCCCACCCCCGGCACCCCGCACCGGGTGGTCCCAAAGTCCGTGACTCATGAAAGGATCGACGGGGCACAGGCACCGCCCAGGCCCCGCGGCGCCGAGCCGAGAAGGCCGAAACCGACCCAACCGCGGCGACAAGCCGAGTCGAACAAGGGGAGCGACATGGCAGCCAAGCCACCCGCAGGCGATCCGATCCAGGACGCGCCCGAGGTCGTCCCCCCGAAACACGCCGCCGCCGGGTTCCCCGCGGTCGGTCACTCGCTGCGCATGGCCCATCAGCAGATGGGAGTGCGCCGTACCGCGCTCACCCTCCTCCAGGTCAACCAGAAGAAGGGCTTCGACTGCCCGGGCTGCGCCTGGCCCGAGCCGGACAAGCGACACACGGCGGAGTTCTGCGAGAACGGCGCGAAGGCCGTCGCCGAGGAGGCGACCCTGCGCCGGGTCACCCCCGACTTCTTCGCCGCCCACCCGGTGGCCGACCTCGCCACCCGCAGCGGCTACTGGCTCGGCCAGCAGGGCCGGCTCACCCAGCCCATGTACCTCGCCGAAGGCGCCGAGCGTTACGAGCCGGTCGACTGGGACCGCGCGTTCGACATCATCGCCGACGAACTGCGGGCCCTGGACTCCCCCGACGAGGCCGTCTTCTACACCTCCGGCCGCACCAGCAACGAGGCCGCCTTCCTCTACCAGCTCTTCGCCCGCGAGTTCGGCACCAACAACCTGCCCGACTGCTCCAACATGTGCCACGAGTCCTCGGGCTCGGCGCTGACCGAGACCCTGGGCGTCGGCAAGGGCAGCGTGCTGCTGGAGGACCTCTACAAGGCCGACCTGATCATCGTCGCCGGGCAGAACCCGGGCACCAACCATCCGCGCATGCTCTCCGCACTGGAGAAGGCGAAGGCCAACGGCGCGAAGATCATCTCCATCAACCCGCTGCCCGAGGCGGGTCTGGAGCGGTTCAAGAACCCTCAGAACGCCAAGGGGCTCGCGGGCGGCGGCACCTCGCTCACCGACCTCTTCCTGCAGATCCGGATCGGCGGCGACCAGGCCCTCTTCCGCCTCCTCAACAAGCTGATCCTGGAGGCTTCCGACAACACCCCCGGTGTGATCGACGAGGACTTCATCGGCGAGCACACCCACGGGTTCGAGGAGTTCGCCGCCGCCGCCCGCGCCGCCGACTGGGACGAGACGCTGAGCGCCACCGGCCTGGATCGGGCCGACATCGACCGCGCGCTGCGCATGGTCCTCGACTCGAAGCGCACCATCGTGTGCTGGGCGATGGGCCTGACCCAGCACAAGCACTCGGTGCCCACCATCCGGGAGGTCGTGAACTTCCTGCTGCTGCGGGGCAACGTCGGCCGCCCCGGCGCCGGGGTGTGCCCGGTGCGCGGCCACAGCAATGTGCAGGGCGACCGCACCATGGGCATCTTCGAGCGGCCCGCGCCCGCCTTCCTGGACGCCCTGGAGAAGGAGTTCGGCTTCGCGCCGCCCCGCGAGCACGGCTTCGACGTCGTCCGCGCCATCCGCGCGATGCGCGACGGAGAGGCCAAGGTCTTCTTCGCCATGGGCGGCAACTTCGTGGCCGCCTCCCCCGACACCGACGTCACCGAGGCCGCGATGCGCGCCGCCCGGCTGACCGTCCATGTCTCCACCAAGCTCAACCGCTCCCACGTGGTCACCGGCGCCCGCGCCCTGATCCTGCCCACCCTCGGCCGCACCGAGCGGGACGTCCAGGACGGCGGACCGCAGTTCGTCACCGTCGAGGACTCGATGGGCATGGTCCACGCCTCGCGCGGACGCCTGGAGCCCGCGAGCCCCCAGCTGCTCTCCGAACCGGCCATCGTCGCCCGGCTGGCCCGGCGGGTGCTCGGCGACGGGAGCACCACCCCGTGGGAGGAGTTCGCCAAGGACTACGCCACGATCCGGGACCGGATCGCGGCCGTCATCCCCGGCTTCGAGGACTTCAACGCCAAGGTGAGCGACCCGTCCGGGTTCGCCCTGCCGCACGCCCCCAGGGACAGCCGCCGCTTCCCCACCACCACCGGCAAGGCCAACTTCACCGGCGCCCCCGTCGAGTACCCCAAGGCCCCCGAGGGCCGGCTGCTGCTGCAGACCCTCCGCTCCCACGACCAGTACAACACCACCATCTACGGCCTGGACGACCGCTACCGCGGCATCAAGAACGGCCGCCGCGTGGTGCTGATACACCCTGAGGACGCCCGCGCCCTGGGGCTCGCCGACGGCGACTACGCCGACCTGATCGGCGAGTGGACGGACGGCGTCGAGCGCCGCGCCCCCGGCTTTCGGGTGGTCCACTACCCGACCGCGCGCGGCTGCGCCGCCTCGTACTACCCGGAGACCAACGTGCTGGTCCCGCTGGACTCCACGGCCGACACCAGCAACACCCCGGCGAGCAAGTCCGTGGTGATCCGGCTGGAGCGGACCCGCCCCGTCTGACGGACACACCCCGGCTAAGCGTTCGCTCAGCCGCCTGATAGGAAGGTGGCCGTCACCAGCAGGCGGCCCCCCTCGGCGGGCGGCCGCCCTCAGCAAACGAACGGAGCCGATCCCGATGGGCGAGCAGGCCAGCGTGAAGTTCCCGCAAGAGGTCATCGACGAGTACGCGGCACTCGGCATCGACATCCTCGCGCTGTTCTCCGCCGGCCACCTCGGCACCCGCATGGGCGTGCAGATCCTCGAAGCCTCGGCGGAGCGGGTCGTGGGCACCATGCCCGTGGAGGGCAACACCCAGCCGTACGGGCTGCTGCACGGCGGCGCCTCCGCCGTGCTGGCCGAGACCCTCGGCTCGGTGGGCTCGATGCTGCACGGCGGCAGCGGGCGGATCGCGGTGGGCGTCGACCTCAACTGCACCCACCACCGCGGGGTGCGCTCCGGCCTGGTCACCGGCGTCGCCACGCCCCTCCACCGGGGGCGCTCGACCGCCACGTACGAGATCGTCATCAGCGACGAGCAGGACCGCCGGGTGTGCACCGCCCGGCTGACCTGCCTGCTGCGCGACGCGGAGGGCATGCCCAAGCCGTAACGCCCGTAACACCCCGTCACATACAGAAGCGGCACTCCGAACCCGGAGTGCCGCTTCTGCGTGCGCAGACCTGACTCCCGGAGGCTGGAATCAATCGCCCCGCTTGTCACACTCGGTTAACACACACGCAATACACGATCGGGCGATTTCGCGCCGTGACGTCATCGGTGATGACCCCCCTCCGTCGCCACGGGAACGCGTCTCCACGCTTCCTTCGCAAATTCCCTCTACTCCTTAGCGGAACTGCACCTTCTCACTATCCGGACCTCACGGATTGCCCTTAATGGCCCTTTTTGTCCCTTCCGTTCCGCTACATCGACACAAGACCGTGACCTGGGTCATAACAAGACAGTCACATCATGGGCTGCACCTCTGCCCCCCGTTGCGCCCGACCCTTACATTCACAGCCAGTAACTACACACGACGGGTGTTCGCCAGCGCCCGTACGGCTGTAACAGGTCCACCGGCGCGGACACGGCGTCCCACCCAGAGGGACGGCCGGGCCAGGGAAAGGATTCTTCGTGAGACAGCGTTCCTTGCTCATCCTGACGACCGCGATCACCGCGGGAGCCCTCACCCTCAGCGCCTGCGGTTCGCGCGGCCAGACCGACAGCGGGGACAAGAGCAAGAAGACCACCGTCGTCATCGGCGTCGACGCCCCGCTCACCGGGTCGCTGTCGGCACTCGGTCAGGGCATCAAGAACTCCGTCGACCTCGCCACCAAGGTGGCCAACAAGCAGAAGGAGGTCCCCGGCGTCACCTTCAAGATCAAGTCCTATGACGACCAGGCGGTGCCCTCCTCCGGCAAGCAGAACGCCACCTCGATGGTGGACGAGGACGCCATCCTCGGCACGGTCGGCCCGCTGAACTCCGGCGTCGCCCAGTCCATGCAGGGCGTCTTCGCCAAGGCCGACCTCGCCGAGGTCTCCCCCGCCAACACCAACCCGGCACTCAGCCAGGGCGACGCCTGGGCCTCGGGCAAGAAGTCCCGCCCCTTCAAGACCTACTTCCGCACCGCGACCACCGACATCATCCAGGGCCGCTTCGCCGCGCAGTACTACTACAAGGACGCCAAGAAGCGGAAGGTCTTCGTCGTCGACGACAAGCAGACCTACGGCGCCGGGCTCGCCAAGATCTTCACCCAGGAGTTCAAGCGCCTCGGCGGCACCGTGGTCGGCACCGACCACCTCACCGTCAAGGAGACCGACTTCTCCGGCATCGCGGGCAAGGTGAAGTCCAGCGGCGCCGACTCGGTCTACTTCGGCGGCCAGTACCCCGAGGGCGGCCTGCTGTCCGACCAGATCAAGCAGGCCGGTGCGCAGGTCCCGGTGATGGGCGGCGACGGCATCTACGACCCCGCCTTCATCAAGGCCTCCGGCACCAGCAACGACGGCGACTACGCGACCTCCGTCGGCTACCCCGTCGAAGACCTCCCCTCCGCCAAGACGTTCGTCAAGAACTACGCGGCCCAGAAGTACTCGGACCCGTACGGAGCGTACGGCGGCTACTCCTACGACGCCGCCTGGGCCATCATCCAGGCCGTCAAGGCCGTCGCCGCCGACAACGACGGCAAGCTCCCCGACGACGCCCGCGCCAAGATCACCGAGGCGCTGGACAAGGTCTCCTTCGACGGCGTGACCGGCAAGGTCTCCTTCGACCAGTACGGCGACACCACCAACAAGCAGCTGACCGTCTACCAGGTGAAGAACGGCGCCTGGAAGGACGTGACGAGCCGGACCTTCAAGGACTGATCCCAGGGCAACACCCCGCCCATCCACGCATGACAACCGCGCGAGGGCGCACACCAGCGCCCTCGCGCGGCGTCATATCCGACACGCTCATCGGAGGCCCTGCGGTGCACGAACTGCCGCAAACGCTGGTCAACGGCCTGACCCTCGGTGCCCTCTACGGCTTGATCGCCATCGGGTACACCATGGTCTACGGCATCGTCCAGCTCATCAACTTCGCCCACGGCGAGATCTTCATGATCGGGGGCTTCGGCGCCCTCACCGTCTACCTCTGGCTGCCCAGCGGCACCTCGCTGGCGCTGGCCCTGCCGCTCATGCTCATCGGCGGCATCCTGGCCTCGGTCGCCATCGCCACGGCAGCCGAACGCTTCGCCTACCGGCCTCTGCGCGGCGGCCCCCGGCTGGCGCCCCTGATCACCGCGATCGGGCTGTCCATCGCACTCCAGCAGGCGATCTGGGCCTTCTACCCCGACGCCAAGAAGGCCCGCAGCTTCCCCCAGTTCGAGGGCAGCTCGTATCAGATCAGTGACAGTCTGCACATCCAGCGCGGCGACGCGTTCCTGCTCATAGCCGCCCCGCTGTGCATGCTCGCCCTCGGGCTGTTCGTCTCCAAGAGCCGGGCCGGGCGCGCCATGCAGGCCACCGCCCAGGACCCCGACACCGCCAAGCTGATGGGCATCAACACCGACCGCATCATCGTGATGGCCTTCGCCATAGGCGGCGCGTTCGCCGCCGTGGCCGCCCTCTCCCACGGCCTCAAATACGGCCAGATCAACTTCGAGATGGGCTTCATCGCCGGACTCAAGGCCTTCACCGCCGCCGTGCTCGGCGGCATCGGCAACATCTACGGCGCCATGCTCGGCGGCGTCGTCCTCGGCATCGCCGAGGCCCTGGCCATCAAATACATCCAGGACATCCCCGGAATGGACCAGCTCGGCGGCGGGGCCTGGAAGGACGTCTGGGCCTTCACCCTGCTCATCCTCGTCCTGCTGGTCAGGCCCCAGGGGCTGCTCGGCGAACGCGTAGCGGACCGGGCCTGAGGGAGTGAACCGATGACCAACGACATCAGCAAGGCCCCCGGCACCGCCGGCACCCCGGCCCCGCGCACCACCCTGCTCCGCGCGCTCACCGCGGCCGGCGGCCTCGCCGCCGTGGCCTCCACCTTCCTCGCCTGGACCTGGACCTCCGACTTCCCCGGTGACCTCACCGTCTACGGCTACCCCGGCGGACTCCAGGTCCTCACCCTCGCCCTGGGCCTGGCCACCCTGGCGTTCGCGGTCGCCGCCCTGGACGTCCGGGGCCTGCGCTGGCTCACCCCCGCCGGCTCCACCCAGGCCCTGCGGCTGCTGGCCCTCGGCACCTTCGCCACCACCTGGTTCACCCTCATCGCCATCGCCGTCGACCAAGGCGGCCTGGTCAACCTGGAACCGGGCGGCTGGGTCGCCGCCATCGCCACCGCCGCACCCGTCGCCACCGCGTTCCTGCTCCCCGACGACACCCGGCCCCTCCGCCGCCCCCGGCAGCTCCCCTCCTGGGCCGACATCCTCATCATCGCGGCCGTCTTCACCCTCGGGCTGTACGTCGTCAACTACGGCATCCAGACCGACGAGGACAACCCCGAGCCGTTCATCGGCTACCTCATCGCGCTGTGCTTCGCCGCCCCCGCGTTCCTCAAGGCCGGACTCATCACCCGGCTCAGCGGGCTCACCAGCACCTACCGCTCCCTCACCCTGGTCGCGGCCCTGGTGACCGCGCTGGTCTTCCCCTTCACCCAGGACAAGGCCAGCTACACCGAACTCGGCGTCAACATCGCCATCTTCGCGACCGTCGCGCTCGGCCTGAACATCGTCGTCGGGCTCGCCGGACTCCTCGACCTCGGCTACGTCGCCTTCCTCGGCGTCGGCGCCTACACGGCCGCCCTGGTCTCCGGAACCGCCGCCTCCACCATCCACGTCCACTTCCCGTTCTGGGCCGCCATACTCACCGGGGCCGTCGTCTCCCTCATCTTCGGCGTCGTCATCGGCGCCCCCACCCTGCGGCTGCGCGGCGATTACCTCGCCATCGTCACCCTCGGCTTCGGAGAGATCTTCCGCATCGCCGTCAGCAACCTCGACGGCACCTCAGGCCCCTCCGTCACCAACGGCCCCAACGGCATCCCCAACATCCCGCCGCTGGAGATCTTCGGCTTCAACTTCGACGACGACCACAGCTTCGCCGGACTCACCCTCGACTCCAACAGCAACTACTACCTGCTGATGCTGATCGTCACCGTCATCGTCGTCCTCATCTTCAGCCGCGCCGGAAACTCCCGCATCGGCCGCGCCTGGGTCGCCATCCGCGAGGACGAGACCGCCGCCACCGCCATGGGCATCAACGGCTTCCGCGTCAAACTCATCGCCTTCGCCCTCGGCGCCACTCTCGCCGGAGTCGCCGGCACCATCTGGGCCCACGTCCAGACCACCGTCGTCCCCGAGCAGTACGTCTTCGCCGGACCCGTCCCGCCCAACTCCACCTTCCTGCTCGCCGCCGTCATCCTCGGCGGCATGGGCACCATCGGCGGACCCCTGCTGGGCGCGGCCCTGCTCTTCCTCATCCCCGAGAAGCTGGAATTCCTCCAGGACTACCAGCTCCTCGCCTTCGGCATCGCACTCATCCTGCTGATGCGCTTCCGCCCCGAAGGGATCATCCCCAACCGGCGGCAGCAGCTCGAATACCACGAGACGGGACAGCTCGACGTGCCCGACCAGGCCGCCCTCAGCGGCGGCGCCGTCGGCGTCACCAAGGCGGAGGCATGACAGACATGACCACGACCACAGTGGCGCAGGCCGCCCCCGTCCTCACCGCCACCGGCGTCACGATGCGCTTCGGCGGACTCACCGCCGTACGCTCCGTCGACCTCGACGTCCACCCCGGCGAGATCGTCGGCCTCATCGGCCCCAACGGCGCGGGCAAGACCACCTTCTTCAACTGCCTCACCGGCCTCTACATCCCCACCGAAGGCCGCGTCTCCTACCGGGGCACCGTCCTGCCGCCGAAACCCCATCAGGTCACTCAGGCCGGCATCGCCCGCACCTTCCAGAACATCCGCCTCTTCTCCAACATGACCGTCCTGGAAAACGTCCTGGTCGGCCGGCACACCCGCACCAAGGAAGGGCTGTGGTCCGCTCTCCTGCGCGGCCCCGGCTTCAAACGCGCCGAGGCCGCCTCCAAGGCCCGGGCCATGGAACTCCTGGAGTTCACCGGCCTCGCCGCCAAGGCCGACCACCTCTCCCGCAACCTCCCCTACGGCGAACAGCGCAAGCTGGAGATCGCCCGCGCCCTGGCCAGCGACCCCGGACTGCTGCTCCTCGACGAGCCGACCGCGGGCATGAACCCCCAGGAGACCCGGGCCACCGAAGAACTCGTCTTCGCCATCCGCGACACCGGCACCGCCGTCCTCGTCATCGAGCACGACATGCGCTTCATCTTCAACCTGTGCGACCGGGTCGCCGTGCTCGTCCAAGGCGAGAAGCTGGTCGAGGGCTCCTCCGACGTCGTCCAGCGCGACGAACGCGTCATCGCCGCCTACCTCGGCACCCCCTTCGAGGGCGAACCCGGCGCCGAGGAGGCCGCGGCGGTCGAGGCAGCCGAAGCACGTACAGAGGAGGACGGACAGTGACCGCACTGCTCGAGGTCGAGGACCTCAGGGTCGCCTACGGCAAGATCGAGGCCGTCAAGGGGATCTCGTTCAGCGTCGAGGCCGGCCAGGTCGTCACCCTCATCGGCACCAACGGCGCGGGCAAGACGACCACCCTGCGCACCCTCTCCGGCCTGCTCGCCCCGCTCGGCGGCACCATCCGCTTCAACGGCAAACCGCTGAGCGGGGTCCCCGCGCACAAGATCGTCGCCCTGGGGCTGGCCCACTCACCCGAGGGACGGCATATCTTCCCCCGGCTGACGATCGCCGAGAACCTCCAGCTCGGAGCGTTTCTCCGCAAGGACGCCGACGGAATCGCCGCGGACATACGGAAGGTGTACGACCTCTTCCCCATCCTCGGCGAACGCCGCACCCAGGCCGCCGGCACCCTCTCCGGCGGCGAACAGCAGATGCTCGCCATGGGCCGCGCCCTGATGTCCCGCCCCAAGCTGCTGATGCTCGACGAGCCCTCGATGGGGCTCTCGCCGATCATGATGCAGAAGATCATGCAGACCATCGCCGAGCTGAAGGCGCAGGGCACGACGATCCTGCTGGTCGAGCAGAACGCCCAAGCGGCGCTGTCGCTGGCCGATCACGGCCATGTGATGGAGATCGGCAAGATCGTACTGTCCGGGACGGGGGAGGCGCTGCTGCACGACGAGTCCGTGCGGAAGGCGTACCTCGGCGAGGACTGAGCGGGGGTGAGGGGGCCGCTTTGCGGGCCCCTCACCCCCCCACTCCCTCATTCCTTGGCCTTCTTCTCCGCCGCGTCCTCGATGACCGCCTCGGCCACCTGCTGCATCGACAGCCGCCGGTCCATCGAGGTCTTCTGGATCCAGCGGAACGCGGCCGGCTCGGTCAGCCCGTACTCCGTCTGCAGAACGCTCTTGGCCCGGTCCACCAGCTTGCGGGTCTCCAGCCGCACGGAGAGGTCGGCGACCTCCTGCTCCAGCGTCTTCAGCTCGGTGAAGCGGGAGACGGCCATCTCGATGGCGGGCACCACGTCGCTCTTGCTGAACGGCTTCACCAGATACGCCATCGCCCCGGCGTCCCGGGCCCGCTCGACCAGTTCGCGCTGCGAGAACGCGGTGAGCATGAGGACGGGCGCGATGCGGTCGGCCGCGATGCGCTCGGCGGCGGAAATACCGTCCAGGACGGGCATCTTCACATCGAGGATGACGAGGTCGGGCCGGTGCTCCCGAGCCAGCGCGACGGCCGTCTCACCGTCTCCCGCCTCGCCGACGACGGAGTACCCCTCCTCTTCGAGCATCTCCTTGAGGTCGAGGCGGATGAGGGCCTCGTCCTCGGCGATGACGACGCGGGTCGTGTGTGGTGGGACATGCGACTGCGCGTCGGGGGCGTCAGCGGTACTCACTGTGCTCCTCGGGTTCCTGACAGGTGGGGGGCACCACGAGCCTACCTAGCTGCGGTAAGGTGGATGCGCAGCGGGTCGTTGGTGACCTTCGAACCGTTGGCCCCGGTAGCCCAATTGGCAGCAGGCAATGGATTCAAAACCCATACAGTGTCGGTTCGAGTCCGACCCGGGGCACTTTTCCTTCGATTCCAAGGTCACCGAAGAATTGGTTCCTTTCCCTCGATGAAGTGAACAATTCTTCGATCAGGCATAAAGCAGCCGCGCCACCGCCAGGCTCCCAATCGTGTACGACCTTGAAACACGCAAGCGGACCCTCGCCCTCGTCGCCCAAGGCCGAAGCCTCAACTCCGTAAGCAAACAGACGGGGATATCCCGCTACGCGATCCGCGCATGGAAGGTTCGGCTGGAGCCCATCTCCCGTGCGACCGATTGCCCCAGATGCGCGCCCGCACCACGGCCACCGGAAGACACCGCCGCCTACGCCTATCTGCTCGGACTCTATCTCGGCGACGGATGCGTGAGCCGCCTGCGAAAAGGCATCTACTTCCTTCGCATCGCGTGTGCGGATGCCTGGCCGGGTCTCATCGACGCCTGTGCCGGGGCGATCCGCGCCGTACGGCCCGACAACAGCGTCTACCGCGTCCAGCGACAGGGGTGCGTGATGGTGACCGGCTACAGCAAGCACTGGCCGTGCCTGTTGCCCCAGCACGGGCCGGGGAAGAAGCACGAGCGCGTCATCGCCTTGGAGCCGTGGCAGCAGGAGATCGTCCTCGCCCGCCCCTGGGAGTTCGTCCGAGGGCTGGTGCACTCCGACGGCTGCCGGATCACCAACTGGACCACGAAGATCGTCGCCGGGGAGCACAAGCGCTATGAGTACCCCCGGTACTTCTTCACCAACCGGTCCGACGACATCCGGAGGCTCTACACCGCCACGCTCGACCAACTCGGTGTCGCATGGCGGCAGACCAATGCGTGGAACATCTCCGTCGCCCGCCGGGCGTCCGTCGCGCTCATGGACGCACACGTCGGGCCGAAGTACTGAGTGCGGGACTAGCGGAGGTCGTCGGCGCCGATGTGGTGGACGCGGACCAGGTTGGTGGAGCCGGAGACGCCGGGCGGGGAGCCTGCGGTGATGACGACGAGGTCGCCCTTGCGGCAGCGGCCCAGACGGAGGAGTTCCTCGTCGACCTGGGCGACCATCTCGTCCGTGGAGGCGACGGTCGGGCCGAGGAACGTTTCGACGCCCCAGGTCAGGTTGAGCTGGGAGCGGGTGTTCGGGTCCGGGGTGAAGGCCAGGAGGGGGATCGGGGAGCGGTAGCGGGAGAGGCGGCGGACGGTGTCGCCGGACTGAGTGAAGGCGACCAGGAACTTGGCGCCGAGGAAGTCGCCCATTTCGGCCGCCGCGCGGGCGACCGCGCCGCCCTGGGTGCGGGGCTTGTTGCGCTCGGTGAGCGGGGGGAGACCCTTGGCGAGGATGTCCTCCTCGGCGGCGGCCACGATGCGGCCCATGGTCCTGACCGTGGCGATCGGGTACTTGCCGACGCTGGTCTCGCCGGAGAGCATCACCGCGTCCGTGCCGTCGATGACGGCATTGGCGACGTCGGAGGCCTCCGCCCGGGTGGGGCGGGAGTTGTCGATCATCGAGTCGAGCATCTGGGTCGCGACGATCACCGGCTTCGCGTTCCGCTTCGCCAGCTTGACCGCGCGCTTCTGGACGATCGGCACCTGCTCCAGCGGCATTTCGACGCCGAGGTCGCCGCGGGCGACCATGATGCCGTCGAAGGCGTCGACGATCTTCTCCAGGTTCTCGACCGCCTGCGGCTTCTCGATCTTGGCGATGACGGGGCGCCGGCAGTCCTCCTCCTGCATCACGCGGTGCACGTCCACGACGTCGTCCCCGTTACGGACGAAGGACAGGGCGATGATGTCGGCCCCGGTGCGCAGCGCCCAGCGCAGGTCCTCGATGTCCTTCCGGGAGAGTGCGGGGACGGAGACGGCCACGCCGGGCAGGTTGAGGCCCTTGTGGTCGGAGATCATCCCGCCTTCGATGACGATCGTGTGCACACGCGGCCCGTCGACGTCGACGACCTCGAGCGTCACGCGGCCGTCGTCGACGAGGATGCGCTCGCCCTTGCTGACGTCGTTGGCCAGCCCCTCGTAGGTGGTGCCGCAGCGGAAGCGGTCGCCCTCGATGGGCTCGACGGTGATGGTGAACTCGTCTCCGCGTTCAAGGAGTACGGGCCCCTCGCGGAAGCTGCCGAGCCGAATCTTCGGACCTTGAAGGTCGGCGAGGATGCCGACGCTGCGTCCGGTTTCCAGCGAGGCCTTGCGGACTCGCCGATAACGCTCCTCGTGCTCGGCATAGGTGCCGTGGCTGAGGTTGAAGCGGGCCACGTCCATTCCGGCCTCGACGAGCGCCTTGATCTGCTCGTACGAGTCGGTGGCGGGTCCCAAAGTACAGACGATTTTTGCTCGGCGCATGGTGTCGAGCCTATGACTTACTCGCGGGTAAAGAACCGGAAAGCAGCCACTCCCCCATGGCCTTTGCATGGCGGGTTATTGACAACTAATGAAACGTGCATAGGGGTGCTCCGATGAGCGATTCGGGGCTGGTGCACACAGTCGATTCACAGCTCCGGGCGGTTGATCGTAAAGCGCGCCGTGACGTGCGTGGATACGGTCCGGCGCGCGGGTTCGATAGGGGCCGTCGACGCGGGGTCGGTTCGAGGTCGGCGAGGCGGGGTCCATGTCGGGGCTCCGTTCGGGGCTCGCGGACGTGGCTTGATCCTGCCCTGCGCCGAGTGCCAAGGGGGTGTTGCGGAACGGTACGGCTGGGCCAGAATCTACGCGCGTTGTGCCCATTTCGCAGGTACCTCAGGGGAGTTCAGCCATGCCGCTCAACCGTCGGACGTTTCTGGGCCGCACCGCGGCCACCAGCGCGGGGGTCGCGCTCGCCTCGGCCACGGCCACCGCTCCGGCGGAGGCGCGCGGCCACGGGCGCGGCCGTGGGCGGTACGAGTTCACCGTCATGGGCACGACCGATCTGCACGGGAACGTCTTCAACTGGGACTACTTCACGGACGCCGAGTTCGACGACGCGGCGCACAACGACGTCGGCCTCGCGAAGATCTCGACCCTGGTCGAGCAGGTCCGCAAGGAGAAGGGTCGGCGCCATACGCTGCTGATCGACGCAGGCGACACCATCCAGGGCACCCAGCTGTCGTACTACTACGCCAAGGTCGACCCGATCACCGGAGCGAATGGCCCGGTGCATCCGATGGCGCAGGCGATGAACCTCATCGGGTACGACGCGGCGGCGCTCGGCAACCATGAGTTCAACTACGGCATCCCGGTGCTGCGGAAGTTCGAGGAGCAGTGCGACTTTCCGCTGCTGGGCGCGAACGCGCTGGACGCCACGTCCCTGCGGCCCGCGTTCCCGCCGTACTGGATGACCCGGCTGCGCACGCCCTGCGGCCGCGGCGTGAAGGTTGCGGTGCTGGGGCTGACGAACCCGGGGATCGCGATCTGGGCCAAGGCCCATGTGCAGGGGAAGATGACCTTCCCGGGTCTGGAGGAGCAGGCGGCGAAGTGGGTGCCGCGGCTGCGTTCGATGGGCGCGGACGTGGTGATCGTCTCGGCGCATTCGGGCACCAGCGGGACGTCGAGTTACGGCGATCAGCTGCCGTACGTGGAGAACGCGGCGGCGCTGGTGGCCGAGCGGGTGGCGGGGATCGACGCGATCCTGGTCGGTCACGCGCATGTGGAGATCGCCGAGCGCCGGGTGGTGAACAAGGAGACGGGCCGGGAAGTGGTGCTGTCCGAGCCGCTCAAGTGGGGGCAGCGGCTGACGTGCTTCGACTTCGCGCTGGAGTGGGCTCGGGGTCGCTGGCAGGTGGAGTCGGTGTCGTCGAAGGTGCTGAACTCCAACTCGGCGGCGGAGGATCCGCGGATCGTGCGGTTGCTCGACGATGAGCACAGACAAGTCGTCGGGTACGTCAACCAGGTCATCGGCACCTCCACGGCGGCGATGGCGGCCACGGAGGCGCCGTACAAGGACACCCCGATCATCGACTTCATCAACCATGTGCAGTCGGAGACGGTGAAGGCGGCGCTGGCAGGCACGGAGCACGCGGGGCTGCCGGTGCTGTCGCAGGCGTCGTGCTTCTCGCGCACGGCGCGGATCCCGGCCGGGGAGGTCACCATTCGGCAGGTGGCGGGGTTGTATCCGTTCGAGAACACGCTGGAGGCGCGGGTGCTGACCGGCGCCCAGCTCAAGGATTATCTGGAGTACTCGGCGCGGTATTACGTACGGACCCCGGCGGGCGGTGAGGTGGATCCGTCGAAGCTGACGAACGCCGAAGAGACCCCGGACTACAACTACGACGCGGTGAGCGGTCTGACGTACGAGATCGACATCGCGAAGCCGGTGGGTTCCCGGATCGCCGCGCTGCGCTTCGGCGGCGAGCCGGTGGAGGCGTCGGCGCGGTTCGTGCTGGCGGTGAACAACTACCGGGCGAGCGGCGGGGGCAACTTCCCGCATGTGGCCGCCGCCCAGCAGGTGTGGGCCAACTCGGAGGAGATCCGCAACACCATCATCGCGTGGGTGAAGGCGAAGGGGACGATCGACGGGGCCGGGTTCGCGTCGGTGGACTGGAAGCTGACACACGACGGCACGCCGGTGTTCTGAGCGGTGGGCGCAGCGGTCAGGTCCGGGTGGGGGTCAGGCCGCTGCGCTGGTCGGGGAGGTGCATGTGCCCGCTGCCCCGGGCGACCGGTGCCGACGGGGCGGCGGGCCGCCGCGGGGCGGCGGCTCCCGGCCGGGTGGTCGGGATGCCGAAGGTGGTGAAGGCGGTGCGGGACGGCAGGGGATGGACCGGTTCGGCGCTGAGCGAGTTGAGGATGACGGCGGAGCGCCAGGCGGCCAGCCCGAGGTCGGGGGTGCCGACGCCGTGGGTGTGCCGCTCGGCGTTCTGGACGTGGACGGATCCGGTGATGAGGGGGTCGAGGACGAGGCGGTGGTCGGCGTCGATGCGGGGCCGTTCGGAGGAGTCGCGCCGGATGTAGGGGTCGAGGGCGGCGAGCAGGGTGTCGACGCGGCGCTCGCGGTATCCGGTGGCGAGGACGACGGCCTCGGTGGTGTGGCGGGTGCGGGTGCCCTGGTGCGCATGCTCCAGGTGGAGTTCGAGGCGGGCGGCGGCGATGCGGCCGGCGGTGCGGACGGTGACGCCGGGGGTGAGGACGGCGCCCGGCCAGCCGCCGCCCTGCTGGGCGCGGCGGTACAGCTCGTGGTGGATGGCGGTGATGGTCTCGTGCGCGATGCCCTTGTAGAGCTGCCACTGTCCGGGGAGGAGCTGGTCGCGGACGGCCTCGGGGAGGGCGTGGAAGTAGCGGGTGTAGTCGGGGCTGAACTGCTCCAGGCCGAGCTTGCTGTACTCCATGGGCGCGAAGGAGGGCGTACGGGCGAGCCAGTGCAGCCCCTCGGCGCCGAGGGGCCGGTTGCGGAGCAGGTCGAGGAAGACCTCGGCGCCGGACTGGCCGGAGCCGACGACGGTGATGTGGCCGGTGTTCAGCAGCCGCGCGCGGTGTTCCAGGTAGTCGGCGGAGTGGAGGACGGGGACGTTGGGGGCGTCGGCGAGGGGGCGCAGGGGTTCCGGGACGTGGGGTTCGGTGCCGACGCCGAGGACGAGGTGGCGGGCGTGGGCGCGGCCGGGGGACGCGGCCTCGCCCTCGGGGCCGAGCCTGCTGAAGTCGAGTTCGAACAGCTCGTGGTCGTGGTCCCAGCGGACGGCGTCGATCCGGTGGCCGAAGTGGAGGCCGGGGAGCTGTTCGCTGACCCAGCGGCAGTAGGCGTCGTATTCGGTGCGCTCGATGTGGAAGCGCTCGGCGACGTAGAAGGGGAAGAGCCGTTCGCGGGCCTTGAGGTAGCTGAGGAAGCTCCAGGGGCTGGCGGGGTCGGCGAGGGTGACGAGGTCGGCGAGGAAGGGGACTTGGACGGTGGCGCCGTCGATGAGGAGGCCGGGGTGCCAGTGGAAGGCGGGCCGCTGTTCGTAGAAGGCGGTGCGCAGGGTGGGGACGCCGTGGGCGAGGGCGGCGAGGGAGAGGTTGAACGGTCCGATGCCGATGCCCGCGAGGTCCAGGGGCTGTCCCGACACGGGGAGGTCGGGTTCGGGGGCGGACGGTTGCGTGGGGGGTTGTGCGGTGCTCATGGGGTGGTGTTGCCTTCCACGAGGTCGAGCAGCCGGCGCAGATCGCCGGGCTGGATGTGCGGGTTGAGGAGGGTGGCCTTGAGCCACAGCCCCTCGGGGGTGGCCGCGCGGCCGAGGACGGCGGTGCCGTGGTGCAGGAGGCGGCGGCGCAGCGCGGCGACGGTGGCCGGTCCGGCTCCCGTGGGGCGGAAGAGGACGGTCGAGAGAGTGGGGCGGGCGTAGAGCTCCAGGGCGGGGCGGGCCTGGATGAGGTCGGCGAGGGCCGCGGCGTGTGCGCAGACCTGGTCGACGAGGTCGCCGAGGCCGTGGCGGCCGAGGGCGCGCAGGGTGACGGCGATCTTGAGGATGTCGGCGCGGCGGGTGGTGCGCAGGGAGCGGCCGAGCAGGTCGGGGAGTCCTGCGTCGGTGTCGTCGTGGGCGTTGAGGTAGTCGGCGCGGTGGCCGAGGGGGGCGAGGGCGGTGGTGTCGGGGACGGCGAGGAGGCCGGCGGCGGCCGGTTGCCAGCCGAGTTTGTGCAGGTCGAGGGCGACGGTGTGGGCGCGGTCGAGTCCGTCGAGCCGCTTGTTCAGGGTGTCGCTGAACAGGAGGGGTCCGCCGTAGGCGGCGTCGATGTGGAGGGTCGCCCGGTGGCGGTCGCAGAGGTCGGCGAGGTGCGGGAGGGGGTCGATGGCGCCGGTGTCGGTGGTGCCGGCGGTGGCGACGAGCAGGGTGGGGCGGTTGTCTCCGGCGGTCAGGGCGTCGTGGACGCGGGCCGGGTCGAGGACGCCGGTGGGGGTGGGGAGGGTGTGCGGTGGGTGGAGGCCGAGGAGCCAGGCGGCGCGGTGGACGCTGTGGTGGGCGTTGGCGCCGCAGACGATACGGAGGGGTGCGCCGTGGGCGGCTTCGCGGGCGAGCAGCAGGGCGAGCTGGTTGGATTCGGTGCCGCCGGTGGTGACGAGGGCGTCGGGGGCGGGGCCGTGGGGGTGCGTCAGCTCGGCGAGGGCGCGGCAGGTCAGCGCCTCCAGCTCGGCGGCGGCGGGGGCCTGGTCCCAGGAGTCGAGGGACGGGTTGAGCGCGGAGACGGCGAGGTCGGCGGCGGCCGCGACGGCGAGCGGCGGGCAGTGCAGATGGGCGGCGCAGTGCGGGTCGGCCGGGTCGGCGGCGCCCGCGGTGAGGGCGGTCACGAGGGTGCGCAGCGCGTGGTGCGCCCCTTCCCCGTGGTCGGGGAGGGAGGGCCGGGCGGCGGCGTGCGTCCGGTGGGCCACGGCGCCGGGTCCTCCGGCGGGGATCGGCCCGCCGCGGTCGGCGGCGCCGTGGGCGAGGGCGTCGAGGACGGTGTCGAGCAGCGGGCGGAGCGCGCCTGGTCCCTCGCTCCCCCCGGCGAGGAGGCGGGCGGTACCGGAAGCGGGCATGGGCGTGCCCCTAGGAGGTGTCTGGGGTCGGGCAGATGCGTGCGGGCTCGGACGGATGTCAGAGCTGCCTCAAGCTACTTCGCCCGCAAGCGGTTCTGCCGGGCTTGGCCCGAAGTGCACCCGTACGTGGTACGGGCGCGTGGTGTGGGTTGATCGGTGAGGGCGGGGTGGCGGTAGGGGCGGGCGGGGGTGCGGGAGCGGTAGACGACGTAGGGCCGGGCGAGGTAGCCGAGGGGCGCGGTGAAGGCGTGGACGAGGCGGCTGAAGGGCCAGAGGGCGAACAGGGCCATGGCGAGCAGGGCATGGATCCGGTAGACGAGGGGTGCGCCGGTCATGGCGGGCACGTCGGGGTCGAGGGTGAACAGACTGCGGAACCACAGGGAGACGCCTTGCCGGTAGTCGTAGGCGTGGTGTCCGGCGCCGGTGGCGGTCGCGGTGAGTCCGGCGAGCAGGACGGTGGCGAGCAGCGGGTACACGGCGCGGTCGCTGCGGCTGGTGGCGGCGCGTACGGCGGGGACTCGCAGCCGCCGGTAGAGCAGGATGCCGAGGCCGGCGGCGGTGGCGAGGCCGGCGGTGCCGCCGACGAGGAGGGCGTTGGCGCGGTAGAGGCTTTCGCTGACGTGGAGTCGTTCGGTGAGGGTTTCGGGGACGATCAGCCCGACGACGTGTCCGGCGATCACGAAGAGCAGTCCGTAGTGGAAGAGGGGGCCGCCGATGCTGAGCAAGCGGTGTTCGTGGAGTTGGCTGGAGCGGGTGGTGAAGCCGAAGCGGTCGTAGTGGTAGCGCCAGGCGGTGCCCACGGTGAAGTGGGCGAGGGCGAGGTAGGGCAGGACGCCCCACAGGGCGGTGTGCAGGTGGTTCATCGGCCGCTTCCTTCCGCGACGGGGTTCGTGCCGAAGGGCGCCAGGCCCACGGTTTCGGTGGGGGGTCCGCCGCGGGCGAGGGCGAGGGCCGCCGCGCGGTCGGCGGGTGAGGGTCCGGGGAGGGTGTCGCAGACGGCGCGCAGGATGTGGGCGTAGGGGCTGTGGTGGTCGGTGAGGGCGAGCCGGAGGAGTTCGAGGGCGGCGCGGTGCTCGCCGAGGAGCCGGTGGCCTGGGGCGGGACAGCGGGCGGCGAACTCCAGCATCAGGGGCAGGTGGTCGGGGAGTTCGTCCTCGGGGGGTTCGAGGCCGTGGGCGCGGTAGCGGGCCTTGAGGGCGGCGAGGGTGCCGCCGCGGCGGCGGGTGTCGCCGTCGGTGTAGTAGGTGAGGTGGAGGGTGCGGCGGCGGCTGCGGTCGAAGGTGGTGACGTAGGCGGCGGCGAGGTCGAGCACGGGGACGCCGTCGACGGCGGCGCAGAAGTGGAGCAGGGGTGCGGCGGCGGGGGTGGCGAGTTCGGTGAGGGAGTCCCGTACGAGGGTGTGGCGGGCGGGCCACTCGGGGCCGGGGTAGCCGAGAAGGAGGGCGGCGGCCTGGTGGATCGCGGGGGTGGCGGCGTTCACCGGGTGTCCTCGTTCCGTTTCGGGAACAGTCCGGTGGGGCGTCCGCGGCCGTTCCAGTTCAGGAGATTGACCCGGCCGGCGAGCCCGCTTCCGGTGCCGGCGGGTTCGGGGGCCGGGGGCGCGTGGAAGGCGTCGGCGGCGTCGTTCGGCATCATGCCGGGCAGCCCGTCGCCGTCGAGGCTGCAGGTGTCGGTGGGGGTGTCGCCGCCGGGTCCCGCGGTGTAGCTGGTGGGGATGACGTAGCGCTCCTCGTATTTGGCGAGGGCCAGCAGCCGGTACATGGCCTCGATGCCGTTTTGGTCCAGGCCGACGGCCGCGGCGATGGCGGGGTCGCGGTCCTCGCCGAGGTTGACGCGCCGCATGTGGCTGCGCATGGCGGCGAGCCGGCACAGGGCGGCCTCGACGGGTGCGGGGTCGCCCGCGGTGAAGAGTTCGGCGAGGTATTCGAGGGGGATGCGGAGGCTGTCGATGGCGCCGAAGAGGTTGACGGGGTCCTCGCCGTCGTGGCCGGTGGCGGTGAGCGCGTCGACGACCGGGGACAGCGGGGGGACGTACCAGACCATGGGCATGGTGCGGTATTCGGGGTGCAGGGGCAGGGCGACGCGGTAGCGGCTGATGAGGGCGTGCACCGGGGAGCGGCGGGCGGCCTCGATCCAGTCGTCGGGGATGCCGGAGTCGGGCGGCGGCGCGGGCGACATCGGGGTCGTGGGGGTCGAGGAAGCAGCCGAGCTGGGCCTCGTAGAGGTCCTTCTCGTCGGGGGTGGCGGCGGCCTCGCCGACCTTATCGGGGTCGTAGAGGATGACGCCGAGGTAGCGCAGCCGTCCCACGCAGGTCTCGGAGCACACGGTGGGTTCTCCGGCCTCGATGCGCGGGTAGCACAGGGTGCACTTCTCGGCCTTGCCGGTGCGGTGGTTGAAGTAGACCTTCTTGTACGGGCAGCCGCTGACGCACATGCGCCAGCCGCGGCAGCGGTCCTGGTCGACCAGGACGATGCCGTCCTCGATCCGCTTGTACAGGGCGCCGGAGGGGCAGACGGCGACGCAGGACGGGTTGAGGCAGTGTTCGCAGATGCGCGGCAGGTAGAACATGAACGCCTGCTCGTACTCCAGCCGGACCTTGTCGCTCATCTTCGCCAGGACCGGGTCGCCGGCGAGGTGT
Organism: Streptomyces sp. NPDC021212; assembly: GCF_044332925.1. Lineage (NCBI taxonomy): Bacteria > Bacillati > Actinomycetota > Actinomycetes > Kitasatosporales > Streptomycetaceae > Streptomyces > Streptomyces sp. NPDC021212. The sequence continues at coordinate 243,243 of NZ_JBIRPZ010000011.1, forward strand.
TCGGGGCCGCCGCCAAGGTCGTCGTCCCAGTTGGGGCCCCAGGTGATGTCGGTGGGGCGGCCGTCGATGAGGGAGCGGGGCGGGGCGGTGGGCACGTCGTCGCCGAGCGGGGCGGTGGTGAGGGTGTCGTAGTCGTAGGTCCAGGGCTGGTAGTAGTCGTCGAGGCGGGGCAGTTCGGGGTTGGCGAACAGCCGGGCGAGGCGGCGGGCGCGGCCGCCGGTGCGGGGCACGAGGTTGCCGTTCTTGAGCTTCCAGCCGCCCTTCCAGGTGTCCTGGTCCTCGTAGCCGCGGGGGTAGCCCTGGCCGGGGCGGGTCTCGACGTTGTTGAACCAGACGTATTCGGTGCCGGAGCGGTTGGTCCAGGTCTGTTTGCAGGTGACCGAGCAGGTGTGGCAGCCGATGCACTTGTCGAGGTTCATGACCATGGCGACCTGGGCCATCACCCGGGGGGTGCGGGGCGGGCGGCGCGGCATGTCAGTACTCCACGTTCTGGGAACGGCGCCGGATGACGGTGACCGCGTCCCGCTGGTTGCCGGTGGGGCCGTAGTAGTTGGGGGCGAAACAGAGCTGGGCGTAGCCGCCGATGAGGTGGGTGGGTTTGATGAGGAGTTTGGTGAGGGCGTTGTGGACGCCGCCGCGACGGCCGGTGGCCTCGGACTTGGGCACGTTCACCAGCCGTTCCTGTACGTGGTACATGAAGACGGTGCCGGTGGGCATGCGGTGGGAGACCACGGCCCGGGCGACGACGACGCCGTTGGCGTTGACGGCCTCGATCCATTCGTTGTCGGATACGCCGACGGCCTGGGCGTCGGGGACGCTGAGCCAGATGACGGGGCCGCCGCGGGCCAGGGTCTGCATGATCAGGTTTTCCTGGTACTCGGAGTGGATGGACCACTTGGAGTGCGGGGTGACGTAGCGGACGGTGACGGCGCGTCCGGTGCCGTCGCCCGCGCCGGGTGCTCCGGGCGGGGCCTCGCCGAGGGCGGCGAGGTCCAGGGGTGGCCGGTAGACGGGGAGTTGTTCGCCGAGTTCGGCGATCCAGGCGTGGTCGAGGTAGAAGTGCTGGCGGCCGGTGAGGGTGTGCCAGGGCTTGCGGTGTTCGGTGTTGATGGTGAACGGCGCGTAGCGGCGGTCGGGGGCCTCCTTGCCGGACCATTCGAAGCTGGCGCTGACCTGGACGGGCCGGGCCTGGGTGTCGGAGAACACCACGCGGCGTTCGGCGACGGAGGCGCCGAGTTCGGTGAGGCCGGAAGCCTGGCCGCAGCGCTCGGCGAGCCGGGCGAAGCCTTCGGCGGCGAGGCGTCCGTTGGTGGTGCCGGACAGGGCGAGAATGGCTTCGCACATCTTGGCGTCGGTGTCGAGGAGGGGCCTGCCCTCGGCGGCGCCCCGGGTGGCGGTGCCGCAGCGGTCGGCGAGCCAGGCGGCTTCCGGGCCTGGGTGCACGGTGATGCCCTTGACCTGCATGCCGTCCCGCTGGGGCAGGGGGCCGAGGGCGGCGAGGCGGTCGGCGACGGCGGTGTAGTCGCGTTCCACGAGGGTGACGTTCGGCAGGTTGACGCCCGGTGCGGCCAGGGTGTGGCCGTCGCGCCAGTCCGGTACGGTCCCGCCGGGCTGGGCGGTCTCGCCGGGGGTGTCGTGCATGAGGGCGGTGGCGACCAGGTCGTGGGCCGTCTCCAGCCGTCCGGCGGCGAGTTCGCTGAGCTTGCGGGCGAGGCCGTGGAAGATGTCGAAGTCGGTGCGGGCCTGCCAGGGCGGGATGATGGCCGGGCTGAAGGCGTGCACGTAGGGGTGCATGTCGGTGCTGGACAGGTCGTGTTTCTCGTACCAGGTGGCGGCGGGCAGGACGAGGTCGGCGAAGAGGGTGGTGGAGGTCATGCGGAAGTCCAGCGCGAGCAGCAGGTCGAGCTTGCCGCGCGGCGCCTCGTGCCGCCAGGTGACGTCGGCGGGGCGGTGGCCGGGCGGGGTCTCCTCGGCGGTGGCGTTGTCCTGGGCGCCGAGGAGGTGGCGCAGGAAGTATTCGTTGCCCTTGGCGGAGGAGCCGATGAGGTTGGCCCGCCACACGGTGAGCACGCGGGGCCAGTTCTCGGGCGCGTCGGGGTTCTCGCAGGCGAAGTCCAGCTCACCCGCGGCGAGTCGTTCGGCGACCCACTCCCCCGCCGGGCGTCCGCTCTCCTTCACCCGGCGGCCCAGGTCCAGGGGGTTGGCGGCGAAGGTGGGGTACGAGGGCATCCAGCCGAGCCGCATGGACTGGGCGACCAGGTCGGCGGTGTGGCGGCCGGTGAACAGCCCCTGGCCGGTGGGCGAGGCGAGCGCGTCGGCGCCGTAGCGTTCGTAGCGCCACTGGCCGGTGTGCAGGTACCAGTACGGGGTGCCGGCCATCTGCCGGGAGGGGCGGTGCCAGTCGGCGGCGGTGGCCAGCTGCTGCCAGCCGGTGAACGGGCGCACCTTCTCCTGGCCCACGTAGTGCGCCCAGCCGCCGCCGTTGACGCCCTGGCAGCCGGTGAGCAGCAGCAGAGTGAGGAAGGAGCGGTAGATGGTGTCGGAGTGGAACCAGTGGTTGGTGCCCGCGCCCATCACGATCATGCAGCGGCCGCGGGTCTTCTCGGCGGTGCCCGCGAACTCCCGGGCCGCGCGGATCACGGCCGCGGCCGGTACCGAGGTGAGGGCTTCCTGCCAGGCGGGGGTGCAGGGCACCGAGGCGTCGTCGTAGCCCGTGGGCCATTGGCCGGTCAGGCCGGGGCGGCCCACCGCGTACTGGGCCAGGAGCAGGTCGTAGACGGTGGTGACCAGCCGTCCGCCGATCCGGCGGGCGGGGACGGCGTGGCGGACGGTGGCGCCGGGTTCGTCGAAGCGGGGCAGTTCGACCTCGACGGTCTCGGCGCCGGGCGTCCGGTGGAGGGTGAGCCGGGGGGTGATGCCCCCCAGGTCGAGGTTCCAGCGGCCCTCGCCGCCCTTGCTCCAGCGGTCGCCCAGGGTGCCGTTCGGGACGACGGGCCGGTCGGTGTCCGCGTCGCACAGCACCGGCATCCAGCGCCGGGCCGCGTCCTCGGCGTGGGCGCCCAGGCCCGGTTCGGTGTCCTCCAGGGCGGCGGCGGTGAGGAAGGTGCCGGGGGTGCGGCGCCCGTCCCGTTCGGTCAGTTCCACCAGGAACGGCAGATCGGTGAAGCGCCGTACGTAGTCGGTGAAGTAGGGGACCTCGCGGTCGACGAAGCACTCCTTGAGGATGACGTGGCCCATCGCCATGGCGACCGCGCCGTCGGTGCCGGGGTGGGGGTGGAGCCATTCGTCGGCGAACTTGGTGGCGTCCGCGTAGTCCGGGGAGACCACGACCACCTTCTGCCCCCGGTAGCGGGCCTCGGCCATCCAGTGGGCGTCGGGGGTGCGGGTGACCGGCACGTTCGATCCCCACAGCATCAGGTACGCCGCGTCCCACCAGTCCCCCGATTCGGGTACGTCGGTCTGGTCGCCGAAGACCTGCGGGGAGGCGATCGGCAGATCCGCGTACCAGTCGTAGAACGAGATCATGGGCGCGCCGATCAGCGACATGAAGCGGGCGCCGACGGCGTGGGAGGCCATGGACATGGCGGGGTTGGGGGAGAAACCGGCGATCCGGTCGGGGCCGTGGGCGCTGAGGGTGTGGACGTGGGCGGCGGCCGCGATCTCCAGGGCCTCGTCCCAGCCGATCCGCACCAGCCCGCCCTTGCCCCGGGCGGACTGGTAGCGGCGCCGCTTTTCCGGGTCGCCGGTGATCTCGGCCCAGGCGGCGACGGGGTCGCCGAGCCGGTCCCGGGCCTCCCGGTACAGCTCGGCCAGCACCCCGCGGATCAGGGGATACCGCACCCGGGTGGGCGAGTAGGTGTACCAGGAGAAGGAGGCGCCGCGCGGACAGCCACGCGGTTCGTATTCGGGCCGGTCGGGGCCGACCGAGGGGTAGTCGGTCTGCTGGGTCTCCCAGGTGATGAGGCCGTCCTTGACGTAGACCTTCCAGGAGCAGGACCCGGTGCAGTTGACGCCGTGGGTGGAGCGCACCACCTTGTCGTGCGCCCAGCGTTCGCGGTACGGGGAGTCCTCGACGGTCTGGTCGGTCCGGTAGACGGCCCGCAGGTCCGGGGTGGTCGGGACGCGGCGGAGGGAGGCTCCGGCGGTGAGCAGTCGTTCCGTCACCGCGGAGGCGAGGGTCCCGTTCTGGCTGTCTGCGGTGCGGCGCGCCACGGTCCACTCCTTCGGGGGTGGCTCCGCGCCGGGTGTTCCGGCCGGGGCCCTGGATGGATGTCGCGCGACAGCATCACTCCGGATTCGGCCACAAAGCCGCAGGTCTTTCGGCCATTTAGCATCACCTAGGGTGGTTTTTCCTTGCGGTTTGCCTTTCCTCTATGGGACGTGCGTTCCACCCGGAATATGACGGTGGACCAGTCCGGCCACGGACAGCGACCACACCCCCAGCGCCACCCAGGCCCCCAGGTGCCCGAGGAGCACCAGGGGGTGCAGTGCTTCGGCCTTGCCGAGGGCGGTCGTGGACATCGCGTACATCCCGGTGGGGAAGACGATCGTCCACCAGGTGGGTTCGTACGCCGGCGGTATGCGGTGTCGCAGATGCCGCCAGGCCCCGGCGGCCAGCAGCGGTGGCAGCAGACAGGTGGCCCACACCCACAGGGTGAGGAGGACGTCGCGGGTCGGGGCGGGGCCCAGGGCGGCGTCGAGCCCCGGGTGGGCGAGGCGGGCCCCGGCCAGGAGGCTGATGGCGCAGGCCCCCATGGAGATCCAGTACGGCGGTGACAGCTCCCTCGGCGGGATGCCGAACCGCGGCAGCCGGCGGGCCACCAGGGTGGCCACCGCCGCGTACAGCAGCAGCCCGGCCGCCCAGGCGATCGCCGTGCCCGGCAGGCCGCGGCCGGGCGCCGGCCCGGTCACCGCCAGCACGGCGGACTGGACGCCCACCACGCACAGGAACCAGGTACCCTCGGCCCGCCGCAGCGCGCCGTCCGCGCCGATCCGGCGCACCACGCGCGCCACGCACCCCAGCAGGACGGCGCAGGCGGGTACGGCGACCAGGGTCAGGGCCGCCGCGGCCGCCCGCCACGGCGCGGGGGCCAGCCGGGCGGCGAGCACATCGGAGCCCGCGACGAAGGTGAAGAAGCCGAACACCCGTTTGGTGTCGCGCAGATCGGCGGCCACCTCCCGCGGATGGCGCGCCACCCGCCACACCAGCCCCGCCAGCAGCCCGGCGTAGAGCGCCACGGCCATCGCCAGCAGCGCGCCGGATAAGCGTGGCGCACCCGCCGCCGCGAGTCCCTGGGACACGATCCCGGTCGCCATCACGGGGGCGAAGGCGGCGGGTGGCAGATTACGGGCTGTCGTCCCGTTCGTCGTCCGCGTCACGGCAGCAAGCTGCCACGGGCGGCGGTTCCGCCGGATTTTCCTTACGCGGAGTTGGTTCGAGTTGGTAAACGGTGGTCCGTGTGTTGGTCCATGCTTGAGGTAACGCGGCCCGGCTCCCGGCCCGACCGGTCGCGGCCGGGGGGAGGGTGGGGCCGTTGAGGCGTGAAGTACCTCTACGAACAGGTGTTTCCCCCCGGCCGGGCACGGTCCGCGGTGGCTACGTGTCCTGGTTCTCTCGCACCCGCAGGGCGCGCCGCAGGTCGTCGAGCTGGTCTTCGAGGCGGCGGCGGAGGGCGGGGAGCAGGTCGGGGGCGGTGAGGCATTCCTCGCCGAGCCGCAGGGTCGTCGCGTCCACCGTCGTCGGGAAGCCGGAGCGGGCGAGGGCATCGGCGATGGCGGGGCCGCGGCGGGCGGCGATGGCGGGGGCGTCCGCGAAGTAGCGCGGTACGTAGTCGGTGAGCAGGTCGTGGTGTTCGGGCTGCCAGAAGCCGGTGGCGGTCGCGGTGACCAGGTAGTTGGAGAGTGGGGCCTGTCCCTCGGTCTCGCCGAACAGGGCCTCCCAGGCGGCCTGTTTGGCGTCCGGGTCGGGGAGCGCGGCGCGGCAGCGGGCGGCGCCCTCCTGGCCGGTGGCGCTGGAGTCGCGGGCGAGTTCGGCGTCGATGTCGGCGGGGCCCGTGGCGCCGAGGACGGCGAGCCTGCCGAGGATCTGCCAGCGCAGTTCGGGGTCGAGGGCGGGGCCGCCGGGAACGGTGTCGCCGTCGAGCCAGTCGCTCAGCTCGGCGGGTGCGGTGGCGCTGGCGATGTAGACGCGTACGGCGGAGAGCCGCAGTCCGGGCCCGGAGCCGTCCTCGGTGCGGCGCAGCAGGTCGCGACAGGTGGCGGCGATGGTGTTGAGGGCGGCGGTGCGCTGGTCCGCGGGGAGAAGGCGGTCGGCGATCTGGAGGCGGGCGAAGGCGAGGACGCCCTGCACGATCGCTATGTCCGTCTCGTGCGGGAGGTGGGTGCGGGCCGCGTCGAGGTAGTCGGTGCCCGGGAGGTCGCCGTCGCGCACCATGTCGCGGGCGGCGTTCCAGACGGTGGCGCGGCTGACGGCGTCGGGGAGGCCGGAGAGGGCACGTACGGCGGCCTTCCAGGAGCCGGGGTCGAGGCGGATCTTGGCGTACGTGAGGTCGCCGTCGTTGAGGAGGAGCAGGTCGGGGCGGGGCCCGGTGAAGGTGTGGAGGGCGGCGGGGCCGGCGCCGTCCAGTTCGACCTCGACGCGGTTGCGCAGCACGAGTTGGTGGGGGGCGGCGGGTTCGTGGTCGTAGACGCCGATCGCGATGCGGTGGGGGCGGCGGGGGGCCGGGGGCGGCCCTTCGCCACCGCCCTCGTGGCGGATCTCGAGGTTCCAGTGGCCGCCGTCCGCGGTGATGACGGGGGTGAGGGTGTCCACTCCGGTGGTGCGCAGCCAGGCGTCGGCCCAGGCGTGGACGTCACGGTCGGTGGAGCGGGCGAGGGAGTCGAGGAAGTCGGCGAGGGTGGCGTTGCCGAAGCGGTGCCGGGTGAAGTGGTCGTTGATCCCGGCGAGGAAGTCCTTCTCGCCGAGCCAGGCGACGAGCTGGCGCAGCGCGGAGGCGCCCTTGGCGTAGGAGATGCCGTCGAAGTTGAGGCGCGCGGCGGCGGTGTCGGGGACGAGTTCGGGGGCCGGGGCGACGGGGTGGGTGGAGGGGCGCTGGTCGGCGTCGTAGCCCCAGGTCTTGCGGCGGATGCTGAAGTCGGCCCAGGTGCCGGTGTAGCGGGTGGCCTCGGTGAGGATCTGGAAGCCCATGTACTCGGCGAAGGACTCGTTGAGCCAGATGTCGTCCCACCACCGCATGGTGACGAGGTTGCCGAACCACATGTGGGCCATCTCGTGGGCCATGACCATGGCGCGGGTCTGGCGCTCGGCGTCGGTGACCGCGGAGCGGAAGATGAATTCGTCGCGGAAGGTGACGAGGCCGGGGTTCTCCATGGCGCCGGAGTTGAACTCGGGGACGAACGCCTGGTCGTAGGAGTCGAAGGGGTAGGGCTCGTCGAAGATCTCGTGGTAGCGGTCGAAGCAGCGCCGGGTGATGTCGAAGAGTTCGTCGGCGTCGGCTTCGAGGTGGGGGGCGAGCGAGCGGCGGACGTGCAGTCCGAAGGGCAGTCCGGCGTGCTCGGTGTGCACGGAGTGGTACGGGCCCGCGGCCAGCGCGAGCAGGTAGGTGCTGATGCGCGGGGTGGGGGCGAGCTTCCAGCGGCCCTCGACGGGGTCGCCCTCCCGGGTGGCGATGCCGTTGCCGATGACGGTCCACCGGGGCGGGGCGGTGACGCGGACGTCGAAGACGGCCTTGAGGTCGGGCTGGTCGAAGGCGGCGAAGACGTCGTTGGCGTCGGCCATGCAGCACTGGGTGTAGAGGTAGGTCTCGCCGTCGGCGGGGTCGGTGAAGCGGTGCATGCCCTCGCCGGTGTGCGAGTACGCCATGTCCGTCTCGACGTGCAGCTCGTGCTCGCCCTCGGCGAGGCCGGTGAGCGGGAGCCGGCCGTCGGCGATGATCTCGGCGGGGTCGAGCGCGAGGTCGTGACCGTCGAGCACCACCCGGTGCAGGGCGGCGGGGTGCAGTTCCACGAAGGTGTCCGCCCCGGCCTCACGGGCTTGGAAGCGGATGGTCGTGGTGGAGCCGAAGTGTTCGTCGCCGCGGGTGAGGTCGAGGTCGATCGTGTAGCGGTGGACCTCGATGAGGCGGGCTCGGATCTGCGCTTCCTCGCGCGTCAGTACGGACATGGGGACATGCTGCCCTACCGGCGGTAGGCGGCACACGGCGCGCGGCGCAAGTGGGAGGAGTCGGGCGGGCGCGGGCGCACCACGGGTGTGCGCCCGCGCCGTACGCCCGGCGGGCGGGGCCGCGATCGGCTCAGGAGCGCGCGATCGTCTCGTGGTGCCGGATGACCTCGGCGATGATGAAGTTGAGCAGCTTCTCGGCGAAGGCGGGGTCGAGGTTGGCGCTTTCCGCCAGTTCGCGCAGCCGGGTGATCTGACGGGCCTCGCGGGCGGGGTCGGCCGGGGGGAGCTTGTGGGCGGCCTTGAGGTGACCGACCTGCTGGGTGCACTTGAAGCGCTCGGCGAGCATGTGGACCACGGCCGCGTCGATGTTGTCGATGCTCTCGCGCAGCCGGACCAGCTCGGCGCGCACGGCGTCATCGACCTCGGGGGGCGGGCTGGTGGGGCGGTCGGCGGGGTGGTCGGTCTCGCGGTGCGTCATGGCCCCTGACCTTATGCCAGTGGGGCCACGCGCTCGGCTCCGGGACCGCCCCGCCCCCGGTGGGGGGTTGTGAAGGGGACGGGGCGGTCTCCCGGGGGGCGCTGCCCCCGGTGCAGCGCTCCCACCGTTGAGGAGCGGTAATCGCGAGACGGGGTTCCCTCTGGCGGCGGGATATTCGCGCGGGACGAGCCGTAGGCTCACCGCATGATCGCGACGCTACAGTGCACCGTCATCGACTGCCCCGACCCCGCCGCGCTGGCCGCCTTCTACGGCGCGATCCTGGGGTGGCGGGTGGATGACAGCGACCCGGAATGGGCGACCCTCACCTCGGCGGACGGGCAGCGGTTCGCCTTCCAGTCGGCGCCGGACCATCAGCCGCCGCGCTGGCCGGACCCGGCGCGTCCGCAGCAGATGCATCTGGACTTCGACGTGCCGACGCTCGAGGACGCGGAGCGGGCACAGCAGGAGGTGATCGCGCTGGGGGCGACGTTCCTGCACGACAGCCGCGGGGAGGGCTCGGGATTCCGGGTGTTCAGCGACCCGGCGGGGCACCCGTTCTGCATCTGCTACGGCCAGATGTGACGCGGACCCGGCGCGTATCGCCGCGCCGGGTCCCGCTTCTACCGTGGTGTGAGGGGTCAGCCGCCGAGCTGGGCCGCGGCGGTCTTGATGTTCTGGGCGAAGGTGCTCACCTCGGTGTAGACACCGGGCTTGCCGGGACGGGCGCAGCCCTCGCCCCAGCTGACGATGCCGACCTGGATCCACGCGCCGGCGTCGTCCTTGCGGAACATCGGGCCGCCGGAGTCGCCCTGGCAGGTGTCGACGCCGCCGTTGGCCATCTTGCCGGCGCAGATCTCCTCGCCCGCGACGAGTTCGCTGTACGCCGACTTGCAGGTGGCGTCGTCGACGAACGGCACGGTGGCCTTGAGCAGGTAGCGCTGCTGGCCGCCGCCCTCGGTGGCGGCGCCCCACCCGGCGACGGTGAAGTCGCCCTTGTTGTACGCCGTGGTCTCGGCGATCTTCAGGGTGGGCTGGTTGATGGGTGTGGCGAGCTTGATGAGGGCCCAGTCCTTGCCGGTGCCGTTGTAGCCGGGGGCCTGGAGGACGCGGGTGGACTTGACCTTGGTGGCGCTGGAGCTCTGGAGGTCGACGACGCCCGCGGTGGCGGTGATGGAGGTGTTGGCGCCGCTGCCGCTCACGCAATGGGCGGCGGTGAGCACGATGTCCTGGGTGTAGAGCGCGCCGCCACAGCCCATGGAGAGCCGGACCATGAAGGGGAATTCACCCTGGGCGGCGCGGGTGCCGCCGACGACGGAGGGGCCGGGCTCGGGTCCGGTGGGCTGGGCCGTGGCGGTGCCCGGCGTGAGGCTGAACGCGGCGAGGGCGACGGCGCCGAGGGCCGCGGATCTCTTCAGGTGCTTCAGTGCGTTGCGCAACGGAAGTCCTCTCGTGGGGGGTTGTGCAGAAACATTCCAGCGAATGTCAGGGCCATGCCAAACAGAAAGACCTGGCCATGCCCTGCGATTATGTGAAGTCCACGAACGGCCTGACAAGGGTGGCGTTCCGGCCAAGCGCACGTCCCGCCGCAGCGCACAGCCGTCCCGCGCGGCCTCCGCGCCCCCGCGCCCGGCCGCCCGTACAGTGGGCTCGTGGCGGCACCGGGCAGCGACATCGAACACGGCTATCCGCACCTGGACATGGTCCGGGCCGCGATCACCGCGCTCTACCGGCGGCTGTCGCGCGACACGGTGGACACCTTCGGGCTCAGCGTGGCCCCCGGCGATGTGGCCTTCTCCGAGCAGGACGATCTGCACCTGGGCGTCCAGCGGGTGGCCCGGGTGCTGGTGCAGCACATGCGGCTGCCGGACGCCCGGATGATCGTGAGCTTCCGCGAGATGCGGCACGCGGGGAACGTGGAGCTGGCCGCCGGGCCCGAGTACTTCATCGAGCTGAACTCCCGCTTCAAGAGCCACCGCCGCGACATCGGGGCGGCCCTCGCCCACGAGGTCACCCATGTGTATCTGCACCGGCTCGATCTGGCGTTCCCAGGCACCCGCGACAACGAGATCCTCACCGACACCACCGCCGCCTACCTCGGCACCGGCTGGCTGCTGCTCGACGCGTACCGCCAGGACGCGGTCACCAGCCAGAAGCTGGGCTATCTGACGCCGGAGGAGTTCGGCTACGTCCTCGCCAAGCGGGCCCGGCTCCTCGGCGAGGACCCGGCCCCCTGGTTCACCAGCCCGCAGGCGTACGAGGCGTACGCCAAGGGGCTGGAGCTGGCCCTGCGCGACGAACGGCAGCCGCCGCTCGCCGCCGCCGGGTGGACGGGCCGCCGCCGGTATGCGAGGGACCGCCGTTCGGCCCAGTCCGGCCGCCCCTCCCCCACCGGGGGCGACTACGTCTTCGAAGGCGGCCCGCCGTTCAGCGTGTCGTTCCCCTGCCCCACCTGCCGCCAGCGCATCCGGCTCCCGGTGCGCGGCAGGCTGCGGGCGCGCTGCGGACTGTGCCGTACGGTCCTGGAGTGCGACACCTGACGGACCGGGCCGCGCCCCGGCGCGCTCCACGTCGTACCCTCGCGTGCATGAGCCCCTCCATCGCCACCAACACCCGTGTCGCCCTGGACGAGCTGCTGGAGTTCGTCCGCCCGCGCCACCGCGCCATCCTGATGACCCGCCGGACCGACGGCTCCCCGCAGGCGTCCCCGCTGACCTGCGGCGTCGACGACTCGGGCCGTATCGTCATGTCCACCTACCCCGAGCGCGCCAAGGTCCGCAACGCCAAGCGCGACACCGCCGTCAGCCTGATCGTGCTGTCCGACGAGTGGAACGGCCCGTGGGTCCAGATCGACGGCACCGCCGAGGTGATCGACACCCCCGACTCGGTCGAACCGCTGGTCGAGTACTACCGCAACATCGCCGGTGAGCACCCGGACTGGGACGAGTACCGCTCGGCCATGCGCAAGCAGGGCAAGTCGCTGATCCGGGTCACTCCCGGGCGCTGGGGCCCGATCGCCACCGGCGGCTTCCCCGCCCGGCTCGTGGAAGGCGACGGCTGAGCGGCCGGCAGCACCACGCGGCGCCCTCCCCCGGTCGGGTTGGGGGAAGGCGCCGCGCGGCCGGTCCGTACGCCGTTGTACGGGCGGAGACCTGAGGACCGTCAGACCATGAGGGCCCGGTCGGTGGGGCGGATCGGGGCGTGCAGGGCGCTGGCCCCGGCCAGGTAGCGGTCCACGCCGCGCGCCGCGGAGCGGCCCTCGGCGATGGCCCAGACGATGAGCGACTGGCCGCGGCCCGCGTCACCGGCGACGAAGACACCGTCCACGTTGGTGGCGAAGTCGGCGTCGCGCGCGATGTTGCCGCGCTCGTCCAGCTCCAGGCCGAACTGCTCGACGAGGCCGTTCTCCCGGTCGGTGCCGGTGAAGCCCATGGCCAGGGTGACCAGCTGGGCGGGGATCTTCCGCTCGGTGCCCGGCTTCTGCTCCAGCTTGCCGTCCTTGAACTCCACCTCGATCAGGTGCAGCCACTGGACGTTGCCGTCCTCGTCGCCCTCGAAGTGGGTGGTGGAGACGGAGTAGATCCGCTCGCCGCCCTCCTCGTGCGCCGAGGTGACCTTGTAGAGCATCGGGAAGGTGGGCCAGGGCTGGCCCTCGCTACGCTCCTCGCCCGGCTTGGGCATGATCTCCAGCTGGGTGACGGAGGCGGCGCCCTGCCGGTGGGCGGTGCCGACGCAGTCGGCGCCGGTGTCGCCGCCGCCGATCACCACGACGTGCTTGCCCTCGGCGCTGATGGGGGCCGCCGTCAGGTCGCCCTCCTGCACCTTGTTGGCGAGCGGCAGGTACTCCATGGCGAAGTGGATGCCGTTCAGCTCGCGGCCCGGGGCCGGCAGGTCGCGGGAGGTGGTGGCACCGGCCGCGATGACGACCGCGTCGTACCGCTTGCGCAGCTTGGCGGCGTCGATGTCGCGCCCGATCTCCGTCTCGGTGCGGAACTTGGTGCCTTCCGCCCGCATCTGCTCGATGCGGCGGTTGATGTGGCGCTTTTCCATCTTGAACTCGGGGATGCCGTAGCGCAGCAGCCCGCCGATGCGGTCGGCCCGCTCGTAGACGGCGACCGTGTGTCCGGCGCGGGTCAGCTGCTGGGCGGCGGCGAGCCCCGCCGGGCCCGAGCCGATGACGGCGACGGTCTTGCCGCTGAGCCGCTCGGGGGGCTGCGGGGTGACGTCGCCCGCGTCCCACGCCTTGTCGATGATGGTGACCTCGACGTTCTTGATGGTCACCGCCGGCTGGTTGATGCCGAGGACGCACGCGGACTCGCACGGGGCGGGGCACAGCCGACCGGTGAACTCCGGGAAGTTGTTGGTCGCGTGCAGCCGCTCGCTGGCCTCCCGCCAGTCCTCGCGGTAGGCGTAGTCGTTCCACTCGGGGATGAGGTTTCCGAGCGGACAGCCGTTGTGGCAGAACGGGATGCCGCAGTCCATGCACCGGCCGGCCTGCTTGCTGATGATCGGCAGCAGCGAGCCGGGGACGTAGACCTCGTTCCAGTCCTTGACCCGCTCGTCCACCGGACGGGTCTTGGCCACCTCACGGTCGGTGGTCAGGAAGCCCTTGGGGTCAGCCATTGGTCGCCGCCTCCATCATCTTCTCGTGGGTCTCGGACTCGGAGAGTCCGGCTCGCTCGGCGGCGTCCTTGGCGGCGAGCACGGCCTGGTACGTAGCGGGGATGATCTTGCTGAAGCGGGCGAGGGCGCGGTCCCAGTCGGCGAGCAGCGCGGCCGCGACGGTGGAACCGGTCTCCTCCTGGTGGCGGCGCACAGCGTCGTGCAGCGCCTGCTTGTCGGTGTCGTCCAGCTCGCCGGAAACGGCGTCGCGGAGGTCGACGTTGACGTTGTCCGGGTCGAGGTCGATGACGTACGCGATGCCACCGGACATCCCGGCCGCGAAGTTGCGCCCGGTCGGGCCGAGGACGACGGCCTGGCCGCCGGTCATGTACTCGCAGCCGTGGTCGCCCACGCCCTCGGAGACCACGGTCGCGCCCGAGTTGCGGACGCAGAACCGCTCGCCGACCTTGCCGCGCAGATACATCTCGCCGCCGGTCGCGCCGTACGCGAGGGTGTTGCCCGCGATGGTCGAGTACTCGGCGAGGTGGTCGGCGCCCCGGTCCGGGCGGACGATCACGCGGCCGCCGGACAGGCCCTTGCCGACGTAGTCGTTGGCGTCGCCCTCCAGCCGCAGCGTGAGGCCGCGGGGCGCGAACGCGCCGAAGGACTGGCCGGCCGAGCCGGTGAAGGTGATGTCGATGGTGTCGTCCGGCAGACCCGCGCCGCCGAACTTCCGCGTCACCTCGTGGCCGAGCATCGTGCCGACGGTGCGGTTGATGTTGCGGATCGCGACCTGGGCCCGGACCGGCTGGGCGGCCTCGGCGGAGTCGGCATTGAGCGCGTCGGCCGCCAGCTTGATCAGCTCGTTGTCCAGGGCCTTCGCCAGGCCGTGGTCCTGCTCGATCACCTGGTGGCGGACGGCGCCGTCCGGCAGCTCGGGGACGTACAGCAGCGGGCCGAGGTCCAGGCCCTGCGCCTTCCAGTGCTGCACGGCCCGGCTGGTGTCCAGCAGCTCGGCGTGGCCGATGGCCTCGTCGAGGGTGCGGAAGCCCAGCTCGGCGAGGAGTTCGCGGACCTCCTCGGCGATGAACGTGAAGAAGTTGACCACGAACTCGGCCTGGCCGTTGTAGCGCTCGCGCAGCACCGGGTTCTGGGTGGCGATGCCGACCGGGCAGGTGTCCAGGTGGCAGACGCGCATCATCACGCAGCCGGAGACGACCAGCGGCGCGGTCGCGAAGCCGAACTCCTCGGCGCCGAGCAGTGCGGCGATCACCACGTCGCGGCCGGTCTTCAGCTGGCCGTCCGTCTGCACGACGATGCGGTCGCGCAGCCCGTTGAGCAGCAGCGTCTGCTGGGTCTCGGCGAGGCCCAGCTCCCAGGGGCCGCCCGCGTGCTTGAGCGAGGTGAGCGGCGAGGCGCCGGTGCCGCCGTCGTGGCCGGAGATCAGCACCACGTCGGCGTGCGCCTTGGAGACGCCCGCGGCGACCGTGCCGACGCCGACCTCGGAGACCAGCTTGACGTGAATGCGCGCCTTCGGGTTGGCGTTCTTCAGGTCGTGGATCAGCTGGGCGAGGTCCTCGATGGAGTAGATGTCGTGGTGCGGCGGCGGGGAGATCAGGCCGACCCCGGGCGTCGAGTGCCGGGTCTTGGCCACCCACGGGTACACCTTGTGGCCGGGCAGCTGGCCGCCCTCGCCGGGCTTGGCGCCCTGCGCCATCTTGATCTGGATGTCATCGGAGTTGACCAGGTATTCGCTGGTCACGCCGAAGCGGCCGGAGGCGACCTGCTTGATGGAGGAGCGCCGCGCCGGGTCGTGCAGCCGCTCGGAGTCCTCGCCGCCCTCACCGGTGTTGGACTTTCCGCCCAGCTGGTTCATGGCGATGGCCAGGGTCTCGTGCGCCTCCTGGGAGATGGAGCCGTACGACATGGCCCCGGTCGAGAACCGCTTGACGATCTCCTCGACCGGCTCGACCTCCTCGATCGGGATCGAGGGCCGGTCGCCGTCCTTGAAGGAGAACAGGCCGCGCAGCGTCATCAGCCGCTCGGACTGCTCGTTCACCCGCTCGGTGTACTTCTTGAAGATGTCGTAGCGGCGCGTGCGGGTGGAGTGCTGGAGCCGGAAGACCGTCTCCGGGTCGAACAGGTGCGGCTCGCCCTCGCGGCGCCACTGGTACTCGCCGCCGATGTCCAGCGCGCGGTGCGCGGAGGGGATGCCGGTGGCCGGGTACGCCTTGGCGTGCCGGGCGGCGACCTCCTTGGCGACGACGTCCAGGCCCGCGCCGCCGATCTTGGTGGCGGTGCCGTGGAAGTAGGTGTCCACGAAGGACTCGTCCAGGCCGACGGCCTCGAAGACCTGGGCGCCGCGGTAGGAGGCCACGGTGGAGATGCCCATCTTGGACATCACCTTCAGGACGCCCTTGCCGAGCGCCTTGATCAGGTTCTTGATCGCGGTCTCGGCCTCCATGCCCGGGAGGAATGTACCGGCGCGGACCAGGTCCTCGACCGACTCCATCGCCAGGTACGGGTTGACGGCCGCGGCGCCGTAGCCGATGAGCAGCGCGACGTGATGCACCTCGCGCACGTCGCCCGCCTCGACCAGCAGCCCCACCTGGGTGCGCTGCTTGGTGCGGATGAGGTGGTGGTGGACGGCGGAGGTGAGCAGCAGCGAGGGGATCGGCGCGTGCTCGGCGTCCGAGTGCCGGTCGGAGAGCACGATCAGCCGGGCGCCGTCCTCGATGGCGGATTCCGCCTCGGCGCAGATCTCCGCCAGCCGCGCGGCCAGCGCGTCACCGCCGCCACTGACCCGGTAGAGACCGGAGAGGTTGGCGGCCGTCAGACCCGGCATGTCGCCGTCGGCGTTGATGTGGATGAGCTTGGCCAGCTCATCGTTGTCGATCACCGGGAAGGGCAGGGTGACACTGCGACAGGAGGCCGCGCTCGGCTCCAGCAGATTGCCCTGCGGGCCCAGCGAGGAGATCAGCGAGGTGACCAGCTCCTCGCGGATCGCGTCCAGCGGCGGGTTGGTGACCTGCGCGAACAGCTGGGTGAAGTAGTCGAACAGCAGCCGCGGCCGCTCGGAGAGGGCGGCGATCGGCGAGTCCGTGCCCATCGAGCCGATCGGCTCGGCACCGGCCTTGGCCATCGGCGCGAGCAGGACCCGCAGCTCCTCCTCGGTGTAGCCGAAGGTCTGCTGGCGGCGGGTGACCGAGGCGTGGGTGTGCACGATGTGCTCGCGCTCGGGCAGGTCCGCCAGGCCGATCAGCCCGGCCTCCAGCCAGTCGCCGTACGGCTGCTCGGCGGCCAGCTCGGCCTTGATCTCGTCGTCCTCGATGATCCGGTGCTCGGCGGTGTCCACCAGGAACATCCGGCCCGGCTGGAGGCGGCCCTTGCGGACGACCTTGGCCGGGTCGATGTCCAGGACGCCGACCTCGGAGGACAGCACGACGAGGCCGTCGTCGGTGACCCAGTAGCGCCCGGGCCGCAGACCGTTGCGGTCCAGCACGGCGCCGACCTGGGTGCCGTCGGTGAAGGTGACACAGGCCGGGCCGTCCCAGGGCTCCATCATCGTGGAGTGGTACTGGTAGAAGGCGCGCCGGGCCGGGTCCATCGAGGGGTGGTTCTCCCACGCCTCGGGGACCATCATCAGCACCGAGTGCGGCAGCGAGCGGCCGCCGAGGTGCAGCAGCTCCAGGACCTCGTCGAAGGTCGCCGAGTCGGAGGCGTCCGGGGTGCAGACCGGGAAGACCCGGTCCAGGCCCTTGTCCCCGAACAGGTCGCTGACCAGCTGGGATTCGCGTGCCCGCATCCAGTTGCGGTTGCCCTGGACGGTGTTGATCTCACCGTTGTGGGCGACGAAGCGGTACGGGTGGGCCAGCGGCCAGCTCGGGAAGGTGTTCGTGGAGAACCGGGAGTGGACCAAGGCGATGGCCGTGGCGAAACGGCGGTCGGACAGATCCGGGAAGAACGGCTCCAGCTGACCGGTGGTCAGCATGCCCTTGTACACGAGGGTGCGGGAGGACAGCGACGGGAAGTACACGTCGGCCTCGCGCTCGGCGCGCTTGCGCAGCACGAACGCCTTGCGGTCCAGGGCCAGCCCGCTGCTGGCGCCGTCCGCGACGAAGAGCTGGCGGAAGGCGGGCATGGTGGCGCGCGCGCCGTTGCCCAGCAGCTCGGGCGCGACCGGAACCTCGCGCCAGCCGAGGACGGTCAGCTCCTCCTCGGCGGCGATCCGCTCGATGTGTTCCGCAGCCTCGTCACCCGCCGCCTCGGGCAGGAACCCGATACCCACGGCGTACGAACCGGCCTCGGGAAGCTCGAAGTCGGTCACGTCCCGCAGGAAGGCGTCGGGGACCTGTACGAGGATGCCCGCGCCGTCGCCCGAGTCGGGCTCCGAACCGGTGGCTCCGCGGTGCTCCAGGTTCCGTAGCACGGTGAGAGCCTGCTCAACGAGCTCGTGGCTGGCCTCGCCGGTGAGGGTCGCCACAAAGCCGACGCCACAGGCGTCGTGCTCATTGCGCGGGTCGTACATCCCCTGGCGGGCGGGGTGGGATGCGGAACGCATCGGCTCTCCCGTCGTCGTCATGGCATTTTGCGTGTGCCGAGGGACGACGTTGGCCCTCCGCGAGAATTTCGTGCAGGTTACATGATGAGTCGGTTCTCGGGAACTGGATATTCCGTTTCACCATGCGGACACCCCTGCACGGGGTGAGTGGGCGATGAGGGTCGATTCGACCACCTTCGCCGTGGCGCGAGACGGGCCACACTGCCCGAGCGCTTCGGCTTTATGCCCGCTGGTAAACGAATCGAAACCGTCGAGTAACAGCGTAATTATGCGGTTACTCGTAAGAGTCAGCCTACGGCCGTACCGAAGAAGGTGCCCAGGGCGTAGGTCACACCCGCCGCGGCCCCGCCCAGCGCGAGCTGCCGCAGCCCGCTGAACCACCAGGGCCGGGCCGTCACCCGGGCCACCACCGCACCGCAGGCGAACAGCCCGATCAGCGCCAGCAGCACCGCCGGCCACAGAGCCACCGCGCCCAGCAGATACGGCAGCACCGGCAGCATCGCGCCCAGCGCGAACGAGCCGAACGAGGACACCGCGGCGACCAGCGGCGACGGCAGATCGTCCGGGTTCACGCCCAGCTCCTCGCGGGCGTGTATCTCCAGCGCCTGCTCCGGATCCTTCGACAGCTGTGCGGCCACCTCGCGGGCCAGCGCAGGCTTCACCCCGCGCGACTCGTACAGCGCCGCCAGCTCCGCCATCTCGTCCGCCGGATGCTTTCGCAGCTCGCCCCGCTCGACCTCCAGCTCGGCCTCGACCAGCTCACGCTGGGAGGCGACGGAGGTGTACTCACCGGCCGCCATCGAGAACGCACCGGCGGCGAGCCCCGCCAGCCCGGTGATCACGATGGTCTGCCGGTCCACGGCCCCGCCGGCGACACCGGTCATCAGCGCGAGGTTGGAGACCAGCCCGTCCATGGCCCCGAAGACGGCCGGACGCAGCCAGCCGCCGTTCACATCACGGTGGGTGTGGTTGTCGCGGTGCGCGACATGGGGTGACTCGATGCTGTCGATGACAGACATGTTCTGACGTGCTCCCTTCGCGGGGACGGACCCGCCGCCCGCACCCCCATAGCTACGAAGGTAGACACGAAATTCCCTGTCCCGCCAGCAAGGAAGGCCGAACTTACCCTTCTGACCTGCGGAAACGCAAAGAGGCCGCCGAAACCCGAGGGGTTCGGCGGCCTCTGTGCACACGCGTCAGGGTTTCTTGGTGGCCTCCGGCTCGGCCTTGGTCTCTGCCTCAGCCTTGGTCTCTGCCGTGGTCTCCGCCGTGGCCCCGGCAGGGGTCTTGGCCTCGGCAGGAGCCTCCGCGTCGCTCTCGGCCGCGCCGTCTTCCACCGCCACGGGCTCGACGGCCTCTTCCCGGCCCGGGGCCTTCTTCGCCGAGATCACCAGGTACGCCACCGCACCCAGGAAGACGACGATCGACGTCCAGCCGTTGAGCCGCAGGCCCAGGAAGTGGTGGGCGTCGTCCACCCGCAGGTATTCGATCCAGAAGCGCCCGACGGTGTAGGCGGCCACATAGAGGGCGAACGCCCGGCCATGCCCCAGCTTGAAGCGGCGGTCCGCCCAGATCACCAACAGGGCCACGCCGACGCACCACAGCGACTCGTACAGGAACGTCGGGTGGTACGTACCGGCGACGCGCCCGGTCTCCGGGTCGGCGTCGATCTTCAGCGCCCACGGCACCGTGGTCGCCCTGCCGTACAGCTCCTGGTTGAACCAGTTGCCCCAGCGGCCGATCGCCTGGGCGAAGGCGATCCCGGGCGCGATGGCGTCCGCGTACGCCGGGAGCGGGATCCCCCGGCGGCGGCAGCCGATCCAGGCGCCCACCGCGCCGAGCGCGATCGCCCCCCAGATGCCGAGGCCGCCCTGCCAGATCTTGAAGGCGTCGACCCAGTCCTTGCCGGCCGTGAAGTACAGCTCGTAGTCGGTGATGACGTGGTAGAGCCGCCCTCCCACCAGGCCGAAGGGCACCGCCCACACGGCGATGTCGGCAACGGTGCCGACCTGGCCGCCGCGGGCGACCCAGCGCCGCCCACCGAGCCAGACGGCAACGAAGACGCCGATGATGATGCAGAACGCGTAGCCGCGCAGCGGGATCGGACCGAGGTAGATCACGCCGGAAGACGGGCTGGGAATGTAAGCGAGTTCCATGACAGGGTCGACGCTACCGTGCCGGGCGGCCAATGCGGCAACCTGCCCGGCACAACGTGTGGATAACGGGTCTCAGCCCCTCGCCGCCGCGGCGACCATGCGCTTCAGCTTGTTGGGCGACAGCGGGTTCTTCGCACCGTAGATCGACTTCCCGTCGAGCAATACGGTCGGGGTCGAAGGGAAACCGGAACGGTTGAAGTCGGCGTGCGACTTCCTGACCCATCCGTCGTGGCGACCGTCCTCGACGCACTTCCGGAACGCCGCCGTGTTCAGCCCGGGCACCTTGTCCGCCAGCCCGATCAGCCTGGCGTTCTTCGCGTACGCGTCCCGGGTCTCCTCCGGCTGGTTCCGGTACAGCACGTCGTGGTACGCCCGGAACTTCCCCGCGTCCTGGGCACACGCGGCCGCGTTCCCCGCGCGCACCGAGCCGGTGCCGCCCAGATTGCCGTCGATGATGGCCACGATGTGGTACTCCACCCGCATCCGGCCGCGGTCCTCCAACTGGTTCACGGTCCGGTGGAAGACGTCCTCGAACTGCTTGCAGCCCGGGCAGCGGAAGTCCTCGTACACGGTCAGCGTGGCCGGAGCGCCACGCTTCCCGGCCGGTACGACCAGGCCACCCTTGCCCGTCGCGCCCCGCGGCGGCTCGGCGGAGCTGCCCGACTTCCCCGAATCCTGATTCGCCTTGGTCGCGAACACGCCCACACCACCGGCCACCGCGAGGACGGCGACCACCGCCCCGACCATGCCCAGCGTCCGCTTCCGCCTGCCGCGCGCCGCGTCCTTCTCGCGCTGTTCCCGCAGTCGCTCCCGGGCGCTGCGCTTTCCCTCACGGTTTTTCTGGCTCACGCCCTCGCCTAACGAGGCGGAGGGGCACCGCTCAGCCCCTCCGCCACGTATTCCCTCCAACGAGCGACCTAGCGAGGGGCGCTGACGCCCTCCGCCAGCTCACCCGCGAGCCGGCGCACGCCCTCCAACCCGGCCTCCGGGCTCTCGGCGTCCAGCAGCCGCTTCACGAAGGCCGAACCGACGATGACCCCGTCCGCGAACTCGGCGACCTCGGCCGCCTGCGCGGGGTTGGACACCCCGAGCCCCACGCACACCGGCAGCGCGGTGGTCGCACGGGTGCGCGCGACCAGCTCGCGCGCCTCCTGTCCCACCGATTCCCTCGTTCCGGTGACGCCCATCAGGGACGCCGCGTAGACGAAACCGCTGCCCGCCGCCGTGATCTTCGCCAGCCGCTCGTCCCGGCTGCTCGGCGCCACCACGAAGACCGTCGCCAGCCCGTGCTGCTCGGCGGCCTTCCGCCACACCTCGGACTCCTCGACCGGCAGATCCGGCAGGATGCACCCGGCACCGCCCACGGCGGCCAGATCCGCGGCGAACCGCTCGACGCCGTACCGGTCGACGGGGTTCCAGTAGGTCATGCACAGGATCGGCGCACCGGTCGCCGCATGCACGTCCCCTACCGTCCGGATCACATCGCGGATCTTCACTCCGCCCCGCAGGGCAATGTCGTCCGCGGTCTGGATCACCGGCCCGTCCAGCACCGGGTCGCTGTGCGGCAGCCCGACCTCGACGACGTCACAGCCGCCCTCGATCATGGCGGTCATCGCCGCGACCCCGCCGTCGACCGACGGAAAACCGGCGGGCAGATACCCGACGAGCGCGGCGCGCCCCTCGCCCTTGGCCTTGGCCAGTACGGACCCCAGCAGCTCCAGATTTCCGGCCATCACTTGGCTCCCTCGTCGTACAGCCCGAAATACCGCGCCGCGGTGTCCATGTCCTTGTCACCACGCCCGGACAGGTTCACCAGCACCAGCCCGTCGCTGCCCAACTCCCGCCCGAGATCCAGCGCCCCGGCCAGCGCATGGGCGCTCTCGATCGCCGGGATGATGCCCTCGCTCTGCGACAGCAGCCGCAGCGCCTGCATCGCCTGGTCGTCCGTGACCGCCCGGTACTCGGCCCGCCCGGTGTCCTTCAGATACGCGTGCTCGGGCCCGACCCCGGGGTAGTCGAGACCGGCCGAGATCGAGTACGGCTCGGTGATCTGCCCGTCCTCGTCCTGCAGCACGTACGAGCGCGACCCGTGCAGAATCCCGGGCTCGCCCTTGCTCAGCGTTGCGGCGTGCTCGCCGGTCTCCATCCCGTGCCCCGCGGGCTCGAAGCCCACGATCCGCACGCTCTCATCGGGCAGGAACGCGTGGAACAGCCCGATCGCGTTCGACCCGCCGCCCACACACGCCGCCACCGCGTCCGGCAGCCGCCCGGTCCGCTCCAGGATCTGCCGCCGCGCCTCCACGCCGATCACCCGGTGGAAGTCCCGCACCAGCGCCGGGAACGGGTGCGGCCCGGCCACGGTCCCGAACAGATAGTGCGTACGGTCCACATTGGCGACCCAGTCGCGGAACGCCTCGTTGATGGCGTCCTTCAGCGTCCTGCTGCCCGACTTCACGGCGATGACCTCGGCACCCAGCATCCGCATCCGCGCCACGTTGAGCGCCTGCCGCTCGGTGTCGACCTCACCCATGTAGATCGTGCACTCGAGACCGAACAGCGCGCACGCGGTCGCCGTGGCCACCCCGTGCTGGCCCGCGCCGGTCTCGGCGATGACCCGGGTCTTGCCCATGCGCTTGGTGAGCAGGGCCTGCCCCAGCACATTGTTGATCTTGTGCGATCCGGTGTGGTTCAGGTCCTCCCGCTTCAGGAAGACCCGCGCGCCCCCGGCATGCTCGGCGAACCGCGGCACCTCGGTCAGGGCGCTCGGCCGCCCCGTGTAGTTGACCAGCAGATCTTCCAGCTCGGCCGCGAAAGCGGGGTCGTCCTTCGCCTTGTCGTACTCCGCGGCGACCTCATCGACCGCGGCGACGAGCGCCTCGGGGATGAACTTGCCGCCGAACGCACCGAAATATCCCTCGATGCTGGGGACCTGACCCTCGGGGTCCGGAATGAAGAAATCAGAGGACATCAGACGTACTCCGCGAAGTCGTGATGAACGGAACGGACCACCGGACGGATGGCCGCCTACGAGACGTGAGGGGACGGGGCCGGCAGGGGTGCGTCCTCAAACGCACGGTCAGCGCACCGACGACCAGCCCCGGCGCGCCCGACAGCCCGTCGTCAACGCCATCGTCGCCCGTTGACCTGCCCCGGCTCGCATCCGATGTGATAGCGCACGCGACGCCCCCGCACCCGCCGAGCGGGTGCGCGGCAACCACGGGGGCGACACCCCCGCGCCAGGCGCGCGTACACGTCCATGATCCGCTCAGTCCCGCCCGTGCCGCAGCGCCGGATGCGCGCCGGCCGCCACCAGATCGGCGACCGCGCCCTTCGGGTCGCGCCCCGTCACCAGGGCCTCCCCCACCAGCACCGCGTCCGCGCCGTCGTTCGCGTAGGCGATCAGGTCATGCGGTCCGCGCACACCCGATTCCGCGATCTTGACGATGTGGTCCGGGATCTCCGGCGCGACCCGCGCGAAGTTCCCCCGGTCCACCTCGAGCGTCTTCAGGTTCCGCGCGTTGACGCCGATCAGCCGCGCCCCGGCGGCCACGGCCCGCTCGACCTCTCCCTCGTCGTGCACCTCGACCAGCGGGGTCAGCCCGATCGACTCGGCCCGCTCGATCAGCGAGACCAGCGCGTCCTGCGGCAGCGCGGCCACGATCAGCAGCACCACGTCGGCGCCGTACGCCCGCGCCTCCCACAGCTGGTAGGAGGTGACGATGAAGTCCTTCCGCAGCACCGGGATGTCGACCTTGGCCCGGACGGCCTCCAGGTCGGCCAGCGATCCGCCGAAGCGCCGCTGCTCGGTGAGCACGCTGATGAGCGCCGCGCCGCCCGCCTCGTAGTCGGCGGCGAGCGCGGCCGGGTCGGCGATCGCGGCGAGCGCGCCCTTGGACGGGCTGGACCGCTTGACCTCGCAGATCACCTTGACGCTGTCGCCCTTGAGGGCGGCCACGCCGTCCTTCGCCGGCTGGGCCTTGGCCGCCCGCTCCTTGAGCTCTTCGAGGGTGACGCGCGCCTGCCGCTCCGCGAGGTCGGCACGGACACCGTCGATGATCTCGTCGAGCACACTC
Organism: Streptomyces sp. NPDC021212; assembly: GCF_044332925.1. Lineage (NCBI taxonomy): Bacteria > Bacillati > Actinomycetota > Actinomycetes > Kitasatosporales > Streptomycetaceae > Streptomyces > Streptomyces sp. NPDC021212. Next base: position 267,271 of record NZ_JBIRPZ010000011.1, read on the forward strand.
ACGCGAGCGGCCCCCTTCCAGGACGGGGATGGAGCTTCTGGTCGAATGCGATGGTAGCTGCCCAAGGACCGAGGTCCCGCATCCGGTTGACGCCGCGTCCCACCAGGTGGTCGTACGCAACGTCATGCACAACAACCCTCAGGGTGCCAGTAGTCCCCCGAAGGGAAAATTCCGGATGAAGGTGAAGGTGAGAACGGCACCCCCGATCACCCAGGCGTGGACCGCGCGCCACGCCCACACCCTGCGGCGCCGACGCCAGCCGAGAGCCCGGACGCACCACACCACCCACCCCGCGCAGAACACGCCCGCGCACACCACGACCAGCGCGTTGTCGCCCAGCGCCCGCAGCAGCTCGCCGTGCGCCAGGGCGTGGGCGCTGCGCAGCCCGCCGCACCCCGGGCAGTAGAGGCCGGTCAGCCGGAACAGCGGGCAGACCGGGTAGTGGCCGGGCTCATGGGGATCGACGGCGCCGACGTACCCGAAGGCGGCGACGACGCCGGCGAGCACGCCCAGGGGGGCCAGGAGCCGACGCGCGGCGGTGAACAGGACCACATCGCCGAGTCTCCCCGGGAAACCACGAAGGCGCGGCTCAGGGCCGTGCCCGCAGACCCGTACGGGTCATCGGCACCGGCCCCGCGCCGCGCCCCGGCCGCTCACTCCTGGGTCTGCACCTGCTTCTCGCCCACCATCCGCAGCGGCTTCGCCTTCGGGCTGCCGAGCCCGGCCGCGCGCATGCCCGCGGTGACGACACCACCGAGCACGACGATGACCATGCCCGCCCAGAAGCCGAGCGGGTTCGCCAGCACGGTGAACGCTCCGGCGACGCAGAAGCCGATGAAGGCGATGGTGACACCGGTCCAGGCGGCCGGGGTGTGCCCGTGGGCGTTGGACATAAATACTCCTCGTAGCTCTACACAGCGCCTGGATCCGGGCGCGCGGGGCCAAGCTCCCACGCCATTGTCCCCGATGCCGCAAGCGCCCTTGAGCGGGGGTGCCCACCCGGTATCGGCCCCATGCCTACCGCGAAAGCGTCGGGTCCTCGCCGCGGTCCAGGGCCTTCCACAGCTCCTCGGGGCGGTCCGGGTCGGGCGCCGCGGCGGCGCGGCGTCCGGCGCCTCCACCCTCGGCTCCGGCCCGCTCGTACCGCCCGGACATGGCGGGCCAGTGGCGCCCGTACGCCAGCGCGAGCGCGCCCGCGAGCACCAGCAGTACGCCGCCCGCCAGGGCGACCCACGGCCAGGGCGTGTACGACACGTCGTGGATGGCGCTGCCCGCCACGCCGGTCACCTTGGACGCCTTCTCCTTGAGCGCCGCCTTGTCGGAGGCGCCGAGCGCGGCGCTGATGACGATGCCGGTGCCGCTGAGGGCGAGCAGGAGGGAGACGACGACGCGGCCGACGCGGCGTACGGCGAAGACGGCCACGAGCGCGGCGAGACCGACGACGGCGAGGGCGCCGGGCAGCCCGGTGATGTCATCGCCGTTGGCGCTCTGCGGCAGCGAGCCCTGGGCGACGCTGGCCGTGCCCTCGGCCCACTTGCGGCTGGTGGCCAGCAGGACGAGCGCCGAGCCGAGCGCACCGCACAGCAGCGCGACGGCGAGGCTGCCGCGCGCCGCTCGGCGGCCGCGCGCGGCGGAGACGGCGGGGGCGGAGGGCTCGTTCTCGGCCCGGGGCGGGGGTACGGCTGCTGCACTCACGCCTACCACTATCCCCCACGCCGAACAGACCCCCGCCCGGGGGCGAGCGCTACCCGGCCCGGCCGGCGCTCGATGCTCCGGATCCGGGGCAGGGCCCCGAAAACCAGCCCGGCCGACGCTTGAGGCCCAGGGCCCGGGACAGAGCCCCGAAAACCAGCCCGGCCGACGCTTGAGGCCCAGGGCCCGGGGCAGGGCCCCGGATTCGGGAAGGGGCGGGGTGGGGGAAAGCCCCCGGACTACCCCAGGCGGTTGGCCGCGTGCACCGCGCGCAGCACCGCCGCCGCCTTGTTGCGGCACTCCGCGTCCTCGGCCGTCGGGTCGGAGTCGGCGACGACTCCGGCGCCGGCCTGGACGTAGGCCGTGCCGTCGCGCAGCAGCGCGGTGCGGATGGCGATGGCGGTGTCGGAGTCGCCCGCGAAGTCGAGGTAGCCGACGCAGCCGCCGTACAGCCCGCGGCGGCTCGGCTCCAGCTCCTCGATGATCTGCATCGCGCGCGGCTTGGGGGCGCCGGAGAGGGTGCCGGCGGGGAAGCAGGCGGTGAGGACGTCGAAGGCGGTGCGGCCCCCGGCGAGCTTGCCGGTGACGGTGGAGACGATGTGCATGACATGGCTGTAGCGCTCGACCGACATGAAGTCGACCACCTCGACGCTGCCGGGCTCGCAGACCCGCCCCAGGTCGTTGCGGCCCAGGTCGACCAGCATCAGATGCTCGGCCCGCTCCTTGGGGTCGGCCATCAGCTCCTCGGCGAGGGCGGCGTCCTCCTGCGGGGTGGCGCCGCGGGGCCGGGTGCCGGCGATGGGGTGCAACATCGCGCTGCCGTCCTCGACCTTGACCAGCGCCTCGGGACTGGAGCCCACCACGTCGAAGCCGTCGAAGCGGAAGAGGTACATATAGGGGCTGGGGTTGGTGGCCCGCAGGACCCGGTAGACGTCGAGCGCGGTGGCCGAGCAGGGCGTCTCGAAGCGCTGCGAGGGGACGACCTGGAATGCCTCGCCCGCGCGGATGCGCTCCTTGATGTCGTCCACGGCCGTCATGAAGTCCGCGCCGCCCCACAGCGCCGTGTACTCGGGCACCTCGGAGGGGGGCAGGGCGGTGGGGTCGGTCGGGACGGGCCGTACGAGGTCGGCGGCCATCGCGTCGAGCCGGGCCACGGCGTCCGCGTACGCCTCGTCCACGCCGGTGTCGAGGTCGTTGTGGTTGATCGCGTTGGCGATCAACAGCACGGTCCCGTCCCAGTGGTCGAGGACGGCGAGATCCGAGGTCAGCAGCATGGTCAGCTCGGGCAGCCGCAGATCGTCCCGCCCGTGCTCGCCGATCTTCTCCAGCCTGCGGACGACGTCATAGCCGAGGTAGCCGACCATGCCGCCGGTGAAGGGCGGCAGATGGGTGAGACCGCCCAGGTCACGCGGGGTGTGCAGGGTCTCGACCGTGGCGCGCAGGGCGGCGAGCGGGTCACCCTCGGTGGGGACGCCGACGGGCGGGGTGCCCAGCCAGTGGGTGCGGCCGTCGCGCTCGGTGAGGGTGGCGGCGCTGCGGACGCCGACGAAGGAGTAACGGGACCAGGAGCGGCCGTTCTCGGCGGACTCCAGCAGGAAGGTGCCGGAGCGCTCGGCGGCGAGTTTGCGGTAGAGGCCCACCGGGGTGTCGCCGTCCGCGAGCAGCTTGCGGGTGACGGGGATGACACGGCGGTCGGCCGCCAGCTTGCGGAAGGTCTCGAGGTCCATCGTGGCAGCGTCCTGGGTCATGGCTGGGAAGCCTAGTGGGCGATCTTGGGTCCGAGGGGCTGCTCGTTACTCGCCCAGCGGAAGGACGTCGGCGTCGAAGCAGGTGCGGTCGCCGGTGTGGCAGGCGGCACCGACCTGGTCGACCCGGACGAGCACGGTGTCGCCGTCGCAGTCGAGCGCGACGGACTTGACCAGCTGGATGTGACCCGAGGTGTCGCCCTTGACCCAGTACTCGCGGCGGCTGCGGCTCCAGTAGGTGCAGCGGCCGGTGGTGAGGGTGCGGTGGAGCGCCTCGTCGTCCATCCAGCCGAGCATCAGCACCTCGCCGGTGTCGTACTGCTGGGCGATGGCGGGGACGAGGCCGTCGGCGCCGCGCTTGAGGCGGTCGGCGATGGCCGGGTCGAGGGCGGAGGGACGATCGGAGCCGGTCATGCGACCATTCTGCACGCCCGGACGAGTGCTCCGCGGCGGGCGCCGACGGCCCGGGGCCGCCCGCGGTCCCGCCTGCCGGAATGGCCGGGCCCGATGGTCGGGATGCGGGGGTGATGGGGCATGCTTCGGGCATGACGTTTCCGCCGCCGTCGCATGACCCCAACCGGCCTGGAAACGGCGGGGGGTTTGGTCCGCCGCCGCAGGAGCCGCCGCAGCAGGAACCACAGCAGACGCAGCAGACGCAGGAGGGTTTCGGACCGCCGATCGACCCGGCGCCGTCAGGCGGGCCCGGGCAGCCCGGTCCGCCCGCGCTCCGCGGCGGATTCGGGCCACCCCCGCTGCCCCCGCCCCCGGCCGGGCCGCCGCCCGTCACCGGCCGCGCCAGGACCGCGGCGATCGTGACCGGTGTGGCGGTGGGCCTGGCGGTGGTCGCCGGGGTGGCCTTCTTCGGCGCGCAGGACGACGACGGCGGCGGCGAGAAGGCGGCCGCCGCCCCCTCGTCCCCCTCGAACCGCCCCCTCTCGTCGCCGTCGGGCGCCGCGTCCGCTTCGGCGGGTGGGTCGGAGGACCCGGGCCAGGGCGCACCGCTGGGCGGCGGGGACGACCGGGCCGTCCCGTCCCCCGACCCCTCGAAGTCGTCCGGCCGCCGGATGCCGTACGTCGTGCTCAAGCCGGGCACCTGCTTCGACCACCCGGCGATGGACAGCAGCGTGACGAAGGTCGAGAAGCGCTCGTGCGACCGCGCGCACGACGGCGAGGTGATCACCAACCAGAGGCTGACCGGAGACTTCTCCTCCGAGCGGGCGATCCAGCGCAAGGCGCTCTCGCTGTGCGCGACGGACGCCGAGAAGCGGCTGGAGAGCGTCCCCAACGACGGCCGGGAGTACTACTACTACGCGTTCTACCCGGCCCTGGGCACCTACACGGAGCACCGCAAGGACCGGGTCTCGTGCGCGCTGACGGTGAGCACGGGCAAGGACGGCGCCAAGCTGAAGGAGCCCATACCGAAGTAGCCCCCCGGCGCGCTTCGGGGCCGTTTCGGGGCGTTTTCTCATGGCGGGCGGCGGGCGTCGGCCGTAGGGTGGGCGGTATGTCCACTCACGCGAAGCGCGAACGCCTGCTCCTCGCCGATCTCTTGGAGAACGCGGGCCCCGACGCCCCGACGCTGTGCGAGGGCTGGACCACCCGCGATCTGGCGGCCCACCTCGTGGTGCGCGAGCGCCGCGCCGACGCGGCCGGGGGCCTGGTGATCAAGCCGCTGGCCCAGCGGCTGACCCGGGTGCAGGCCGAGTTCACCGCGAAGCCGTACGAGGAGCTGGTGCAGCTCTTCCGCACCGGCCCGCCTCGGATGTCGCCCTTCGCGATGAAGCAGGTGGACGAGGCGGCCAACACCGTCGAGTTCTACGTCCACGCCGAGGACGTCCGCCGCGCCCGGCCGGACTGGACGCCGCGCGAGATCGACCCGGTCTTCGCCGACGCCCTGTGGTCCCGCATCGAGCGGGTCGCGCGGGTGTTCGGCCGCAAGTCCCCGGTCGGTCTGGTGCTGCGGCGCCCCGACGGCCGTACGGCGGTCGCCCACCGCGGCGTCCCGGTGGTCACGGGCACCGGCGAGCCCGGGGAGCTGGCGCTGTTCCTGTACGGGCGGCAGCAGGCGGCCCGGGTCGAACTGGACGGCGACAAGGAGGCGGTGGCCGCGGTGCGGGACGCCAAGCTCGGCATCTGAGCCCCGGCCGCCGGACCGTCGGCCCTGCCCGGCGTCATGCGGGTCATTGCGTGCTGCCGAGGTTGAGCGTGACGACGCCGCCGATCACCAGGGCCACGCCCATCGCCTTCGCCGCGGTGAGCGGTTCGCCCAGGAAGAGCAGACCGATCACCACGATGAGGGCCGTGCCGAGGCCCGACCACAGGGCGTACCCCACGCCGACCTGCATCCCGTAGTGGATCGCCCGTGCCAGCAGGAAGCACGCCACCGCGTACGAGGCGAGGCAGGCCAGGGAGGGTCCGGGGCGGGAGAAGCCCGCGGTGGTTTTGAGGAGACTCGTGCCGATCAATTCGGCGGTGATGGCGGCCAGAAGGAGGAGGTAGGCCATGCCGACAGTCTCCGAGCGGCGGGAAGTGCACGTCAAACCTGTCGGCAGGGGCCTGAGACCCCCGAAATGTGTTGCTCGCCATTGCCCGCCCGGCCGGGCGCCGCGTAGCGTCCCGACCTGTGCGTACGCCCCTCCCTCCGCTGCCCGGACTGCTGGCCTACGAGGCGACCGCGCGGCTCGGCAGCATCGCGGCCGCCGCCGATGAGCTGGGCCTGTCGGCGTCGGCGGTCAGCCAGCGCATCCGGGTGCTGGAGACGCACCTGGGGATCGCCCTGTTCGAGCGCCAGGCGCGCAGTGTCCGGCTGACGCCGATGGGCCAGGCGTATCTGCCCACCGTCCGGGGCGCGTTCGACGACCTGTCGGCGGGCACCGGCGGGCTGTTCGGCCCGGCCGGGGGCGGCCGGCTGACCGTGCGGGTGCAGGTCTCGTACGCCATGACCTGGCTGGTGCCCCGCCTCCAGGACTTCCACGACGGCTATCCGCACATCGACCTGCGGGTGGTGACCGCGATCTGGGCCAACGAGGTTCCGCCGCACGAGGTGGACCTGGAGATACGTCACGGCAACGGCCGCTGGGCCGGATTCACCGCCGATCTGCTGCACGAGGACCAGGCCGTGGTGGTCGGCTCCCCCGCCCATCTGGAGGCGTACGGGCCGCTGACCGGGCCCGCCGACCTGGAGCACCGGCCGCGGGTGCACGTCATCGGCTACGACGACCTCTGGCAGCGGCTGTTCCCGCACACCCCGCCGCCGTCGCGGGGCGCGGAGGCGACCATCACGCTCGACACCACCGTGGCCGCGGCCCAGTTCGCCGCCTCCGGGCTGCACTGCGCCCTGATCCCCGAACGCTTCGCCCGCGCCGCCGTCCGCGACGGCCGGCTCGTCGTCCTCCACGACCGCCTGGTGCCGCTGCGCCAGGCCCACTACCTGCTGCAGCGCGAGGGCGAGGCCCATATGACCCCGGAGGGGCGCACGTTCGTCCAGTGGCTCATCCGCCAGGACATCGAGGACCCGCCGCTCCAGCCGGGCGGCCAATAAGTGACTAGTACGTTCTAGGGACTCTCGGGTGCCGGTCCGGTGGTGGCGCGCTCCACCAGGTGCGGCGCGAACACGTTCTCGGTCGCCTCCCGGCCCGCGACGAGATCCAGCGCCCCGCTCACCGCGGCCTCCGCGAGCCGGGCCGCGTCCTGCGACACCGTCGTCATCTGCACATGCGGGAACTTGGCCAGCCGCGAATCGTCGTACCCGACCACCGAGATCTCCCCGGGCACCGCGCGGCCCTCCCGCCCGAGGACGTCCAGCACGCCGGTGGCACAGCGGTCGTTGAAGGCGACGACGGCCGTGGGCGGGGTCTCGCGGGCCAGCAGATAGCGCATGCCCTGCGCCCCCGCGTTCTCGGTGAGCCCGCCGGCCAGCACCTCGGCCGAGTCCTGGAGTCCGTGCCGCCCCATGGCCTCCAGGAAGCCGAGCCGCCGGTCGGAGCTTCCGGGCGCCCCGGCCCCGTCGATGTGCGCGATGCGCCGGTGACCGAGGGCGGCGAGGTGGTCGACGGCGAGCGCGACCCCCGCGCGGTCGTCGCCGCGTACGACGCCCACGCCCGGTACGTCGGTGTGGCGGGCGACCAGCAGCGTCGGCAGCCGGCCGGACAGCCGGGTCAGCTCCTCCGCGCCGAGCCTGCTGCCCAGCAGGATGGCCGCCTCGCACCGCTCCCGCAGCAGGGCCCCCACCGCGGCGGCCTCCGCGCGGCTGGGCGCCACGGCGCTGAGCGTCACGTCGTAGCCGCGCCGGGCCGCGGCGGCGTAGATCTGTTCCACGAGGTCGCCATGGAAGGGCTGCTGGAGTTCGAAGGTGACGCCGAGCAGCCGTGAACTGCTCTGGCGCAGCTTGCGGGCGCGCTGGTCGGGGACGTACCCCATCTCGTCGGCGATCTTCAGCACGCGTGCGCGGGTGGCGTCGCTGGCTCCCGGGACGCCGCGCATCACGATCGAGACCAGCGCGGTGGAGATACCGGCGGCCCGTGCGACATCGGCCATGGTCGGCCGCGTGCCGCCCGTCTCCTCGGTCACCCCGTCACTCCTGCCCTGCCGAAACGCCGTCCTGGCCGACCCGCCCCCGAGCATATCGATCTCTTGACCGGCTCCTCGTTCCCGTTCCACGGTCCCGTAACTAGAACGTACTACTCACCTCACCCTTGTGCGTCGTCCGCCCATGCCGAGATCTCCGCGGCGCCCCGGCGGACCGCTTCTTCCGGGTCCCGGACGAGCTGCCCGCAGACCGCTTCGAGGTCCGGCACGCTGTCAGGCCCCGCAACCGCGTCCCGCACCCCGGTCTGCAGCCAGTCGGCGTGGTTGTCGTCGGCCTCGGCCACCGCGCGAGCGACAAGCCGTACGGCGGCCACTGTCCCCACCCGGGCCAGGGCCTCTGCCGTCTGTCGCGTCACGGCCGTGTCCTCGGCGTCCAGCAGCAGCCCCGCCAAGGCTTCCGCAGCCTCGGGAACATCGACGAAGGAAGCGAGACCACGCCCGGCGCGAACACGTCGCGACCACGAGGGAGACGCAGCCTCGGCCAAGGCCGTCTCCAGCTCACTCGTCTTCTCTGCCACACTCACACGGTTTCATGCCCGACGAAGGCACCACACCGCGAGGAGCGTCGAGACGATGGGCAGACGGCACACCTACCGCACCACCGTCCGATGGACCGGCAACACCGGGAACGGCACCGGTGGGGGATGCCGGGGCTACGGGCGGGAGCACGAGGTCGTCAGCGGCGGCCTATGAGAACGCGGCCACCGGGACCATGGAGGAGACGGCCGGTCATGGCGGGCGGTTCACCCGTCCGTCACGAGGCGACGGTCAGGGTGGGGTAGTCGGTGTAGCCCGTCTCGCCGCCCACGTACATCAGGTACCGGTCGCGGACCGGATTGACGGGGGCGCCGGTGCGGAGGCGGTGGACGAGGTCGGGGTTGGCCAGGAAGGGGCGGCCGAGGGCGATCAGGTCGGCTCCGGCGGTGAGCAGGCGCCCGGCCTCGCGGAGGCCGCCGTCGGCGGGGATCTGGTCCACGGGCAGCACCGGGTTGGCCATCAGGGTGGTGGGCCAGGTCTTGCGGAGGGTCTGGAAGAGGGGCTGGTCCGGGTCGGCGTATCCGACGTGGAGATAGGCGAGGCCGAGGTCGGTCAGGGCCTCGGTGAGGGCGGGGTAGAGGGCCTCGGTGTCGTCCTCCTGGATGCCGTTGACCGTGTGGCCGGGCGAGACGCGCAGCCCCACCCGCTCGGGGCCGATCGCCTCGGCCACGGCCTCGGCGGTCTCGACCACGAACCGGATGCGGCGGCTGACCGGGCCGCCGTAGGCGTCGGTGCGGCGGTTGGTGTTCCCCGCGAGGAACTGGTGGAGGAGGTGACCGTTGGCCGAGTGCACCTCCACCCCGGCGAAGCCCGCGTCGACGGCGTTGCGGGCGGCGGCCGCGAAGTCGGCGATGGTGGTGCGGATGTCGTCGGCGGTCATCTCGCGGGGGACGACGGCATCCTGGTGGCCGCCCGGGGTGAAGATCGTCTCGGGGAGCGGGACCGGGGAGGGGGCCACCGGGGTCAGTCCGCTGGTGTCGGGGTGGCCGACCCGGCCGCCGTGCTGGAGCTGGAGGAACATCCGGCCGCCCGCGGCGTGGACGGCGTCGGTGACGCGCCGCCAGCCCGCCACGTGGGCCCGGCTGTGGATCGCGGTGATGTTCGGGTACGTCTGGCCTTCGGCGTTGGGCGTGGCGGCTTCGGCGATGATCAGCCCGGCGGAGGCGCGCTGGGCGTAGTAGGTGGCCATGATCGGCAGCGGTACGCCGTCGGCGGCGGCGCGGTTGCGGGTCAGCGGGGCCATCACCAGGCGGTTGGGCAGGTGCAGTTCGCCGAGGCGGGCCGGTTCGAAGAGTGCGTTCGTCATGCCGGTACCGTAGAAGTTGTCATTGATGTCAGATTCAAGTCGGGAAACGGGCGGGGCGGTACGGCATGCGGATCGGGGAGCTGGCACGGCGCACCGGGGTGAGCGAGCGCTCGTTGCGCTATTACGGGCAACAGGGCCTGCTGTGGGCCGAGCGCACCCCCGGCGGCCACCGCGAGTACGGCGAGGGCGCGGTGGACCGGGTGATCCGCATCCAGGAGCTGTTCGCCGCGGGGCTGTGCAGCGAGAAGATGGCCCAGCTCCTCCCCTGCATGCGGGACTCGGACGGCGGACCGTCCCGGGCCGCCACCCCGCGACTGGTCGCCGACCTCACCGCCGAGCGGGAGCGCATCGACCGGATGATCGCCGACCTGCTCCGCTCCCGCGAGGTCCTCGACGAGGTGATCCACACGGCGTCGGCCGAATAGCCATCACGCGCCCCGCTCTGTGGCGCAGGTCACCGGAACCACGCACAGCGTGCGGAGAGGCACGGGTGTGAGGTGCAAACGAGATGACTGAGGGCCTGCGCGAGCGGATACGGGCGGGTGACCGCGAGGCGTTCGCGGAGCTGTACGAGGAGCACGCGCGAAGCGTCTACAACCATGCCTTCCGGCTGACCGGCGACTGGTCGGTCGCGGAGGAGGTGATGGGGGACACGTTCCTGGACGCCTGGCGCGGGCGTGAGCAACTGGAGCCGGGCGACGGCACGTTGAAGCCGTGGTTACTGGGCGTGGCGACGAACAAGGCGCGCAACGCCAATCGTGGCATCGGCCGGCGGCTGGCCTTCCTGGCCCGGCGACCCGCGCCCGATCCGGTGGCGGACTTCGCGGACGAGACCGCGGGCCGGATCGACGACGCCCGCCAACTGGGCGCCGTGCGGGAGGTGTACGGCCGTCTGCGGCGCGGGGAGCAGGAGGTGCTGGCGCTGTGCGTGTGGTCGGGGCTGGACTACGCGCAGGCGGCCGAGGCGATGGGGATTCCGGTGGGGACGGTGCGCTCAAGGCTGTCCCGGGCCCGCGCCCGGCTGCGCAAGCTCGCGGAGCAGCGGCTCGCTGAGGAAAAGAAGGAACCGCCGCGGCGTCGCGGAGAGGTACAGCACGAGGCCGCGTTCGCGGCCCTGCCGTTTCAGGAGTTTCAGGAGGACCCCCGATGAGGCCCGAGCGCGAGGACGCCGCGTACGAGGAGATCGCCCGGCTGCTTCCTCCCGTCCCGGCCGAGCGGGACGTGCCCTCCGCTCCGTACCTCCACCACAAGGACCGATTGATGCAGCTCATCGACGACAACGCCGACGCCGCCGACCAGAAGACGACCCCCGCCCCGAAGACCCGGCAGCGGCTGCTGCGCCCGGCCGTGCTGATGCCCGCCGCAGGGCTGGCGCTGGCCGGGGCACTGGCCGTCACCCTCACCGGGGGCGGCGGGGCGTCCGGCGACACCACCGCCCGGCCCCACGAGACCGCCACCGTCCTGCTCGACCGGCTCGCGGGGACCGCGGCGAAGTCGGACGTCCAGCCGGTGCGCCAGGATCAGTTCGCCTACGTCAAGAGCGTCGGGGCCGGGGCCGAGATGAAGGAGAACGGCGCCTCCAAGCTGGATCCGCGGGGCGAGAGCGAGTCCTGGAGGTCGCAGCAGGTGAAGCGGATCCACAAGACCGGCGAGTATTACGAGAACGGGGTCTACTCCAACATGTACGAACTGGGCGGGTCTCCGGCGGGCATCGGCCGCCCCACGTACCAGTGGCTGGCGTCCCTGCCGACCGATCCGGACGACCTGCTCAAGGAGCTGTACCGGATGACCGAAGCGGAAGACGGCCAGGAGAAGGCGCAGGCCGTCTTCGAGCAGATCGGCCGGTTGCTGGGCGACGTGATGCCGCCGGAGAACGCCGCCGCGCTGTACAAGGCCGTCGCGAAGATCCCCGGGGTGACGCGGCAGGAGGACGCGGTGGACGCGGCGGGCCGCCACGGGTTCGGCATCGCCCGCGTCGACAAGCGGACGTGGATCGCGAACGAGTGGATCTTCGACCGGGACAGCCTCGCCTACCTCGGTAGGCGCGAATACCGGACGAAGGACTTCGGGGCGGGCAAGAAGGGCGACGTCCTGTCGGAGTACGCCCTTCTGGACCACGGGATCGTCGACCACTACCGCGAGCGGCCCACCACCAAGTGATCAGAGCATGAAGCGGGGGACCACCGTCCGGTGGTCCCCCGCCGCGGCCGCGTACTCCTCAGCGGACCGGGTGCCCCGCGTCCCGCAGCGCGCCCTTGACCTGGCCGATGCGCAGGTCGCCGAAGTGGAAGACGGAGGCGGCCAGCACCGCGTCCGCGCCCGCCGCGACGGCCGGGGGGAAGTCGGCGAGCTTGCCCGCGCCGCCGCTGGCGATGACGGGGATGGTGACGTGCTTGCGGACGGCTTCGATCATCGTGGTGTCGTAGCCGTCCTTGGTGCCGTCCGCGTCCATCGAGTTCAGCAGGATCTCCCCGGCGCCCAGCTCGGCCGCGCGGTGGGCCCATTCGACGGCGTCGATGCCGGTGCCGCGGCGGCCGCCGTGGGTGGTGACCTCGTAGCCGGACGCGGTCTCCGTTCCGGACGGGCAGCGGCGGGCGTCGACCGACAGGACGAGGACCTGGCTGCCGAAGCGCTCGGCGATCTCGCGGATGAGGTCCGGCCGGGCGATGGCGGCGGTGTTGACGCCGACCTTGTCCGCCCCGGCGCGCAGCAGCTTGTCGACGTCCTCGGGGGTGCGGACGCCGCCGCCCACGGTCAGCGGGATGAAGACCTGCTCGGCGGTGCGGCGCACCACGTCGTAGGTGGTCTCGCGGTCGCCGGAGGAGGCGGTGATGTCGAGGAAGGTCAGCTCGTCGGCGCCCTCCTGCCCGTAGATCCGGGCCATCTCGACGGGGTCGCCGGCGTCCCGCAGGTTCTGGAAGTTGACGCCCTTGACGACCCGGCCGTTGTCCACGTCCAGGCAGGGGATGACTCGGACCGCCAGGGTCATGACTTTCGGGCTCCTCGGAATGCTTCCAGTTCGACTTCCACCAGCACGCGTGAGTCGACGAAGCCGGACACCACGACGAGGGTCGCGGCGGGGCGTACGGCGTCGAAGATCTCCTTGTGGGCGCGGCCCGCCTCGTCCACGTCGCGCGCGTGGGTGAGGTACATACGGGTGCGGATGACCGACTCGACGCCCAGGCCGAATTCCTTCAGCGCGTCGAAGGCGTGACGGAAGGCCGCGTGGGTCTGCTCGTACGGGTCGCCCTCGCCCTCCAGGACGCCGCGCTCGGCGAGCGGCATGGTCCCGGACACGACCACCAGGTCGCCGGCCGCGACGGCCCGGGCGAAGCCGATGCTCTCCTCCCAGGGGCTGCCGGTCTGAACCCGCCGCGTCGTCTTCTCGGCTGAGCTATCGGCTCCGGTCATACGCTTACCGCCTCCAACGCCTCTTCCAAGGTGAACGCCTTGGCGTAGAGCGCCTTGCCCACGATGGCGCCCTCGACACCTTCCGGTACCAGGGTCGCAAGAGCGCGCAGGTCGTCGAGCGAGGAAACGCCGCCGGAGGCGACGACGGGCTTGGGCGTAGCGGCGCAGACGTTGCGCAGCAGCTCCAGGTTGGGGCCCTGGAGGGTGCCGTCCTTGGCGATGTCGGTGACGACGTAGCGGGCGCAGCCCTCGGAGTCGAGGCGGGCGAGGGTTTCGTACAGGTCGCCGCCGTCGCGGGTCCAGCCGCGGCCGCGCAGGGTGGTGCCGCGGACGTCGAGGCCGACGGCGATCTTGTCGCCGTGCTCGGCGATGACCTTGGCGACCCATTCGGGGGTCTCCAAGGCGGCGGTGCCGAGGTTGACGCGGGTGCAGCCGGTGGCGAGGGCCGCGGTGAGCGAGGCGTCGTCGCGGATGCCGCCGGACAGCTCGACCTTGAGGTCCATGGCGCGGGCGACCTGGGCGATCTGCTCGCGGTTGTCACCGGTGCCGAAGGCGGCGTCGAGGTCCACCAGGTGCAGCCATTCGGCGCCGGCCCGCTGCCAGGCGAGGGCGGCCTCCATCGGGTCGCCGTACGACGTCTCGGAGCCGGACTCGCCGTGGACGAGGCGGACGGCCTGGCCGTCGCGGACGTCGACGGCGGGGAGGAGTTCGAGGCGGTGCGTTGGCATGCGGGAACCTTACGGTGAGGACGGAGCGGGCGGGTGCGGGCGGGGCGGCCGGTCAGAGCGTGTCGAGCCAGTTGCGCAGCAGGCGGGCCCCGGCGTCGCCGGACTTCTCGGGGTGGAACTGGGTGGCCCACAGCGGGCCGTTCTCCACTGCGGCCACGAACGGCTCGCCGTGTGTCGTCCAGCTGACCTTGGGCCCGGGCATGTGCGGGTTGCTGACCTCCAGCTCCCAGGTGCGGACCGCGTAGGAGTGCACGAAGTAGTAGCGCTCCTCCTTGTCCAGCCCCGCGAAGAGCCGCGAGTCGCCGGGCGCGGTGACCGTGTTCCAGCCCATGTGGGGGACGACGGGGGCGCGCAGCGGTTCGACGGTGCCGGGCCATTCGTCCAGGCCCTCGGCCTCGACGCCGTGCTCGATGCCGCGGCCGAAGAGGATCTGCATGCCGACGCAGATGCCCATGACCGGGCGGCCGCCGGCCAGCCGGCGGCCCACGATCCAGTCGCCGCGCACCTCGCGCAGCCCCTTCATGCAGGCGCCGAAGGCGCCGACGCCGGGGACGAGGAGGCCGTCGGCGGCCATGGCCTTGTCGTAGTCGCGGCTGATCTCGACGTCCGCGCCGACGTGGGCGAGGGCCCGTTCGGCGGAGCGGACGTTGCCGAAGCCGTAATCGAAAACGATCACATTCTTAGCGCTGGTGCTCAATTCCAGACCTCCAGCCGAAGGATCCCGGCCAGCAGAGCCATCGTGGCGCCCACTCCCAGCAGCACGATCACGCCCTTGGGCAGCCCCTGCTTGGCGAAGGAGACGACTCCGCCGAGAAGGAACAGCCCGAGCAGGATGAAAACGGTCGACAGCCCGTTCATTCAGAGGGCGCCCTTCGTGGAGGGGAGGATCCCGGCGGCGCGCGGGTCGCGCTCGCTCGCGTACCGCAGGGCCCGGGCGAGCGCCTTGAACTGGCACTCCACGATGTGGTGGGCGTTGCGCCCGTAGGGCACGTGGACGTGCAGGGCGATCTGCGCCTGGGCGACGAAGGACTCCAGGATGTGCCGCGTCATCGTCGTGTCGTACGTGCCGATCATCGGCGCGATGTTCTCCGGCTCGGTGTGCACGAGGTACGGGCGGCCGGAGAGGTCGACGGTCACCTGGGCCAGCGACTCGTCCAGCGGCACGGTGCAGTTGCCGAAGCGGTAGATCCCCGTCTTGTCGCCGAGCGCCTGCTTGAAGGCGGCGCCGAGCGCGAGGGCGGTGTCCTCGATGGTGTGGTGGGTGTCGATGTGCAGGTCGCCCTCGGTCTTGACGCTGAGGTCGAAGAGGCCGTGGCGGCCGAGCTGGTCGAGCATGTGGTCGTAGAAGCCGACACCCGTTGATACTGCGACGTCGCCTTTACCGTCGAGGTCGATCTCGACGACGACCGAGGTCTCCTTGGTGGTGCGCTCCACGCGGCCCACGCGGGTCATGCGCTTCTCTCCTTCATCAGCTCGCGAACCGCGTCGAGGAACGCGTCGTTCTCGGTCGGGGTGCCCGCGGTGACCCGCAGCCGGCCCGGTACTCCGTTGTCCCGGACCAGGACGCCGTGGTCCAGCAGGGTCTGCCAGGCCGCATGGGCGTCCTCGAAGAGTCCGAACTGGACGAAGTTGGCGTCCGAGTCGGTCACGTCGCAGCCAAGGGCGCGCAGCTCCCGCACCAGCCGGTCGCGCTCGGTCTTGAGCGCGTCGACGTACCCGAGCAGCGTATCGGTGTGCTCCAGGGCGGCCAGCGCGGTGGCCTGGGTGACGGCGGACAGGTGGTACGGCAGCCGGACGAGCTGGACGGCGTCGACCACGGCCGGGTCGGCGGCGAGGTAGCCGAGCCGCAGCCCGGCGGCGCCGAACGCCTTGGACATCGTCCGGGAGAGCACCAGATGCGGCCGGCCCTCGATCAGCGGCAGCAGCGACGGGCGGTGGCTGAACTCGGCGTACGCCTCGTCCACGACCACCAGCGACGGCTTGGCCGCCTGCGCCGCCTCGTACAGCGCGAGCACCGTCTCGGCTCCGACGGCGGTGCCGGTCGGGTTGTTCGGCGAGGTGATGAAGACGACGTCCGGCTTGCGCTCGGCGATCTCCGCGCACGCGGCCCCGACATCGATCGTGAAGTCGTCGTTCCGCGGGCCGGAGATCCAGCCGGTGCCGGTGCCGCGCGAGATCAGCGCGTGCATCGAGTACGAGGGCTCGAAGCCGATCGCGGTGCGCCCGGGGCCGCCGAAGGTCTGGAGCAGTTGCTGCAGCACCTCGTTGGAGCCGTTGGCCGCCCACACCTGCTCGGGTCCCACCGCGAGACCCGCCGTACGGGTGAGATAGCGGGCCAGCTCGGTGCGCAGCTCGACCGCGTCCCGGTCCGGGTAGCGGTTGAGCCGGCGGGCCGCCTCGGCGACCCGCTCGGCGATCCGCTCCACCAGCGGCTCGGGCAGCGGATAGGGGTTCTCGTTGGTGTTCAGCCGTACGGGCACGTCCAGCTGCGGCGCGCCGTACGGGGTCTTGCCGCGCAGCTCGTCACGGATGGGCAGATCGTCAATCCCGGTCACTTGCTCCCAGGTACCTTCCAGTCGAACCGTGCCTTCACCGCCGCGCCGTGCGCGGGCAGGTCCTCCGCGTCGGCGAGCGTCACCACATGGCCCGCGACCTCGGCCAGCGCCTCGCGGGTGTAGTCCACGACGTGGATGCCGCGCAGGAAGGACTGCACCGACAGGCCGGAGGAGTGGCAGGCGCAGCCGCCGGTGGGCAGGACGTGGTTGGAGCCCGCCGCATAGTCGCCGAGCGACACCGGTGCGTACGCGCCGACGAAGATCGCCCCGGCGTTGCGCACCCGGGCCGCGACCGCCGCCGCGTCCTCGGTCTGGATCTCCAGGTGCTCGGCCGCGTACGCGTCGACCACCGCGAGGCCCTGTTCGAGGCCGTCGACCAGCACGATGCCGGACTGCCGCCCGGCGAGCGCCGGGGCGATGCGGTCCTCGACGTGCTTGGTGGCCGCGACCTGAACCTCCAGCTCCTTCTCGACCGCGGCCGCCAGCTCCTCGGAGTCGGTGACCAGCACCGAGGCGGCCAGCGGGTCGTGCTCGGCCTGGCTGATCAGGTCCGCGGCGACGTGCACCGGGTCGGCGGTGGCGTCGGCGAGGATCGCGATCTCAGTCGGCCCGGCCTCGGCGTCGATGCCGATGCGGCCCTTGAGCAGCCGCTTGGCGGCGGCGACCCAGATGTTGCCGGGCCCGGTGACCATGGAGACCGGACGGCACTCCTCGGTGCCGTACGCGAACATGGCGACCGCCTGGGCACCGCCCGCCGCGTACACCTCGTCGACGCCGAGCAGCGCGCAGGCCGCCAGGATGGTGGGGTGCGGCAGCCCGCCGAACTCCGCCTGCGGCGGGGAGGCGACGGCCATCGAGGCGACCCCGGCCTCCTGGGCGGGCACCACGTTCATCACAACGGAGGACGGATAGACGGACCGGCCGCCCGGTGCGTACAGCCCGACGCGCTCGACGGGCACCCAGCGCTCGGTGACCGTGCCGCCCGGCACGACCTGCGTGGTGTGGTCGGCGCGCCGCTGCTCGTGGTGGACCAGCCGGGCCCGCCGGATGGACTCCTCCAGGGCCGCGCGCACGGCCGGGTCCAGCTCCTGGAGGGCGCGGGTCAGCGCCTCGGCGGGCACCCGCACCCGCTCCATGGTCACGCCGTCGAACCGATGCGCGTACTCGATCAGTGCAGCGGTGCCGCGATGGCGCACGTCGTCGCAGATGGGCCGCACCTTCTCCAGGGCGGCCTCGACGTCCAGCTCGGCACGGGGCAGCAGGTCGCGGTCGATCCCGCCTTCCGGGAAGGCGGCACCGCGCAGATCGATACGGGAGATCACGCGATCAATTGTCTCAGACGTGTTCCGGCGTCCCGCCCCCCGTATCAGTGAGTGATACGGACCCCCTAAGTTGATCCTGACCGTTGGCGTTCAAGCGGTTACTCAGCGGGAATGTGGATCCGTACGGGGATACGGAGGACAGGAGGCACACGGCTGTGACCGAGCCACACGACGGCGATCCTCCCCCGGGGCTCGACCTGACCACCGCCGAGTGGGGCATGTGGCAGGCGTTCCGTAACGGCAGTACGCACGATCTGCGCACCTCCCACCCCCAGCGAAACGATCCGTCCGGCCCGTACGCCTGGGGCCCGGAGCGCAGTGTGCGCGCCCGGGTCGTCGCCCTGCTGCTGCTCGACGGGCCGCACGCCCAGCCGGGCCGGGTGGCCGCGCTCAAGCTCAACGGGGTGCACATCACCGGCACCCTCGACCTGGCCGGCGGCAGCATCGACCCGTACGTGGAGCTGAAGAACTGCCGCTTCGAGCGGGAGGTGCTGCTTCCCGAATCCCACTTCACCACCCTCCGCCTGGTGGGCTGCTCGCTCCCCCGGCTGGAGGCGGCCCGGCTGAGCACCGAGGGCGACCTGCATCTGCCGCGCTGCGTGGTCGACCACGGCATCCGGCTCACCGACGCCCACATCGGCACCGATTTACTGCTCAACCAGCTGATCGTGCGCCGCGACCGCCGGGGGATGTCGATCACGGCGGACGGGCTGACGGTGGCCCAGGACTTCCAGGCCGACATGATCGAGTCGTACGGCGAGATCAGTCTGCGCGGCGCCCAGATCGGCGTGTCGCTCTCCCTGCGCGGCAGCCGGCTGCGCAACCCGTACGGGCGACGGGCGCTGAACGCGCCGCAGCTGACCGTCGAGCGCAGCCTGTACCTCACCGCGGGCGGGCTGAGCACCTATTCCAGCGGTTCGACGCCGCCGTACGGCACCACCAGCACGCCGACGCGCGGCACCCGCATCCAGCGCTTCGAATGCGAGGGCGGGATCCGGCTGGACGACGGGCGGATCGGCGACGCCATCGACTTCGACCAGGCCCGCTTCGTCATGGAGAACGACCAGGAGCTGTCGCTGCGCCGGGTGCAGACGCCCGAGCTGCGCTTCCTGGGCGAGCGGCCGCAGCGCGGCCGGGTGATCCTGTCCGGCGCCAAGGTGGTCAATCTGGTCGACAAGTCGGTGAGCTGGCCGGGCCCCGGCGGGCTGACCATGGCGGGCTTCTCCTACGAGAACCTGATCCCGCGTGGCCACTTCCCGCTGTCCCGGCGGCTGGAGTGGGTGGCGGCCGCGACCCCCGAGTACGCGCCCGAGCCGTACGAGATGCTGGCCAACACGATGCGGGCCAGCGGCGAGGACGCCGACGCGCGCGAGGTGCTGCTCGCCAAGCAGCGCCGCCGCCGCGAAACGCTGCCGCTCGCCGGGAAGATGTGGGGCTACCTCCAGGACTGGACCGTGGCCTACGGCTACCGGCCCGGCCGGGCGGCGGTGTGGATGGCGGTGCTGTGGGCCGTCGGCTCGGTGTTCTTCTCACACAACAGACCGGACCCCATCAAACCGGACGAGACCCCGTACTGGAACGCCTCGCTCTATACGCTCGACCTGCTGATCCCGGTCATCAACCTGGGCCAGGACGGCTACTGGAAACCCGCGGGCGCGGTCCAGTGGGCGTCCATCGTGATGATCCTGCTCGGCTGGGTGCTGGCGACCACCGTCGCGGCCGGTGCCTCCCGGCTGCTGCGGCGCCAGTGAACAGACACGCGTGGGGCCATTAGGCTTACACCCCGTGACCTCCGCGCGCCTTCCGCTCTTCCCGCTGAACACGGTGTTGTTCCCGGGGCTCGTCATGCCCCTGAACGTCTTCGAACAGCGGTACCGCTCCCTGATGCGCGATCTTTCGGCGCTTCCCGAGGACGCGCCGCGCCGGTTCGGGGTGATCGCCATCAGGGACGGCCACGAGGTCGCGCCCAGCGCGATCGGTCTCCCGGAGTCGGCGCCCACCCCCGACCGGGGCCCGGCGGCCGGCTTCGGCCCGGACCCGGCCAAGTCGTTCTACGGGGTGGGCTGTATCGCTGACGCGGCCACCATCCGGGAGCAGAGGGACGGCACCTTCGAGGTGCTGGCCACCGGCACCACCCGCTTCGAACTGCTGTCCGTGGACTCCACGGGGCCGTACCTGGTGGGCGAGGTCAACGAGTTGGAGGAGGAGCAGGGAGACGGTGCCGGAGCGCTGGCCTCCGGGGTGGTACGGGCCTTCCGCACCTACCAGAAGCGGCTCGCGGGCGCCCGGGAGCGCACCCTGGCCGCCGAGCAGGACCTGCCGGGCGAGCCCTCGGTGCTCTCCTATCTGGTCGCGGCCGCCGCCGTGCTCGACACCCCGGCCAAGCAGCGGCTGCTCCAGGCGCCCGACACGGCGAGCCGACTGGCGGATGAGCTGAAAATGCTGCGCTCCGAGAGCGCGGTCATCGGTAAGCTCCCGTCCCTGCCCGCCGTCGACCTCACCCGCCGCCCCACCAGCCCCAACTGACGCAACCTCTTGTGAAGATGGCGAAGAAGACCAAGAAGAACTCCTCCGGTTCCACCGGAACCCCCGCCACCACCGCCCTCGCCGCGGCGGGCACGGCCTTCACCGTGCACTCCTACGACCACGACCCGGCCGCCCCCTCGTACGGCGAGGAGGCCGCGCGGGCGCTGGGCGTGGAGCCGGGCCGGGTGTTCAAGACCCTGATCGCGAGCGTCGACGACCGCCTCACGGTCGCCATCGTGCCCGTGTCGGCCACCCTCGACCTCAAGGCGCTCGCCGCCGCGGTCGGCGGTAAGCGCGCCACCATGGCGGACCCGGCGGCGGCCGAGCGCACCACGGGCTACGTCCGCGGCGGCATCTCCCCGCTCGGCCAGCGCAAACGGCTGCCGACCGCGCTGGACGCCTCCGCCGACGGCCACGAGACGGTCTGCGTCTCGGCCGGCCGCCGGGGCCTGGAGGTCGAGCTGTCCCCGCAGGACCTGGCGTCGCTGACGGACGCGGTGGTGGCGCCGATCGCGCGGTTCGACACGCCGTAGGGGGCGGTCCGCACGGTCGCGTCGGGCCCGTGATGTCGCCTCACGGCGGTAGCTGGGGGAGGCACTGCCCGCGACGAGAACGGAGCCGGGGTGCCGGGCCGTGCGTCGCGAGCCCGGCATGATCGGCGAGACACTCCCAGGGCTTGCCCGCGGGTCCCGCGGGGCGCACGGCACGCTCCCCCGGCGACCGCTCTGGACGTCGCGGGCGACCCGACGCGACTCTCGTGGGCGGGGGCGCGGCCGTCCTCCTCGCCCACGGAGGCCCCGACACTGTCGTGCTGACCCGCGCCGACCGGTGTGCCGACGCGCCGAGGACTGGTGGTGGCCCGGCGTCATCGCGGGGCTGAGCATGCTGGTCCTGCTCGCGCCGGGGTGGGCCCTGGCCCGACTGCGGGCCACCCCTCAGCCCCGGACGGTCCGGGCCCGGACCACGTGGCCGTCGCGGACCTCCACGTCGTACTCCACGCCCGGCGCCAGCGGGCCGCGCACCGCGCGGGCCGCGCCGTCCAGCCGTCCGCTCTGCCGGGCCCACTCCAGCCGCAGCAGTACGTCGGCGGCGAGCTCGGCGGGCTCGGGGGGCGTACCGGCCACCGGGCGGCCCCAGGCCGCGGCCACGCCCTCCACCCGCTCCAGAAAGCGGCGCGGCGACCAGCGGGGCGAGGCGAGGGCGGCCAGTACGGCGCGGGCCGTGGCCTCGGAGTCCACCAGCGCCACGTCCGCCGCGCCGTCCAGCGCCGCGTCGGGGCAGCCCGACCCGCCGGGGCCGACGCGCAGCACGACCCCGGTACGGCCGTCCGCCGCACCCGGCACCGACAGCGGCCCGGAGGGCCGGGCGGGGTCCAACGGCTCGGGCTCGTCCACCGCCCCCAGCCGCCGCAGGGCCGCGACGAGCGCGCCGAGCCCGTCGCACGCGGCGGCGGCGCCGGTCGGCCCGTTCACCAGCCACCCGCCGCTGTTCGCCACCACCCGCAGACCGGGCCGGCGGCCCGCCCGCGCCGCCGCGACCGCGACGGCCCGCCGGGCGGTCACGCCGCTGGTCCACGGCCGGGCCCAGTCGAACGCCCCGCGCTCACCGCACGCCCCGCACATCCGTTCACCTCCTCCGTCCCGGTACCGCCCACGGTCTCCCGGCCGCCCGCACTCCGGTGGCACACCGCCGGTGCGGACGTGGGAGACCCAGGTCCACCCCCGGCTTGGGAGCCGGGGCCGCGCGAGCCGCCGCGGCTACGGCATCACGTCGCCGCTGTTGGGTCCCAGCGTCTGGCCGACGTATAGGTTGCCGCCAGGGTCGGAGGCCAGCAGGACGGCGGTCGGCGCCACTTCCTCGGGGCGACCGAAGCGGCCCAGGGGGAGTTCGGCCTGCTTGGCGGCCTTCCACTCGGCGGTGATCCCGGCGACCATCGGGGTGTCGACGGGGCCGGGTGCGATGGCGTTCACCAGAACGCCGCGTTCCGCCACCTCCAGGGCGAGGGACTTGGTCAGCCCGATGACCCCGGCCTTGGCCGCCGCGTAGTGGGACAGCGAGCGGCCGCCCTTGATGCCGAGCTGGGAGGCGATGTTGATGACCCGCCCCCAGCCGCGCTCGGCCATCCCCGGTACGACGTAGCGGCAGCACAGGAAGACCCCGGTGAGGTCGACGGCGATGGTCTCCGACCACAGCCGCGGGTCCATCTCGGTCAGGGGCGCCTCGGTGAGGATGCCCGCGGCGTTGACCAGGATGGCGATGCCGCCGTGCTCCCGCGCCACCGCGGCCGTCACGGCCTCGACGGCGGCGGGGTCGGTGACGTCCAAGGCGGCGTGGCCCGCCGCGCCGGTCTCGGCGGCCGCCGCGGCGGCGCGGGGCCCGTCGCGGTC
This sequence comes from Streptomyces sp. NPDC021212, assembly GCF_044332925.1. Classification (NCBI taxonomy): domain Bacteria; kingdom Bacillati; phylum Actinomycetota; class Actinomycetes; order Kitasatosporales; family Streptomycetaceae; genus Streptomyces; species Streptomyces sp. NPDC021212. The sequence continues at coordinate 290,067 of NZ_JBIRPZ010000011.1, forward strand.
GGCGATCACGACCCGGGCGCCTTCGCGTACGTAGGCCGCCACGACGGCGCGGCCGATGCCGCTGGCCCCGCCGGTGACAAAAGCGGTGCGCCCGTCCAGCGCCCCGGCCGTCATGCGGGCATCCTCACCGTGAGGCCGCCGTCCACCACGAGGCTCTGCCCCGTGACGTACGAGGCGTCCTCGGAGGTCAGATAGGCGATCGCGGAGGCGACCTCCTCGGGCCTGCCGACCCGCCCCCAGGGGATGGAGCCGGCGGCGCGGGCGAGCCCGTCGGGGCCGAGCGAGTTGACCGGGTCGGAGGACTGCGGGGTGACGATGAGCCCGGGGATCACCGCGTTGACGCGGATTCCGCGCGGGGCGAGTTCGACCGCCAGGCTCCGGCACAGCCCCAGCACTCCGGACTTGGCGGCGGCGTAGTGGGCGTGGTCGCCCCAGCCGTAGACGCCGCCCGCGATGGAGGAGACGGCCACCATCGCGCCCGGCCCGGACATGCGCCCGGCGGCGGAGCGCAGGGTGCGCAGCACGCCGGTGAGATCGACGGAGAGCATGTCGTCCCAGGCCGCGTCGGTGAGTTCGGCGAGCGGCGCCCGGCGCAGCACCCCGGCGTTCGCCACGGCGATGTCCAGGCGGCCGTACGAGGTGAGGGCGGCCTGCGCGAACGCCTCGACGGCCGCCGGGTCGCGTACGTCCACCTCGTGCCGTACGCACTGGCCGCCCGCGGCCTCGACCAGGGTTGCGGTCTCGTCCGGGTCGTGGGGGTCGCCGGGGTAGTGGCCGAGCACCGTCCGTACGCCGCGGCGCGCGTAGGTGACGGCGAGCGCGCGGCCGATGCCGCTGGCCGCGCCGGTGATCACGGCGACCGGCCGCTCCGGCTGATCGTGCTGTATCACTGATCGGACTCCTGGTGGGATTCAGGCTTCGACGGTGTCGACCCGGCGGGCCGCGAACATCACGAAGCCGGAGAGGAACGTTCCGGCGGCGCCGACGAGCAGCGCGGTCTGGCCCCAGTGGGCGCCGGAGGCGAGCATCGCGGTGGCGATGGCACCGGCGATGACGGCCCCGGGCTGGCTGAAGGCGTTGATGAAGGAAGTGCCGGTGGCCCGGCAGCGGGTGTCGTAGCACTCACCCATGTAGAAGAGCATCGCCGCGTACGGGCCGATCAGGAAGAACATCCCGAGGGAGTAGAGCGCCACCACGGGCCCGGTGCCGTGCGCGACGGTGAGCATGAGGGCGAAGAGGATGCCGGAGACGATCCAGCCGCAGGCGATGACATTGCGGCGGCCGAAGCGGTCACCGGCCCAGCCGTGGAAGAGGTAGCCGGCGAAGCCGACGGCGTTGATGACGATGAACAGCAGCAGGGAGCCCTCGAAGCTGACGCCCTTGGCCTTGGTGAGCACCGTCGTACCGAGCACGCTGAAGATCTGGATGCCGAACCAGTTGGCGAGCCAGGCGAAGCTGAGGACGAGGGTGTTGCGCCGCGCCCGGCCGCGGAAGATCTCCAGCAGCGGGGCGCCGGGAGTCTCGTCCACGCCGTGGTCGGCGGCGAGTTGCCGCGCCTCCGTCTCCTTGCCCTCCTTCCGCAGGGCCCGCAGCCGCTTCTCCAGTTCGAACTGCGGGGTCTCCGGCAGGCCGCGCCGCAGCAGGGCGATGACGAGGGCGGGGAAGGTGGCGAGCAGGAAGCAGCCGCGCCAGCCGACGAGCGGCAGGAAGACGGCGACGAACGCGGCCGCGACGAGCGTGCCGACAGGCCAGCCGGACTGCACCATGCTGTAGACGAAGCCGCGGCGCTTCTTGATCGCCTCGTCCTCGGTGACGGCGTAGATCTCGTTGAGATAGGTGGTGTTGACGGCCTGTTCGGACAGGCCAAGGCCGCCGATCGAACGGACGCCGACCAGATAGCCGGCACCGGGGGTGACGGCCGAGGCGGCGGAGGCCAGGGCGGTGCCCGAGACGGTGAGGATCATGCCCTTGCGGCGCCCGAGCCGGTCCACGAGCGGGCCGACGCCGAGGACGACGACGGCGGTGCCGATGGAGATCAGGGTGGAGATCAGCGCCGCCCGCTCCTCGCTCCAGCCGAAGCGGCTGGAGATCTCGGGCAGCAGGGTGCCGAACAGGATGTAGTCGTAGACGGCGAACACCCAGGCGCAGAAGGCGATGGCGGTGGCCTTGCGCGTGGGGCGCACCCCGATGCGGGGCAGCCGCCGGGCGGGGGCCGTGGGGGGTCTGGGGTCGGAGGTGTCTCTGTTGTGGGAGGAGACGGTGGTCATGGCGGATGCCCCTTGTCGGAAGCGGGCCGCGCCGGCGCGGTGCGCCGTCGCGGTGAGAGGGGGAGGGGATGCTTCGTCGGCCGGGGGTGGGGGCCGGGCGCCGGCAGCGGGTGATCTGCCGCGCGGGAGGGTGCCGCGCCCGCGCGGGGTGACCGCGCGTGAGGGCTGATGGCGAGGGAAGCGGGGGGGACGGGGAGTACGGAGGGGGAATCAGGCCCGGGGGGAGCGGGCCTTGAAGTCGGTGGCGATCTCGTCGAAGGTCGACCAGCGCACGCCCTCGTGGCCGCTGATGTACTCGATGAGCCGCTCCAGCATCAGCAGCGTCTGGGGGCGGCCGGAGACATCGGGGTGGATCGTCATGGTGAAGGCCGCGTAGTCCATCTCGCGGTAGACCCAGTCGAACTGGTCGCGCCAGGTCTGTTCCAGCTCGCGCGGGCTGACGAAGCCATGGCTGTTGGCGCTGGCCTTGACGAACATCATGGGCGGCAGGTCGTCGAGGTACCAGTTGGCCGGGATCTCGACCAGATCGGTTTCCTCGCCGCGCACCAGCGGCTTCATCCACTCCTCGGCAGGGCGCGAGTAGTCGATCTTCGTCCAGCTGTCGCCGACGCGCACGTAATAGGGCGTGAAGTCGTTGTGCATCAGGGAGTGGTCGTACGCGATGCCGCGCTCGATCAGCAGCTCGTTGGTCACCGGCGAGAACTCCCACCAGGGGGCGACGTAGCCGGTCGGGCGGCGCCCCGCGACCTTCTCGATCAGCTCGATGCTGCGGTCCAGGATGGCGCTCTCCTGCGCCCGGGTCATCGCGATCGGGTTCTCGTGGCTGTAGCCGTGGGCGCCGATCTCATGGCCGCCGTCGACCACCGCGCGGGTCTGGTCGGGGAAGGTCTCCAGGGAGTGGCCGGGGATGAACCATGTGGTCCGCAGCTCCTTGCGCTCGAACAGGCGCAGCAGCCGCGGCACCGCGACCTCCCCGGCGAACATGCCGCGGGAGATGTCACAGGGCGAGTCCTCGCCGCCGTAGCTGCCCAGCCAGCCCGCCACCGCGTCGACGTCGACGCCGAACGCCACAAAGATCTCTTTAGCCATGCTGATTCCTCTCCAATGATGTTTCCACTGCTGTTCTCAGTTCGGTCCGCACCCGCGCCGGGTCGCCGTAGCACCCGAGCAGGGCGGTGAGCAGGACCCGCGCCTGGGAGGGGCGCAGGGTGCCGGTGGGGATGGCCCCGGCACGGGCAAGGTCGGCGCCGCCGCCGTTGCCGTACACCGCGGCGACCGGACCGGCGTGGACGCGGGTCGAGAGCGCGACCACGACGCCGGCGCCGACGAGCCGTCCGACCTCGGCGGCGACCTGTGGGTTGGCGTTGCCCGCGCCGGTGGCTTCGAGGACCACCGCGCGGGCGCCCGCGTCGGCCACCGCGCGCAGGGCCCGGATGTCGCAGCCGGGGTAGACCGCGACGATGTCGGTGCGGACGCGCTCGGGCTCCTCGGGGCGGAAGGCCGCGAGGTCGAGCGGTTTGGGACGCAGCGGCGCCGCGGTGATCTCCACCTCGCCGTCGGCCACCCGCCCCAGCGGGCCGCCGTCGGGGGCGGCGAACGCGGCGGGGGCCAGGGTGTGGGCCTTGCGGGTGCCGCGGGCGGGGTAGATCCGGCCGTCGAAGGAGACCAGCACGCCGAGGTCACGGGCGCGGGTGGCGTTCGCGACCGCGATGGCGTCGGCGAGGTTGCGCGGGCCGTCGCCGTCCGGGGCGTCCGCCGGGCGCATCGCGCCGGTGAACACCACGGGCCGGGGGTCCGCGTGGAAGAGGTCGAGGAGGTACGCGGTCTCCTCCAGGCTGTCGGTGCCGTGGGTGACCACCACCCCCCGGACGCTCTCGTCGGCCAGCGCCCGGTGGGCGGCCACGGCGACGTCACGCATATCGGCCGGGGTCAGCAGATAGCTGCCCAGGCAGAAGACGTCGCGCGTCTCGACGGGCACCCCCGGGGATCGGGGAAGCCGGTCCAGCAGGGCGTCCGCCGGATCGGCGGCGAGCCTGGTGCCATGGGCGTCCTGGCGGGTGGCAATGGTCCCGCCCGTCGACAGTACGACGATCCTGCGCACCCTGCCTCCTCCTGATGTGGCGCCGCAATATGGCGTGAAACCACGCCTGAGCGGCTCAATATTGTGCCCAATCGTTTGGGCCAATCGTTTGGGTAGGATGGGTGTCACCGGCCACGGGTGTCAAGAGGTCCGCTGTTACGATCACGCCCATGCGCCGTACCGGGGTCCGGGGTGCGGCAGTGGGACAACCGGAGGCCGAGCCGAAGTGGGCACGCAGAAATCACGACCGGTCACTCTGCGCACCATCGCCGATCAGCTCGGTCTGCATGTCTCGACCGTCTCGCGGGTGCTGCACGCCAAGCCGGACGAGAGCCTGCGCGCCGCCTCACCCGGCACCGTGGAGCGGGTCCGCCGGCTCGCCGACGAACTGGGCTACCAGCCCAACCCCCACGCCACCAGCCTGCGCACCCGGCGCAGCAACCTGGTCGGCGTCCTGGTCCCCCGGCTGTCGGACATCGTGCTCGCCACGATCTACGAGGGGATCGAGGACGCCGCCGCCGAGCAGGGCCTGTCGACGTTCGTCGCCAACACCGGCGACGAACCCGAGGCCCAGCGCACCCGCACCAACATGGTCATCGGGCGGCGTGTCGACGGCATGATCTTCGGCGACGCGCACGCGGACGGGCGCTTCCTGGACGAGGTGGCCGGGCGCGGCATCCCGTTCGTCCTGGTCAGCCGGACCTGTGGCAGCCACCCGTCGGTGACCTGCGACGACTATCTGGGCGGTCGGCTTGTCGCCGACCATCTGCTGGAGCTGGGCCACCGCGATGTCGCGGTCGTCGCGGGCGAGCCGTACGCGAGCACCGGCATCGACCGTACGGCGGGCCTGGTGGACCGCTACCGGGAGGCGGGGCTGCCGATCCCGGCCCACCGGATCACCCACTCCCGCTTCGACGTGCCCGGCGGGCACACCGCCACGGCGCGGCTGCTGGACACGCCGGAGCCGCCGACGGCGGTCTTCGCGGTGAACGACTTCGCGGCCATCGGCGCGATCGGCGCCCTCCGCGAACAGGGCCTGCGGGCGGGGGCCGACGTGGCGGTGGTGGGGTTCAACGACACCCCGCTGGCGGCGGAGCTGCCGCTGCCACTGACGACCGTCCGGTCCCCCATGCTGGAGATGGGCCGCCGGGGCCTGCGGCTGCTGGTCCGGCTGCTGGAGGGCGAAGCGGTCGAGTCCGAGCGCCTGCGCCCGGAACTGGTCGTCCGCGCCTCCAGCGCGCCGAGGGCCTAGCGGCCGCCGCCTACGCGGTGGTCGAGGCCTGGTAGTAGGTCTCCGGCTCCTCGTCGCGGGGGCCGAACAGGCCGGTCAGGGCCAGGTGCACGACCATCGCGGCCACCGACCACGCCAGCAGCGCGCCCTTCGCGTTCAGCTTCAGCGGGGCCTGGAACGCGACGCCCTTGCCGACCTGCCGGGCGTGCGCCACGACGTCCGTGGACGGCCCGAGCCAGACGCCGATCCGCCAGGCGATCACCGAGCCGAGGACGCCGCCGATGGCCAGCCCGACCACCAGGGCGACCCCGCCGCGCCGGCAGAACAGGAAGGTCAGCAGCGCCGAGACGAGGCCGAAGGCGAGCGCCGCCAGCACGAACACCCCGTCCGCGCCGATCGCGTCCTCACCCTCCGAGTTCTTCAGATAGACGGCCTTGCCGTCCGAGATCAGCCCCACCCGGGGCGCGAGCCACAGCCACAGCAGCCCGAGCCCCACGCCCGCGACCGCCACCGCGATCGCCACCACGGAGGCCTGTACCAGCTCGGCCCGCAGCTCCTCCCCCGGTTCGGAGTACTCGGCGGGCTCGGACTCCTCGGCGGGATACGGGTCGGGACGCCCCTGCGCGGCCGGTTCGCCCGGTGCGGGCTGCCCGTGCTCGGAGTTGTCGTGCGGCGAGGGCTGATCATGTGGCGTCAACGGTGCGGTCACTCCGTCATCGTGCCAGTTGGACGGCGTACTTCGGTCGGCGGGAGGTCCGCTGCGGCGCGTCACCGCACAGCGGCCCGGCGATAGGCCCAGGTCGCGGCGGCGAGCGACACCACGGCCACCCCCGCGCACACCCCGAGGTCGGCGCAGACCGCCAGCCAGTCGGGCTGGCCGTCGAAGGACCGGGCCAGGGCCTCCACACCGTACGTCGACGGCAGCAGATCGCGCGCGTACGACACTACCTCCGGCATCCGGGCGGCGGGCAGCACCCCCAGCAGCAGCGCGGCCGACATTCCCAACTGCCCCAGCAGCGTGGCCAGTTCCTGGCGCGGCGCGAGCAGTCCGAGCGCCGCGCCGAGCCCCGCGAGGGCGGCACCCGAGAGCGGGATCACCGCGGCGAGCACCCACAGGTGGCCCAGCGGCAGCTGGAACAGCACGCTGCCGACGACCGCGGTGACGGCCGTCCCGGGCACGGTGAAGGAGGCGTACGCGGCGGCCGCGCCGAGCACCACCGCGGCGGGCGGCACCGGCAGCGTCGCGTAGTGGTCGAGCCCGCCGCTCGCCCGTAGCTGGCCGAAGTACTGCGCGAGCAGATTGAGCGCCACGAAGGCCACGACGAGCACGCTCGACCCGGCCACCACGGACCGCGCCGCGCTGCCGCCCTCGTCCACCACACCGCGCATCAGGACCATGATCCCGACGGACTGGAAGGTCGCCACGAACAGCAGCGGAATCCGGGCCACCCGCGCCCGCGACAGCTGCGCCCGGTAGACCGCGACCAGCGCGGGCAGCAGCCGCGCGGAGGCCGCGAGCGGGGCGGGGGCTGCGTCGGCTGGCCGGGGCACGGCACCACCGGCCTCCTCGGCTGGCGCACCGGCCTTCGGCATGCCGGGCATGGCCTGCGCGGGCACGACACTCACGTCTGCGCTGCTCCTCTTCCGTCTGGCTTGGTCACGGGCTTGGTTACGGACGTGATCACGGTGGCGTTCAAGGGCGCGTTCACCTCGCGCCGTCCCCGGGTGCCGTCCCTCACGTCTTCACCAGCCCCTCCGCGCCCTCCGTACGGCCGCCCAGCGCCACGTAGACGTCCTCCAGGCTGGGCGTGGCGAGGGTGAAGTCGTCCAGCGCGGCGAAGGCGGGCCCGCCGGTCACGGTGGCGATCGCGGCGCGCGCCGCGTCCGGGGCCAGCCGCAGGGTCCAGCGCCGCCCGGAGGCGTGCGCGGCGTCCCGCAGCGCGGCGACCCCGGGGATGTGCAGCGGTGCCTCGGCGCGCCACACCAGCTCCACCCGCACCTCGTCCGCGACCATCGCCTTGAGCCCGGCGGGGGTGTCGCAGGCGATGACCCGGCCGTGGTCGAGCACCGCGACCCGGTCGAGCACGGTCTCGGCCTCGATGACGTTGTGCGTCACGAGCAGCACGGTCACCCCGCGCTCGGCCCGCCGCCGGTCCACGGCGGCCCAGACGGCGCGCCGCGCCACCGGGTCCATGCCGGTGGTCGGCTCGTCCAGCACCAGCAGCGGCCGCTCCCCCACCAGGGCGGCGGCGACGCAGGCCAGCCGGCGCTGGCCGCCGGAGAGCTTCTTGAGCGGCCGCCCGGCGATCCCGGCGAGCCCCAGCTCCTCGATCACCGCGTCCCGCTCGGCGCGGGCCGTGCGCGCGTCCAGGCCGCGCAGCCGCGCGGTGGTCTCGGCGGCGAGGGCGACGGTCAGCTCGTCCAGCGCGGTGGAGTCCTGGCCCAGGTAGCCGAGGAGGCGGGAGGCGCGCTCGGGGTGGCGCACGAGGTCGTGGCCGAGCACCCGTACCCGTCCCTCGTCGGGCCGCAGCAGGCCGGTGAGCTGGCGTACGAGGGTCGACTTCCCGGCGCCGTTGGGCCCGAGCAGCCCGAACACCTCACCGCGCACCACGTCCAGATCGACGCCGTCGCTGGCCCGTACCTCGGGCGTGGCGGGCGCACCGCGGCGGCCACGCGCCGCGGGATAGGTCTTGACCAGGCCGCGCACGGTGCACACCACATCGCCTGCCGTCGCCTGTTTCGCGCCCGTCCTCACGAGCTATGAGGGTACGCGCCCAAACACCCGGAGCCGTCCGCGGGGGCCCGGGGACAGGGGCGCTACTCCCCCGCCGGGGCGTGCTCGGCGGCGGTGCGGACGTCGATCTCGCGCCAGAACCCGGCCCGGATGGCATAGCGGTCGTGCTCGTCGATCTGGTCGTCCTTGTGGGCGAGCAGACCGAAGCGGGCCGCGTAGCGCAGCAGCTCGCCGTCGATGCGGTGCGGGATGCGCGGGTACTCCGTCGACAGCTGGTGGAGGTGGCCGGCGTCGGAGAGCCGCTCGGTCCAGCGGCGGGCGAAGACCTGGCCGACCTCGAACGGGTCGCCGCTGACCGCGGTGATGTCCTCCTCCCGGTCGGCCCAGCGCTGCTCGGCGCTGGTGAGCTGGGCCAGCATGGGCAGATTGGCGGTCTCCGGCGGCTCGCCCACTCCGGAGCCCGGGCCGCGATCGACCCAGCCCTTGTCGGAGGACCAGCGGAGGGTGGCGCTGGGTGCCGGGTGCTGGGCGGCGGGGCCGCCGGGCCCGCGGCCGAGGCCCGCGAGGTCCTTCGGGGTGGGCACGCCCTTGGCCCCGCCCGCGGTCGTGGCGTCCTGCCCGGCGGCTGGGGCCGGTCCCGGCGCCGTCCGGGCGTCCTGCCCGGCCGCGGCGGGGGCGGCCCCCGGGGCGGCCCCGGCGGGCCGCGCCGTGCCGTTGTGCGTGGCGGGCGGCTCCCCGGCCGCTGCCGCGGCGGCGGCCGCCGCGGCGGTCTCCGGCAGCGGGGCGGCGAGGATGGCGGCGATCTCGGGGCGCGGCTCGGTGGTGGGGGCGCAGGGCCCGGGAAGCTCCTTGGCGCGCACCGCCCTGGTGATCCAGGCCCGGTCCAGGACGCGCCGCTCGTCGGCCTCGGCGACCAGGTCCTCGGACTGGTTGTAGTCGCCGTCGGCGGCCTGGACGGCCCACAGGTGGACGGCGACGCCGTGCTCCTTGGCCGACATCAGCCCGGGCAGCAGATCGCCGTCGCCGGTGACCAGCACGATGTCGGAGCAGGCGCGGTTGCGGGCCAGCTCGGTCAGCTCGGCGTGCATGGCGGCGTCCACGCCCTTCTGCGCCCAGCGGCCGTCGCTGCGGGTCAGCGCGCCGAGCCGGACGGTGACACGGGGCATCACCCGCAGCCGCCGGTGCTCGGGCTGCGGTACGCGGTCGGGGGCGCCGTCGAACCAGTAGATGCGGAGCAGCGGGCGCTCGGTCTCGGCCTGGGCGCGCTCCCGCAAGCCCTGGATCAGGGTCGCGTGATCGACGGAGATACGGGAGCGGGCGGGCTCCCCGGCGAGCAGGCTCGCGGCGGCGCCCAGCAGATAGCCGGCGTCCACCAGGACGACGCAGCGGTCCACGTTCCACCCTCTTTCCTGAAGTCCAGTCGTCGGTCGCCCCCGACGCAGCCGTGCCCCGGATCTCTTCTTCGTCCTCCCTTCGAGTCTGCCCGACCGTACGGGGGTTATCAGTCCGAACTGGATCACCGGCGTGGCGGATACGGCCTCCTCGGCAAGACCGCCCTTCTCACTCACGGTAATTGCCCGAAATGCACGGGTCACCGAGGCGTGTCACTGTTCTTCCCGGGGGCTGATCCCAACTGGAGGCACACCACCATGGGTAAGAACAAGAACCGCGATCGCAAGCAGCAGCAGGAGCGGAACCGCGGTCAGGCCGACCAGACGCAGCAGTCCTCGGTGGAAGCGCAGGCCCCGCAGATGCCGTCGGAAGGCAGCCCTTCGACGGCACGCAAGGGCCGCCAGAAGAGCTTCGGCCACAACTGAGCCACCGCCCATGAGCGGTTGAGGGGCGCGCCCGGCAGTCCGGGCGCGCCCCTCGTCGTCTCACCATCCGCCGCTCAGCCCGCCAGGCAGGAGGCTCCCAGCAGCACCTTGAGGTCGCCGAAGAGCGCCGGGTCGGGGGTCACCCGGTGCCGGTCGAGCCGCAGCACGGTGGTCTTGCGCGCCCCTTGCAGCTTGATCCGCACCTCGGTCGAACCGCGGTGGTGGGTCAGCACCTCGCCCAGCTTCTCGACCAGCGGCGGGGTGACCTTGACGGTCGGAATGGTGATCGTCACGGGGGCATTGGCGCCCGCCTCGGACAGGTCGGGGACCATCAGCTCCATGGCGACCAGCCGGGGCACGTCCTCGCGCTTGTCGAGCCGTCCCTTGACGAAGACGACGGCGTCCTCGACGAGCTGGGTGGAGACCAGCTGATAGGTGGCCGGGAAGAACATGCACTCGATGGACCCGGCCAGGTCCTCGACGGTCGCGATGGCCCAGGCGTTGCCCTGCTTGGTCATCTTGCGCTGGAGGCCGGAGATGATGCCGCCGATGGTGACGATCGCCCCGTCGGCGTGCTCGCCACCGGTGAGCTGGGAGATGGCGGCGTCGGCCTTGTCGTTGAGGACGTGCTCGATGCCGAAGAGCGGGTGGTCGGAGACGTAGAGACCGAGCATCTCCCGCTCCTGGGCGAGCAGATACGCCTTGTCCCACTCGACGTCCGAGAACTCGATGTCGAGGCCGAAGCCCGGGGCCTCCCCGTCTCCGCCCTCGCCGCCCATGCCGCCGAAGAGGTCGAACTGCCCCTCGGCCTCCTTGCGCTTCACCGCCACCACGTTGTCGATCATCGTTTCGTAGTGCGCGGTGAGGCCCTTGCGGGTGTGGCCCATCTCGTCGAAGGCGCCCGCTTTGATGAGCGATTCGGTGGTGCGCTTGTTGCAGACGACCGCCTCGACCTTGTCCAGGTAGTCGGGGAACGAGGAGTACTTCCCCTTCGACTTGCGGCCGCGGATGATCGCGTCCACCACGTTCTGACCGACGTTACGGACCGCCGTGAGGCCGAAGAGGATCACATCGTCACCCTGGGCGGTGAAGTTGGCCTCGGACTCGTTGACGTTCGGCGTGAGCACCTTGATGCCCATGCGGCGGCACTCGTTGAGGTAGACCGCCGACTTGTCCTTGTCATCACGGACCGAGGTGAGCAGCGCCGCCATGTACTCGGCGGGGTAGTTGGCCTTGAGGTACGCGGTCCAGTAGGTGACCAGGCCGTACGCGGAGGAGTGCGCCTTGTTGAACGCGTATCCGGCGAACGGGACCAGCACGTCCCACACGGCCTGGATGGCCTCGTCGGAGTAGCCGCGCTCGCGGCAGCCCTTCTGGAAGGGCACGAACTCCTTGTCCAGGACCTCCTGCTTCTTCTTGCCCATCGCCCGGCGCAACAGGTCGGCTTGTCCTAGCGAGTACCCCGCGAGCACCTGGGCGGCCTTCTGCACCTGCTCCTGGTACACGATGAGGCCGTAGGTGATGCCCAGGACCTCCTTGAGCGGCTCCTCCAGCTCCGGGTGGATCGGGGTGATCTCCTGCTGGCCGTTCTTCCGCAGGGCGTAGTTGATGTGCGAGTTCATGCCCATCGGGCCCGGCCGGTAGAGGGCCGAGACGGCGGAAATGTCCTCGAAGTGGTCGGGCTTCATCATGCGCAGCAGGGAGCGCATGGGACCGCCGTCGAACTGGAAGACGCCGAGGGTGTCGCCGCGGCAGAGCAGTTCGAAGGTCTTGGGGTCGTCCAGGGTCAGGTCGAGCAGCTTGAGGTCGATGCCCTTGTTGGCACGGACCATCTTGACCGCGTCATCCATGATGGTGAGGTTGCGCAGGCCGAGGAAGTCCATCTTCAGCAGGCCCAGCGACTCACAGGTGGGGTAGTCCCACTGGGTCACGACCTGGCCGTCGTTCTTCGGCGAGAACACCGGGACGTGGTCGGTCACCGTCTCGCTGGACATGATCACGCCCGCGGCGTGCACGCCCATCTGCCGCACCAGGCCCTCGATGCCGCGCGCGGTGTCGATGACCTTCTTCACGTCCGGCTCGTTCTCGTACATCCCGCGCACCTCGCCCGCCTCGCTGTAGCGGGGGTGCTTCTCGTCGGTGATGCCGGACAGCGGGATGCCCTTGCCGAGGACATCGGCGGGCATGGCCTTGGTGATGCGGTCACCCATCGCGTACGGGTAGCCGAGCACACGGGCCGAGTCCTTGATCGCGTTCTTGGCCTTGATGGTGCCGTACGTGCCGATCTGGGCGACCTTGTCGGCACCGTACTTCTCGGTGACGTACCGGATCACCTCACCGCGCCTGCGCTCGTCGAAGTCGATGTCGACATCGGGCATGGACACACGCTCGGGGTTGAGGAACCGCTCGAAGATCAGCCCGTGCTCGACCGGGTCGAGGTCGGTGATGCCCAGGGCGTACGAGACGATCGAACCGGCCGCGGAGCCTCGGCCGGGGCCCACCGCGATGCCGTTGTTCTTGGCCCACATGATGAAGTCGGCGACCACGAGGAAGTAGCCCGGGAACCCCATCTGGATGATGACGTCCATCTCGTACTCGGCGAGCTTCTGCCGGTCCTCGGGGACGCCGCCGGGGAAGCGCTGGGCCATCCCCTTGCGGACCTCCTCCTGGAACCAGGTGACCTCGGTGTACCCCTCGGGCACGTCGAAGCGCGGCATCAGGTCGCGCTTCTCGAACCAGCCGGTGTTGTCGATCTGCTCGGCGACCAGGAGGGTGTTGCGGCACCCCTCCTGCCAGGCGTCCGAGGAGTCGATGGCGTACATCTCCTCCGTGGACTTCAGGTAGTAGCCGGTGCCGTCGAAGCGGAAGCGGTCCGGGTCGGAGAGGTTCTTGCCGGTCTGGACGCACAGCAGCGCGTCGTGCGCCACGGACTCGCGGGAGTAGGTGTAGTGCGAGTCGTTGGTGACCAGCGGCGGGATGCCCAGCTTCTTGCCGACCTCCAGCAGCCCGTCCCTGACCCGGCGCTCGATCTCGATGCCGTGGTCCATCAGCTCCAGGAAATAGCGGTCCTTGCCGAAGATGTCCTGGTATTCGGAGGCGGCCTTCAGGGCCTCGTCGAACTGGCCGAGCCGCAGCCTCGTCTGCAGCTCGCCGGACGGGCAGCCGGTGGAGGCGACCAGCCCCTCGGACCACTGGGCGATGGTCTCCTTGTCCATCCGGGGCCACTTGACGAAGTAACCCTCCATGTAGGCGTCGGAGGAGAGCCGGAAGAGGTTGTGCAGACCGGTCTTGTTCGTCGCCCAGAGGGTCTTGTGGGTGTAACCACCGGAACCGGAGACGTCATCGCGCTTCTGGTGCGGCTGGCCCCACTGGACCCGTCGCTTGTAGCGCCGCGACTCCGGGGCGACATACGCCTCGATGCCGATGATCGGGGTGACCCCGGCGGCCGTCGCCTGCTGGTAGAAGTCATACGCACCGTGCAGGTTGCCATGGTCGGTCATGGCGATGTGCGTCATGCCCATCTCGTTGCAGGCGTTGAACATGTCCTTGAGCCGCGCCGCACCGTCCAGCAGCGAGTACTGGGTGTGGACATGCAGGTGCGTGAAGGGCGGCTTGGTCACGGTGGCAGACCTCCGGCGAACGGTCGATGACAGGTGGGTGGGACAGGACCGAAGGTTACCCCTCCGGACTGACAGCGGACGGGCACGGGCGAGTAGCCTCAGACGTTGATTCTCTCGGGATCCTCCGTCCCGTCATGTACGTCGGAACGTATGTCGTACGGGACGAGAAACACCCTGTCGTATGAGTCACCACGCCGTAATCCCCATGCCCCAGGAGGCGCTCCGCGATGTCGACCCAGCAGACCCAGGCGGAACAGCGCGGCGAGCACATCCTCGCCGTCTTCGACACCGCCTTCGGCGAGCTGCTCGCCGCCGACCCGGCCGCCTTCCGGGTGAAGTTCCGGAAGATGGCCGCCTCGGCGTTCGCCTTCTACCGCGGCACCGCCTGCCTGTTCTACTCCGACGTGGAGCGCGAGCGCGCCGGCGGGCCGTACCTGGACGACCGCACCAGCCGGGTGTGGATCCACGGTGACCTCCACGCCGAGAACTTCGGCAGCTACATGGACGCCAACGGGCGTCTGGTCTTCAATGTGAACGACTTCGACGAGGCGTACGTCGGCCCCTTCACCTGGGACCTCAAGCGCTTCGCCGCCTCCGTCGCGCTCATCGGCTACACCAAGGCGCTCAGCGACGAGAAGATCACCGACCTGGTGCGCATCTACGCCGCCGCCTACCGCGAGCGGATCCACGCGCTGGCCACCGGCGCCAAGAACGACGAGGTGCCGCCCTTCACGCTGGAGACCGCCGAGGGCCCGCTGCTGGACGCGCTGCGCGTCGCCCGTTCGCTGACCCGCTTCGGGCTGCTCGACTCGATGACCGAGATCCGCGACTTCGAGCGCCGCTTCTCGGCGGGCGGCGGCTCCATCGAGCTGGACGCCGCGACCCGCTACAAGGTGCTGGCCGCCTTCGACGGCTATCTGGAAACGCTTCCCGAGTCCAGTCTCGCGCGTCCGGACTCCTACCGCGTCAAGGACGTCGTGGGCCGCCGGGGCATCGGCATCGGCAGCGCCGGGCTGCCCTCGTACAACATCCTCCTGGAGGGCAACAGCGACGCCCTGGAGAACGATGTGGTGATCTACATGAAGCAGGCGCAGACCCCGGCGGTCTCCCGGCACATCACCGACGAGCAGGTGCGCGCCTACTTCCACCACGAGGGCCACCGCACGGTGATCTCGCAGCGCGCGCTCCAGGCGCACGCCGACCCGTGGCTGGGCTGGACCGAGCTGGACGGGGCCGGGCAGCTGGTAGCCGAGGTGTCGCCGTACGCGGTGGACCTGGACTGGTCCGACATCGACGACCCGGCGGAGATCGCGGCGGTCGTCGCGGACCTCGGGCGGGCCACGGCCACCATGCACGCCGCCGCCGACGACCAGAGCGGTCACTCGCTGGTGCCGTTCTCCACCGAGCGCGCCATCGACGCGGTGATCGCCGCCGACGAGGACGGCTTCGGGGAGCTGCTGGTGGACTTCGCCCACACGTACGGCGCCCGGGCCCGCGCCGACCACCAGATCTTCGTGGACCTCTTCCGCAACGGCCGCATCCCCGGTCTCCAGCAGCAGGGCCTCTGACCAGGACGCGGGGTGCCCGCACGGGTGCCCCGCGCCCCCTCTTGATATCACTCCTACAGGCGAACGTGGCACAATCCGACCCTATGGACGGGATGGCCAGCGCCGTCGGCACCGGCGGCACCGGGCTCCAGCTGAGGGCCCTGCGCGCGGCGCTCTTCACAGCGCTGTGCGTCACCCTGTCCACGGCCTCCCACGTGCTGCTCTCCCGCGTCCCGCTGCCGCTGTCCACGGTCGCGGCGCTCGCGGTGGCCGTCTTCGCCCTCGCCTACGCCCTCGCGGGCCGGGAGCGGGGCTTCTGGGGCATCGCCGCCCTGCTGGTCCCGCTGGAGCTGGCCGCCGACACGATCTTCACCACGGGCCAGGACGCCTGTTACGGCCAGTCCGGTGGCCCGGTGGCCGGTCCCCTGCGCTCCATGGGCGTCGACCTGCTCTGCGGCAGCGGTGACGTGGGCACCCCGCTGGCCGGGGTCACCCATCCGGGGGGTGGCACGCCCCTGTCCGCCGTCGTCAGCTCCGCGACCCCGTGGCTGCTGCTCGCCGCCCATGTGGCCGTCGGGCTGATCGCCTCGGCCTGGCTGCGGCGCGGTGAGGCCGCCTTCGGGCGGCTGCTGGGGGCCCTCGCCGGTTTCGCCTTCCGGCCGCTGCTGCTGGCCGTCGCGGTGGTCACCGCGGCCCTGCGGCCGCAGGCCCCGGCCGCGCTGCCGACACGCCCGGCGCGTCCGGCCCCCGCGCTCCCCCTTCTGGTGCACTCCGTCGTGCGTCGTGGACCGCCCTGCTCAGTCGCCGCCTGAGCACAGCGTTTCCCTTCCACGTACGCACTACCGACCGACGTAGAAACGACGGAGATCGATCACTCATGAGCAACCGCAACAGCCACCAGAACAAGCAGGCCGCGCGCGAGCGGCTGCGCGCCGAGCGCGAGCGTCAGGCCAAGAAGGAGCGGATGCGCCGCCAGCTGTTCGTCGGCGGCGCGGTCGTCGCGGTCCTCGCGATAGCGGGCGGCATAGGCTACGCCGTCACCAACATGAACACGGGCACGGACAACGTCAACCAGAAGTGGCAGGCGGCCGCCAAGAAGCAGTCGCTGGTGAAGCCCGCCAACACCAGCGGGCCCCAGGGCACCACGGTCGTCATCGGCGACAAGAAGTCCAAGAACACGCTGCACGTCTACGAGGACATGCGCTGCCCGGTCTGCGCCCAGTTCGAGAAGTTCACCGGCCCGACCGTGCTCAAGGACATCAAGGACGGCACCTTCAAGGCGCAGTTCACGATGGGCACCTTCCTCGACGACAACGAGCAGATGCCCGGCGCCGGCTCGAAGAACGCCCTGAGCGCGCTCGGCGCGGCGCTCAACGTGAGCCCCCAGGCCTTCCTGGACTACAAGGCGGCGCTCTACTCCCCGAAGAACCACCCCGAGGAGACCGACGACGCCTTCGCGAGCGACCAGAAGCTGATCGACGTCGCCCAGCAGGTCAAGGAGCTGAAGGGCAACGCGGCCTTCGAGAAGGCCGTGAAGAAGGGCACGTACGACCGGTGGGCCCTGGCCATGTCCAAGACGTTCAACGACACCAAGGACGTCACCGGCACTCCGTCCTTCAAGCTCAACGGCAAGAAGCTGGAGGTCGAGAAGGGCAAGCCGCCGATGACGCCGGACCAGTTCACCCCGCTCGTCCAGCAGGGCCTCAAGAAGTAACCGCCCGGCACCGCCGGGTCCGCGCGGGCGCGCCCACGGGGGAACATCCCGAGGGCACGCCCGCCGACCCGGCGGTGACCCCGCGGCGACACATGGGCGAACTCCCCCCGGAATGCCTGCCCTCCGGGGCTACTTGCCAGTAATCTCATCGGCCGTGACCGACGCCAAAAACCACATATCCCGCCGCAGCGCCGTCACGGCCGTAGCGGCCACCGCCGCCCTGCTGCCGCTGGCCGCCCAGACGGCCGCCCATGCCGACACCGGTCCCGCCTTCCTGCACGGCGTCGCCTCCGGCGACCCGCTGCCCGACGGCGTCCTGCTGTGGACGCGCGTCAGCCCCTCCCCCGACGCCGTGCCCGGTTCGGGGCTCGGCCCGGCCGTCGAGATCGGCTGGGAGGTCGCCACGGACCGGGAGTTCCGTACGCTCGTCGCGCACGGCACCGGCAAGACCACCGCCGCGGCCGACCACACCGTCAAGGCCGATGTGCGCGGCCTGCGCCCGGCCACCGACTACTTCTACCGCTTCCGCGCCGACGGCGGCGCGTACTCCCCCGTGGGGCGCACCCGCACCGCACCGGCGGCCGACGCCGCGGCCCCCGGGATCCGCTTCGGCGTGGTCTCCTGCGCCAACTGGGAAGCGGGCTGGTTCTCCCCGTACCGCCATCTCGCCGCCCGCACCGACCTGGACGCGATCCTCCATCTGGGCGACTACATCTACGAGTACCAGACCGGCGAGTACCCCGACCGGAAGTACGTGGTCCGGCAGCACACCCCCACCCACGAGATCGTCACCCTCGCCGACTACCGCACCCGGCACGGCCGGTACAAGACGGATGCCGATCTGCAGGCGCTGCACGCCGCGGTGCCGATGATCGCCATCTGGGACGACCACGAGTTCGCCAACGACGCCTGGTCGGGCGGGGCCGAGAACCACACCCCCGGCACCGAGGGCTCCTGGGCGTCGCGCATGGCCGCCGCCAAACAGGCGTACTTCGAGTGGATGCCGGTGCGCCCCTCCACCGAGGGCACCACCTACCGGCGGCTGCGCTACGGCACCCTCGCCGACCTCCACCTGCTCGACCTGCGCTCGTTCCGCTCGCAGCAGGCAGCCGTGGGCAGCGGTGCGGTGGACGACCCGGAGCGCACGGTCACCGGGCGCGCCCAGCTCGACTGGCTGAAGTCCGGGCTCACCGGCTCGGACACCACCTGGCGGCTGGTGGGCAACTCGGTGATGATCTCGCCGGTCGCCTTCGGCGCGCTCCCCGCCGAGGTGCTCGCCCCGCTGGCCGAACTCCTCGGGCTGCCCAAGGAGGGCCTGGCGATCAACACCGACCAGTGGGACGGCTACACCGACGACCGGCGCGAGCTGCTCGCCCACCTCACCGGGAACGGCATCGGCAACACCGTCTTCCTCACCGGTGACATCCACATGGCCTGGGCCAACGACGTGCCGGTGAAGGCCGCGACCTATCCGTTCTCCGACTCGGCCGCGACCGAGTTCGTGGTCACCTCGGTGACCTCCGACAACCTGGACGATCTGCTCCACGTACCGGAGCACACCGTCTCCCTGGCCGCGGCCGCCGCCCTCCGCACCGCCAACCGCCATGTGAAGTGGCTGGACATGGACGCCCACGGATACGGCGTGCTCGACGTCACAGCCGAGCGGGCCCAGATGGACTACTACGCCGTCTCCGACAAGACCGATCCGCACGCCACCGCGTCCTGGACCCGGTCCTACCTCACCCGCTCCGGCACCCAGCGGGTCGAGCGCGCGGAAAAGCCCGTGGCCTGACCTACCCCAGCTCGTCGAGGAAGCCGAGCGCCACCCGCCAGGTGGCCTCGGCGGCCTGCTCGTCGTAGTCCGGCAGCTCCGGGTCGGTGAACAGGTGCCCGGCCCCCGGGTAGCGGAAGACCTCCACCTCGGCCCCGGCCCGCCCCATCCGCAGATACCAGGCGTTCAGCCAGTCGTGCGGCTCGAACGGGTCGGGGTCGGCGACGTGCAGCTGCACCGGCAGTTCGTCGGTCGTGGTGTCGTCGGCGATGTCCGAGGTCCCGTGCAGCAGAAGCAGCCCGCGCGCCTTCTCGTCGGCCAGCGCCAGATTCTGCGCGAGCGAGCCGCCGAGGGAGAAGCCCGCATAGACCAGACCACGGTCCGAGACGGGCGCCGCGGCCCGCACCGCCCGCTTCAGCAGCTCGTCCCCGCCGATCTCCTCCTTGAGGGCCATGCCCTCCTCGGCGGTGGCCGCCGTCCGCCCCTCGTACAGATCGGGTACGTGTACCTCGTGCCCCGCGGCGCGCAGCCGGCCCGCGGCCGCGTGCACCGCGGGCCGCAGGCCGTACATGGAATGGAGGAGCAGGATCGGGGAACCGGTCACAGTGGTCACTTCCTCGTGGGTGGGACGCGCTGCGCCCATCGTGCCAGTTACGGCCCGGGAAGGCTGAACCCGAAAACCTCCGGCGGAAGGATGAGGAAGATCTTCATGGAGGACGTGCTGCGTCCCGTCATCGTCATCGGCGGCTCCCTCGCCATCACCCTGTTCATCGGCTGGGGAGCCGACTGGCTGCTACGGCGGATCGACGCCCGGCACCCGGAGACCCCGCTATGGGACCTGCTGCGCGGCTGCCGGCTGCCGCTTCAGGTGACGGTGTGCACGGCGATGCTGCGCGGCTCGTACGAGACGATCGACGCGGAAGCCATCACCGCACACCAGACGGCGATCGGCCGGCTGCTCACGCTGGTGCTGATCGCGGCGACCGCCTGGCTGGCGATCCGGGTCTCCGGGGCCATCGTGGAGTCCTCGTACTCCCGCTACGCCGCCAGCGCGCACGACCCGGCGCGGGTGCGGCGGGTGCGCACCCAGGTGACGCTGATCCAGCGCGTGGTGGCCGCGGTGGTCGGGGTGGTGGCGGCGTCGGCGATGCTGCTGACCTTCCCCGCGATGCGCGCCGTCGGGACGTCCATGCTGGCGTCCGCCGGAATCCTGGGCATCGTCGCCGGTGTCGCCGCCCAGTCGACGCTGGGCAACCTCTTCGCCGGACTGCAGATCGCCTTCGGCGACATGGTGCGCATCGGTGACACGGTGGTGGTCAACGGCGAATGGGGCACGGTCGAGGAGATCACCCTCACCTTCCTGTCGGTGCGGACCTGGGACGAGCGCCGGATCACCATGCCGGTGTCGTACTTCACCGGCCAGCCGTTCGAGAACTGGTCGCGCGGCGGCACCCAGAAGACCGGCACGGTCCTCTTCCACCTCGACCACCACGCGCCGGTCGAGGAGATGCGGGCGAAGCTCCGCGAGATCGTGCAGAAGTCCCCGGCGTGGGACGGCCGGGACTGGAGCCTGGTCATCACCGACACCAGCCCGAGCACCATCGTGGTGCGGGCGCTGGTGACCGCGCGGGACTCGGACGACGCGTGGACGGCGCGGTGCGACATTCGGGAGCAGATGATCACCTGGCTGCGCGAGGAGCATCCGTACGCGCTGCCGCGGATCACGACCGCGCCCGCGGTGCAGGCCCAGGTGCCCGCGGCGGAGCCCGCCCGCCCGGAGCGCGAGGACCACTTCGCCCGCTTCGACAACGGTTTCCGCAAGAGCTAGGGGGCGTCTTGCGGTCCTGGGCTCCCGCGCGTTCCCGGGAACCGGGGCCAAGCCCCGCCGCGCGGCGGAGCCGCATATCGGGTGCTGCGGGAAGGGGCGGGGTGGGGTCAAGTCTCCGGCAGGTGGCGCCGCATCGCGCGGTGCGGAATGCCGCTGCCCTCGTCGAACTCCGGCCCGAACGCCTCGTATCCCAGCCGCTCGTAGAACGCGAGCGCGTGCGTCTGGGCCTCCAGGTAGACCGCGGACAGCCCCCGCCGCCCCGCCTCCGCCTCGACGGCCCGGACCAGCGCCGCCCCCAGCCCGGTGCCGCGCGCCGCGGAGGTGACGGCGAGGCGGCCGAGGACGGCGGTGGTGGCACCGTTCACCCCGGCGTGGCCGTACTTCTTGTCGGCCGCCGCGCCGTGCAGGAAGCGGACGGTGCCCACGGGACGGCCCGCCGAGGAGGCCAGGAGGTGGACGGCGTGCACGTCGTACGCGTCCAACTCCTCCGCCTCGGGGATGTCCTGCTCGACCACGAAGACTTCGCGGCGCACGGCATGGCAGGCCGTGAGGTCGCCGTCGGCCACCACCTCGATGGCGTACGGACCCGCCGGGCTCACGCGCTCTCCGCCCGCACGATGTCCAGCGCCCGCTGGAGGTCGTCCGGGTAGGGGCTCTCGAACTCGATCCAGCTGCCGTCGGACGGGTGCTCGAAGCCCAGCCGCATCGCGTGCAGCCACTGCCGGGTCAGCTTCAGCCGCTTGGCGAGCGTGGGGTCGGCGCCGTAGGTGAGGTCGCCGACGCATGGATGGCGGTGGGCCGACATGTGCACGCGGATCTGGTGGGTGCGCCCGGTCTCCAGCTTGATGTCGAGGAGGCTGGCGGCGCGGAATGCCTCGATGAGGTCGTAGTGGGTGACGCTCGGCTTGCCGTCCGCGGTCACGGCCCACTTGTAGTCGGCTTGCGGATGCCGCCCGATCGGCGCGTCGATGGTGCCGCTGAGCGGATCGGGGTGGCCCTGGACCAGCGCGTGGTAGCGCTTGTCGACCGTACGCTCCCGGAACTGCTGCTTGAGCAGGGTGTACGCGCGCTCGGACTTGGCGACGACCATCAGACCGGAGGTGCCCACGTCCAGCCGGTGGACGATGCCCTGGCGCTCGGCGGCGCCCGAGGTGGCGATGCGGAAGCCGGCGGCCGCGAGCCCGCCGATCACCGTGGTGCCGGTCCAGCCGGGGCTGGGGTGGGCGGCGACGCCGACCGGCTTGGCGATGACCACGATGTCGTCGTCGTCATGGACGATCTCCATGCCCTCGACGGGCTCGGCGACGACCTGGACCGGCGGTGCGGCCTGCGGCATCTCGACTTCGAGCCAGGCCCCGCCGGAGACCCGGTCGGACTTTCCGGCGGTGCTGCCGTCGACCTGCACCTTCCCGGCGGCGGCCAGCTCGGCCGCCTTGGTCCGCGAGAAGCCGAACATGCGGGCGATCGCGGCGTCGACGCGCTCGCCCTCCAGTCCGTCGGGTACGGGCAGGGTGCGGATCTCGGGAATCGTACTCACCCGTCGAGTATGACGGACCGGGCGCACCGGTTCGTACGCCCGTCGGATACCGCCCGGCCTCAGTCCTCGTGGACCGTGCCGTCCGGGTCCAGACCGCGGAACGACAGGATCACGATCAGGAAGCCGCCGCACACGATCGCCGAGTCGGCGAGGTTGAAGACCGCGAAGTGGGCGGGCGCGATGAAGTCCACGACCGCCCCCTGCAGATCGCCGGGAGCCCGGAAGATCCGGTCGGTGAGGTTGCCGAAGGCGCCGCCGAGCAGCAGGCCGAGGGCGATGGCCCAGGGCAGGCTGTAGAGCTTGCGGGCCAGCCGCGCGATGACCACGATCACCGCGGCCGCGATCACCGTGAAGACGATGGTCATCGCCTCGCCCATGCCGAAGGCCGCACCGGGGTTACGGATCACCTCCAGCTGCAGCCAGGTGCCGATCACCTCGACCGAAGCGTGGTGCTCCAGCTTGGCGACCACGGCCAGCTTGCTGCCCAGGTCCAGGAGGTACGCGAACGCCGCGACCGCGGCCAGCACCCCGATCCGGCGCTTCTTCCCGGCTTCGGCAACGGCGTCGGCTGCGCTGGTCCCGGCGCCCCCCTCGGCCTTCCCCGCGTCTGGCGTACCGATGGCCTGCTCCGCCTCTGTCAACGTGTGTCCTCATCGTCCGGGCCAGTCTCCCCCTGGCTCAGACGAGGGTACGACACAGGCGTGCGGGTGGTCAGCGGCGCTCCTGACGCTGCTTGCACTCGACGCACAGCGTGGCGCGCGGGAACGCCTGCATCCGGGCCTTTCCGATCGCGTTTCCGCAGTTCTCGCACAGGCCGTACGTCCCGGCGTTCAGCCGTTCCAGGGCGCGCTCGGTCTGCAGCAGCATCTCGCGGGCGTTCCCGGCCAGGGCCATCTCGTGCTCGCGCGTGATGTTCTTGGTGCCGGTGTCGGCCTGGTCGTCGCCCGCGCCGTCGCCGGAGTCCCGCATCAGGCCGGTGATGGCCTCCTCGGAGGCGAGGATCTCGGTGCGCAGCCGCCCGGCCTCGGTCAGCAGCTCGGCGCGCGCCTCGTCCACCTCCTCCGCCGACCAGGGGTCCTCACCGGGGCGTACGGCCAGCTCGGCGGGGTCGACGGGGCCGCCCGCGACCCGGGCCTTGGGCACGCCGGAGGGCGGCGCCTGCTTCGCGGTCGGTGCGCCGCCGGAAGTCTTCTTCGCAACCACTTTCCTGGCTCCCGTCTTCTTCGCGGGCACCGCCTTCTTGGCCGGTGCGGCCGATGCGGTCTTCTTGACCGTGGCCTTCTTGTCGACCGTGGCCTTCTTGGCCGGCGCAACCGTCTTGGCGGATGCGTTCTTCCTGGTGGGCGCGGCGGCCTTCGCCCCGGGCGTGGCCTTCTTGGCGGCCGCCTTCTTGGTGACCTTCGTGGCCTTCGTGGCCTTCTCCGCCTTCTCGGCCCGTCCGGCGGCCGAGTCTCTCTTCTTGGCGGACGCGGCCTTCGTCGCCTTCGCCGTGCTCTTCTGCACGGCGGTCTTCCTAGCCACCATGGCCGCGGCCCCTTCACATATTGTGATCTTGCTCGCGAATCGTTCCGGAACGATAAATCGACTCCGAGCACGCGGCAACGGGGCACGCCGCCCGATTCGCCCGGCTTGCCCGTGCGACAACCCGGTCTCCACCGTTGTGCCCCACCCGCGGCCCGGTAATCCGGCCGGGAACCGGTACCGGAGAGTGACGTGCGACGACTCCCGGGCTGCAGCACCCGGCGTATCGGCATTCGGGTCATCTCAGGCCCGGTCGTACGCCAGTCGGCGCAGCCGCGTAAAGCGGTCGGCCTCGGTCCGTCCGGCCCCGTACACTGGGCGCAGCGAAAGGCGTGGATGGGGACGAGTAGCGTCGTAGGCGGCCACGAGCGACCCGGGGACGGTGTGAGCCCGGGGGCGAGCGCGATGCGAAGGATCACCCCGGAGCCGCCGGAAGAACGCCCGCACCGGGCCAGTAGAACCGGCATCGCGACCCTAATGAGGGGGCCGGGAGCGCACTGCTCACGGCCAAGGAGGGTGGTACCGCGGGAGCGCTGACGGCTCTCGTCCCTCCGACGGAAACGACGAGACGTATCCGCCGGAGGAAGTAGTCCGATGACGCAGTACCGCCAGGTGCCCGCCCAGGTCGACCTGCCCGCCCTCGAGCACGCCGTGCTCGACTTCTGGCGGGAGAACAAGATCTTCGCCCGTACCCTCGAACAGTCCGAGGGCCGGCCGGAGTGGGTCTTCTACGAGGGCCCGCCCACCGCCAACGGCATGCCGGGCGCCCACCACATCGAGGCCCGCGTCTTCAAGGATGTCTTCCCCCGCTTCCGCACCATGCGCGGCTACCACGTCGCCCGCAAGGCGGGCTGGGACTGCCACGGCCTGCCGGTCGAGCTGGCGGTCGAGAAGGAGATGGGCTTCAACGGCAAGAAGGACATCGAGGCGTTCGGCATCGCCGAGTTCAACGCCAAGTGCCGGGAGTCGGTGACCCGGCACACCGACGCCTTCGCCGAGCTGACCCAGCGCATGGGCTACTGGGTCGACCTGGACGACGCCTACCGCACGATGGACCCCGAGTACGTCGAGTCGGTGTGGTGGTCGCTCAAGGAGATCTTCAACAAGGGTCTGCTGGTCCAGGACCACCGGGTCGCCCCCTGGTGCCCGCGCTGCGGCACCGGACTGTCCGACCACGAGCTGGCGCAGGGGTACGAGACCGTCGTCGACGCCTCGGTCTACGTACGCTTCCCGCTGACCTCCGGCCCGCTGGCGGGCGAGGCGTCCCTGCTGGCCTGGACGACCACCCCGTTCTCGCTGGTCGCCAACCTCACGGTCGCCGCCCACCCCGAGGTGACCTATGTGGTCGCCACGGACGGAAACGAGAAGCTGGTCGTCGCCGAGTCGCTGGTCGAGCAGGCGCTGGGCGAGGGATGGCAGACCACGGGCCAGAGCTTCACCGGTGCGGAGATGGAGCGCTGGACGTACCAGCGCCCCTTCGAGCTGGTGGAGATCCCCGACGCGCACTTCGTCGTCAACGCCGACTACGTCACCACCGAGGACGGCACCGGACTGGTCCACCAGGCGCCCTACGGTGAGGAGGACTTCAAGAGCAGCCGCGCCTACGGCGTGCCGATCGTCAACCCGATCCGCACGGACGGCACCTTCGAGGAGGGGCTCGACCTGGTCGGCGGCCAGTTCTTCAAGAAGGCCGACGAGGCGCTGGTCCGCGACATGGACGAGCGCGGCCTGCTCTTCAGGCACCTGGCGTACGAGCACAGCTACCCGCACTGCTGGCGCTGCCACACCCCGCTGATCTACTACCCCCAGCCCTCCTGGTACATCCGCACCACCGCGATCAAGGACGCGCTGCTGCGGGAGAACGAGCGGACCAACTGGTTCCCGAACTCGGTCAAGCACGGCCGCTTCGGCGACTGGCTGAACAACAACATCGACTGGGCGCTCTCGCGCAACCGCTACTGGGGCACCCCGCTGCCCATCTGGCGCTGTGAGGAGAACCACCTGACCTGCGTCGGCTCGCTCACCGAGCTGTCCGAGCTGACCGGCACCGACCAGACGGGACTCGACCCGCACCGGCCGTACATCGACGAGGTCACCTTCGCCTGCCCCGCCGACGGCTGCTCCCTGGAAGCCGTGCGGGTGCCGGAGGTCATCGACGCCTGGTACGACTCGGGTTCCATGCCGTTCGCGCAGTGGGGCTACCCGTACCGCAACAAGGAGGTCTTCGAGAAGCGCTACCCGGCGCAGTTCATCTCCGAGGCCATCGACCAGACCCGCGGCTGGTTCTACACGCTGATGGCGGTCGGCACGCTCGTCTTCGATCGGTCGAGCTATGAAAACGTGGTCTGCCTCGGTCACATCCTGGCCGAGGACGGCCGGAAGATGTCCAAGCACCTGGGCAACATCCTTCAGCCGATCCCGCTCATGGACCAGCACGGCGCCGACGCCGTGCGCTGGTTCATGGCCGCCGGCGGATCGCCCTGGGCGGCCCGCCGGGTGGGCCACGGCACCATCCAGGAGGTCGTGCGCAAGACGCTGCTCACCTACTGGAACACGGTCGCCTTCCAGGCCCTGTACGCCCGCACCTCGGGCTGGGCGCCGTCCGCAGCCGACCCGGCCCGGGCCGAGCGCCCGATGCTGGACCGCTGGCTGCTGGGCGAGCTGGGCACGCTCACCGAGCAGGTCACCCGGGCGATGGAGGCGTACGACACCCAGCGCGCCGGGCGGCTGCTGTCGGCGTTCGTGGACGACCTGTCCAACTGGTACGTGCGCCGTTCGCGGCGCCGCTTCTGGCAGGGCGACGCGGCCGCGCTGCGCACGCTCCACGAGGTCATCGAGACGGTCACCCGGCTGATGGCCCCGCTGGTCCCGTTCATCACCGAGCGCGTCTGGCAGGACCTGGTCGCCCCGGTGACCCCGGACGCCCCCGACTCCGTCCACCTGACCTCCTGGCCGGAGCCCGACCAGGCCATGATCGACCCGGCGCTCTCGGCCCAGATGGCGCTCGTGCGGCGCCTGGTGGAGCTGGGCCGGGCCACCCGCGCCGAGTCCGGCGTGAAGACCCGCCAGCCGCTGTCGCGGGCGCTGGTCGCCGCGTCCGGCTTCGAGAACCTGGGCCCCGAGCTGCGCGCCCAGATCGAGGAGGAGCTGAACGTCTCCTCGCTCGCCGCGCTGAACGAGGTCGGCGGTTCGCTGGTCGACACCACCGCCAAGGCCAACTTCCGTGCCCTGGGCAAGCGCTTCGGCAAGGGCACCCAGCCGGTCGCCAAGGCCATCGCGGAGGCCGACGCGGCCGCCCTCTCGGTCGCGCTGCGCGAGGGAACGGCGTCGGTCGTGGTGGACGGCGAGACGGTCGCCCTCTCCCCCGACGAGGTCATCATCACCGAAACCCCGCGGGAGGGCTGGTCGGTCGCCTCGGACTCGGGCGCCACGGTCGCCCTCGACCTGGAGATCACTCCGGAGCTGCGGCGCGCGGGGCTGGCGCGGGATGCCATCCGGCTGATCCAGGAGGCCCGTAAGAACAGCGGGCTGGACGTCGCGGACCGGATCGCCCTGCGGTGGGAGTCCGCCGACGAGGAACTCCGCCAGGCCCTCACCGACCACGCGGGGCTGATCGCGGACGAGGTCCTCGCCACGGACTTCGCCTCCGGCGAGGCCGACGCCGCCTACGGCACCCCGTTCGAGGACCCCACCCTGGGCCTCACCTTCCGCCTCCGCAAGGCGTAACCCCTGCCGGGGGCTTCGTTCCCCACCCCGCCCCTTCCCGCAGCACCCGACATGCGGCTCCGCCGCGTGGCGGGGCTCCGCCCCAGACCCCGGACCTCAATCGCCGGACGGGCTGAAAATCAGCCCGTCCGGCGATTGAGAACACGCCCGAAGGGCGTCCCAGGGGGCGGAACGCGGCCCGAACTCCAGCCCGTCCGGCGCTTAAGGACCCGGGACCCGGAGCGGAACGCGGCCCGCACCCCAGCCCGTCCGGCGCTTGAGGACCGGGGGTCCGGGGGCGGAGCCCCCGGTTACGGGAAGGGGCGGGTCGGGGACAAAGCCCCCGCCAGCCGCCACGCGCACGGCGAAGGGCCGGGCCCGGGAGTTCGAGACTCCCGGGCCCGGCCCTCGTGATTGCCGAGACGCGCCTACGCGGCGTACCGCGTCAGTTGTCGTCCTCGTCGATGAGGAAGCCCCGCATCGGGCTCGGCGCCTGCTGCATCGGCTGCGGACTCTGCGGCCGCACCGGTGCCATCGGCTGGGTCATCGCGGGAGACATCTGCTGCTGGCCACCGTACGACGGCGCGCCGCCGTTCTGGTTGTGGCCGCCGCCCATCGACTGGTTGCCGCCCATCGTGTGGCCGCCCATCGAGCCGGCACCCGAGGAAGCCATGGACCCACTCATCGAGGGGGACGGCGGCAGCGAGGCGGTCGCCGGGGTACGCGGCGGGGCCAGCGAGTCGTCGGACTGGTTCTCCAGCTGGCGCAGCTGGCTCTCCAGGTACGACTTCAGCCGCGTGCGGTACTCGCGCTCGAAGCCCCGCAGGTCCTCGACCTTGCGCTCGAGCGTGGCACGAGCGGACTCCAGGGAGCCCATCGCGACACGGTGCTTCTCCTGCGCGTCCCGCTCCAGCGCGTCCGCCTTGGCGCGGGCGTCGCGCTCCAGGCCCTCGGCGCGGCTGCGGGCCTCGCCGACGATCTTGTTGGCCTCGGAACGGGCCTCCGCGATCGCCTGGTCGGCGGTCTGCTGCGCGAGCGAGAGCACGCGCGCGGCGCTGTCGCCGCCCGGGCCCTGACCCGGCTGCGGCAGCTGCGGGCCGCCGGGACCACCGGGGCCGCCCATCGGGCCACCCATGGGCCCGCCGGGACCCATGGGGCCGCCCTGGCCCATCGGACCGGGACCGCCGGGGCCACCAGGCCCACCAGGACCCTGGCCCATCGGGCCGGGACCACCGGGACCACCGGGGCCGCCCTGGCCCATCGGGCCGGCAGGCAGCTGCGGCGCACCGCCCGGAAGCTGGGGCGGACCGCCCATCTGCTGCTGCTGTTGCTGCTGTTGCTGCTGCTGTTGCTGCTGCGGCGGGCCGGGCTGACCCTGCTGCTGCGGCGGTCCGGATATGGCGGCGGGAACAGGGGCGCCGGGTCGCTCCTGCTGTTCCGGAGGTTTGCGCATGCCTTGTTGCTGCTGACTCTGTGCGGCGGCCCTGGTGGCTGCGGCCAGCTTGGCGCGCAGGTCCTCGTTCTCCCGCAGCAGCCGGGTCAGTTCGGCTTCGACCTCATCGAGGAAGGCATCGACCTCGTCCTCGTCATAGCCTTCTCGGAGGCGGACGGTCGTGAACTGCTTGTTCCGCACGTCCTCGGGGGTCAACGGCATCTCTACTTCACCTCAACGTAGTCGTCGGCAATCGGCAAGACCGTATCGTTCACACCCTGCTCGCAAAATTGCTCACGACGGTGATCAGGATCCAGACGATGATCATCAGCACGAAGAAGGACAGGTCGAGCGCCACACCCCCGAGACGCAACGGCGGGATGACCCGCCGCAGCAGCTTGAGTGGCGGATCGGTCACAGTGTAGGTGGCCTCGAGGATGACCACCATCGCCCTACCGGGTTGCCACGAGCGTGCGAACTGGAAGACATAGTCCATCACCAGCCGGAAGATCAGCACGATCAGGAAGCAGTACAGCGCGATGTAGATCACCTGTAGTGCGATGCTCATCTCGCGCGTCCCTCTCCCCTGTTTCGTACGCGGCCTTGCGGCCTCGGATGACTCGGTGTTGCCGTGTTGCGTCTCAGCTCTGGTTGAAGAACCCGCCCTCTGCGATACGGGCCTTGTCCTCCGCCGTGACATCGACGTTAGCAGGAGACAACAGGAACACCTTCTGTGTCACTCGCTCAATGCTCCCATGGAGACCGAACACGAGTCCGGCGGCAAAGTCGACAAGTCGCTTCGCGTCCGTGTCGTCCATCTCCGTGAGATTCATGATCACCGGAGTGCCCTCACGGAAGTGTTCCCCGATAGTACGGGCCTCGTTGTAGGTCCGGGGGTGCAGTGTGGTGATGCGGTACGGCTCCCGCTCGGACACAACCTTGGGCATGATCACCGGTGCGTTCTTCTCCAAGTTCTGACGTTCAGGTGTGATAGACGCCACGGGGGCAATTCGCGCGGGTTGCCTGCTTTCCGTCACAAGCGGAGCCGGTTCACGCTGTGCGGGGGGATGGACGACTCGCACAGATTCGCCCCTTTCCGGCCGCGCTTCGGTCTCCACTGCCGGATGACGCCGACGCTCCCGCTCGGGCTCCGGCTCGGGTTCGAATTCGTCGTCGGGGTCGAACCCCCGGCCGTCGTACCCATCGTCCTCCACGAGGCCGAGGTAGACCGCCATCTTGCGCATCGCGCCGGCCATTCTCTGCGTCCTCCGCTCTGTGGTGGATCGGCTCCGCCACCGGATGCCTTGGATCCACGTGGCCTGCCCGTCTTTTGACGGGAATGACCATATTTTCTGCTGTGGTCCGACTTCTTCGCGACGTTACCGGAGCCTGGGGCGGACTCCGAGTACCGCAGTGCCGACGCGCACATGTGTCGCCCCCGCCGCAACCGCTTCTTCCAGATCTGAGCTCATTCCCGCCGAGACCATGTTCGCAGCAGGATGAGCCACGCGCAGGCCGGATGAGATTTCCATCAGCCGGTCGAACGCCGCCCGCGGACGGTCCGCGTAGGGACCGGCCAGCGGCGCCACGGTCATCAGACCGTCCAGCCGCAGCCCGTCGGCCGCGATCACGGCATCGGCCAGCGCGCCCACACCATCCGGACCGACGCCACCCCGCTGACCCCGCTCCCCGGAGTCCACGTCGAGCGCAACTTGAAGCAGGACGCCCAGCTCGCGCGCGGCCCCCACGGCCGCACCCGAGAGCGCGTCGACCAATCGCTTGCGATCAACCGATTGCACCACATCGGCATAACTGCATACGGAACGCGCCTTATTGGTCTGCAGCTGTCCAACAAAGTGCCAGATCAAAGGCAAATCAGCGCATTCCGCAGCTTTGGGGGCGGCCTCCTGATCGCGGTTCTCCGCGACGTGCCGGACTCCGAGTTCCGCGAGCAACCGGACGTCGCTCGCGGGATACGTCTTGGTGACCACGATCAGGGTCACCTCTTCGCGCTTGCGACCGGCGGCGGCGCAGGCGGCGGAGATACGTTCCTCCACCCGTGCCAGATTCGCGGCCAGTTCCGTCTTGCGATCCGTCACAGCTCAGCCGTCCAACCAGACATAGCTCGCGAGCCGCCCCGTGGTGCGGTCGCGCCGGTACGAGAAGTGGTCCGCCGATTCCAGCGTGCAGATGTGAGATTGTCCATCCGTCCCCACACCGGCCATCTCCACACCGGCCCGGGCGAGTTGGGCCCGGACTCCGGCCACCACGTCCACCGCCGGGGTGCCCCAGCTGGTCTCGGCCCAGGACTCGGGCACCGTCCCGGCGACGTCGGCGCGCATGTCCGCGGGGACCTCGTAGCACCGGCCGCAAACGGAGGGGCCGATTCGGGCCACGATCCGGGCCGGGTCCGCGCCCTGAGCCGTCATCGCCTCGACCACCGCCGGAACCACCCCGGCGACCAGCCCCGGCCGGCCGGCGTGCGCCGCACCGGCGATACCGGCGACCGGATCGGCCAGCACCACCGGGGTGCAGTCGGCGGTGAGGACGGCGAGGGAGAGCCCCCGACGCGACGTCACCACCGCGTCCACGCCGGGAACTTCACCGGTCGCCCACGGGCCCTCGACCACGGCCACGTCCCGGCCGTGCACCTGGTTCATCCAGACGACGGACGACGGGTCCAGGCCGAGCGCCTTGGCCGCCAGCTCGCGGTTGGTCCGTACGGCCTGGGGGTCGTCGCCCACCGCGCCGCCGAGGTTGAGCTCGTCATACGGAGCGGCGCTCACCCCGCCCCACCGGTCGGTGAAGGCGAAGTGCGCGCCGCTCACGTCGTGCTGTTGCGCTATCACTGCGGGATCGCTTCAGGGTCGCCGTGGAGCCATGACAGCCGGCTCACTTCAGGAAGTCCGGCACGTCCAGCTCCTCGGCCTGGCTGTCCTGGTAGGGACGGGCCGGCGGGACCTGCGGAGTGGCCACCGGGGGCGGCGGCGGGACCTCGGCGACCGGAGCGGGCTCCGCCGGGGCGGGCTCCTCCTCACGCGGAGTGACGCTGCCGAGGCCGCCGAAGGACGGACGGCCGGGCTCCGGGGGGGACTGACGGGGAGCCTGGTTGCTCGTGCTCTCCTCGCGGCCGCCGTTGTACGAGCCCAGCACCTTGTCACGGTTCTGGTTCTTCGCCGGCGGCTGGCCGCCGTCGAAGCCCGCCGCGATCACGGTGACCCGGACCTCGTCGCCGAGGGCGTCGTCGATCACCGCACCGAAGATGATGTTGGCCTCGGGGTGGGCGGCCTCGCTCACCAGCTGGGCGGCCTCGTTGATCTCGAACAGGCCGAGGTCGGAGCCACCGGAGATGGAGAGCAGCACGCCCCGGGCGCCGTCGATGGACGCCTCCAGCAGCGGCGAGGAGATCGCCATCTCGGCGGCGGCCACCGCGCGGTCGTCGCCGCGCGCCGAGCCGATGCCCATGAGCGCCGAGCCCGCCTCGGACATCACGGACTTGACGTCCGCGAAGTCGAGGTTGATCAGGCCGGGGGTGGTGATGAGGTCGGTGATGCCCTGAACGCCCGACAGCAGCACCTGGTCCGCCGACTTGAACGCGTCGAGCACGCTCACCTGGCGGTCGGAAATCGACAGGAGCCGGTCGTTGGGAATGACGATGAGGGTGTCGACCTCGTCGCGCAGTCCCGCGATGCCGTCCTCGGCCTGATTGGCCCGGCGGCGGCCCTCGAAGGTGAACGGACGGGTGACCACACCGATCGTCAGTGCGCCGAGCGAGCGCGCGATGTTGGCGACCACGGGGGCGCCGCCGGTGCCGGTGCCGCCGCCCTCGCCCGCGGTCACGAAGACCATGTCGGCCCCCTTGAGGACCTCCTCGATCTCCTCGCGGTGGTCCTCGGCGGCCTTCCGGCCGACATCGGGGTTGGCGCCGGCGCCCAGTCCACGAGTGAGCTCGCGGCCGACGTCGAGCTTGACGTCCGCGTCACTCATCAGCAGGGCCTGCGCATCGGTGTTGATCGCGATGAACTCGACGCCCTTGAGCCCGACCTCGATCATCCGGTTGATGGCATTCACGCCACCGCCGCCGATGCCGACGACCTTGATGACTGCGAGGTAGTTCTGCGGTGCTGCCACGTCGAAGGCCTCTCGCCTCGAGTTACGTGTCGCCACCCCGCTGTTGCCGCGGTGCGCCGACTGATGCCGAATGGGACGGTTCCGATTGCCGACCCCAACCCTAACGCTGAAGTTTAGGGTTACCAGTGCCTCCGTTTCCCGGAGTCTTCGGAACAGGACACTAAGTCGACAAGTGGCGCGCGTTCAACGAACACGCCGAACCTCCCGCTTTTCTTTTCACCCTATGTGATCACGCGGAGGGCTAGCCAACCAGGGTGCTGGCCTGCCGCTATCCCCGTCAACTACGGGACACCGCGGGCGCGCTCGGCGCGCTGACGTCGAAGTGACCGGCGTCGGGCCGCGCTTTCATGAGCGCGGTGAGCGCCTTGGTCTTCGCGGCGCCGCGCTCATCGCTCCCCCACGCGACCGTACGGCTCCGGGTCAGCTCCAGAGTGATCGAATCGTACGAGCGGACCCGGACCGAGCGCATGTCCGTACGGACCTTCGCCGGGAGCCCGGCGACCACCCGGACGGCCTCGCGGCGCAGCCGCGCCGGGCCGAAATGGCGTGAACTCGGCGACCGGTCCGGCTCCATTTCGAGCAGCGGAACGCCCTCGGGACGCTTGGTCACACGGGAGAACGCCACGCCGTCGGCGTCCACTTCGCGAAACTTCCCGCGCTCTTCGACAATCACTTCGGCCTTGCGTTCCGTCACATCAAGACTGATGGTGTGCGGCCATGACCGGGATACGTCCACTTTCGCTATGCGCGGGAGCCGGTCGCGCAGCCGGTCCCCGATCGCACCGGTGTCCACCGCGGCCAGCGGGGTGTCCAGCGGGACGGCCGCGGCCTTCCGGACCTCGTCCGGGGTGAGCACGTCCGCGCCGGTGACCGTCACCCGCTCGGCCCGCAGCCAGCTCGATCCGTACAGCAGCCAGCCGGTCCCGCCGCCCAGCAGGGCGGCGGCCACCGCGGCGATCACCAGGGTGCGGCGGCGGGGCAGGCGGAGCCTGCGCCGCGCCGCGAAGAGGCGCGGGGGCGGGCCGGACGGCGACGTCCTTCGGGGGCCGCTCTCGGCGGTCGTCGGTCCGGCCACGCTCCCTGCCTTCTCACGCCTGGCGGCGTGCCGCGATTGCCTCGTACACCATGCCGACCAGCAACTCGTCGGCGTCCCGGCGGCCGAACTCGGCGGCGCGCCGCGACATCTCGTACAGCCGGTGCGGGTCGCCGAGCACCGGGAGCACATTGCTCTGCACCCACTCGGGCGTCAGTTCGGCGTCGTCGACCAGCAGTCCGCCGCCCGCCTTGACCAACGGCTGTGCGTTGAGCCGCTGCTCGCCGTTGCCGATGGGCAGCGGGACGTAGGCGGCCGGCAGCCCGACGGCGGACAGCTCCGCGACGGTCATCGCGCCCGCGCGGCAGAGCATCATGTCGGCCGCGGCGTACGCGAGGTCCATCCGGTCCACGTACGGTACCGGGATGTAGGGCGGCATTCCGGGCATGTTGTCCACATGCGGCAGTTCGTTTTTCGGGCCGACCGCGTGCAGAACCTGGATTCCGGCCCGCTGGAGGAACGGGGCGACCCGCTGGACGACCTCGTTCAGCCGGCGCGCGCCCTGCGAGCCGCCGGAGACCAGCAGCGTCGGCAGGTTCTGGTCGAGACCGAAGGCCGCGCGCGCCTCGGGGCGGACCGCCGCCCGGTCCAGGGTGGCGATGGAGCGGCGCAGCGGGATGCCCACGTAGCGGGCGCCCCGGAGCTTGCTGTCCGGGGTGGAGACCCCGACGGACGTGGCGTAGCGGGAGCCGATCTTGTTGGCGAGCCCGGGCCGGGCGTTGGCCTCATGGACGATGATCGGCACGCCCAGCCGCTTGGCGGCCAGATAGCCGGGCAGGGCCACATAGCCGCCGAAGCCGACCACGCAGTCGGCCTTGGTGCGCTCCAGGATCTGCTCGGCGGCCTTGATGGTGCCGCGCAGCCGCCCGGGGACGGTGATCAGCTCGGGGGTGGGCTTGCGTGGCAGCGGCACGGCCGGGATCAGCCCGAGTTCGTAGCCGCGCTCGGGCACGAGGCGGGTCTCCAGCCCGCGCTCCGTGCCGAGCGCCGTGATTCCCACGGTCGGATCCTGCCTTCGCAGGGCGTCCGCGAGGGCGAGCGCGGGCTCGATGTGGCCGGCGGTCCCCCCACCGGCGAGTACGACATGCACCGAAATTCACCGCTCTCCGGACGGCCGTTCCTTGACGCGCCGTCTCATCGTCTTCCGTCTCACCCGAGCCAGCTTCTTCCGCAAAGCAGGCTGCCGCATGGCCAGTGCCGCCCGCGCAGCGGGCTCGGCCCGTGCGAAGGCGATCAGCAGACCGACGGCGAACATGGTCGGCAGCAGGGCGGACCCTCCGTAGGAGAACAGCGGGAGCGGAACCCCGGCGATCGGCAGCAGACCGAGCACCGCACCGATGTTGATCACGGCCTGGGCCGTGATCCAGGTGGTCACGCCTCCCGCGGCGTACCTCACGAAGGGGTCCTCCGTGCGTCCGGCCACGCGGATACCCGCATAGCCTAGAGCCGCGAAGAGGACGAGCACCGACAGCGTCCCCGCCAGGCCGAGTTCCTCCCCGGTAATGGCGAAGATGAAGTCAGTGTGCGGTTCGGGGAGTTCGCCCCATTTTTCCATGGACGCACCGAGTCCGGAGCCGAACCATCCGCCGTTGGCCAGAGCATAGATCCCATGCACCGCCTGCCAGCACTGATCGTTGGCTCCGGGCTCGGTGGCGCCGATGCAGGCGAGCCGGGACATCCGGTTGGCGCTGGTCTTGATCAGCAGAATGCCGATCACCCCGGCGAAGGCGAGCACACCCCCGAAGAGCCGGGTGGGGGCGCCCGCGAGCCAAAGCAGGCCGAAAAGAATCGCCGCGAGAATGATCGCGGTGCCCATGTCGCCACCCAGCATGATCATTCCGAGCAGCAGGGCAGCCGCCGGGACGAGCGGCACCAGCAGGTGCTTCCACTGCGCGAGCAGCCGCTTGTCCTGCTTGCGGGCCAGCAGATCGGCGCCCCACAGGACGAGCGCGAGCTTGCCGAACTCGCTCGGCTGGAGCATGAACGGGCCGCCGAAGGAGATCCAGTTCTGGTTGCCGTTGACCGAAATCCCTATCCCCGGCACCTGGACCAGGCACATCAGGAAGACCGAGGCGGCCAGCAG
This sequence comes from Streptomyces sp. NPDC021212, assembly GCF_044332925.1. Taxonomy (NCBI): domain Bacteria; kingdom Bacillati; phylum Actinomycetota; class Actinomycetes; order Kitasatosporales; family Streptomycetaceae; genus Streptomyces; species Streptomyces sp. NPDC021212. Next base: position 326,178 of record NZ_JBIRPZ010000011.1, read on the forward strand.
CGGATAGGCGAAGGCGCGGTGCAGCTTGATCGGCATGCGCACGGCCAGGAGCATCAGCGCGGCGCCGAGCGCCGCAGCGAAGAGTTGTTTGCGGAAGAAGTACGAGGGTGCCAGGCCCGACTGGAGCGCCTTGATCTGGGAGGCGGAGTAGACCATCACCAGGCCCAGCACGATGATCAGCGCGGCGCCCCCGAGGATCAGGTAGTACGCGGTGAGCGGCCGGTCCCAGGCCTTCTTGGCGCGCTGCTGTGTGCCCCGCAGGGCGTCCAGCAGGCTGCCCTTGGAGGGACGGCGGGGCGCGCGGATCACCGGGCGGCGGGGGGCCCTCGGCGGGCTCGGACGGCCCTTCCCGGCCGTGGGCCTGGCCGCCGCGGCCTCGTCCGCCCTGGCCTTGTCCGCCCTGGCCCTGCCCGTCCGCCCCTTGTCCGCCCTGCCCTTTTCCTGGGGGGTGCCGCGGCCGCCCTGGGGGCGGGCGGGCGCGGCTGTCCGCTCCCCGCCCCGCGCCGCCGGCCGCGGCCGCGCGGCGCCGCCCGCCCGCGACCCGGAGCGGCCGGTGGCTGCTCCGGTCTGCCGGGACCGCGGCGCGGCGGGCTGGTCAGGCGTCATGTCGAATCCCCTCCAGGTTCTCCGCGCGAGCGGTGGTCCTCGCGGGGGACCGGCGGGCTACTGCTCGTCCGTGACCGGGCCCGGGGCCAGCTCGTGAACCGCCGCGGCGAAGGCGTCGCCCCGCTTGTTGTAGTTGGTGAACATGTCCATCGAGGCACAGGCCGGGGCCAGAAGGACGGTATCGCCCGGCCGGGCGAGCCGGGCCGCTTCCCGGACAGCCGCCGCCATCGCCCCAGTGTCGGTCCGGTCGAGGTCCACGACCGGGACATCCGCTGCGTGTCGCGCGAGCGCTTCCCGGATCAGGGCGCGGTCGGCGCCGATCAGCACCACGCCGCGCAGTCGCGCGGCGGCAGTGGAGACCAGTTCGTCGAAGGTGGCGCCCTTGGCGAGGCCGCCGGCGACCCACACGATGTGCTCGTAGGCGCCCAACGACGCCTCGGCGGCGTGGGTGTTGGTCGCCTTGGAGTCGTCCACGTAACTCACGCCCTCGACGTCCGCGACGTGCTCCACGCGGTGCGGGTCCGGGCGGAAGGCGCGCAGCCCGTCCCGTACGGCCTCGGGCGGCACGCCGAAGGCGCGGGCCAGGGCCGCGGCGGCGAGCGCGTTGGCGATGTTGTGCGGCGCGGGCGGGTTGACGTCGGCGACCTCGGCCAGCTCCTGGGCGTTCTTCTGCCGGTTCGCGACGAAGGCCCGGTCGACCAGGATGTTCTCGACGACGCCCAGCTGGGAGGGGCCGGGGGTGCCGAGGGTGAAGCCGATCGCCCGGCAGCCCTCCTCGACGTCGGCCGCCCGGACCAGGTCCTCGGTGGCGGGGTCGGCGACGTTGTAGACGCAGGCGACCTGGTTGCCCTCGTAGATCCGGCCCTTGTCCGACGCGTACGCCGCCATGGAGCCGTGCCAGTCGAGGTGGTCGGGGGCGAGGTTGAGCACCGTGCCGGAGTGGGCGCGCAGCGAGGGCGCCCAGTGCAGCTGGTAGCTGGACAGCTCGACGGCGAGCACGTCGTACGGCGTGTCGCCCAGCACGATGTCCAGGAGCGAGACGCCGATGTTGCCGACGGCGGCGGTGCGCAGTCCGGCCGCCTCCAGGATGGACGCCAGCATGCGCACGGTGGTCGTCTTGCCGTTGGTGCCGGTGACCGCGAGCCAGGGCGGGGAGTCCGGGCCGCGCAGCCGCCAGGCCAGCTCCACGTCGCCCCAGACCGGGACGCCGGCCTTCTCGGCGGCCAGGAAGAGCGGGCTGGTGGGCTTCCAGCCGGGCGTGGTGACGACCAGTTCGGTGCCGTCCGGGAGAGTGTCCCCGTCGCCGAGCCGGACCGTGATGCCGAGCGGCTCCAGTTCGGCCGCCTGGGCGCGCTGGGGCTCGCCGTCGCTTCCGTTGACGACGGTCACCGCGGCCCCGAGTCCCCGCAGCGCACGCGCTGCGGGGACCCCGGAGACGCCGAGTCCGGCGACGGTGACATGGCGGCCCGCGAGGTCGGTGACGTCGATGGTCACGAAGCCCGCCAGCCCGCGTAGAAGAGCCCGAGTCCGACGATCACGCACATGCCCTGGATGATCCAGAACCGGACCACCACAAGGACTTCGCTCCACCCCTTGAGTTCGAAGTGGTGCTGGAGTGGTGCCATTCGGAAGACCCGGCGCCCGGTGAGCCGGAACGAGCCGACCTGGATGACCACGGACAGGGTGATCAGGACGAACAGCCCGCCGAGGACGGCCATCAGCAGCTCCGTGCGGGAGCAGATGGCGAGCCCCGCGAGCCCGCCGCCGAGCGCGAGCGAGCCGGTGTCCCCCATGAAGATCTTGGCGGGCGAGGTGTTCCACCACAGGAAGCCGAAGCAGGCGCCCATCAACGCGGAGGCGACGACCGCGAGGTCGAGCGGGTCGCGCACCTCGAAGCAGGACGAGGGGTTGGTGAGGGTGTCCGCGTTGGCGCAGGACTCCTGGTACTGCCAGACGCCGATGAAGGTGTAGGCGCCGAAGACCATCACGGAGGCGCCGGTGGCCAGGCCGTCCAGGCCGTCGGTGAGGTTCACGCCGTTCGACATCGCGAGGATCATGAACAGCGCCCAGATCGCGAAGATCACCGGGCCGAAGGACCAGCCGAAGTCCTGGACGAAGGAGAGCCGGTCGGAGGCCGGGGTCTGCTGGCGGGCGTCGGCGAAGTTCAGCGCGAGGATCGCGAAGGCGACACCGACGATCAGCTGACCGGCCATCTTGGCCTTGGCCCGCAGGCCCAGGCTGCGCTGCTTGACGATCTTGATGTAGTCGTCGAGGAAGCCGACCAGGCCCATGCCCGCGAACAGGAAGAGCACCAGCACACCGGAGAAGGTCGGCTGGCTGCCGGTGATCACCTTCGTCACGGCGTAGGCGATCAGCGTGGCCAGGATGAAGGAGATGCCGCCCATGGTGGGCGTGCCCTTCTTGCTGCCGTGCGTCCGCGGGCCGTCGTCCCGGATGTACTGGCCGTAGCCCTTGCGGGCAAGCAGCTTGATCAGCAGCGGGGTGCCGATCAGGGTCAGGAAGAGACCGATGGCGCCGGAGAAGAGGATCTGCCTCATGGCGCCTACGTGTTCTTCTTCCCCCGCGGCGAGGAGGATCTGCCCCATGGTCATCGCCCGGTGACCTCACCCTCGAGCAACGCCTGCGCGAGTTGCTCCAGGCCGACCGACCTGGAGGCCTTCACCAACACGACATCCCCCGGTCGCAGCTCGCTCCGCAGCAGATCGACCGCTGCCCGCACGTCGGACACGTGCACCGACTCCTCACCCCACGAACCCTCGTTCTTGGCGCCCATGTCCAGCCACGCGGCCTCCTGGCCGCCGACCGCCACGAGCTTGCTGACGTTGAGCCGGACGGCCAGCCGTCCGACCGCGTCGTGCTCGGCCAGTGACTCATCGCCAAGCTCGGCCATCGGGCCCAGCACCGCCCACGTGCGACGCCCCGGTGTTGCGGCGCCCATCGCGGCCAGCGCGCGCAGCGCGGCTCGCATGGACTCGGGGTTCGCGTTGTAGGCGTCGTTGACGACCGTCACGCCGTCCGAGCGCTCGGTGACCTCCATCCGCCAGCGGGAGAGCTGACCCGCCTCGGAGAGCGCCACGGCGATCTCGTCGACGGACATGCCCGTCTCATGGGCGACGGCGGCCGCGGCGAGCGCGTTCGACACGTGGTGCTCACCGTACAGGCGCATGGTCACGTCACCGCACCCGGTAGGGGTGTGAAGCGTGAAGGCGGGGCGGCCACCGTCGGCAAGCCGGACATTCGAGGCGCGTACGTGGGCGTCCCCGGCCTCGCCGAACAGGACGGTACGGGCCTTCGTACGGGACGCCATGGCGCGCACCAAGGGGTCGTCGGCGTTGAGCACCGCCACCCCGCCGTCCTCGGCGGAGGGCAGCGACTCGACCAGTTCGCCCTTGGCCTCGGCGATCTGCTCGCGGCCGCCGAACTCACCGATGTGCGCGGTGCCGACGTTGAGGACGAGCCCGATGCGGGGCGGGGTGAGGTCCGTCAGATAACGGATGTGGCCCTTGCCTCGGGCGCCCATCTCCAGCACCAGGTGCTGGGTGGTCGTGTCGGCGCGCAGCGCGGTCAGCGGAAGCCCGATCTCGTTGTTGAACGAACCGTGCGTCCATACGGTCGGGCCGTGCCGCTGGAGCAGCTGGGCGATGAGGTCCTTGGTGCTGGTCTTCCCGGCGGAGCCGGTGAGCGCGACCACGGTGGTGCCGAGCCGCTCGACGACGGCGCGGGCGAGCGCGCCCATGGCGGCGACGACGTCGGGGACGACGATCGCCGGAACCGGGGCGTCCGGTGTGGAGACCGGGCGGGTGGCCAGAACCGCCACCGCGCCCGCCGCGACCGCGCCGGGCGCGTAGTCGTGGCCGTCCACGCGCTCGCCGGGGAGCGCGGCGAACAGGCTCCCGGGCCGCACCTCGCGGGAGTCGATCACGACGGGTCCTGTGACCTTCAGGTCAAGGTCCGGTATGTCGTGCGGCTGCCCACCGACGAGGCCGGTGATCTCGGTGAGGGACAGTGGGATCACTGATCACCTCCGGCCGTGCGGGAGAGCTGCCTGGAGGGGGCTGGTGCGCGCATGGCGGTCTGTCATCCCTGGTCGTTTTGGTGTGTGTGCCCGTGCTGTTCGCTCGCCTCGGGGCGTCGCGGACCGCGCCCCTTGGCTCGCTCGCTGAGCTCGATGGCTTCCCGCAGGACCTGGCGGTCGTCGAAGGCGCGAACCACCCCGGCGATCGTCTGGCCCTGCTCATGGCCCTTGCCCGCGACGATCACGGTGTCGCCGGGCTCCGCGCGGGCGACGGCGGCGGCGATGGCGTTCCCCCGGTCCTCCTCGACCAGGACGTCGCCGCGCTCGTGCGCGGGCACCTCGGCGGCGCCCGCGAGCATCGCGGCGAGGATGGCGAGCGGGTCCTCGGAGCGAGGGTTGTCCGAGGTCAGCACGGCCGTGTCGGCGTACCGGGCCACGGCGGAGCCCATCGGTCCGCGCTTGAGCCGGTCGCGGTCGCCGCCGCAGCCGAGGACGGCGTGCAGCTTGCCTTCGGTGACCTTGCGCAGGGCGCGCAGCACCGACTCCACGGCGTCGGTCTTGTGGGCGTAGTCGACCACCGCGAGGTACGGCTGGCCCACGTCGACGCGCTCCAGCCGGCCCGGCACGCCGGGGACGGCGGCGATGCCGTCCGCGGCCGTCTGCGGGTCGATCCCGGCGACGGCGAGCGCGACGAGGGCGGCGAGCGCGTTGGCGACATTGAACGGACCGGCGATCGGGGCGGCGGCCCGTACCGTCTCGCCGTTCGGGCCGACCGCGGTGAACGTCGAGCCGAGCGGGCCGACCTCGACGTCCGCGGCGCGCCAGTGGGCGTCGGGGTGGCCCTCGGCGGAGAAGGTGGTGACCGGGACCTCGGACTCCTCGATGAGCCGTCGGCCGTACTCGTCGTCGTAGTTGATCACTCCGGCCCGGCTGCGGGCCTTGGTGAACAGCTGGGCCTTGGCCTGGAAGTAGTCCTCCATCCCCGAGTGGAACTCCATGTGCTCCGGGGAGAGGTTGTTGAAGACGGCGACGTCGAAGACGCAGCCGTCGACGCGGCCGAGGACCAGGGCGTGGCTGGAGACCTCCATGACGACCGAGTGGACGTCGCGTTCGCGCATCACCGCGAACAGCGCCTGGAGGTCGGTGGCCTCGGGGGTGGTGCGCTCGGACTTGATGCGGTCGTCGCCGATGCGCATCTCGACGGTGCCGATGAGCCCCGTGGGACCGCCGCCGGCCTTCTCGGAGGCGGCCCTGAGCCCGCCGTCGACGAGGTACGCGGTGGTGGTCTTGCCGGAGGTGCCGGTGATGCCGATCTGCAGCAGGCTGTGGCCCGGCTCGTCGTAGATCGTGGCGGCCAGCGCGCCCATCCGGCCGCGCGGGTTGTCCACGACCAGGACCGGCAGCCCGGTGGCGGCGGCGCGCTCGGCGCCGTCCGGGTCGGTCAGCACGGCGGCCGCGCCGAGGTCGGCGGCCTGGGCGGCGAAGTCCGCGCCGTGCAGCCGGGCGCCGGACAGCGCCGCGTACACATCGCCCGGGCGCACGGCACGCGAGTCATGGGTGATCCCGGTGACCGCGGCCTCCGCCGGGACGCCGGAGGCATCGACGCCCAGCTGGTCCGCCAGCTCCGCGAGCGGTACGGGGCGGACCTGGAGAGGGCGGGGCGCTCCCGGGTATTCCACAGAAACGTCCTTCTGAGGGGTTTGGGACTGATCAGCTTGGGGCACGGCGGTGAGCGTACCCGGCCCACCCGCTTCGTCGCGAAATCCGGCGGCGGAGCAGTGGCGCACCGGCCCCTGGTTCCCGGGCTCCGGCGTGATCGTCGTCACGGCTGGACCCGCTCACCGGGCCGGGCTGTAGCTCACGGGGAGCCGCTTGGGCTGCTTACCCGTAGGCGGGACCTGCAACGATTTGAGCGCGAACTCCATGACCTTCTTGTAGACCGGCCCGCAGACCTGCCCACCGAAATAGCTGCCCTTGGTGGGATTCTGCACCGCACAGTAGACCGTGAGGCGCGGTTTGTCGGCAGGTGCGAAACCTGCGAACGAAGCGGTGTAACCGTGATAACGGCCGGTTTTCGGGTCCACGCGGTTGGACGTGCCGGTCTTGCCCGCGACCTGGTAGCCGGGGATCTTCGCCTTGGTGCCGGTGCCCTGCTCGTCGTCCACGACCGATTCGAGCATCTGGGCCAGCGTCTTCGCGGTCTTCGCGCTCACCACGCGGGACTTCTTGGGCGCGGGCGCCGGGGTGAAGTGACCGCCGGGGCCCCTGGTGCCGCTCACCAGGCTGGGGGCGATGCGCAGGCCGCCGTTGGCGACGGTGGAGTAGACGGAGGCCGCCTGGACGGCGTTGAGCGACAGGCCCTGGCCGAAGGGGATGGTGTACTGCTGCGTGGGGCTCCAGTCCCGCGGCTTGGCCAGGATGCCCGAGGTCTCGCCGGGGAGGCCGAGCCCGGTGGGCTGTCCGATGCCGAACCGCCGCAAGTAGGAGTAGAGGATCCGGTTCTTCTGCTTCTCGGTCTTGCCCAGCTGCTCGGTGGCGAGGATGGTGCCGATGTTGCTGGACTTGGCGAGCACCCCGTTGAGGGTGAGGTACCAGGTGGGGTGGTCGATGTCGTCGGCGAAGGCGCGGCCCGCGCGCGGCAGCCGGTTCGGGACCTCCACCTGGGTGTTCCAGCGGGCGGCGCCCTCCTGGAGCACGGCGGCCATCGACATCAGCTTGCTGACGCTGCCCGGTTCGTAGGCGTCGGAGACCGCGGCGTTGCCGAGGGCGTCGCCGTCCGCGGTGGAGATGTCGTTGGGGTCGAAGCCGGGGGCGTTGGCCATGGCCAGCAGCCGTCCGGTACGGGTGTCCTGCACGACGACGTAGCCCCGGTCCGCCTGCGACTTCTTCACCTGGTCGGAGATGGCGCTCTGGGCGGCCCACTGGATGTCGCGGTCGATCGTCAGCTCGACGTCGTTGCCGGGCACCGCGGGCTTCTCGCTGAGGTCCCCGGTGGGCACCTGATGGCCGCCGGACTGGGCGTAGACGCGCTTGCCGTCCTTGCCCGCGAGCTTCTTGTTCAGCTGCTGCTCGATCCCGGCGGCGCCGCGCCCGTCGGCGCCCACGAAGCCCAGGATCGAGGCCGCGAGGTCGCCGCCGGGGTAGACCCGCTTGCTGTGCGACTCCCGGTTGACCCCGGCCAGGACGTTGGTGCCCTTGCCCTTGGCCGCGGCGTCGTCCAGGGCGTTCTTCAGGTCCTTGATCTGGTTCCAGACCTGCGGGGTCTGCTGCCGGGCCAGCACGGCGTACTGCGACTTCGGATTCTCGGTGAGCTTCTTCTCCAGGTCCGCCTCGTTCTTGCCGAGGATCGGCGCGAGGAGGGCGGCCGCCTGCCGGGGCGCGTCCTTGATCTTGGCGTTGCGCGGGGTGAGCAGATCGGGGGCGGCGGTGATGTCGTACGCGTCCACGGTGGTGGCCAGGTTGACGCCGTCGCGGTCGGTGATGGAGCCGCGCTCGGCGGACAGCGTCACCGGGATGTAACGGTTGACGTTGGCCTTGGCGGCGTACGCGGAGGCGTCCACGGCCTGCACCTGGAGCAGCCGTACGACGAAGGCCAGCATGACGAGCGTGAGGCCGAGGCTGATCAGCCGCAGCCGGGGGCGCGGGCTGCCCAGCCGCAGCTGCGCCGGGGCGCCTCCGGGGCGCCCGCCGCGCTGCGCGCCGGGGCGCGGGCCGCGCTCCGAGGGGCGACGCTGCGCCCCCTGGCGCGGGCGGCGGTCGCGGTCGCCGCGCGGTGCCGCCGGGCCGGGCACCCGTCGGCGGGGGTCCTGGGGTCGCGTCACCGTGTCACCTGCCAGGGGCCGGGGTGGTCGGCGCGCCGGTGCCGGCCGCCGGGGTCAGGGGGCGCGCCGGCGCCGGTACGGCCGGGGCCTTGGTGGAGGCCGAGGGGGTGGGCGCCGGGGCGGGGTCGAGCACGAGCGGGGGCAGCGGGCCGGGGGCGTGCGCCACGGAGGGCCGCCCGGTGGCCGGTGCGGGCACCCCGGCGACCGTGCCGTCCGGGTTGAGGAAGGCCGGGCTGCCGCCGGGCACCATGCCCAGTTCCCGGGCGCGCTGCTCCAGCGCGCCGGGGGCGGAGAGCTGGTCGACGTCCTGCTGGAGCGACTGGCGTTCGTCGCTCAGCTCGTCGGTCTGCTTCTCCAGCTTGGTCAGCTCGAACGAACCCTGGTTGAGGGAGGAGTTCAGGAGCAGCAGCGCGATCAGGCCGGTGCCGAGCAGGACGACGACGAGCAGCACGAAGGGCGCGCGCCTGGCCGTGGCCGCCCCCGGCACCGCCCCTTTCGCCAGCCCTTTCGCCCCGGACAGTCCTTTCACCCCCGCCGCGCTCATAGGGCGCGCGCTCATAGGGCGTCCTCGCGAATGCGCTCCGCTCCGCGGAAGCGGGCCGGGGCGGCGCGGCGGTTCTCGGCGATCTCCTCCTCGGTGGGCAGCTCGGCGCCGCGGGTGAGCAGCTTGAGCCGGGGCTGATAGCGCTCCGGGACGATCGGCAGGCCGGGCGGCGCGGTGTTGGCGGCGCCCGCCGCGAGCACCTGCTTGACCAGCCGGTCCTCCAGCGAGTGGTACGACAGCACGGCGATCCGCCCACCCACCGCGAGCGCCGCCACGGCCGCCGGGACGGCCCGCTCCAGAACGGCCAGCTCGCCGTTGACCTCGATGCGCAGCGCCTGGAAGGTGCGCTTGGCGGGGTTGCCGCCGGTGCGCTTGGCGGCCTGCGGCAGGGCCTCGCGGATCAGCTCGACGAGCCGGGCGCTGTTGCTGAACGGCTCCTTGGCGCGCTCCCGGACCACCGCGTCCACGATCTTCTTGGCGAACTTCTCCTCGCCGTACGTCCGCAGGATGCGCACCAGGTCGCCGGGCGGGTAGGTGTTCAGCACCTCGGCGGCACCGATGCCCGTCGTCTGGTCCATCCGCATGTCCAGCGGGGCGTCCTGCGCGTAGGCGAAGCCGCGCCCGGCCTCGTCCAGCTGCATGGAGGAGACGCCGAGGTCGAACAGGACGCCCTGGACGCGCGGCACCCCGAGCCGGTCCAGGACCTCGGGCAGCTCGTCGTAGACGGCGTGCACCAGGGTCGCCCGGTCGCCGTAGGGGGCCAGCCGCTCACCGGCCAGCCGCAGCGCGTCGGGGTCGCGGTCGAGGGCGACGAGCCGGGCCGCTGGGAAGCTGCGCAGCAGCGCCTCGCTGTGCCCCCCGAGGCCGAGCGTGCAGTCGACCACCACCGCGCCGGGTTCGGCGAGGGCGGGGGCCAGCATGTCCAGGCAGCGCTGAAGCATGACGGGAACGTGGAGAGCGTTGCTGCTCATTGCGCTGCTCGTGCGCCCTTCTGAGGGTCGGGCGTGGCGGGTACGCACCGCCGGGTCCCCACCCGCTCCGAAGGGGAAGCGGCCGACTGGCGCCGGGGAAGTGACGTCAGGCGACCGGAGCGGGAGGAGGCCGAGGGGTACGTACGCACCGCGCTCACGCGAAAATTTCCGGGATCCAAGGGGAGCGTCACGCCTCCCACTTCGCGCCACTTTAGTCCACTCGTCCCTTCGGTCAACCAACCGGCCAGCGCGCCCCGCCGACGGAGTGGAAGGCTCGCCCGAGCGTGTGGCGAAAGGGCGCACAGGGGGTGTGGAGTAGCTCACAATCACCCCTTCGGAGCACCCGATGCCCTCGTTTGCGTAACCTAAAGAAAAGACAAAATCCCCTGGTGGGATTAGGGTCATAGCCATGTCGATATCTGTCACCGACCGCTTGGTCGAGGCCAACCGCCAGTACGCCGAGAAGTTCACCGACCCCGGCATGGACGCGCGCCCCGTGCAGCACGTCGCCATCGTCGCCTGCATGGACGCACGTCTCGACCTGCACGAGGCGCTCGGCCTGGAGCTGGGCGACTGCCACACCATCCGCAACGCGGGCGGCGTGGTCACCGACGACATCATCCGTTCCCTGACCATCAGCCAGCGCGCGCTGGGCACCCGCAGCGTCGTGCTGATCCACCACACCGGCTGCGGCCTGCTGAACCTCACCGAGGACTTCCGGCACGAGCTGGAGGAGGAAGTGGGCCAGCGGCCGTCGTGGGCGGTCGAGGCGTTCAAGGACCTGGACGCCGACGTGCGCCAGTCGATGGAGCGGGTGCGCACCTCGCCGTTCCTGCTGCACCGCGACGATGTGCGGGGCTTCGTTTTCGATGTGACGACCGGTCTGCTGCGCGAGGTCGAACCGCGCAGCTGAGTGGATTTTCACTCCTAACTCGTACAAGCGTGACAAATAACCCCGGGTTATCCACAGCCGAGTGACGCGAGACGGCGAAGACCGCAAGAATGCGTAGATGACATCGTCCCCCGCAACCCCGCGGGGGATGGTGCCAGCGTTTGCGGTGGGCCGGTCCGTCCCTTGGTGGACACTCGGCCCTGAGAACGGGCCGAGGAGGGCCGGGTGACGACCTATGACGAACGAGCGAGCCTCAGCGATCTGACCACCACAGCGGAGCGGGTCCGCCGGTCGGTGGAGGGTGTGATCGAGGGCAAGCCCGAGGTCGTGCGGCTTTCGCTGACCGTGCTGCTCGCCGAGGGGCATCTGCTGATCGAGGATGTCCCGGGCGTGGGCAAGACCATGCTCGCCAAGGCGCTCGCGCGGTCCATCGACTGCTCGGTGCGCCGTATCCAGTTCACCCCCGACCTGCTGCCGTCGGACATCACCGGGGTGAGCATCTACGACCAGCAGCGCAAGGAATTCGAATTCAAACCGGGCGCGATCTTCGCCCAGATCGTCATCGGCGACGAGATCAACCGCGCCTCGCCCAAGACGCAGTCCGCGCTCCTTGAATCGATGGAAGAGCGCCAGGTCACCATCGACGGGAAGAGCTACGAACTGCCCGGCCCCTTCATGGTGGTGGCCACCCAGAACCCGATCGAGATGGAGGGCACCTACCCGCTGCCCGAGGCGCAGCGCGACCGCTTCATGGCGCGCGTCTCCATCGGCTACCCCAGCCCGCAGGCGGAGCTGGAGATGCTGGATGTGCACGGCGGGGTCTCCCCGCTGGACGACATGCAGCCGGTCGCGCACGCCCACGAGATCGTCAAGCTGGTCGAGGCGGTGCGCTCGGTGCACGTCGCCGAGGCCATCCGGCGGTATGCGGTGGACCTGGTGTCCGCCACCCGCAACCACCCCGATCTGCGGCTCGGCGCCTCGCCCCGGGCCACCCTGCACCTGCTGCGGGCCGCCAAGGCGGCGGCCGCGCTGGCCGGGCGGGACTTCGCCCTCCCCGACGATGTGCAGTCGCTCGCCGTCCCCGTGCTGGCCCACCGGCTGCTGCCCACCGCCCAGGCCCAGCTGAACCGGCGCACCGCGGAGCAGGTCGTCGGCGACATCCTGCAGCGCACCCCGCTGCCCACCTCCGGGCAGCGGAGCGGCGGACCGGTGCCCCCGGTGCCCTCCATGCCCCCGGTCGACTACGGGCAGCAGCCGGGCGCACGGAGGCTGTGATGACCACAGGGGGGACGGGTGCGGGCCCTGGGAGCGCCGGAGGCGGGGAGGAGCGGGGCACGATCCGGGCGGCGCTCGCCGGGCTGACCACCCGCGGCCGGTCCTTCCTTGCCGCCGGGGTCGCCGCCGCGGTGTGCAGCTATGTGCTGGGCCAGGCCGATCTGCTGCGGGTGGGACTGCTGCTGGCGGCGCTGCCCCTGGTGTGCGTGGCCGTCGTCCACCGCACCCGGTACCGGGTGGCGGGCAGCCGTCGGCTCGCGCCCGCGCGGGTCCCGGCGGGCTCCGAGGCCCGGGTGCATCTGCGGATGGACAACGTCTCGCGGCTGCCCACCGGGCTGCTCATGCTCCAGGACCGGGTGCCGTATGTGCTGGGGCCGCGCCCCCGCTTCGTGCTGGACCGGGTGGAGCCGGGCGGCCGCCGCGAGGTGTCCTACCGGGTCCGCTCCGATCTGCGCGGCCGCTATCCGCTGGGCCCGCTGCAGCTGCGGCTCAACGACCCGTTCGGGATGTGTGAGCTGACCCGCTCCTTCAGCGCGTACGACACGCTCACCGTGGTGCCCCCGGTCGAGCCGCTGCCCGCGGTGCCGCTGACCGGCGAGGCCGCGGGTTACGGGGACGGGCGGCACCGCTCGCTGGCCCTGGCCGGTGAGGACGATGTGATCCCACGCGGCTATCGCCACGGCGACGACCTGCGCCGGGTCCACTGGCGGTCCACCGCGCGCTACGGAGAGCTGATGGTGCGCCGTGAGGAGCAGCCGCAGCGCGCCCACTGCACAGTGCTGCTGGACACCCGGGGCTACGCCTACGAGGGCGCGGGGCCCGACTCCCCCTTCGAGTGGGCGGTGTGCGGCGCGGCCTCGGCCGCGGTGCACCTGCTGGAGCGGGGCTACGCGGTCCGGCTGCTGACCGACACCGGAAGCTCGGTGCCAGGGCCGGACGGCGGAGGCGGATTCACCGGTTCCACGCATGACTCCGCGGAGACGGCCGGGCTGATGCTGGACACCCTCGCGGTGGTGGACCACTCCGACGAGGACGGGCTCTCCCTCGCGTACGACGTGCTGGGCGGCGGGGGCGAGGGCCTGCTGGTGGCCTTCCTCGGCGATCTGGACGAGGAGCAGGCCGCGCTCGTCGGGCGGATGCGGCACCGCTCCACGGCCGCGGTGGCGTTCGTCATGGACGGCCCGGCCTGGTCGCGGGGGGTGGAGCCCGCCGACCCGCGGCAGTTGGAGGACGCGCTGCGCGGGCTGCGCGAAGCGGGGTGGACGGCGCTGCCGGTCACCCCGGGCGCCTCGATGGCGGAGCTGTGGCGGCAGGCCGACAGGCAGGGCGCCATCCGGGCCGACGCCGGGCGTTCGGGCATCGGCGGCATGACAGGGAGCTGGGGATGAGTGGGAGCGTTCGGCTGGCCGTCTGCGCGGCGCTGGCCACGGCGGCGGCCGCGTGCGCGCTGCTGCCGCTGGTGAATCCGGCCGGGTGGCTGCTGCAGGCCGTCCTGCTTCTGGCGGTCCAGACCGCGGCGGGCGTGGCCGCCCGCCGGGTGCCGCTGGCCCGTCCGCTGACGGTGGCGGGGCAGGGCGTGGTGATGCTGCTGCTGCTCACGGTCGTCTTCGCGTCCGGGCAGGCGTTCGCCGGGGTGCTGCCGAGCCCGGAGGCCCTCCACGAGTTCGCGCTGCTGCTGCGCGAGGGCACCAGCGACGTCGGGCAGTACGCGACCCCGGCTCCCGTCACCGACGGCATCCGGCTGCTGCTGGTCGGCGGGGTGCTGCTGATAGGGCTGGTGGTCGACGCGCTCGCGGTGACCTACCGCAGCGCGGCCCCCGCCGGGCTGCCGCTGCTGGCGCTGTACTCGGTCGCGGCGGGTCTGTCGGACGACGGCAGCGACTGGGTGTGGTTCCTGGTGGCGGCGGCCGGCTATCTGCTGCTGCTCCTGGCCGAGGGCCGGGACCGGCTCTCCCAGTGGGGCCGCGTCTTCAGCGGCGGCGCCCCGCGCGCGCCGGGCATGCCGCCCTCGGGGCCGGTCGGAGCCGGTGGCGGCCCGGCCGCAACCCCGGTGCGGGCCGGTCACCGGATCGGCGTGCTGGCGCTGGGCATCGCGGTCGCGGTGCCCGCGGTGCTGCCGTCCCTGGACGGCGGGCTGCTGGACCGGCAGGGCAGCGGCGGCGGGCCGAGCGGCGGCGGCACCATCTCGGCGGTGAATCCGCTGGTGTCGCTCCAGGACAGCCTGAACCAGCCGGAGAACAGGGAGGTGCTGCGGTACCGCACCTCCTCGCAGACCACCCAGGACATGTATCTGCGGATCGTGGCGCTCGACAAGTTCGACGGCGCCTCGTGGAAGTCGTCGGAGCGGCACGTCACCGATGTGCCGGGCCGGCTGCCGGCGCCGACCGGCCTCGGCCCCGCGGTCCGGACCACCTCCGTGGACACGTCCATCTCGGCCGCCGAGTGGTATGCGCAGAACTGGCTGCCCCTCCCCTACCCGGCCGACAAGGTGCAGATCGACGGGCGCTGGCGGTACGAGCCCGAGGGCCGCACCCTGGTCGGCGACCGCGGCCAGACCACCCGGGGCGCCCGCTACCGGGTGACCAGCCTGCTGGTGGAGCCGACCGCCGACCAGCTGGCCTCCGCCCCGCCTCCCAACCCGCGGCTGGTGCGCGAGTACACCGAGGTGCCGGACTCGTTGCCGCCCGTGGTCGCCCGGACCGCGCGCGAGGTGACCTCGGGCGCGTCCAACGCGTACGAGAAGGCGGTCAAGCTCCAGGACTGGTTCGCGGTGAACGGGGGCTTCCGGTACGACACCGAGGTGCAGTCCGGCAGCGGTTCGGCCGCCATCGCGAAGTTCCTGAAACAGAAGGCGGGATTCTGCGTCCACTTCTCCTTCTCCATGGCGGCGATGGCCCGCACGCTGGGCATACCGGCGCGGGTGGCCGTCGGGTTCACCCCCGGCACCTCGCAGGCGGACGGTTCGGTGTCGGTCGGCCTCAAGGACGCGCACGCCTGGCCCGAGCTGTACTTCGAGGGGGTCGGCTGGACCCGCTTCGAGCCCACGCCGAGCCGTGGCACCCAGCCCGACTACACGATGGAGCAGACGCCGTCGGGCGAGGTCCCCGACGAGCCGTCGACCGACCCGAGCACCAGTTCCGAGCCGACGGCCGCGCCGTCCGCCTCGGACAGCTGCCCACCGGAGCTGCGGAAGCAGGGCGGCTGCGAGGCCGCCGCGCCCCAGCAGCCCGGTGACGGCGCCTCGGGCGGCGGCTTGTCGGTGACCACGGTCACCAGTTGGAGTTCGCTGGCGGTGCTGCTGCTCGTGGTGCCGCTGCTGCCCATGCTGTGGCGGCGGAGAGTCCGGGCCCGCAGACTGGACGGCTCCGGTGGGCGCACCGAACAGGACGCCGCCGACCGGGTCCTGGCCGCCTGGCACGAACTGACCGATACGGCCTGGGACTTCGGCGTCCTCCCGGACGACTCCCAGACCTCGCGCAAGGCCGTGGCCCGGATCGTGCGGGAGGCCGAGCTGGACGACGAGGCGAGCCGGGCGGCGCAGCGGGTGGCCGCGGCGGTCGAGCAGGTGCTGTACGCGCCGCGGCCGGGACCGGTCGCCGGGGTCGCCGACGATGTGCGGCGCGTCCTGGCCGGTCTCCGGGCCGGGGCCGGGCGCCGGGAGCGGTTGCGGGCGCTGCTGGCCCCGCGCTCGGCGGTCCAGGTGGTGTGGGCGGGCTCCCGCCGCTGGTCCGCGCTGGTCGAGCGGTGGGGAGCGCCCCGGTGGGCACGGTGGGCGGCCCAGCTGCGCGGCCCCCGCGGCGAGCGGGGCTGAGCCGGCCCCTCATCCTCATCGGCCTCCGGGGTCCGGGAGGTCGATGAGGGTGGGCCTGGCTCCGGTGCACGACATGGGTGAGGGGCGGTCGCCGATGGCGACCGCCCCTCACCCATGAGTTCTCAGTGGCCCTGCTCGTCGCGGCGGCGCTGCCACCGCTCCTCGATCCGGTCCATCATCGAGCGGCGCTGACGGCCCTGACGGCGGGGCGGCCCGGCCCCACCCGCCCGCTGCGCCTCGCCCGGCTTGGGCGCCTTGCGCCAGCCCGTCACGGCGAGCACCGCACACCCCAGCATGATGAGGAAGCCCACCACGCTGATCCAGATCTGCGGAACGATCACTCCGACCATCAGGAGCGCGATGCCGACCAGAAATCCCGCGACCGCCTGGTAGACCCGTCGCCGGGTGTACGTGCGCAGGCCGCTTCCCTCAAGCGTTGTCGCGAACTTGGGATCTTCGGCGTACAACGCTCGCTCCATTTGCTCGAGCATGCGCTGCTCGTGCTCCGAGAGCGGCACGGAGTCCTCCTACTCGTCGGTCGCGGGGGGCGACCGGGGTGCGACCCTTTCAGGATAGGCAGGGAATCGCCCCCGTGAAACCCGCCCCTCAGCGCCAATTCGCCCACCGTTACGTGCGTGACGAAAGTTGACGCTGAGACGTCCATTCCCCTCCCGCCGATTCGCCATGCCGGACGGTGTACCCCGATCATACGGGGCCGGAAGGCCGAGCGGGTGCCCTGTGGCCTACTCCACCTGCGCCGTCCGTCACGGGGCGGGGAGGGATCGGCGGGGTCGTCAGTCGCGCTCCGCGAGGACGTGCAGCTGGGTGGCGACCGAGTGGAAGGCGGGCAGCTCGGCGGCGGCCTCCTCCAGGCGCAGCAGCGCGTCGAGGGCGCCGGGCTCGGTGTCGACGAGCACTCCGGGAACCAGATCGGCGAAAACCCGTACGCCGTGCACGGCGGCGATTTCCAGCCCGGCCGCGGCCACCAGCCCGGACAGCTGGTCGGCGGTGAAGCGGCGCGGCACGGGGTCGCCGTCGCCCCAGCGGCCGTCCGGGCCGGTAAGCGCTTGCCGAGCCTCGGTGAAGTGTCCGGCCAGGGCACGCGCGAGCACGGCGCCGCCCAGCCCCGCGGCGAGCACGCTGAGGGTGCCGGCCGGGCGCAGCGCGTCCGCCGCGTTCCGCAGGCCCTCGGCGGGGTCGTCCACGTACTCCAGCACGCCATGGCACAGGACCACGTCGTAGCCACCGCGCTCGACCACGTCGAACAGGCCGTGGGCGTCACCCTGGACGCCGCGCACCCGGTCGGCGACCCCGGCCTCGGCGGCCCGCCGCTCCAGCGCGAACAGCGCGTTGGGGCTGGGGTCGACGACCGTGACGCGGTGACCCAGCCGGGCGACCGGCACGGCGAAGTTGCCGCTGCCGCCCCCGGTGTCGAGCACGTCGAGCACCCCGTGCGCGGCCCCCTCGGCCCCCGCTGCCGCCCCGCCCGCGGCCTTGGCCCGCCGTTCCAGGGCGTCTTTCAGTACCTCCCACACCACGGCGGTACGGAGGGACGCACGGGGGCGCTGCGGGTCTGACACGGCGGGTGGCTCCTCGGCGCGGTGCCGTCGCCGCGGGGGCGGCGACGACGGGTTACTGACGTCGCTACCAGCCTATTGCCTCCGGAGCCCGGGCCGGTCCCGCGGTGGTTTCAGCGACCCGGCTCCCCGTCCGCCGACGGGGCCTGCCGGGGCAGCGTGGGCTGGAGCACGAGCATCCGCTCGACCAGCCGCAGGAACATGGCGGCGGCGCGCAGCAGATCGTCCGCGTCCCGGCAGCCGGCCGCGCCCCGTATACCGGCCTCGGCGCGGGCCCGGCGCTCGGCGCCGGCGGCGAACAGGGCGCTCCACTCGGTCAGTTCGGGGGCGACCTCCGGCAGCACGTCCCAGGTGCTGCGGATCCGGGCGCGGCGCCGGGCGGTGGTCTCGGGGCGGCCCCGCACGGCGAGCACGGCGGCCGCCGTGCGCAGGGCCGCCAGATGTGCGGTGGCAAATCGCTCGTTCGCGGTCTCCAGCGCGGCGGCCTCCTCCAGCCCCTGGTGGGCCTGGGTGAGCAGGTCGAGTGCGGCGGGCGGGGCCGCGGAGCGGCGCAGAACGGGGTGGACGTCGCTCGCGGGGCCGGTCGGCGAAGGG
Organism: Streptomyces sp. NPDC021212; assembly: GCF_044332925.1. NCBI lineage: Bacteria > Bacillati > Actinomycetota > Actinomycetes > Kitasatosporales > Streptomycetaceae > Streptomyces > Streptomyces sp. NPDC021212. Next base: position 344,305 of record NZ_JBIRPZ010000011.1, read on the forward strand.
GCGGGGGCAGGGGCAGGGGTAGAGGCAGGGGCGGCGGCACGGTGTCGGCGCTCTGCGGCGGTACTGGCCATGACGAACCTCCTGTCGTCGCGTGGTGGCCCGGTCGTGTGACGGAGCGGCCACCGTATGGATCCATCGTGGGACACACCACTGACAATCGGCCCTGACCTGCGATTTTCCCCTCTGACCCGGCCCCGACGCGGCCGTCACCCCGCGATGCCGCATACTGAATTGAACTGACTGGTCAGTGCAAAAAGTTGATGATTCACACAGGGAGTGGTTCTCGTGACGGGCACCCCGGACAGGGGCGCCGGAGCGGCGGTGACGGCCGGCGGACTCGGCGTCAAGGGCTCACACGGCTGGGCGTATCGCGAGGTCGACGTCACCGCTGACCCCGGCGCGCTGATCGCGGTCGAGGGTCCCTCGGGCTCCGGCCGCACCTGCCTGCTGCTCACCCTCACCGGCCGGATGCGCCCCACCGCCGGGGAGGCCGCCGTCGGCGGCTTCCGGGTGCCCCGGCAGATGCGGCGTATTCGCCGGATCAGCGCGCTCGCCCATGTGCCCGGCGTCAGCGAACTCGAACCGGCGCTGACGGTCGCCGAGCATCTGCGCGAGCGGGCCCTGCTCCAGCGCCGGTTCGGGGACTCGCCGCGCGGGCTGCTGCGGCCGCGCCGGGAGCGCGCCGCCGCCTCCCGGGCCGCGATCGAGGCGGCCCTCACGGCGGCGGGGCTCGACCTGGAGGCGCTGCCCAAGGGGTCCCGTACGGCCGTACGGGACCTGGAACGGCTGGAGGCGCTGCGGCTGTCGGTGGCGCTCGCGCTGGTCTCCCGGCCGCGGCTGCTGGCCGTGGACGACACCGACCTGAAGCTCTCGGACGCCGCGCGCGAGCGGGCCTGGGCGCTGCTGCGGGGGATCGCGGAGAGCGGCGTCACGGTCCTCGCGGTGTGCAGCCAGGCCCCGGAGGGTGCCGTGGTGGTCTCGACCGTCATGGAGCCCCGGGACGACGGCGAACACGACGATGGGCGCGACGACGAGCACGACGACGAGGAGGGGGCGGCGGATGCGCTCGCCGAAACTGGCCGCGCTTGAGCTGAAGCGGTTCGGCAGGGGAAAGCTGCCCCGGGCGGCGCTCGCCGCCCTGCTCCTGCTGCCCCTGTTGTACGGCGCGCTCTATCTGTGGTCCTTCTGGGATCCGTACGGCAAGCTCGACAAGATCCCGGTGGCGCTCGTCGACTCCGACAGCGGCGCCACCGTGAAGGGCAAGCACCTCACCGCGGGCGACGACCTCACCGAACGGCTGCTCGGCAGCAGCAAGAGCTTCGACTGGCACCGCACCAGCGCCGCCGAGGCGCGCGAGGGCGTCGAGAACGGCACGTACTACCTGTCGCTGACCGTGCCCGAGGACTTCAGCAAGCGGATCGCCTCCAGCTCCGGCGGGAGCCCGGAGACCGGCGCCCTCAAGGTGCGCACCAACGACGCCAACAACTACATCGTCGGCCAGATCTCCCGCAGCGTCTTCTCCGAGGTGCGCGCGGCGGCCTCCACCAAGGCGTCCCGGGGCTTCTACGACAACATCTTCGTCTCCTTCGCGGACATCCACGGCCGGACCGAGAAGGCCGCCAAGGGCGCCGACGAGCTGGGCCGGGGCATCGGCAAGGCCAGGACGGCCGCGGGTGACCTCGCCAAGGGCCTGGGCACGGCGAAGAAGGGCACCCACGGCCTGACGTCCGGGCTGCGCAAGCTCAACAAGGGCGCCGGGACGCTGGACACGGGCGCGGGCGGTGTCGCCGACGGCACCCAGACCCTGGCGGACACGGTGAACGACGTATCGGCAAAGGCCGGTCCGTTCCTCAAGAAGCACGGCAAGGAGATCGGCGACGTCGCCCGGCTGGTCGCGGACGCCTCCCAGCGGGCGTCCGACACCATGGACGACCTCCCCGAGGCGGCCTCCACCGCCGCCACCGACGCCCGTCAGGCGTCCGACGAACTCGCCGCCGACTACCGGACCCGCTGCGAGGGGCCCGTCACCACCACCCCCGACTGCCCGGCGCTGAAGAAGGCGGTAGGGGCGGCCGACCGCGCCGCCGATGTGGCCGAGGACGTCAACCAGCTCGTCAAGGACAACACCGGGCAACTCGACACCCTCACGGACGACTTGAACGATCTGCACGACAAGGCGCTTCTGCTCGCGGACAAGGCCCCGCACCTGGGCACCGACCTCGACTCCGCGGTCAAGAAGGTCAACGCCCTCAACTCCGGCGCGCACAAGGTCGCCAAGGGCGCGGGCAAGCTGCACACCGGGCTGACCACCGCCCACGGCGCGGCGTCCACCCTCGACAGCGGCGTCGGCGAGCTGCGCACCGGGGCGACCTCCCTGAAGGGCGGACTGGTCAAGCTGGCCGACGGCTCCGGCACGCTCTCCGGCGGGCTGCACGACGGTGCCCAGCAGATCCCCGCGTACGACAAGCACGACCGGGACGCCCGTACGGGAGTGATGGCCGACCCCGTCCAGCTCGTCAACCACGCGCTGCACAAGGCACCCAACTACGGCACCGGTTTCGCGCCGTACTTCATCCCGCTGTCCCTGTGGGTCGGTGCGATGGTGGCCTACATGCTGATCCCGCCGCTCAACGGCCGGGCGGTCGCCGCCGGAGCCTCCTCCTGGCGCGTCGCGGTCGCCGGATGGCTGCCCGTCGCCGCGATCGGCGCGCTCCAGACGGCGGCGCTGATGGCCGTGCTGCACTGGGCGGTGGGGCTGCAGATGGTGCGGGCCGCGGGCACGATCGGCTTCCTGATGCTGGTGGCCGCCTGTTTCGCGGCGATCGTGCAGTGGCTGAACGCCCGCTTCGGACCGGCCGGGCGGATCCTCGTGCTGGCGCTGCTGATGCTCCAGCTGACCTCGGCGGGCGGCACCTATCCGGTGCAGACCAGCCCCCGGTTCTTCAACGCCATCCACCCCTTCCTGCCGATGAGCTACGTCGTGGACGGGCTGCGGCGGCTCATCACGGGCGGCGGGCTCGGCCCGGTGTGGGTCGCGTGCGGGGTGCTGTGCGGCTTCGGCGCGGCCGCGCTCGCGCTCACCGCGTGGTCGGCGCGGCGCAGGCAGGTATGGTCGGTCGACCGGCTGCACCCCGAGCTGTCCCTATGAGCGCCGGGTCTGTGAGCGCCCTGTGAGCGGGACCACTCCGGCAGCGGGCAGAATCGACGCCATGGACAGCAGCAGCACGCGCCGCCAGGGCACCCGGCAGAAACTCTTCGAGGCAGCGGTCACCCTCATCGCCGAACAGGGCTTCTCGTCCACCACCGTGGACGAGATCGCCGAGCGGGCGGGGGTGGCCAAAGGCACGGTGTACTACAACTTCGCGTCGAAGACCGTGCTCTTCGAGGAGCTGCTGCGGCACGGCGTCGAACTGCTGACGGCCTCGCTCCAGAGCGCAGCCGACGAGAACGCCGAGCGCGGCGGCAGCCATGTGGACGCGCTGGACGCCATGGTCCGGGCCGGTCTGCACTTCATCTCCCGCTATCCGGCCCTGACCCAGCTGTACGTGGCCGAGCTGTGGCGCACCAACCGAGCCTGGCAGTCGACCCTGATGATGGTCAGGCAGCAGGCCATAGCGGTCATCGAGACCGAGCTGCGGGCCGGGGTGGCGGCGCGGGAGCTGAGCGACGACATCGACATCCCGCTGACCGCCTCGGCACTGTTCGGGATGGTGCTGGTGGCCGCACTCGACTGGCAGTCCTACCAGCCGGAGCGGTCGCTGGACGATGTCCACGCCGCCCTGTCCCGGCTGTTGCAGGGGCGGGTGGGCGGAGCCCTGGTCAAGGAGGCTCCGGCTTCGGGCTGACGCCGCCGCGCGGCAGCGCCGAACAGCGGCTGCCGCACAGCGGTCGCCCGCACGAAACAGAAGGCGCTGTTCCGGAGCGGTTCGACCCCCATCGACCCGCCTCGGAACAGCGCCTCCCCCCGTACTTCCCCCGTTTCCCCCGTACTTCCCCCGTCTTCCCCCGTGAGAGCCCCCGGGGCGGATTCCCCGGCGGCTCCCCCGTCCGGAAGGGCACCGTTCCGTTCCGCCGCCCCGTGTCGGCGGTCCGGTCCGCGTCCTTCCGTGTGCTCCACTCTCTCGTTCGCGGGGGCGGCCGCCCATCCGCGCGCCTACTCATCTCGCCGACTGAGTACGGGTACTCAGTCGGCGCGCACATGCCCAGGGTTCGCCCGGGGACGGGCGCGGGGCTGTCGGTGGGGCCGGATAAAGTCACTGGCATGGCACGGATTGCGGTGATCGGCGCCGGCATGGGCGCCATGGCGGCCGCCGCCCGGCTGGCCGTCGCGGGCCACCGGGTGGTGGTGTACGAGCGCGGGCGGACCCATGGCGGCGGGGTCGGGCTGTTCGAGAAGGACGGGTTCCGTTTCGATACGGGCCCGGGTCTTCTGCGGCTGCCCGCCGTCTACCGGGACCTGTTCGTGAAGACCGGCAAGGAGACCCTGGAGCAGACCGTCCGGCTCACCCAGGTCGACCCGGCGGTACGGCACCTCTTCGCCGACGGCACGGACGTCCTGCTGCCCAACGCCTCGCGCGCCGGGGTGGTCCAGGCGCTGGACGGCGCCTTCGGCGCGGGCGCGGGCGAGCGCTGGAGCGATCTGGTCAACCGGGCGCGCGAGGTGTGGGACGCCACTCGCAGGCCGCTGCTGGAGGAGCCGCTGCGCACCGACTGGCGGGTGCTGGGCAGCGATCCGTATCCGGCGGCCGCCCCCGCGCGGCGTGGCCGGTTCGGCGGGCTCTTCGGGCGCGGCGGTGGCCATCCGCGGGTGCCCACCCTGGCCGAGGTGGCGCGGCGCGAGCTGGCGGATCCGCGCGCCGCCGCCCTGCTGGAGAGCCATGCGCTCGCCCATGGCCTGGACCCGCGCACCGCCCCCGCGAGCGCCACCGTGCTGCCCTATGTGGAGCAGACCTTCGGCACCTGGTACGTCGGCGGCGGCATGCGGGCGCTCGCCGACGCGCTGTACGAGCGCTGCGGCAAGCGAAAGGTGGAGTTCCGCTTCGAGGCGGAGGTCACCGGCATCGTCGAGAAGGACGGCCGGGCGGCGGGCGTCGAGTTGGCCGACGGCACGGTCGCCGAGGCGGACACGGTGGTCTCGGACATCGACCCGGCGCTGCTGCCCGCCCTGCTCGGCGGCCAGGAGCCGTGGCGGGAGGGCGAGGACGTGCGGCCCGGGCCGGGGCCCGGCGGAGGTCCGGCCGGCCGGCTCAGCGTCTTCCTGGCGCTGCGCGGCGGCCGCCCGGGGGACGCGGTGCACCGGACCGTGGTGCACACCCCGGACCGCGAGGCGGAGCTGACCGCCGTCTTCGGCGAACGCAATCCCAGCTGTCCGCGCCCGACGGTGACCGTCCTGCGCCCGGACGATCCCGCGACCCGCCCCGACGACGGCCACGAGGCCGTCACCCTCAGCGCGGTCGTCGCCCCGCACGGGCCGGTCGACTGGGCCGACGGGGAGGCCGTCGCGCAGGGCGCGGACCGGCTGATCACGGCCGCCGAAGCGGCCATACCGGGGCTGCGGGACCGGATCCTGTGGCGCGAGGTCCGCACCCCCCGCGACACCGCCGCCGACACCGGTGTCGCGGGCGGCTCCGTGCCCGGCCCGGCGCTGGCCGGTGCCGAGGGCAGGTATCTGCGCCCGGCCAACGTCACCCGGCTCCCGGGCCTCTATCTGGCGGGCGGCTGGTCCCACCCGGGCGGCGGGCTGGCCCACGCCGGAATGTCGGGCGCGCTGGTGGCGGGCCTGATCGTCGAGGGCCAGGACTGGCGCGGCTCACAGTAGGCCGCGCCGGACCCGCCCGCCGCCGGACCCCGCCCTCGGTCAGAACCCGCCCGCGTCAGAGCCCGCGTCGGAACGCGCGTCAGAAGCGGTACTGCTCGTCGTATCCCTGCTGGAAGCCCTGCTGCTGGTACGGGTACGGCGGCTGGTCCTGCTGGCCGGGCGGGGTGTCGCCCTCGCGCTGCTGCGGGACCCAGGGGCCGCCCGGCTCCATCGCGTCGGCGCCCGGGGCGTACTGCTGCTGCGGCGAGTCGTACGAGGCGTCCGCCGCGTAGTGGTCCCCGCCGTACCCACCGGCGGCGTACGGGTCCTGCTGGTAGCCCGCGTACGGATCGGCGTACTGCGCTTGCGCGTACGCCTGCTGGTCGTACTGCTGCTGGTCGTAGGAAGCGGCGTACGGGTCCTGGTGGTAGGCCGCGTACGCCTGGTCCTGGTAGCCGTACTGCCCGGCGTCCGCGTACCCGTCCTGGCCCTGACCGCCCTGGCCGTAGCCCACGTCACCGTAGCCCTGACCCGGAACGCCCTGGCCGTCCTGCGAGGCGTACCCGGCGTACGTCTCGTACGGGCTGTACCCGGCGTTCGGGTCCGTGTAGGCGCCGGAGGCGGGGGTGAACGGGGACGGCTCCTCGTAGACGCCGTACTCGCTGGTGTCGTCCGGCATCGGCTCCGGCCGGTAGGTGGGCGGCTCCGGCCGCGAGACCGGGACGTCCTCCAGGTCCGACACCTGGAGCATCGGCTCGGGCTCCGGATCGTCCGGCGCCGGGCCGCGCTCGCGTCCGCGGCCCAGCCCCGGCAGCCCGGGTACGCCGTCCAGCGCCCAGCCCCTCTCGAAGCCTTGGCGGAAGGAGAGCGTGACGTAGGTCTGGCCGATCGCGAAGGCGATCGCGCCGATCGCGATCACCACCACCGAGGGGATCAGCACCCCGACGACGACGCCCAGAAAGCCGACGAAGGCAAGCAGCCGCCAGCGCAGCCGCGCCTTGTACTGCAGCAGTACCTCTCCCAAGAGCCACAGCGCCACGACGCCGAAAGCGATGTAGAGGACCGTCCAGCCCATGCCCGCCCCTCTCAGTGCGGCTGCCCGTCGGCCGCCGTATCAGGACCGCTGGTGCAGTCCCAGATTCTTGTAGATTTCCAGCGTCGCCGTGGAGTGGTTCAGGGTAATGAAGTGAAGCCCGGGGATCTCCTCGGCCATCAACCGCGCGCACAGCTCCGTCGCGTAGTCGATCCCGATCGAGCGTACAGCCGCCGCGTCGTCCTTGACCGCCAGGATGCGTTCGGCCAGCTCCGGCGGGAAGGCGGCGTTGCTGAGCTGCGCGAACCTCTCGATCTGCCTGACGTTTGTGACCGGCATGATCTCAGGGATGATCGGCGTCGTACAGCCCGAGGCCGCGACCCGGTCGCGCAGCCGCAGATAGTCCTCCGGGTAGAAGAACATCTGCGTGATCGCGAAGTCGGCGCCCGCGCGGCACTTGTCGACGAAGTGACGGATGTCGGTGTCCCAGTCCGTCGAGCGCGGATGCATCTCGGGGAAGGCGGCGACGCCGACGCAGAAGTCTCCCGCCTCCTTGATCATGCGGACCAGCTCGGCGGCGTAGGTGATGCCCTCGGGGTGTCTGACCCACTCCGCCATCGGGTCGCCGGGCGGGTCGCCACGCAGGGCGAGCATGTTCCGGATCCCGGCACCGGCGTACTGGCCGATGATGTTGCGCAAGTCGGCGAGGGAGTGGTTGACCGCGGTCAGGTGGGCGACGGGGGTGAGGGTGGTTTCGGTCGCTATGCGCTCGGTGGCACGGACGGTGCCCTCACGGGAGGAGCCGCCGGCGCCGTACGTCACGGAGACGAAGGTCGGTGAGACTGCCTCCAGCCGGCGGATGGCGTTCCACAGCGTGTGCTCGCCCTTGTCCGTTTTGGGGGCGAAGAATTCAAAGGAATACGACTGCTCACCCGAAGCGAGCAGGTCACGCACGGTAAGGGCTCGATCAGTCCTGGTGGAAGCGGTACCTAGGGCCATAACCGGAAGGTTAGCCAGCCGGGTGGCCGACGCCCACCCGGCGACGTGGTTATGGGGGTTTTGCCGGGCTCCTGTCCGCAATGCGGACAGGATGATCACGCCGGGCCCGGATCCGACACGTTCTGGCCATCTGCCGCTCGTACACGCTTCGCCAGGGATTCCGCTGCCGCCGCCGGATCCGCGGCCTCGGTGATGGCCCGCACCACGACGACCCGGCGCGCTCCCGCCTCCAGCACCTCGTCCAGGTTCGACGCGTCGATGCCGCCGATCGCGAACCAGGGCCGGCCGGGGCGCCGGGCGGCCGCGTGACGGACCAGGGAGAGGCCGGGGGCGTGGCGGCCCGGCTTGGTGGGGGTGGGCCAGCAGGGGCCGGTGCAGAAGTAGTCCACGCCGGGCTCGGCGAGGGCCGCGTCGACCTCGGCCTCCGCGTGGGTGGAGCGCCCGATCACCGGGCCGTCGCCGAGGATGGCGCGCGCCGCCGGGACCGGCAGGTCGCCCTGGCCCAGGTGGAGCACGCCGGCACCGGCGGCGTGGGCGACGTCCGCCCGGTCGTTGACGGCGAGCAGCTTGCCGTGGCGGCGGCAGGCGTCGGCGAAGACGGCGAGGTGGTCCAGCTCCTCGGCGGCCTCCATGCCCTTCTCCCGCAGCTGGACGATGTCCACACCGGCCGCCAGCACGGCGTCCAGGAACTCCGGCAGGTCGCCCTGGCGCTTGCGCGCGTCGGTGCACAGGTAGAGGCGGGCGTCGGCCAGCTGCTCGCGTGCGGTCATGGGTGGCTTTCCCCCCGGGGTCGTGCGGCGCACGGGCCGGGGGTGCCTTGGGCCCCGGCCCGCACGCCAGGTGGTGGTTCGGGAATCGGCGGGCGGCGTCAGACGGCGAGCGCCTGCGCGCGCCGCTTCACTTCCGTGCCGCGATTCTCGCGCAGCGCCTGGGCCGGGGTGCCCGGCAGGCTCGGATCAGGAGTGAAGAGCCACTCCAGCATCTCCTCGTCACTGAAGCCGTCGTCCTTGAGCAGTGTCAAGGTCCCCACGAGGCCCTTGACGACCTTTCCGTCACCGATGAAGTCCTCGGGCACCTGGAGCACCCGGTTCTCGCCACGGCGCACCGCGATCAGCTGGCCCTCCTTGACCAGCTGCCTCACGCGCGTCACCTCGACGCCGAGCCGGTCGGCGATGTCGGGGAGAGTGAGCCAGGCGGGGACGAGAGCATCGATCTTTGCGTCAATCTCGGTCACAGGACAAGCCTGCCATCTGGGACTGACAGTGGGTAGCCGGGCGTCGGCCGTGCGGACCGCCGGGTGCGGGGCCCGCCGGTCCCGCCGGGCCCCGCACCCCTGCTCAGCGGGGGTACCGGAGGGTCACAGAACGGCCGACTTCAGCGGCACCGACGGATCCGTGGCCCGGGTCCGGTCCAGCCGCGCGCCGCGTTCGATCAGCTTGCGGCCCTGGGCCAGATCGCGCGGACGGCCGACGGCCAGCAGGGCGACCAGCGCCCCGTCCCGCAGCCAGCACACCGACCAGGCGGCGCCGTCCGGGTCGCCCCGCCAGACCAGTTCGTCGGCGTCCGAGTGGTGTCCGGCGTACTGCACGAACCGCCCGAACTGCTCGGACCAGAAGTAGGGCACCGGGTCGTAGACCTGGCCGGGGAAGTGCGCGGTCCGGCTGCCCACCACATTGGCGGCGACCGTCCGCGGCCCCTGGAGCGCGTTGTCCCAGTGGTGCACCAGCAGCCGGGTCCCGTAGCGGGCGGAGGGGAAGGACGCGCAGTCGCCGACCGCGTACACGTCCGGCACCGAGGTGCGCAGTCCCTCGTCGGCGACGACGGACCGGTCCTCGGCGAGTGCGACGCCCGAACCGGCCAGCCAGCCGGTCGCGGGCCGGGCGCCGATGCCGATGACGACCGCACCGGCCCGCAGCCGGGTGCCGTCGCCGAGCTGCAGTCCGTGCCGGTCGAGCGCGGTCACCCGGGCGCCGGTGACCAGGGTGGCGCCGTAGTCCGCGTACCAGCCGGTCATGTGGGCGGCGACCTCCGCCGGGAGGGCGCCCGCCAGCGGCCGGTCCGCGGCCTCGACGACCGTCACCGCGCAGCCCGCCTCGCGGGCCGCGGTCGCGAACTCCGCGCCGATCCAGCCCGCCCCGACCACCACGATCTCCTGCTGCGCGGCGAGCACCGGGCGCAGCCGTTCGGCGTCGTCCAGCGTGCGCAGGAGGTGGACGCCCGGTACGCCCTCGCTGCCAGGCAGGGCGATCGGCTCGGCGCCGGTGGCGATCACCAGGACGTCGTACGGGATCGGCCCGGACCCGGTCCCGACCGTCCGCCCGGCCGTGTCCAGCCCGGTCACGGGGACGCCGAGCCGCAGCTCGATGCCGAGCGCTGCGAAGTCCACGTCCAACGCGGACCCTTCGGCCTTGCCCAGCAGCACGGCCTTGGACAGCGGCGGCCGGTCGTACGGCTGATGGGGCTCGGCGCCCAGCAGCAGGATCTCCCCGGTCCAGCCCTGCTCCCGCAGCGCGACGGCGGTCTGCACCCCCGCCATGCCCGCGCCGACGATCACCACCCGCTGTCCACCGCCACCCGCCGAGGACGCCATCGTCTTCGTCGTCTCATCGCTCACACGATCACTGTATTGCGGCAGGTGGGGCGGACCGGAGAGCGCACGACGAGATCTCGGGCACAGCCCGACGGGCCGACCGGCGGGCCGCGGGGGACCGCCGGGCGTGCCGTACGGCCTGTGCCCGGCCCGGCCCGGGGCGCTCCCTTCCGGGCGATTCGGGGCGCGTACTAGGGTGGCGGGACAGAGCACTCGCGGGAGCCCGGGCGCACCGGGCTGAGAGGGAGGCTGGCGCGGCCTCCGACCGTACGAACCTGATCCGGGTCATGCCGGCGAAGGGAGGGGGCGACCAGCCCATGCACACACCACCACACACACCACGCGCAGCATCCCCAGGCGACGCGCCGTACGACGTCCTCGTCATCGGCGGCGGCATCATCGGCCTGGTCACGGCCTGGCGGGCGGCCCAGCGGGGCCTGCGCACCGCCGTCGTCGACCCGGCGCCCGGCGGCGGGGCCGCGCAGGTCGCGGCCGGGATGCTGGCGGCCGTCACCGAGCTGCACTACGGCGAGCAGACCCTGCTCGGGCTGAACCTGGCCTCGGCGCGCCGCTATCCGTCGTTCGTGGCGGAGCTGGAGCAGGCGAGCGGCCATGACCTGGGCTTCCGCACCTGCGGCACGCTCTCCGTCGCGCTCGACGCGGATGACCGCGCCCATCTGCGCGAGCTGCACGCCTTCCAGCAGCGGCTCGGGCTGGACGCGCAGTGGCTGACGGGGCGCGAATGCCGGCGCCTGGAGCCGATGCTCGCGCCGGGCGTACGCGGCGGCCTGCGCGTCGATGGCGACCACCAGATCGACCCGCGGCGGCTGGCGGCGGCGCTGCTGGCGGCGTGCGAGCGCGCCGGGGTGGTCCTCCACCGCGCCCGCGCGGAGCGGCTGCTGCTGGACGGCGACCGCGCCGCCGGGGCCGAGCTGGCCGACGATGCGCGCACGCGGCTGGCGGCCGGGCAGACCGTGCTGGCCGCGGGCAGCCTCAGCGGGCGGCTCCCGGGCGTCCCCGAGGAGGTCCTGCCGCCCGTACGTCCCGTCAAGGGCCAGGTCCTGCGGCTGTCGGTGCCCGGCCCGTACGCGCCCTTCCTGTCCCGGACCGTGCGGGCCGTGGTGCGCGGCGGGCACGTCTACCTCGTCCCGCGCGAGAACGGCGAGCTGGTCGTCGGCGCGACCACGGAGGAGCTGGGCTGGGACACCACGGTCACCGCGGGCGGGGTGTACGAGCTGCTGCGCGACGCGCACGAGCTGGTGCCCGGCATCACCGAACTGCCGCTCGTCGAGACCCGCGCCGGGCTGCGCCCCGGCTCCCCCGACAACGCCCCGCTGCTCGGCCCGACCGAGCTGCCGGGCCTCCAGCTGGCCACCGGCCACTACCGCAACGGCGTCCTGCTCACCCCGATCACCGGCGATGTCATGGCCGAGGCGCTGACGAGCGGCGAACTCCCGCCCGAGGCGCGGCCGTTCTCCCCGCGGCGCTTCGCGGGGACCACGCCACTCACCACAGCAGCACAGGCAGCGTCGATACAGGAGCACACCGCATGACCGTCACTGTGAACGGCGAGCCCCGCGAGCTGCCCGACGGCACCACCCTCGACGGGGTCGTCGCGACCCTCACCCAGGCGCCCTCGGGCGTCGCCGCGGCCGTCAACGAGACGGTCGTCCCGCGCGGCCAGTGGCCCGCGACCCCGCTCGGCGACGGCGATCGCGTCGAGGTCCTCACCGCGGTCCAAGGAGGCTGAACCCCATGTCTCACGCCACAACGTCGCAGCCGACCACACTGGATCAGGTCCTCACCGACGCCGATCCGCTCACCATCGCCGGTACGACCTTCGGCTCCCGCCTGATCATGGGCACCGGCGGCGCGCCCAGCCTGGACGTCATGGAGCGCTCGCTGATCGCCTCCGGCACCGAGCTGACCACGGTCGCGATGCGCCGCCTGGACCCCACGGTGCAGGGCTCGGTGCTGTCCGTACTGAACCGGCACGGCATCCGCCCCCTCCCCAACACCGCGGGCTGCTTCACCGCCGGGGAGGCCGTGCTGACCGCCCGGCTCGCCCGCGAGGCGCTGGGCACGGACTGGGTGAAGCTGGAGGTCGTCGCCGACGAACGCACCCTGCTCCCCGACCCCATCGAGACGCTGGACGCCGCCGAGACCCTGGTGGACGACGGCTTCACGGTCCTGCCGTACACCAACGACGATCCGGTGCTGGCCCGGAAGCTGGAGGAGGTCGGCTGCGCCGCGATCATGCCGCTGGGCTCGCCGATCGGCTCCGGCCTCGGCATCCGCAACCCGCACAATTTCCAGCTGATCACCGAGCGCGCCGGGGTCCCCGTGATCCTCGACGCGGGCGCGGGCACGGCGTCCGACGCCGCGCTGGCAATGGAGCTGGGCTGCGCGGCGGTCATGCTGGCCTCTGCCGTGACGCGGGCCCAGGAGCCGGTGCTGATGGCCGGGGCGATGCGGCACGCGGTCGCCGCGGGGCGGCTCGCGCACCGGGCCGGCCGCATCCCCCGCCGCCACTTCGCCGAGGCGTCGTCCCCGGCCGAGGGCCTGGCCGCCCTCGACCCGGAGCGGCCCGCGTTCGCGTAACGGATGAAGTTCGCGTAACGGACGAAAACGGACCGGCATACCGTGGAAGCGGAGGTGGTCGCCGTGACCGTGACCGTGGCCGACCGGATCGAGCGTGAGATGTACATCGCCGCCCCCGCCGACCGCGTCTGGCGGGTGCTGACCACGCCGGAGCACATCCGCACCTGGTACGCCCCCGGCGGCTGCGAGATCGATCCGCGCCCCGGCGGCACCCTCCGCTTCCGCTGGGACGAGTACGGGGAGTTCCACGGCCGGGTCGAGCGGGCGGTGCCCGACGTCCTGTTCCGCTTCCGGCTGGCCCACGCCCCCGACCGCGCCCCGCTCTCCCCCGGCCAGTCCACCGTGGTCGAGTTCACGCTCTCCCCGGAGGGGGCGGGGACCCGCCTCCGCCTCGCCGAGACCGGCATCCGCGCGCTCGACCTCCCCGACGAGGCCAAGGCCAAGCACGCCGAGTACGCCGCCCTGGCCTGGACCTCCGCGTGTGAGGAGCTGGCCGCCCTGGCCGCCGCCTCGCACAACTGAGACCGAGGTCACCGTTCTGTCGCAGTCCGTACCGGACATGTGGGCACCGGACCAACGCGCCCCTGACGACTCGTAGACTGCGTTCTCGTGGATACGACGCTCCAGGACCCCCTTGTCGGGCAGGTGCTCGACGGCCGCTACCGCGTCGAGGCGCGCATCGCCGTGGGCGGGATGGCGACGGTCTACCGGGCCGTCGACACCCGGCTCGACCGCGTCCTCGCCCTGAAGGTGATGCACCAGAGCCTCGCCTCGGACGCCGCCTTCGTGGACCGCTTCATCCGCGAGGCCAAGTCCGTCGCCAGACTCGCGCACGCCAACGTGGTCGGCGTCTACGACCAGGGCACCGACGGCGCGCACGTCTACCTGGCCATGGAGTACGTCGCCGGGTGCACCCTGCGCGACGTCCTGCGCGAGCGCGGCGCCCTCCAGCCCCGCGCCGCCCTGGACATCCTGGAACCGGTCCTGGCCGCCCTCGGCGCCGCCCACCGCGCGGGCTTCGTCCACCGCGACATGAAGCCGGAGAACGTCCTGATCGGCGACGACGGCCGGGTCAAGGTCGCCGACTTCGGCCTGGTCAGGGCCGTGGACACCAACACCAGCGCCTCCACGGGATCCGTCCTGGGCACCGTGTCCTACCTCGCGCCCGAGCAGATCGAGCACGGTACGGCCGACACCCGCGCCGACGTCTACGCGTGCGGCGTGGTCCTGTACGAGATGCTCACCGGCTCCAAGCCGCACGGCGGCTCGACCCCCGCGCAGGTCCTCTACCAGCATCTGCACGAGGACGTACCGCCCCCGTCCGCCGCCGCGCCCGAGGTCGCGCCGGGGCTGGACGCGCTGGTCGCCTCCGCCACCGCCCGCGATGTGGCGCTCCGCCCCGACGACGCCGTCGCGCTCCTCGGCCAGGTCCGTACGGCGCGCGCCGCCCTCACCGACGCCCAGCTGGACGCCATACCGCCGCAGGCCCACGAGGAGGCGCTCGGCGACGGCTCCGAGGACCGTACGTCGGTGATCCCGCGCCCGGCCGCTTCCCCTCAGCAGGACGAGCTGCACCACACCAGCCGCCTGGAACTCCCCCCGGACCCGCCCCAGCCGCGGCAGCGCCGCCATCTGCCGCGCCGCGGCGTGGTGACGATCGTCGCCGCCGTGCTGCTGGCCCTCGGCATCGGCGCCGGGGTCTGGTACATCAGCGCCGGGCAGTTCACCAACGTCCCGTCCGTGCTGAAGATGACCCAGCCGGACGCGGAGAAGAAGCTGCGCGACGCCGGTCTGGACGTCAAGGTCGTCCAGGACTACAGCGATGTCGTGGACAAGAACAAGGTCATCAGCTCCAAGCCCGGCGTCGGCGAGCGCATCCGCTCCACCGGCACCGTCACCATCCACGTGTCCCAGGGGCCGCCGCGGGCCGAGGTGCCCAATGTCGTGGGCCGGCCGCTCACCGAGGCCAAGCAGAAGATCGCCGACGCGGGGCTGAAGGTGGGCACCGTGACCCGCAAGTTCAGCGACGAGACTCCGCAGAACTCGGTGCTCCGCACCACCCCCGGCCCGGATGCCGTCCGCCGACCCGACACGCCCGTCGACATCGTGGTCAGCATGGGCGAGAGCATCGACATCCCGGATGTCATCGGCGACGACCCGTCCGATGCCCGGTCCGAGCTGAGCGACGCGGGCTTCAAGGTCAAGATCGCCGAGGGCGGGGTGTTCTCGGACGAGGACAAGGGCACGATCGCCGAGCAGTCCCCGAAGGAGGGATCCAAGGGCGCCAAGGGCGACACGGTGACCCTCACCCTCTCCAAGGGCCGGCAGATGATCGAGGTCCCGGATGTCACGGGCGACAACATCGACGACGCGAAGCAGCAGCTGGAAGACCTGGGCTTCACGGTGAACGTCGACAAGCCGCTGCTGTTCCCGGGCGACACGATCAAGGACCAGTCGGTGTCCGGCGGCGACAAGGCGCCGAAGGGGAGCGAGATCACGATCACGGTGAAGGGCGGCGTCTTCTAGCGCCGGCGGTGTTTGTTCCCCACCCCGCCCCTCCCCGATCCGTGGCTGCGCCCCGGGGCTGGGAGGTGCCCCTTCGGGGCTGGGGTCGCCGTGGCCGGGATCAGAGCCGTGTCAGTCGTTTGTCAGGCCCATCGGGGAATGTGACCACAACGACCGCCACGGAAGGATTCCGATGAGTCGAACGGTTCCCATCCCGCAGGGCCTCCCCCTGGAGCGCGACGCGGGCCCCTTCGACCCGCCCCGCCGGATCACCCGGCTGCGCGAGGCCCGCCCCGTCAGCCCCATGATCTTCCCCGACGGTCATGAGGGCTGGCTCGTCACCGGCTACGACGCGGTCCGCCGGCTCATGGCCGACACCCGGTTCAGCTCCCGCCGGGACATGAGCATTCCTCACGTGCCGTACGAGATCACCGGCATGCCCGTCCTCACCGAGCCGATCCCGCAGCAGCCGGGCCTGTTCATCTCCATGGACCCGCCGGACCACACCCGGCTGCGGCGCAAGCTCACCGGCGCCTTCACCGTCAAGCGCATGAAATTACTCGAAGAGCACATCGTCGAGATCACCGAGCGGCAACTGGACGAGCTGGCGCGCCTGACCCCGCCGGTCGACCTGGTCAAGGAGTTCGCGCTGCCGGTGCCCTCGCTGGTGATCTGCGAAATGCTCGGTGTCCCCTACGCGGACCGGGACACCTTCCAGGTCAACTCCGCCAAGATCATGGTCAAGGACCAGACGCTCGAGAAGAAGATGGCCGCGTTCGGCGCGATGACCGCGTACCTGTCCGAACTGGTCACGCGCAAGCGCGCCGAACCCGGCGAGGACCTGCTGTCCGACCTGGCCCGCGATGACGACCTCAGCATCGAGGAGCTGACCGGCGCCGCCTTCCTGCTGCTGCTCGCGGGTCACGAGACCACCGCCAACATGCTGGGTCTCGGCACCTTCGCGCTCCTGGAGCACCCAGAGCAGCTGGCCGAACTGCGCGCCGACCCGGATCTGCTCCCCGACGCCGTCGAGGAACTCCTGCGCTACCTGTCCGTTGCCGACATCTTCTACCGCTACGCCACGGAGGACATCGAACTCGGCGGGGAAACAATCCGTAAGGGTTCGACCGTCGTTGTCTCTCTCCTGGCCGCCAACCACGACCCCCGGCGCTTCGACAACCCCGGCACCCTGGACATCCACCGCAAGGCCCGCGGCCACCTGTCCTTCGGCCACGGCGTCCACCAATGCCTCGGCCAGCAACTGGCCCGCATCGAGATGCGCGCCGGTATCGGCGGACTGCTGCGCCGCTTCCCGGCCCTCGCGCTCGCCGTCCCCGCCGACGAGGTGAGGCTCAGGACCGACATGAACATCTACGGCGTCCACGAACTCCCGGTCACCTGGACGGAGACGCCCCGGTAACCGGCGCTTCGGAGGGCCCTGGCGGGCTGGGATGCTGGAGGAGTGAGTACGAATCGCAGCCGCAACCCCATCGGCGGCCACATCCGCGTCGCCGGTGGCCTCGCCACCACCGGCCTCCCGCACGCGCAGGACATCGGCGCCGAAACCGTGCAGGTCTTCGTCGCCAATCCGCGCGGCTGGGCCACCCCGCCCGGCACCCCGGCCCAGGACGAGGCGTTCCGGGCCGCGTGTGCCGAGCAGTCCGTACCGGTGTATATCCACGCCCCGTACCTGATCAACTTCGGTTCCCACACCGAGGCCACCGCCGACCGCTCCGTCGATTCGCTGCGGCATTCGCTCCGCCGGGGCCGGGAGATCGGGGCGCTGGGGGTCGTCGTGCACACCGGTTCGGCGACCGGCGGGCGGGCGCGGAAGACGGCGATGGCGCAGGTGCGGGAGCGGATGCTGCCGCTGCTGGACGAGCTGACGCGGGACGACGACCCGCCGCTCCTCCTGGAGCCGACGGCGGGGCAGGGCACGTCCCTGTGCGCGCTGGTCGAGGATCTCGGCCCGTACTTCGAGGCGCTGGACCGGCACCCGAAGCTCGGCGTCTGCCTCGACACCTGCCATGTGTTCGCGGCGGGCCACGACCTGGCCGCCCCCGGCGGGATGAAGCAGACGCTGGACGAGCTGGTAAACGTCACCGGCACGGGGCGGCTGAAGCTGATCCACGCGAACGACTCCAAGGACGTGGTCGGCGCGCACAAGGACCGGCACGCGAACATCGGCGCCGGGCACATCGGTGAGGAGCCGTTCCGGGAGCTGTTCACGCATCCGGCGACGCAGGGCGTGCCGCTGGTGATCGAGACGCCGGGCGGGACCGACGGGACCGAGGGGCACGCGGCGGACATCGCCCGGCTCAAGGCGCTGCGGGATGGCTGAACAACACCATTGAGGAATACCCCCTAGGGGTATAGGGTTCCTTCCATCGAAAGGATCGCTACTACCCCCTGGGGCGTCCGAAATGGATCGCATGGAGCACGACACGCACCACACGCACGGCGAGCACGGCACACACGGCGCACACGGCGCCGGTCACGGGGGCCACGGGCCCGCCACCTGGCGCATGGCCGCCCAGGCCACCCTGCACTGCCTCACCGGCTGCGCCATCGGCGAGATCCTGGGCATGGCCATTGGCACGGCCCTCGCCTGGCACAACGTCCCGACCATGATCCTGGCGATCGTGCTCGCCTTCACCTTCGGCTACGCGCTCACGATGCGCGGCGTCCTCCGTGCCGGACTCGACCTGCGGAGCGCGCTACGCGTCGCACTGGCGGCGGACACCGTGTCCATCATCGTCATGGAGCTGGCGGACAACGGAACGATCCTGCTGTTCCCGGGCGCGATGGACGCGACCCTCTCCGACGCCCTGTTCTGGCTGAGCCTGGCCCTCTCCTTCGTGGTCGCCTTCACGCTGACCACCCCGGTCAACAAGTGGATGATCGGGAGGGGAAAGGGCCACGCGGTGGTGCACCAGTACCACTGAGAACCGACCCACTCAGCCCTCGCCCGGAGTCTCCGCCTCCAGCGCGGCGAGCAGATCGTCGAGCGCGGGCAGTGCCCGCTCCAGCGCCTCGCGACTCGCCGGGGTGAGGCCGTCCAGCGCCCGGCGCAGGGCGGCCGCGCTGGTGCGGTCGTAGGCGTCGAGCATGTCCAGCGCCTTCGGTGAGGCGGCGAGCCTGACGGTGCGCAGGTCGACGGTGGAGGGGGTGCGCTCGACCAGGCCGGCGGCGGCCATCGTACGGACCAGATTGCTGACGGTGGACGGGGCGACCCGCAGCCGCGCCGCGACCTCACGCGGGGTCGCGTCGCCCGCGGCGAGCACCCGCAACAGCTCGATCTGGGCCTCGGGAAGCTCGGGGAGCCCTGCGGTGTGGCGGGTGCGCAGGACGGCCCTGCGCAGGGGGCCGAGGAGTCGGCCGAACTCGGTCGCGGTATCCATGGGCCCATTCTGCCGGGGCTCATAGTTTTGACACAAAACAGTTTTGTTGCAAAATTGAATGGTCGGCCGACCCAAGACCCATCCACCCCGAGGAGGCAGACCATGACCACCGTCGCCAACCCCGTCCCCCCGCAGGACCTCTCCGGGATCGTCGGCCACCGCTTCGTCTACACGTACGCCAACGGCTGGCAGTACGAGATGTACGTGAAGAACGACCACACCATCGACTACCGCATCCACTCCGGCATGGTCGGCGGCCGCTGGGTCAAGGACCAGCACGTCGACCTGGTGCAGCTGGACGACGACAGCTTCAAGATCTCCTGGAACGAGCCCACCGGCACCTCGGTCTCGGTGAACGTCATGCCGCGCAAGCGCCGCCTGCACGGCGTGATCTTCTTCCCGCACTGGGTCGAGGAGCACGGCGAACGCACCGTCTGCTTCCAGAACGACCACCTCGACGCGATGCGCGCCTACCGCGACCAGGGCCCGACGTACCCGGTCTACGTCGTCCCGGAGTTCGCCAGGATCACCCTCTTCGAGCACGTCGGCACGGACGACGAGTCGGTCATCGCGACGGCGCCCGGCGCCCTCCCCGAGGGCTGGTCCGCCCGTACCAATTAGCCCGTCCCGATGAGGCAGAGAGGCGGACTCTCTACAGCTCGGGGCCGTCGCCCGGCTCCTCCTGGTACGTATAGCGCTGCTCGCGCCAGGGGTCGCCGATGTTGTGGTAGCCGCGCTCTTCCCAGAAGCCACGCCGGTCCGCGGTCATGTATTCGACACCGCGGACCCACTTCGGGCCCTTCCAGGCGTACAGATGCGGGACGATCAGCCGCAGCGGGAACCCGTGCTCGGCGGTCAGCAGCTCGCCGTCCTTGTGGGTGGCGAACATGGTCGCCTCGGTCATGAAGTCCGCCAGCCGCAAATTCGAGCTGAATCCGTACTCCGCCCACACCATGACGTGCGTGACGCCGGGCGCCGGCGGCGCGAGCTTGATGATCTCGCTCGCCGCGACGCCGCCCCATTCCGCGCCCAGCATGGAGAACTTGGTGACGCAGTGCAGATCGGCGACGACCGTGGAGTAGGGCAGAGCGGAGAACTCTTCATGCGTCCAGCAGTGCTTCTCCCCGTCCGCGGTCGCGCCGAAGACACGGAACTCCCAGCGGTCCGGCCGGAATTTCGGGACCGGCCCGTAGTGCGTAACCGGCCATCCGCGCTGCAGTCGCTGACCAGGAGGCAGCTGCGCAAGCTCTCCCTCACGGTACTCCGACTGACCCATGGACTCCATGCTCTCACCCCGCCGGGGGTGGTCGGGACCAGGGCGGGCGGCGCCGGGGCAACTCGCACTAAGCGTGCCCTTGCTGGACGCCCCAGCTGCGGCGATGCAACGATGCCGGAACCTGGCATTCCCCCCTTCAGATGGGAAGGAGCCCCTTCGATGCAGGGCGACCCCGAGGTTCTGGAATTCCTCAACGAGCAGCTGACCGGTGAGCTGACGGCCATCAATCAGTATTTTCTGCATTCGAAGATGCAGGACAACTTTGGCTGGACCCGGCTTGCCGCATACACCCGGTCGGAGTCTTTCGATGAGATGAAGCACGCGGAGATGCTCACCGACCGCATCCTGCTTCTCGACGGGCTCCCCAATTATCAGCGGCTCTTCCACGTACGCGTGGGCCAGACGATCACCGAGATGTTCCAGGCCGACCGCCAGGTGGAGGTCGAGGCCATCGACCGCCTCAAGCGCGGCATCGAGCTGATGCGGAACAAGGGCGACATCACCTCGGCCAACATCTTCGAGAGCATCCTCGCCGACGAGGAGGAGCACATCGACTACCTCGACACCCAGCTCCAGCTGATCGAGAAGCTGGGTGAGGCGCTCTACATCGCCCAGCAGATCGAGCAGCCGAGCAGCTGAGCGGCCGGGCGGGCTACGCGGCCTCGGCGGCCTCGACCCCTGTGGCCGCCGCGGCGGCAGACAGCGCGACGGGCTCGAGCGGGGCGTCGCGGCGCGGGCACGCGCCCCGACCCAGCAGCGCCTGGATCTTGCGTACGCAGGAACCGCAGTCCGTGCCCGCCTTGCAGGCACCGGCGATCTGGCGCGGCGTGCACGCGCCCGTGGCGGCGTGCTCGCGCACCTGCTTCTCGGTGATGCCGAAGCATGAGCAGACGTACACGGGCAGACTCTCCAGCGTTGATCAATAAGGTAACCCTAACCTTACCTTCCAAGCCGGAGCCTTACAACGGCGTGGGGCGCGGATCGATGTGATCCGCGCCCCACCTGCGTATGGATGATCTCTACTGGTCCCGGTACATCTCCGCGACCAGGAACGCCAGGTCCAGCGACTGGCTGCGGTTCAGCCGGGGGTCGCAGGCCGTCTCGTAGCGCTGGTGCAGATCGTCGACGAAGATCTCGTCGCCGCCGCCCACGCACTCCGTGACGTCGTCACCGGTCAGCTCCACATGGATGCCGCCCGGGTGGGTGCCCAGCTCCTTGTGGACCTCGAAGAAGCCCTTGACCTCGTCCAGCACATCGTCGAAGCGGCGCGTCTTGTGGCCCGACGCGGCCTCGAAGGTGTTGCCGTGCATCGGGTCGCAGACCCACGCGACCTGCGCGCCGGACGCGGTGACCTTCTCCACCAGGTGCGGCAGCTTGTCGCGGACCTTGTCCGCGCCCATCCGCGTGATGAAGGTGAGGCGGCCCGGCTCGCGGTCCGGGTCGATCTTGTCGATCAGCGTCAGCGCCTCTTCGGGCGTGGTCGTCGGGCCCAGCTTCACGCCGACCGGGTTACGGACCTTCGACGCGAACTCGATGTGCGCCCCGTCCAGCTGCCGGGTGCGCTCGCCGATCCACACCATGTGGCCGGACACGTCGTACAGGTCGCCGGTCCGCGAGTCGGTGCGGGTCATCGCCGACTCGTAGGCCAGGATCAGCGCCTCGTGCGACGAGAAGAACTCGACGGTCTTGAACTCCTCCGGGTCCACCCCGCAGGCGTTCATGAAGTTCATCGCCCGGTCGATCTCGCGCGCCAGCGCCTCGTAGCGCTGCCCCGAAGGGGACGACTTCACGAAGTCCTGGTTCCAGGCGTGCACCTGCCGCAGATCGGCGTAGCCGCCGGTGGTGAAGGCGCGGACCAGGTTCAGCGTGGAGGCCGACGCCTGGTACATCCGCTTCAGCCGCTGCGGATCCGGGATCCGCGCCTTCTCCGTGAACTCGAAACCGTTGACCGAGTCCCCGCGGTACGTGGGCAGGGTCACCCCGTCGCGGGTCTCGGTCGGCTTCGAGCGCGGCTTGCTGTACTGGCCGGCGATCCGCCCGACCTTCACCACCGGGACGGACCCGGCGTAGGTCAGCACGGCGCCCATCTGGAGGAGCGTCTTCAGCTTGTTACGGATGTGGTCGGCGCTCACGCCGTCGAAGGCCTCGGCGCAGTCGCCGCCCTGCAGCAGAAACGCCTCGCCCCGGGCCACGGCCCCCAGGCGGTGCCGCAGCTGGTCGCACTCGCCCGCGAAGACGAGCGGCGGATAGGCCTCGAGCTCAGCGATCACATCGCGCAGAGCCTCTTGGTCCGGCCAGTCAGGCTGCTGCGCCGCGGGAAGGGACTGCCAGGTGTGGCCACCGGCGTGGGATTCAGCGTTCACGGTCACCCGGACTAGGTTACGGGGTCTTCCTCCGTGCCCAGCTCGCCGCCCAAGCTGTGAGACGCCCCGCCTCACGCTTTGAGCTCGAACCACACCTTCTTCCCTGGTCGGCCCTGGTGCCGTTCCACGCCCCACGCGTCCGTGATCAACTCCACCATCGCCAGCCCGCGCCCGTTCTCGTCCCACGGTCCTGCCGCGCGCCGCACGGGTACGACCGGCGAGGCGTCGCCGACCTCGACCCGCAGCTTCCCCTCCTGCGCCAGGAGCAGCACGGTGCAGCTCGCACCGGGCACGTGCTTGATCACGTTCGCCAGCAGCTCGGTCACGGCCAGCCCGGCGGGCTCGGCCAGGTGCGGCATGTCCCACATGGCGAGGAACGTACGGACGATACGGCGGATGTGGCAGGCCGCGTGCGCGGACAGCGTGGTGAAGGTCAGGTGGTAGTGGGGCGGTGGGTACGCAATGTCTTCGTTCACGCCACAAGGGTGGATCCGGACGATTACTGTGGGCTACCTCACGAACACAACGTGCTGGTTGTTGGGGGCCGTCATGCCGAACATCCGAAAGCTGGACCCGACTACGTCTCCGATGCATCACCTTGGCGCGGAGCTGCGCCGATATAGGGAGGCCGCCGGGCTCACGCAGGATCAGTTGGGCGGGAAGGTGTACTGCACGGGCTCGCTGATCGGTCAGTACGAGACGGCGCGGAAGATTCCGACCCGGCGCTTCACGATGCAGTTGGACGACGTGCTGAATACGGGCGGCGCGCTGCTGCGGCTGCTGGAGATGGCGTTGTGCTTTCGGGTACCTCTGCAGGACCAGCAGTACGCGGACCTGGAAGCCGAGGCAGCCCAGGCGTACTTCTTCGAGCCGAACGTGGTGAACGGCTTGCTGCAGACCAAGGACTACGCACGAGCGGTGATCGGCGTGCTCGACAAGGACAGCCTTGACTCCCGGCTGGCGCACCGCATGGACCGACAGCGTGTCCTGCTGCGAGAGAACCCGCTGCTGACGTGGGTGATTCTCGGCGAGGCAGCACTGCACCAAGCGGTCGGCGGCCCAGAGGTGATGTGGAACCAACTGGCCCACCTGTTGACCTTCCGCGACCAGGACTGGGTGAACATCCAGGTGTTGCCCTACTCGGCCGGAGCACATGTCGGCTTCCCGGGCGCGTTCACATTGTTCCGCTTTGAGAAGGGACCGGATCTCGCCTTCAACGAGGACTACGAGGCCGGTTACTTGACCGCAAATCCGCAGGACATCACCGCCCGCACGCTCCGTTACGCTCACCTTCAGGCCGCCGCTCTGTCCATCCAGGACTCGGCAGATCTGATCGCCCACGTAATGGAGGAACGCTATGGATCGCAGCCCTGAGTGGCGCAAGTCCAGCCACAGCAGCGACATAGGCAATTGCGTGGAGGTCGCCGAGATACCCGGCCGGGTCGCCGTCCGCGACTCCAAGAACCCCGACGGTCCCGTCCTGCTCCTCTCCCCCGCCGCCTTCGGCGACTTCGTCGCCGCTGCCGCGAACAGCGAACTCTGATCCCGAAGGCGCGGCTTTCGTCGCGCCTTCGGCGATGGAGCATGGAGGGGGCCCGGGGGGGGGGCCAAGCCGCGCCGTCGCCGCCCAGCCGGTGACATTGAGGCGGCTCACAGACCCCGCCCAGGCCGGAGACCTACGGCCCCGATGTCCGTGAGCCACCTCAACGGGGTTCTCCGACGCCCCTGACGCGCCCGCAGCCCGGCACCGCCCCACGTCACGAGGGCGCGGAGCCGCCACCAAGCCCAGCCCGAGCGAACCGTCCGAAGGCAACGGCGGGCCCCGGCCCCCGGGCGCCCCGGATGCTCCAATCACCGAAACCGGGACGAGCCCGCACCCGGCATCCGGTCAGGGCGCCCACCCACGACGCCCACAGAACACTCCGGGCCGTGGGGGGCGCCCCCCCCCCGCCCCCCCCCCCCCCCCCCCCCCCCCCCAAATGCCCCCCGGGGTAATTGTGTCGGGGTGCCATGAGAGCGGGTAAATGGGGCGGCCGGTGGGGGGGCACAGGTTCGTCGCGGTAATGGG